>NZ_UQRQ01000050.1 GCF_900543425.1 uncultured Sanguibacteroides sp. | reverse complement strand
ACACAAGGAAAAGTTCATAGTATTATTTCCAACCTTGTACTTGTGCGTACCGAAGGTCCGGTTTCCCAGAATGAGATTTGCTTCATTCTGATGGGTAACGAGAGGCTGATGGCGGAGGTTATCAAGGTAGTTGGAGATCTTGCTTATGTGCAGGTATTTGAAAGTACGCGTGGTTTGAAACCCGGTACTTTAGTAGAATTTGAAAACCATATGTTGGAAGTAACCCTGGGGCCGGGATTGCTATCGAAGAACTTCGACGGTTTGCAGAATGACCTGGATAAGATGACAGGAGTTTTTCTGAAACGGGGGGAATATACGAATCCGCTGGAAGCTGATAAAAAATGGAGCTTTACTCCTCTGGCTAAACCGGGAGATAAGGTAAAAGCCGGAGACTGGTTGGGAAACGTGAAAGAGAATTGGTTGGACCATAAGATCATGGTTCCCTTTAAGATGCAAGGTGAATACACTATCGTTTCTGTTGCTGAAACCGGAGAGTATACGATTGAAGATACGATTGCCATAGTAAAAGACGAAAACGGTAAAGAGTTTCCGTTGACGATGACTCAAAAGTGGCCGGTAAAGGTCGCCGTGAGGAATTATGTAGACAAGCCGCGTCCTTTCCGTCAGATGGAAACGGGTGTTCGGGTAATCGACACGATGAATCCGATTCTGGAAGGGGGAACCGGTTTTATTCCTGGTCCGTTCGGTACGGGTAAAACGGTGTTGCAGCATGCTCTTTCCCGTTTTGCCGATGCCGATATCATTATCATGGCTGCTTGTGGAGAACGGGCTAATGAGGTTGTAGAAATTTTTACGGAATTTCCCGAGTTGGAAGACCCTCGTTCAGGACGTAAGTTGTACGAAAGAACAACCATTATTGCTAATACCTCGAATATGCCCGTGGCTGCCCGCGAAGCATCGGTTTACACGGCTATGACTATTGGAGAATATTATCGTTCCATGGGAATGAAAGTTCTTTTGTTGGCGGACTCTACTTCTCGTTGGGCTCAGGCTTTGCGTGAGATGTCCAATCGTATGGAGGAGCTCCCGGGACAGGACGCTTTCCCGATGGACTTATCCGCTATCATTTCAAACTTCTATGCCCGTGCCGGTATGGTTTACCTGAATAATGGAAAAACCGGTTCTGTTACTTTTATCGGTACGGTATCTCCCGCGGGAGGTAACTTAAAGGAGCCGGTAACGGAGTCTACTAAAAAAGTGGCTCGTTGTTTTTACGCTCTTTCACAGGCTCGTGCAGATGCTAAGCGTTATCCGGCCATCGATACGCTGGAATCCTATTCCAAATACTTAGAGTATCCGGAATTCGTGGAGTTCGCCAAAAAGAATATTTCGGACCATTGGATTGCCGATGTGAACGAAGCGCGGAATATGTTGGTTCGGGGAAGGGAAACTGCCGAACAAATCGATATTTTGGGAGATGACGGTGTGCCCTTGGAGTATCATTTGATTTATTGGAAATCGGAATTGATAGACTTTGTTATTTTGCAACAGGATGCGTTTGATAATATCGATGGCTCGACCTCTATGGAACGTCAGAAATATATGCTTGCTGCTGTTTTGTCTGTTGTGCGTGCCGATTTCGATTTTGATTCGTTCGAGCAGGTCAATCCTTATTTCAAACGTATTATCAACGGTTTCAAACAGATGAACTATTCCGAGTTCCAGTCTGAACACTTTAAGAAATACGAGGCTGAAGTCAACGAAATTATTAATGAGAGAAAAAAGAAATGATTAAAAAATTTTAGATTGCAGATTTTAGATTTACGATTGGGTGAGTATTTGAATGGTATTCGTTTTATTGAAGCATTTGAGCTTAATCATAAATCATAAATTGTAAATCAAAAATGAATCACAGAATCGTTAGGTTATAAAATTTAAAATTTGATTATGTCAGTTGCTTTTCAAAAAGTTTACACGAAAATCACCCAGATCACGAAAGCTACGTGTTCATTAAAAGCTCAGGGCGTCGGAAATGACGAACTGGCTATTGTGAACGGTCGTTTGGCCCAGGTCGTGAAAATCTGGGGGGATGATATAACCCTTCAGGTGTTCTCCGGAACAGAAGGGATTCCGACAAATGCAGAAGTGACATTTCTCGGAAAGGCTCCCACTTTAAGAGTAGGAGAAGACCTATGCGGTCGTTTTTTCAATGCTTTTGGAGATCCGATCGACGGGGGACCGGCCATCGACGGAGACGAGCGTGAAATTGGCGGTCCTTCCGTGAATCCGGTGCGCCGGAAACAACCTTCCGAATTGATTGCCACAGGTATCGCGGGTATTGACTTAAACAACACCTTGGTGTCGGGGCAGAAAATTCCGTTCTTTGCAGACCCGGATCAACCTTATAATCAGGTAATGGCTAATGTGGCTTTACGGGCGCAGGCTGACCGGATTATTTTAGGGGGAATGGGGTTGACTAACGATGATTACCTGTATTTTAAAAATCTGTTTGACAATGCCGGTGTCTTGGATCGTATCGTCAGCTTTGTGAATACGACGGAGGCTCCTCCCGTGGAGCGATTGTTGGTGCCGGATATGGCGTTGACTGCGGCCGAATATTTTGCCGTGGATAGGAATGAGAAAGTATTGGTATTGTTGACGGATATGACCCTATACGCGGATGCCTTGAGTATCGTGTCTAACCGTATGGATCAGATTCCTTCCAAAGACTCGATGCCCGGTTCGCTTTATTCCGATTTGGCGAAGATTTACGAGAAGGCCGTACAATTCCCGGCAGGAGGTTCTATTACGATTATTGCGGTAACCACTCTTTCCGGAGGTGATATTACGCATGCCATCCCGGATAATACCGGATATATTACGGAGGGACAATTGTTCTTGCGTAAAGATACGGAGATCGGTAAGGTTATCGTCGATCCATTCCGGAGTTTGTCTCGACTGAAACAGTTGGTAATCGGAAAGAAAACCCGTAAGGATCATCCGCAAGTAATGAACGCCGCTATTCGTCTTTATGCCGATGCTGCTAATGCCCGGACTAAGATGGAGAACGGATTCGATTTGACCGATTACGATCGTCGGACCCTCGATTTCGCGAAAGAATATTCGAACGATTTGTTGGCAATTGACGTCAATATTTCCACCGACCAGATGTTGGATACTGCCTGGACATTGTTCCGGAAGTATTTCAACCGCTCCGAGTTGGGAATCAAGGCTGAAATCGTGAATGAATTCGGAAATTATAAGGATTAGGAGATTAAGTGATTGAGTGATTAAGAGATTAGGTGATTGAGAGATTTAACAATTATGAATCAGATAGAGTTTAAACATAGAACCAAACGATTGGGCTTAGAGGTGATTCGGATGGTTGAGAAATTTCCGGAAACACGTTTGGCATGGATTGTAAAAGATCAAATTTTACGTTCTGCTTTATCGGTTGGTGCTAACTATCGAGCGGTTTGTCGAGCTAAATCCGATAAGGATTTTATTAATAAAATGAGGATAGTAGAGGAGGAAGCGGATGAAACGGCATATTGGCTTGAAATAATTGAAGAATCTGAATTATTACCTGCTATGGAATTAGTTGCCTTGAAAGCAGAGGTTAATGAGATCATTTCGATGGTGGTCGTTTCTATTCGGACTAAAAATGCTGGAATGAATCAATAATCACTGAATCGCTAAATCATCAAATCACAGAATCATAATAGAATAAAAATCTGAATTTAATATTTTGAAAGGTGGCAATAAAATTTCAATACAATAAGACTTCGCTTCAGGGGCTGGATAAGCAACTGAAGATGCGGGTACGGGCATTGCCTACCATCAAAAA
>NZ_UQRQ01000049.1 GCF_900543425.1 uncultured Sanguibacteroides sp. | reverse complement strand
AAGGATTCAGTGATTGAGTGATTGGGGATTAAGAGATTAAAAAGATTGACGATTTCGGATTGTAGATTGACGATTTGAAGAAGGTAAGATCAGAATCTTAATCATAAATCGTAAATCAAAAATTAATTTACAATTAGACGGATTAGGAAATTGGAAGTAGACTTACGATTTTATGACTTCATCTTTATGAACTTTGGCTCTACGGACTTTCCAAAATATTTCCATTCTTTTCCGTCATTTTTAATATCTTTGCCGAGTCTGATAACATATACCAAAAGACAATCTGTTGTAAAACAAAGAACATGACAGGAATAAAAAGCTTAGCAAAAGATACGGCGATCTACGGAATGAGCAGTATTATCGGAAGATTTCTGAATTGGTGTCTGGTACCGCTTTACACGTACAAATTAGCAACCGGAGAATTCGGAGACGTAACCAATCTTTACGCGTGGATGGCGTTGCTACTGGTCATTTTGATCTACGGTCTGGAAACCGGTTTTTTTCGTTTTGCCAACGACGGCACAGAAGAAGATCCCAAAACGGTTTATTCAACTTGCCTTTTCTCTTTAGCCACGACTTCCGCTATTTTTATGGGACTTGTCTTTTTGTTTCAATCCCCTATTAGCAGGCTTCTTAAATTATCGGAACATCCGGAGTACATTTTGATTACGGCTGCCATCATTGCCATGGATGCTTTTTGCGCACTCCCCTTTGCCTATCTACGCTATTTGAAACGCCCGATACGCTTTGCCGCCCTGAAACTTCTGTTTATCGCTTTAAATATCATCCTCAACCTGTTTTTCCTTGTCGTATGTCCTTGGATATGGAAACATGTCCCGGAATGGATCAACTGGTTCTACGACCCGACCTATGGCGTAGGCTATATATTAATATCCAATCTATTAGGTACATTCATTGTCCTTTTAGCTCTCGCTCCCGAGATTGTACGTATCCCCTGGCGTTTCCGCCCGGATCTATTAAAGCGAATTTTACGTTACTCTTTCCCTCTACTTATCTTAGGTGTTGCCGGAATCATGAACCAGACCCTCGATAAAATCCTATATCCCATGTTGATTTCTGATCCCGTTGCAGCCAAAAGCGGATTAGGAATATACGGGGCCAACTACAAAATAGCCATCGTCATGGTGATGTTCACACAGGCTTTCCGGTACGCTTACGAACCGTTTATTTTTGCCCAAAACAAAGGAGAAGATAAACGGGTAGCTTATGCCGAGGCCATGAAATATTTTATCATTTTTGGGCTTTTCATATTCTTAGGAGTGATGTTCTACCTGGAAATACTCCGTTACTTTATCGATCCGAACTATTTCTCAGGTTTACAAGTTGTTCCTATCGTAATGATCGCGGAACTCTTTTTCGGTATATTCTTCAACCTCTCTCTCTGGTATAAATTGACGGATAAAACCCAATGGGGAGCTTATTTTTCTCTTTTCGGTTTAGCCATTACTTTGGCCGTCAATATAGCCTTTGTCCCCCGCTACGGCTATATAGCCTGTGCCTGGGCTGCCTTCACCTGCTATTTTGCAATGATGATCGCTTCCTGGTTTATCGGACAACACTATTATCCGATCCGGTACGATTTAAAAGGAATCGGGAAATACTTTCTGTTAGCCTTGGTTCTATACGTTATCGCTCTGTGGATTCCCATTGAAAATCAGATTTTACGCCTTAGTTTCCGGACGATCCTTCTTGTCTTATACATTTTATACGTGATAAAAAAGGATTTACCGCTCAAACAAATCCCTTACCTCAACCGATGGGTTAAAAAATAAAACTCAACGACCCAAAAGGTTTTGCACGAACTGATGCCACAAAGCAGGTTCTACCAGGATCGGAAAGATAAAACCATAAACAGCCCCGTAAAAGTGAGCATTGTGATTTATATTATCACTATCCCGCTTCGCCATATACTGGCAATAAAAAAGATAGAGGAAACCGAATAATATTCCGGGAATAGGTAAAATAGCAAAGAAATAGATCTTATCCCAAGGATTTAGGAATATAGCCGCAAAAAGAACAGCGGAAACCGCACCCGATGCCCCGATAGAAGAATAATACGGATTTTTATTATACTTGAACAAGTCATAAACAGAAGCAGCAATCATTCCCCCGAAATAAAGCAACAGATAGCTTATCGAACCGAAACCGTTTACCGCAAACCATTGTTCCAAATAAGAACCGAAAGAATAAAAAGTAAACATATTCACGAACAGGTGTACCCAATCGGCATGCACAAAACCGTGTGTGATCAGACGATACCACTCTTTAGCTCTCACCACCCGATAAGCAGAAAAGGCCAATTTATCAAACAGTTGATGGTTATTAAAACAAGCCATCGAAACCACCACCGTGGCAATAATGATCAATAATGTCAACATAATTCATTTTGTTTAGGTTACGAATGTACAACATTTTACTTTTTCTCCCATTCTTCCGGCTAAAAAAACAGGGAGAACAAAATTTCTCCCTGCCGTAAAGAATGATAATGATACAAAATCTTAACCGAATTTACCTTTCGGTCTATTTACGCTCTTCTATATCAATATACATATCGCCTGAAAAATCGTTTAACAGATATTTGGCAAAATATCCCCGCATCTTATGTTCCAACAATCGGTTCTCTCTCCCATCTATTGCATGTCCGCTTCGAGGGAGAATCAGCATGTCAAAGTTTCTTCCGGCATCTATTAAAGATTGTACCATCCGCATCGCATGAGCCGGATGAACATTATCATCCTGCATTCCGTGAACGAGCAAAAGATGTCCCCGGTAACTCCGAGTTCTTCCGCAACCTCTTTGTATCTCTTCCCTTCCACCACACATTTGGTCAATACATCATGTTGTTTTGCGGGTAATAAATACAATTGCTTTTCCAAGCGAACAAGGCGTTTCTCATATTCATCCAACTCCTCTGCTGCCGAATGAAATAACATACTCAATTCATGCTCGTTCGTTTTAACCACGCCCAGGTGCCTTAAATAATTCAGTGCTCTGTTTTGAGCTAAAGCAAACAGGTAAGATTTTACAGGATATACCGGATTCAAATGTTTCCGATTATCCCATAATAGTAAAAAAGCATCATGTACGATATCTTTCGCTATCTCCTCATCCCTCACGTAATTATACACAAAACCGGTAAGGTTGGAAAAATGCTTATTAAATAGCTTTTCGAAAGTTTGGCTATCAAAAAGTTCTTCCATTATGCCATGTTTATAACAAATTATTATATTATATACACGCAAATGTAAGCTTTTTACCGATTATTACAACAATATTAACACGCAAGAAACAGATGCCTCCCATTTCACCGGTTTCACTTTCCACTATAACCTTTATCAAACCTCTCATCCTCAAAAAGAAGTAAGACGGAATATCCTAATATAAAACAAGTATATATTATAAAACAACAAGACCGTTTGAAAAATTCAAACGGTCTTATCGATTCATTTTACACTATAATTTAAGCGGGAATCAAACCGGAAATCAGGATCAATACCAACAATCCCAAGATGGCATACAACTCGGGGAATACGGCCAATACCATCGTCGTTCCGAACACATTGTATCCGCTACCGATAGCGATAATACCGTTTGCACAAACTTGCGCCTGGCGAATAGCAGAGAAGAAAGCTACTAATCCAAGACCTATACCTGCTCCGAAAATAGCAGAGGCAACTCCCCAGTCCATGGCAGGATTCAAATGGCTACTCAACAGGAAGTATCCCACGAATCCGTACAATCCCTGAGAAGAAGGTAAAGCGGACAGACCGATATATTGACCGGAAGCCGTCGGGTTCTTCTTTAAAGCTCCCACGGCAGCATTACCGCAAATTGTAACACCATAAGCACTACCAACACCTGACAATGCCACCATCAATGCAATTC
>NZ_UQRQ01000048.1 GCF_900543425.1 uncultured Sanguibacteroides sp. | reverse complement strand
AAATCGTCAATTTAAAATCCACAATCTTCATCTCAGTCGAATAATTCCTCCTCCGACGACATCCGTTCCTTCATAAAGGACGGCGCTTTGTCCGGGGGTGATGGAGTCCATACCTTCGTGGAAGACGATACGGAACTGTTTATCTTCCGGATAGACGGAAGCGATAGCTCCCTGGTTGCGATAACGAACTTTGGCTACGACGTCGAAACCTGAGGGAAGCGAAGGATATTTCATTAAGTTCACGTCTTTTATATAGAACTCTTTTCCTTGTAGTTCTTCTTTGGTTCCTAAAACGACTTCATTTTTTTCGGCATTGATGGAAACGACAAACATGGGGTGTCCCAAGGCGATTCCTAATCCCTTTCGTTGCCCGATGGTATAGTTGGGAAATCCTTTGTGTTCTCCCAATTTTTTACCGGAGGTATCGACGAAAAGCCCCGGGCCGTATTCTTCTGCAAAATTTTCCACCTGTTCGGCTAAGAAGGTGCGGTAGTCGTTATTCGGGATAAAACAAATCTCCTGGCTTTCGCTTTTTTTAGAGAGCTGTTCGTATCCCCGCTCTAAGGCTATCCGACGAACTTCGGGTTTGGTCAGTTCTCCTAACGGGAAGATTGTCCGGGATAGGTTTTCCTGCGTGAGAGTCCATAGAAAGTAGGTTTGGTCTTTGCTTTCATCTATACCTTTCCGGAGAAAATAGCGTCCGTTTTCACGTCCGATACGTGCGTAGTGTCCGGTTGCAATATAGTCGCAACCGAGAGAGTCGGCCATTTCCATCAGCTTTCCCCATTTTATAGTGGAATTACATAGAACACAGGGGTTAGGTGTACGGCCGTGTAAATATTCATCGATGAAATTCCGAATGACTAAAGAGTCGAATTCTTTTCGAATATCCAAAATATGATGTTCGAACCCTAATTTCCGGGCCATATTCTTGGCTTCAAAAAGAGCGTTAACACTACAACACCCTTTTTCTTTTTCCAGGCATCCTTGTGCGATCTGATCGTAAACCCGGTAGGTTACTCCGACCAGTTCATATCCTTGTTCTTGTAACAGCATGGCTCCGACAGTACTGTCTATCCCTCCGCTCATGGCCATTAAAACTCTTTTTCCCATATGATGTTGATTAAAAACAGGATTAAAATGTCCCTCCTGTCACGGGTTGACTTTTTTATTCATAAACCGGGCTTCGCTATGGTAATCGTCTTTTTCCAGTTCGATATCGGGCTCTATCCATTCCGTGACATGATTTAATGAGAATTGTAGGTATTTTATCGTTTTGCCGCGAGAGAGCCATTGTTGCTCGTAAAAAGTTTTGATGCTCAGTATTCTGTCGTTGTAGTTGGAATGATACAGATCATCCGTGCTAACAAAATTGGGCAGATGATTTACCCGGACCACCTCGTCCGTATAGCGGTATAGAAAAGGACTATCTGTTTTTAAATGGATAATTCCATTGGGTTTCAACATTTTTTGGTATAGTGCCAAAAAGCGGATTCCGGTTAATCGTTTTCTTGCTTTAGCCATTTGTGGATCGGGAAAGGTAATCCAGATTTCCGAAATTTCGTCCGGGGCGAAAATGGACTCCAACATTTCGGCGTGCGTACGGAGAAAAGCTACATTATTCAATTGTTGCTCCTGAGCCGCTTTGGCTCCGGTCCACATTCGGGCTCCTTTTATATCCAAACCGATAAAATTTTTTTCGGGATACAACCGGGCCAGGCCTACCGTATACTCTCCTTTTCCGCAGCCTACTTCTAACACGATAGGATGGTCGTTGCCGAAAATTTTTTCATTCCATTTCCCTTTGAGAATATAATCGGTACGAAAAACCTCTTCGCGGGTAGGCTGGAAAACATTTTTCAACGTCTCCATTTCAGCAAATTTGGCTAATTTGTTTTTTCCCATGTATGTTTATTTGAAAAATTACTCTTTTGGTTTGTCGGAGGGCTCTAACTCGACTCCTATATTTTTTATTCCTTTTAACTCTTTGTTCTGCATGGTATGCCACAAATAGAAGGTGTAACTACTGCATGAATCGGATGGGATTATTTTTCCAACGGGCTGAATAATTGTTTTCAATCCTTTCATCCCGTCTCCCAGCCAATCTCCGTTTTCATCGGCCAAGATCAAGTTAATCGTATCTATTTTGATGAATTGATTGTTACGATTGATGGATAAGAAACACCTTAAATTGGCGTACATATAATCCGTCGTGTGACGAAGCCCGATTTTCAGTTGATATGTTCCGGGGAGCAGATCTTTTGTTTTAAACGTGATAACACTATCCCGTATCCATGTCTCTTTTGATAACGTGTGATAGCTTTTATAGGAAGAGAGATCTAAATGGCATCCCGTACATCCTAATAATATTATCCAACAGTAGATCTTATTCTTCATCCTTATTAAACGGTTTTGCATCGTCTTTCAGCAAATATTCCAATTCGGCAATCATCATGGCTGTCGCTCCCCATATAAAATGTTCCCTGACTCTATAACCGGGAGCTATAATTTCATGATCGTACCGGAAAAAAGAGAGAGAAGTTTTGTTTTTATCGTCAAATAATTCACTTAACGGGACGAGAATCACTTCTTCCACTTCATTTTTCGAGAGTACAAAATTAGGTATTTTCGGCGTGGTTCCAACAAACGGTGTAATATTAAAATTACTCAATGGGATATAAACGTCACTTAATCTTCCCATGATCGTAACGTCTTCCGGGGAAACACCGATCTCTTCCTGGCATTCCCGGAGTGCAGTACTGCGACTGTTGATATCTTTCTCTTCGCTTTTGCCCCCGGGAAGAGCCATTTGTCCTCCATGGTATTTCCCGGCTTCTCCTCGTTTGATAAATGGAATGGCCCACTCGTCCCGATAAGGTACCAGTAATATCATGACGGCACTTTTAATCGGAGGTGTCGTATGTGTTCCGTCGATCCCTTCGATAAATTTGGGATAGGGAGCCATGCGAACATGTGCTTTTTCGCCGGGAAGGGCTTGACTTAATTTTTCTTGTATACGGGATAATGTCACTTTTTCTATTGTTTTGTTTTTATCGAGAGTTTATTCCTGATATTGTTGTACCTGATTTAAAACCCGTAATAGATTGTCTCCCCATAGTTTGTCCAACTCTTCCGGAGTATATCCTTGGCGAAGTAATTCTACCGTTAGTGTAATCAATTCGTTGGAAGCCTTACAACCCTTTAGTTTTTCCGTATCGTCACCGTCAAAGTCCGTTCCGATACCCACGTGGTCTATTCCCACGAGGCGAACGATATGATTGATGTGGTTGATGGCGTCCAAAACGCTCGGGTTCGGTTGTTTACTGATAAACCAATTGTATAAACATACTTGTATAACACCTCCTTTTGCCGCAATCGCTTTCATCTGGTCGTCCGTCAAATTGCGAGGATGATCGCAAAGGGCTTTAGCGGAAGAGTGGGAGGCAATGATGGGAACTTTGCTTGTTTCCAAAACATCGTAAACCGTTTTCTCGCTGGTATGGGAAATGTCGACCATAATTCCCAAACGATTCATTTCTCGAACTACCTCTTTCCCGAACTCGCTTAGCCCGTTGTGTTCCGTTTCTCCTTTGGCGGAATCGCAAATATCGTTACTTCCGTTATGGCATAAAGTAATATAAGATACTCCCATTTGTTTGAAAAGAGTTAGATTCCGAATCTCCTTTCCGATGGCATAACCGTTCTCGATACCTAAAAAGATGGCTTTCTTCCCTTCGTTTTTTAGTTGGATGAGGTCATCTAACGTGTAGGCTAAGCCGACTTGGTCGGCGTTACGTTCCACCTGTTCGGAAATCTTGTAAAGGATGTCAATTGCCTTTTGGGTGGCAGCCTGAGAGGCTGTTTCGTCTCGTTCCTCCTGTTTCAGGTAGGCTACCATAAACACGGCATCAACCATTCCCTCTTGCATTTTGGGAAGATCGACTTTTGTAAAGGAGGTCCGTTTTCCCAAATCGAAATCATCCGTAAATTTCATAGGTGTGTCGCAATGAGAGTCGATGATAAAACTTCTTTTGTGTATCTCTTTTGCCCGTTTGAACAAGTTGGCTTCTTTCGTGAAATAGCGAAACAACCCGAGCATTTGTTCGTTGGGAAGGGAGGCCATTTTTTCCGGATGCCATTGTACGCTGAATATAGGATACTCCGGCATTCCCTCCATCGCTTCGATGATTCCGTCCGGAGAGGTCGCTGTTACCTTAAAACCGGGGGCTACCTCCTTTATTGCTTGGTGGTGAAAGGAGTTGACAATCACGCTTTTTTTGTGAAATATGTTGGCAAGTACACTTCCTTCTTCAATATTTACGGAGTGAGATCCGTATTCTCTGTTTAAACTTTGGCTATGCTTTAAGATGTTACCGGGGCATTGGGAATAAATATCCTGATAGTTGGTCCCCCCGAAGGCTATATTGATGATTTGATGCCCGCGGCATATGCCGAATACCGGAATTCTTCGGTCGGCGGCTAATTTAACAAGTGTAAGATCGTATTGGTCTCTTGAGGCATCCATCTCCTGTAAAGCAGGGATCGGTTCCTCGCGGGCGTATAGCGGATTGATATCCCCTCCGCCGGTTAGTATAAGCCCGTCCAATTGGGAAACAAGATCTTTCAATGATTCGATGTCTGTATGCATGGGGATCAATAAAGGGATTCCTCCTGCAAGCAGAACGGAGTGTACGTAAGTGTTATCGATGCAGGAATTACCTTCCTTAAAATGGGACGAGATGCCGATTAGCGGACGATTGTTATGTGAAACTCGGGCGTCGATGGCATCGTTTAAAATTTCCAGGTCTGCCGGATAGATAGATGTATTCATTAGACTAAACAATATTACTAAAATTAATTTCATGGTTAAGTGAAGCGAATCTCGCAATTTTCAGGACTCACGGAAAGTACGGTGTTGGCTCCCAATAAAATCGGAAAATTATTCCGGATATGTCCTGCAGGAAATTCGAAACAAACCGGATAGTCGTATCCTTCCACGGCTTTCCGAATAAGGTGATAAACCTCTTCTTTGAGTCCAGCATTTCCGTTTTCTTCAAATTCTCCGACGATTAGTCCTTGAAGATGTTGTAATTGTCCGGCATATTTCAGACATTGGATGCTGCGGTCAATATCGTATATATTATTTCCTTTCTCTTCTATAAAAAGAATGGTCCCTTTTGTATTGTGATCTATGCTGGTATTGTGTAAACTGTGCACCCAGTTTAGCATTCCTCCGACCATTTCCGTTTCCGCGAATCCGATCCGATTTAGCGGATGGGGCGGAATGGAATAAGAGGATATGATTCCGAACAGGAAATTTCTCAGTTGTGTCATTGCCTCCGCAGAAGTCGTCAAATAGTCTTCGGGCATAAAGGCATGTATACTTTCAATTCCTAAAAAATGGAGTTTAGCATGTAGAATGGTGATATCGTCCATTCCGATTATCCATTTGGGATTTCCTTGAAAGGTGGAGTAATCGGCTTCTTCAACTACACGAAGGGTGCCGTATCCTCCTGTCGTACACCAGATGGCCCGGATCTCTTCGTCATCGAGCATGACTTGCAGGTCTTCCAGTCGCTCTTGATCGGTTCCGGCAAGTTGTCCGCATCGGGCATAGAGGTGTTTGCTTAAAACCGGAACAAGTTCCCAGGATCGCAATAGGCTTATGGCGTGGTCTATATTGTCTGTTTTTGGAACTCCTGCCGGAGAAATCAGGGCTACTTTATCTCCCGGTTGTAAATATATAGGTCGTAACATAATTGAACGTGTTTATTTTTGTACGAAGATAAGATTTTTAATTGTAAATTGACGATTGTAAATTG
>NZ_UQRQ01000047.1 GCF_900543425.1 uncultured Sanguibacteroides sp. | reverse complement strand
GTAGGAAGTGGTGTCGTGTGGGATGATTTCGTGGCGTGGGCTGTCGAACACGGGTATGGAGGGGTGGAGAATCTTTCACTGATCCCCGGGCATGTCGGGGCTACTCCGGTGCAGAATATCGGGGCTTACGGGACGGAAGCGGGGGAATGTATTGACCGGGTGGAAGCCGTGGATATCGTGAAAGGAGAAAAGGTGACGATTGATGCGGCAACGTGTCGTTTCGGTTACCGGGATTCTATTTTCAAACATGAGTGGAAGAATCGCTTTCTGGTAACGTATGTTACTTTTCGTTTGACGAAACATCCCGAGTTCAAGTTGCATTACGGGAGCGTGAAGGATGAAGTAATCCGTTTGGGTGAACCTTCGTTAAAAGTGATACGCCAAGCCATTATTCGTATACGGGAAGCGAAATTGCCGGACGTGAAGGTATTGCCTAATGCCGGGAGTTTTTTTAAAAACCCGATGGTTGAACGTGTTATTGCAGATACTTTGCAGGAAAAATATCCTGCACTGCCGGTTTATCCCGTGGATGATGACCATGTGAAACTGGCTGCCGGGTGGTTAATCGAGGCCGCAGGATGGAAGGGAAAAGTTGTCGGTCATGCCGGGGTACATGAAAAACAGGCGTTAGTATTAGTGAACATGGGTGGGGCAACTGGTATAGAAATTGCACATTTGGCTAACGAGATAAAGAAATCCGTGTTCCTTCAGTTTGGAGTATGGTTAGAACCGGAAGTAAACGTGATATAAAAGTGATATTAAAAATTCTGTGATTGACGATTCAATGATTAGGAGATTAAAAAGGGGGGTGAGGTTGTGGGTGGAAATCACGTAATCGCAAATCATTAAATCGCTCAAACGATAGGATCTAAAATTAGAACGGGATGGTAAAATATTCGGAAGAGATAGATATTCGGGGGCATTATACGGATTTGGAAGGACGGTTGATCATGAAGTCCTTGTGCGATCTGTTTAATGACGTGGCGAACGTGCAGACTTATGCGCTGAAAATAGACGTGCCCACGTTGAACGAGCAAGGATTGACATGGATGCTGCATAAGTTGCATATTTTGATTACCCGGATGCCTGAACAGGGGGAGAATGTGACATTGGAAACATGGCCGTCGGGTATTGATCGTTTATTCGCGATTCGTGATTTTAGAGTGGTGGCAGGAGAAGAGGTTTTATTGCGGGCTACTTCAGAGTGGATGGTGATAGATGTAAATCGTCGCCGTCCCGTGCGTTTACCGGCTTGCGTGACGGAGACCGCCGCTTTCTGCGTGGATGGTATTCGGGAAATTCCTTTCGAATTGGATACGAAAAAAATGCCGATAGACTTCGAAAGCACCCGTCGTTTCACGGCAACATACGATAATATCGATTTCAACAAGCACGTCACTCAAGCCACGTATGTGCGCTGGGTTACTAATTCTTTGTCTTACGAGTTCTTGAAGGACCACGAGATCACGGAGTTGGAAATTATTTACGAACATGAAGTGTTGCCGGATAGTGTTGTGTGTGCCGGATGTCATGTTGAGGAGGAAGAAAATCGTGTAAAAGTGTATCACCAGGTGAGAAATGAAAGTTTGGATAAAACGCATTGTTTTGCTGTTAGTTACTGGAAAAAGCGGTAAAAACTGAGTGTATCTTTGGTTGTTTATTTCGTGAAATTCGGGTTAAAATACCGCTTATTTGTTTTGCGATAACGAGAAAATACTATATATTTGCGCCGTTAAAAAATGCCCAAGTGGTGAAATTGGTATACACGCTACTTTGAGGTGGTAGTGGCCGTTCGGCTGTGCAAGTTCGAGTCTTGTCTTGGGCACAAAATCCTGCTAATATAATGATTGGCAGGATTTTTATTTTGAGTAGGAAGGTTTGAATTGTAGACGATTTGCCTTATTTTTGCGTTAATAGAATATGGAATGAAAGGAGACGTGCAGATTAATGTTTCAAGTCCGGAGAGGTTTATTGATTGCTATTTTTTGAAACAGTGTAACGCGTATTTGGGATTATCATAAAGAGATGGAAGTAGAGTGAGGAGTAAATAACGAATAGAGTTTATGGAAGAACAATTAGAGATTCTTTTTAAATCTTATGCAGGGCATTCTTCGACGGAAATGAAGGCTTTGCCATTATCCGGTTCCGCGAGAAAATATTATCGAATACAAGATGGAGAGAGTTCTTGTATCGGTGTGTATCATGAAAATTTGAGGGAAAATCGGTTGTTTGTAGAATTTTCCCGGAATTTTAAGGAAAAGGGATTACATGTACCTGAGATATATCAAGTGTCGGAAGACGGAAAACTCTATTTACAGGAAGATCTGGGAACGGATATGCTATTGGATATCGTGGAGCGGGAACGTGAGGGAGAGAGGTTGAGTGAACATACAATGGAATTGTATAAGAAGTCTTTGACGGAATTATTGCGTTTTCAATGGATAGGGGGAAAAGGATTGGATTATTCGACCTGTTTGCCTCGTCCGGTCTTTGACGAGCGTTGTATTCGTTGGGATTTGAATTATTTTAAATATTGTTTTTTACGATTGGTCGGGGTTGAGGCGGACGAGGATGAGTTGGAGAACGATTTTGATCGTTTGACGAAACATTTGGTTACAGTAACGGCCGATTGTTTTATGTTCCGTGACTTCCAGTCGCGAAATATTATGGTGTTGAGGGATAATGTTTATTTTATCGATTACCAGGGAGGACGTCAGGGAGCGTTGCATTACGATGTAGCTTCTTTGCTGTATGATGCCGTGGTGAAGATGCCGGAAGAACAAAAAAATGAGTTGTTGGATTATTATATTCTACAATTATCTACTTATAGTGAAGAGCGAGCGAAGATATTTCGTAAGGCTTATTATCATTTCGTGTTGGTACGTCTTTTACAGGCTATGGGAGCTTTCGGTTTGCGGGGGGTACACGAAGGGAAACAACATTTTATAGATTCAATTGCTCCCGGGTTACAGGGAATTGTGGAGTTATTCGGGCCTGGGAAACTGGAAAAAGAATATCCTGAAATTCTGCGGGTCGTAAAGATCGCTTTAAAAAAATACTTTGTACCTTTGCACGCTGAAAGAGAATGAATAACTAAATAAATATGATATGAATAGTGTAGCTGAACAGGTAGCTTCTCATTTATTGCAAATAAAAGCTATTAAATTACAACCTTCTGACCCTTTTACTTGGGCTTCCGGCTGGAAATCGCCGATTTATTGTGATAATCGTAAAACATTATCTTACCCGGAAGTTCGTACTTATATTCGGGATCAATTCGTTGAATTGATTCGGAGCAAATATCCTCAAGTGGAAGTCATCGCCGGTGTTGCTACCGGAGCTATAGCTCAGGGAGCATTGGTCGCTCAGGAATTGGGATTACCATTCGTGTACGTAAGGTCTTCGGCTAAAAATCACGGATTGGAGAATTTGATTGAGGGGGAATATAAGGCCGGACAGAAGGTGGTGGTGGTTGAAGACCTGATTTCAACCGGAGGGTCAAGCTTACAAGCGGTGGAAGCACTACGGAATGCCGGTTGTGAAGTGTTGGGTTTGACTGCCATTTTTACATACGGTTTTCAGAAAGCGGGAGATAATTTTGCTGCTGCTCATTGTGCTTTGGATACATTGAGTAATTATGGGGCGATGATCGATTTGGCCGTGAAAACGGGTTATATTCGTCCGAATGAGGTTGAAAAATTGAAAGAGTGGAGATTGAACCCTGAAACCTATAAATAAATATTGTTTATGTCTACAAAGGTTGTAAGCGATGTTCAGAAAATTGAATGTACAATAGAGAAGGTTTATAATTTTCTTGCCGATTTCAATCGAATAGGAACCATTATTAATATGGCCCGGCAGATGGGTGGGGAACAGATGTCTTCTATTTCGGATAAAATTGAAGATATCCGTACGACGGAAGATAGTTGTTCTTTCATAATCAAAGGTGTAGGAGAGATGGGAATGAAGATTGTAGAGAGAGAGAGCCCTAAACTCATTAAATTTGGAGGAGATGGCCGTGTCCCTTTTGATTTTAGTATGTGGATTCAATTATTGGAGAATGGACCTTATGATACCCGCATGCGGATTACCTTTGAAGCGGATTTAAATGTAGTGATGAAAATGATGCTAAAAGGAAAGCTGGAAAAAGGAATAAACCAATTGGCAGAAGGTTTGGCTAAAATACCATATGGATTATTACCATAAAAAAAGAGGCCTAAGCCTCTTTTTTTTATTTGGATAGATCGTCAAAATCAATGTCGTCGAAATTATGACTCCCGTCTTGATGAGATTCCGGTAACTCACCGTTTAGAGCCGCTTTAATATAGGCTACGGCCTCATCCAATCCTTCTGCAAATTTTTCAAAATCTTCTTTATACAAGAAAATTTTATGTTTCTCGTAGTTTTGATTACCTTCTTTGTCAAATTTTTTCTTACTCTCGGTAATCGTTAAATAATAGTCATTATTACGAGTCGCTTTTACATCGAAAAAATAGGTCCTTTTCCCTGCTCTCACTGGTTTTGAATAAATCTCTTCCCGATCATTCATTTCCATACCTTCATTTTTTTCGTATCCTTCCATGTTAAATTAAAGTTTAAATTTGAGTTTTCGTTTCAAATGTAGGAAAAAACAACATAAGAACAGCTTTTTTTTTCAATATTTTTTATTTTGACAGTCAGTAAGTTGAATAAAACAACATGGAGCATGTGCTGAAAAAGTCAGTATTTAAGCATAAAATGAAGGATTTAAACGTAACTTTTTCTTCGTTTTTTCGTAAAAAAATAATTTTACAATTCGGTATTAAGAGAAGGGGGAGAATAGTGATTATATTGTTCTAAAAGAATAAAAATATATCTTTGTCATTCGTAAACATTGAAAATTTTTAACGATGGAAACAGTAGTAAGCGGAATTAGACCTACGGGTAATTTGCATTTAGGAAACTATTTTGGGGCAGTAAAGAGTTTTATTCAGATGCAGAATGAGTATAATTGTTTCTTTTTTATAGCCGATTGGCATTCGTTGACTACGCATCCTCGTCCGGACGATATCATGGGAAGTGTCCGAAAGATTTTAGCCGAATACCTGGCTTGTGGGATAGATCCTGAAAAATCAGCGATTTATGTTCAAAGTGATATAAAGGAAGTTTTGGAACTGTATCTTTTCCTGAATATGAACGCTTATTTGGGAGAATTGGAACGTACGACGACTTTTAAGGAAAAGGCCCGGAAACAACCAGATAACGTAAATGCCGGATTATTGACTTATCCGACGCTTATGGCTGCTGATATTATTATTCATAAAGCACATAAAGTACCGGTAGGTAAAGATCAGGAGCAAAATATGGAGATGGCCCGTAAATTTGCCCGGAGATTTAATACTATGTATGGTCGGGAGTTTTTTCCGGAACCCGCTTCGTTTACTTTTTCTAAAGAAGCTGTGAAGATTCCAGGATTGGACGGTTCTGGGAAAATGGGAAAATCCGAAGGTAATGCCATATACTTGCTTGATGATGCTGCCGTAATTCGTAAAAAAGTGATGAAGGCGGTAACCGATAGCGGGCCGACTGAACCTAATAGTGCAAAGCCCGAGGTAATACAAAATTTGTTCACTTTAATGGAAGTGATTTCCGGTAAAGATACTTATGCCTATTTTAATGATAAGTATAATGCTTGTGAAATTCGCTACGGGGATATGAAAAAGCAATTGGCCGAAGATATTGTTCAATTTTGCGCTCCGATCCGGGAGCGGATTCTGGAATACTCGGCAAATCCGGTTTATTTGGATAAGATTGCAGCTATGGGAGCAGAGAAAGCAAGAGATAGTGCGAGGAAGACGATAAAAGAAGTTCGAGAAATCATAGGGTTTCGCCCATAAGGAAGGATAATTTAAACTCAGGTTTATTATGTATGAATATATTAAAGGAATATTGGTAGAAGCTACCCCTGCTTATGTTGTTGTCGAGTGTGGAGGAATCGGATACAATATTCATGTATCTTTGAATACTTATACTAAAATTGCTTCGGCCCGGGACGTCCTGCTTTATATTCATCAGGTTATACGGGAAGATGTCCATCTGTTTTATGGCTTTTTTTCGAAAGAAGAACGGAGTTTGTTTCGTTCTCTGATATCGGTTTCGGGGATTGGAGCGAATACGGCAAATGTGATGTTGAGTTCAATGAGTGTGGAGGAGATTACCGGAGCAATAATGACCGAAAATGTAAATGCTATCAAGAGTGTAAAAGGAATAGGTGTTAAGACGGCTCAACGGGTAATTATCGAGTTAAAAGATAAAGTTGGTAAGGAGGGTGTGGTATTGGAAAATATGGGAGTATTGTCCAACACAATGAAAGAAGAGGCTTTATCAGCTTTGGTAATGCTCGGCTTTGCACGTGTGCAGGTAGGAAAGACATTGGATAAAATATGTACTACCGGAAAAGTGGATAGCG
Source organism: uncultured Sanguibacteroides sp. (assembly GCF_900543425.1). Lineage (GTDB taxonomy): Bacteria > Bacteroidota > Bacteroidia > Bacteroidales > Marinifilaceae > Gabonibacter. The sequence continues at coordinate 479 of NZ_UQRQ01000047.1, read as the reverse complement.
TGGAAGAGTTGATAAAATTAGCTTTAAAACAATTATAATAATATCGAGATTCTTTGATTCAGAAATTAAAAGATGGAGTGATTGATGATTTCAGATTGGAGAAGCGGGGATAAAAACGAAGGGACATCAATAGTGAGCGGCGATTGGACGACGGTTTGTCTGAACGAAGTGAGTTCCGAGGATAGTGAACGAAAAACGTCCATACGACCGATGGGAAGGTCAGAGCCACGGAGAATTTATCTCCCTTGCAATTTAATTGACGATTTTAGATTTATGATTTCAAGATCGGAATTGAATCATAATCGATTTGCAATCTACAATTTAAAATTTACAATTAGACGACTCTCGTGATTCGTGGATTTACGGTTGTCGTGTGGAAGTCATTGAAAGATAGGGATGATGATGATCTTGCTATTTTTTTTTGAAAAAAGTGACGAAAATGTTTGGAAACGGGAATAAACTTCCTTTATCTTTGCACC
>NZ_UQRQ01000046.1 GCF_900543425.1 uncultured Sanguibacteroides sp. | reverse complement strand
CCGTTTTTATCCCCGCTTCTCCAATCGGCAATCACCCAATCGCTTAATCTTTGAATCTTTAAATCTAAAATCGTCAATCTAAAATCCACAATCACCTGATCTTTTAATCTCTGAATCATTTAATTTGTTCGTCCTCATTCATAGGTTGAATACTTAACGGATGCCAGAATACAAAACGGGCTCCTTCCTTATAATCTTTATCGACCCAGATATCTCCTCCCATCATAGTAATCGTTATCTTGGATATAGCCAAGCCCAAACCTGTTCCTTGCGCATATTCGTTCAGTTTCTCGAAACGTTCGAACACCTTCTCTTGTTTATCCTCCGGAATACCGCATCCCGTATCCGACACGGAAAAATAGATTCGATCTTCCGCTTCTTCGATTCTAACTTCCAACGTAATACTCCCCTCTTTGGTAAACTTATTGGCATTTGACATCAGATTGATCAATATCTGTTGCAAGCGTTGTACATCCGTCATCAACTCGAAACTCTCCACGGGAGATTTAAAAACATATTCTACCTGAGGAGGTCTGGCATGCCCCGTGGTCGCCATAACACTACGACACAATCCGATGACCTCACAATTCTCGTAACTAAACTTCAATCGTCCTGTCTCCAAACGGGAGATATCCAAAATATCATTGATCAGACGTAGCAATAAATCCGAATTTTTCTGTATAATCGAAACGTACTCTTTACGAATTTCCGCATCGTACTCATCAGCCGTCAATACTTCGGAGAAACCGACAATAGCATTTAACGGGGTACGAATCTCATGACTCATATTGGCCAAGAAAGCCGATTTCAAACGATCCGATTCTTCGGCTTTCTCTTTGGCCAAACGTAATTCCATTTCAACCTGTTTTTGCTTGGTCACATCTTCAAGTCGAACAACCACACCCAATAAATTCTGCTCCGCATCGAATACCGGGTTAGCATACAGATAAACATAAGTATTGGACGGATATTTAGCGATCACCTCGGTAGCCCTTCTCTCCTTCATAGCAGTCACGACCGGGCAATAACTACAAGGTTTATCCAATCCCCTCAATACTTCGTAACAGACTTTTCCCGTAGAAGACTGAATATTACACTCCGGCGTCTCAAAATCGACCCCATTATGCCACTTTACCGTAAAATCAGGATTTATAAATTTAATGCCCGCGTTAACGTTATTCAATATAAGGGTGTTATCCTTCTGTGCTTCTTCCAAGGCATCCTTCAATAGTTTTGTCCGAATATAAAAATAGAGAGAAATTAAAAAACCGAGTAATAAGATAATGAAGGTAACAGCAAAAGCTACGATCTGATACCTGTACTCTTCAAAGAAAGATATCTTCTTATTAAACAGTTGAGCATGGTCGACCTGAGGTTTATTCAAGAAATTATATTCCTGCAATTTCTTATAATCAAAAACATATTGATTCGGGATGAATTGCATCTTTAATGTCGTATCCTGTTGCTGACGTTCCCACATCAAGGCCTGTTGAGCCAAATCTTTTCCTACCGTCCGGTATTCGGGCACGAGACCACCCACAGCCCAGTGGCCCATAGCAATAGAAGTAACGGAAAAAGCCGGAATTTGGGGATTAGCCATCATCATGGAATAAGTCGCATTCCTCATAAAATAACCGTCATTTTTGTCTACACGCCATGTTCCCAAAAGAATAACCGTATTTTCAGGCAGATTCTCAATTTTCTCGTTCATAAGATAAACCGTGTTCTCCCGGCCATCCAATAAAATCAAATCCAAATCAGGAAACTTCTGCATCTCTTTTTTCACGTATGCCTGCAAGGAAACACCTCCATAGCTGTTGTCGGAAATAAAAGCAATATGTTTTGTTTTTGGAAAAAAGTCCTGTATCAACTGGATATTACCGACAATATCATAATCGTATACAAAACCACTCATCTTTACATTCGTATTCACATCCCTAAGCACATCTACACTCTCGGGTTGCCATGTCGTCAAATCAACGACATTGGAATCCGGCAAGAAAATAGCATTTCGGCTAACCATACCGCAAACCAAAGGAATGCCTTTTGTAAATTCACTATCCAAAGAGAGATAAGAAGACCAAGCCTCCTGTCCTAAAATCACGATCAAAGAGGGACGATTTACTCCCGTATATTTCAAAAGAATATCTTTCATGCGCGATTTCCAGGCAAGTACCTCAGAAAAACTTTTACAGTTCATGTTTTCTATGATCACCTGGTATTTTCCGCCTTTCGTAGTGTATTCATCCAAAAATTCGGAAATATTATTTGATGTCTGCTGGGTCTCCGGATTATAAGAACTGATAATCAATATCGGATGGGAAGAATCATTCTCGCCCAAAACTATCATGGACAAGACAGATAACCCTATTATTAGTAAAATTTTTAACCTCAATCCCATAGATCGCCACATTCCGAATAACAATAACATTCCAACAAAGATAAATAATTCCAGAGAAAAACTAATAAAAAGAAATAAATTCATACTAAAAGAATATATCTTTGAGCAACATCTTAAATCATTTTCTCATGAACCGTAGACTTACTTGCTTCCTGGTGAATAAGAGTAATAATATATTCTTACGAAACAAATTAGAATTTCAGTCCCAATTAGAAACTGAAGATATAATTTCATTACAGAAATCTATTTATCAAACAGGTACCCTCAAAGAATTAGCCAAACAAATAACAACTCCTTTTTGCCTGTTCTATCTCAAGGATGTTCCTGTAAAGCTTGCCCCATATGCATTGGAACGCATGGAACAAGTAGCGGAAACAACCGGGGCGACCATGGTCTATTCCGATCACTATTCTTTGAAAAAAGGGATATCTTTACCACACCCCACCATAGAGTATCAAGACGGTAGTCTACGGAACGATTTCGATTTCGGCTCGTTAATTCTGTTTAATACCCAAAAATTCAAACAAGTTGTCGAGGAAATGCACACAACCTATCAGTATGCTGCCTTGTATGATTTACGCCTACGTTTGTCGCGAGAAGGAATGATTTTCAGGATTCCCGAATTTTTATACACGGACATGGAGGAGGATCTCAGATTATCCGGAGAAAAACAATTCGACTATGTCGATCCCAGGAACCGGGAAGTTCAACTCGAAATGGAACAAGCTTGTACGGCACATTTAAAAGCAATAAAAGCCTGGTTGCCTCCCGAATTTGAATCCGTCAACTTTAACGAACATACCTTTAAGACCGAAGCTTCCGTTATCATTCCTGTCCGAAACAGGGAAAAAACAATAGCGGATGCTATTCATTCTGCCTTAAATCAAAAAACAACATTCAATTTCAACGTAATCGTCGTCGATAATCATTCTACCGATTCGACAACAGAAATTATCCGTAATCTATCCCGGGAAGACAAACGAATCATTCATCTGATTCCCGATCAGCCACAACTGGGAATAGGCGGATGTTGGACTCATGCCATCATGCAAACCTGTTGTGGAAAATTTGCCGTCCAACTGGACAGTGACGATTTATACATAGACGATCGGGTCCTTCAACTCCTGGTCGATACCTTTCACGAGCAACAATGTGCTATGCTTGTGGGAAGCTACCGGATGGTTGATTTTAACTTAGAGGAAATTCCGCCCGGAATAATAGACCACAGAGAGTGGAGCCTGGAAAACGGACACAACAACGCATTAAGAATAAACGGATTAGGAGCTCCGAGAGCCTTCTATACGCCTATTTTGAGAAAAATCAAGATTCCGAATGTCAGCTATGGCGAAGATTACGCCGTGGCCCTCGCGATCTGTCGGCAATACCGCATCGGGCGGATATACACTCCTTTATACCTATGCCGCCGCTGGGAAGGAAATTCGGATGCCGATCTGACGATAACGAAGGTAAACGAACACAATACTTACAAAGACAAAATCAGGACCATTGAGTTATGGGGTCGGATTAGACATAATCTTAAAAAGAACGGAAAATGATTGATTTGGAATCTTTTTTTAAGCATCAGCTTTCCCACTGGGAAACAGCGAATAACAACTACAAACGGTTGGATGAAGTACTTTACCGTACGATCGAATTTGATGGCTTTTCCATAAAAATACAATGCAATCCCGACCGGATAATATCGGCAACAGCACGCATCGATAAACAATCGCTTCTATCCAGACCTTGCTTTTTGTGCAAAGAACACTTACCCGACGCACAGGATAGCGTGAGTTACAACGAGAATTTCGATATACGGATCAATCCTTTTCCTATTTTTACCCCGCATTTTACAGTACCGGCCAAAAGACATGTTCCTCAATTGTTGGAAAACTACCTTCAAGACATGCTTTCCATGGCTAAAGATTTTCCAGATTATACCGTTTTTTATAATGGCCCCCGAAGTGGAGCTTCCGCACCGGATCATTTACACTTTCAGCTTGCCCCCAGGCATTTGATGCCCTTGGAAAACGATGTGGTTAATTGCTCCAAAGAGACTATACTCCCGGCTTTTTTGACATCCCAGGAGGAGATCGGTTCCATTGCTTCGCCTACCACATTCAAAATAGAGAGTATCACGCGTTATATTCGAAAAAATCTAATTCTACGGACGGGAGATGAAAAACTAATGCTAATTGCCTTTCAATATCTCCTGACAGAAATAGGTAAGGTAACACCCAATGCCCCAGAGCCTATGTTTAACCTATTTGTCTGGTACGAAAACGAAGAGTGGTGGGTCGTCCTTTTTCCCAGACAAAAACATCGCCCGTGGCAATTCTTTGAGGAAGGGAAAGAACGTATTCTTTTTAGTCCGGGCTGTGTCGATTTCGCCGGACTGGTCATCTCCCCCCGGAGAGAAGATTTCGAACGGCTCGATGCTCCTTTGCTATCGGATCTTTTCGGACAATTAACATTAAGCGATAATCAATGGAACAACTTAATTCGGTATATCGAATACCCCAATTTATAATATATGATACCACATCTTGAAATCGGAATACTTTTTTCCCCTTTAATCCATTTCCGTCTACACGGAGAATTTATAGAAAAAAAATCCGGGAAAATATACCGGGGAGAATACACCGTATGCGAACGGCAAGAAAAAATCATACTCCGACAGGAAAAAAAGGAAGAAGTGATTCCTTCCGGCTTTACCCTCACTCCTACAAATTATAATTCTTCCCATTTCGAACTGCCGGATGTAATTATCGGCATCCATTTTCATTGGGAACGCAAAGAAAGTCAAATATTTAAGGGTTCTCTTAAAATTATCGACGAAAAAAAACACCTTACGGCAATCAACATATTACCCCTGGAAGATTATCTGGTAAGTGTCATTTCATCGGAAATGAGTGCCACCTCTTCTCTTGAATTACTAAAAGCACATGCCGTTATCTCCCGAAGCTGGTTATTAGCCCAGAAAACCCAATCTTTCCGGAAAACAACAAACCCTTCCTGCATACAGACGGAGACAGAATACATCCGCTGGTACGATCGGGAAGACCATCAGCATTTCGATGTATGTGCCGATGATCATTGCCAACGTTATCAAGGAATCAGCAAAGCTTATACGCCTATCGTTTCTCAAGCCGTAGAGGCAACTCAAGGAGAAATTCTGACTTACGAAGGAGAAGTTTGCGACACGCGGTTTTCCAAATGCTGCGGCGGAGTTTCCGAACTTTTTGAAAACACCTGGGAGCCCGTAAATCATCCGTACCTGACAAAAGTCGTTGACAGTCCTACACGAACTTCAACTCCCGATTTGCGTAAGGAAGAAGAAGCCCGAAAATGGATATTATCCTCCCCCGAAGTTTTTTGCAATACAAAAGACAAAACCATACTATCCAATGTCTTAAACGACTATGACCAAGAGACCCGGAACTTCTTTCGCTGGGAAGTCTCTTACGAAACGGCAGAACTTTCGGAACTGGTAAAATCAAGACTCGGAATCGATTTCGGAAGAATCTTAGAGATACAGCCTATCGAAAGAGGTGTTTCCGGCAGACTCATAAAGGTCAAGATCGTGGGAACTTTGAAAAGTATGATCATCGGGAAAGAATTAGTCATTCGTAAAGCATTTTCTACCAGTCATCTCTATAGCTCCGCCTTTATTGTTGAGCCCTTGAAAAACTCTCAGGGTAACACGACCGGATTTACCTTTAAAGGTGCAGGTTGGGGGCACGGTGTCGGACTTTGTCAAATCGGAGCCGCCGTCATGAGCGAAAAAGGATATAACTACCGGGAAATTTTAGCTCACTATTTCCCGGGAACTAACATGGAAAAAATAGATCATGAATAAACAATCCCATCCTATACTAAAGTCTTCCTGGTCGTGGATACCCACGCTCTATTTCGCCCAAGGACTTCCTTATGTAATTGTCATGACCTTAGCTGTCATCATGTATAAACGGCTCGGAATCGACAATACGGATATCGCTCTTTATACCAGCTGGTTTTACCTTCCTTGGGTAATTAAACCCTTATGGAGTCCGTTGGTCGATATCATGAAAACCAAACGGTGGTGGGTCATTTCCATGCAGCTAATAATCGGCGGTAGTCTGGCCTGTATAGCCCTGACCCTTCCCGGACCTAACGCTTTTCGCTACTCCCTTGCTTTTATGTGGTTACTGGCTTTCAGCTCTGCCACACATGACATTGCAGCCGATGGGTTCTATATGCTGGGATTAAATACCCGGCAACAGGCTTTTTTTGTAGGTATACGTAACACGTTTTATCGTCTGGCCATGCTTACGGGACAAGGAATTATCGTCATGTTCGCCGGATGGTTGGAGGAGAAATATATGACTCAACTTCCCGAAAGCATAGCAATACCCCGAGCCTGGTCCGTCACGTTCTATCTGTTGACAGCCCTATTCATTCTCCTATTTCTTTATCATCAATTTGTGTTACCCAAGCCAGAACAAGATGTTCCGGTCAAGAACAATCATCCCCTAAAAGCCTTTTTCGACACATTTCTATCTTTTTTTCGGAAACCGGGTATTATTACGGCATTACTATTCATTCTCCTGTTCCGATTAGCCGAATCCCAATTAGTGAAAATCGCCTCCCCTTTCCTATTAGACAAACCGGAGGTCGGCGGATTGGGCATGAACACGCTGCAGGTAGGAACCATATACGGCGTGGTTGGTCTGATAGCCCTTATTACAGGAGGAATATCCGGAGGAATCGCAATGGCACGTAACGGCCTCAAGCATTGGATTATGTGGATGACAGCAGCCATGAACCTGCCGAACCTGGTTTATCTCTATCTAGCTTATGCCCGTCCCGACAATGTATACCTGATATCATCTTGTATTGCTGTCGAACAATTCGGTTACGGTTTCGGATTTACTGCGTTGACTTTCTTTATGATACTATTCAGTAAAGGGAAAGAACAAACGGCCCATTATGCCATTTGTACGGGTTTCATGGCCTTGGGAATGATGCTTCCCGGAATGATCTCCGGATGGATTCAAAAAGAGATCGGGTATCAACATTTTTTTATCTGGATCATGCTCTGTACCATCCCCAGCTTTCTCGCCGCCCGAAAAATACACAAAAACCTACAATTGTAGATTCTGAGATTAGGTGATTGCGGATTTTGGATTGACGATTTTAGATTCAAAGATTAAGCGATTGGGTGATTGCCGATTGCGGATTGGAAAAGCGGGGATAAAAACGA
>NZ_UQRQ01000045.1 GCF_900543425.1 uncultured Sanguibacteroides sp. | reverse complement strand
ATTTGCATCCTGTTTGGAAAGCGTTTATAAAAATATTGAGAGATGTCAAGAATTTGTCAAATAACCGGAAAAAAGGCGATGGTTGGTAACCATGTATCTCACTCTAAGAGAAGAGTTAAGAGAACATTCGCGATCAACTTGTTTCAGAGAAATTTTTATTGGCCGGAAGAGGATAGATGGATACGTTTAAATGTGTCTGCTGCCGGATTGCGCCTGATCAACAAGAAAGGCTTGAGCCATTGTTTGAGAGAGGCTACTGCCAATGGTTTAATTAAAAACGTATAAAATTAAAAGAAATGGCAAAGAAAAGCAAAGGTAACAGAATACAGGTGATTCTGGAGTGTACCGAGCAGAAAGAATCCGGAGTTCCGGGAATGTCTCGTTATATCACTACCAAGAATAGAAAAAACACCACCGAGAGATTGGAATTACGTAAGTACAATCCTTATTTGAAAAGAGTAACTTTACACAGAGAAATAAAATAATAAACTATGGCAAAGAAGGTTGTTGCAACATTAAAGACAGGAGATGGTCGGGGATTTGCAAAAGTTATCAAAATGGTAAAGTCTCCCAAAACCGGTGCATACACGTTCAAAGAACAAATGGTTCCTAATGAACAAGTAAAAGATTTTTTAAAGAAATAAATCTTTGTGATTAGTATATAAAAAGAGCATTCGTTTTCGGATGCTCTTTTTTTTGTTGATGGAACATTTTGCCTGTGCTTTTATAGAATAGTTGTGAAGTCAGTAGTAAAGTACAAAAATGGTATTTTAACAAAAAGTATTTTGTGTTTATAATCAGATAGTTATTGATATGTACGAAAAAAAAGAGCGTTTTTTCTTCATTTTTTTCTTGAAACTGTAACCTTATTGCTTCGCTTCCGTTAAAGACAGTATATTAGATGATGATATAAGACTTATGATTTATTTTTAGCTGTTATTAGATTGAATCATCTAGCATAAGAGAGGGGATAGCTTTGACGGAGGTTTAAGCTGATTTTCCGATTGAGTTCTTGAAAATATTGAAATATATACCACGGGACACCACGCACACACACCACACACACAGACGCACGCACACACACATACAACATCTTTTCGTCAGTCCCATTATATTTCATTTCGAGAGGAAACGGAAAATCCCTCCCATTTTTTACTTCCGATAAAATAAAAATCTTCCATTTATTTATGATTAAGCGACTAAAAGACTCTGTGATTGGGTGATTCATTTAAAATTTACAATCTACGATTTACAATTGTCAATTATCACTTATTCTTTTCCTTTTTCAATTGTTTCCTGTATTTTTGTAAGTTATTTATATTGGAGAGTAAGTATGGGATATAAAGAAGAAGGCGAGAATATAGTTATATATGGTGCGCGGGAACATAATTTGAAGAATATAGATGTGGTAATTCCCCGTGATAAATTGACGGTAGTGACAGGTTTGAGTGGGAGCGGTAAGTCTTCTCTGGCTTTCGACACGATATACGCGGAGGGGCAACGACGTTACCTGGAAACGTTCTCTGCCTATGCACGTCGTTTTTTGGGAGGAATGGAGCGTCCCGATGTGGATAAGATAACGGGATTGAGTCCGGTTATTTCTATTGAACAAAAGACAACCAACAAGAATCCCCGTTCTACGGTGGGAACGACTACTGAAATATACGACTTCTTCCGGTTGTTGTTTGCCCGGGCTGGAGTTGCTCACTCCTATGCTACCGGTAGTAAAATGGTAAAATATACGGATGAGCAGATTCTGGAATTGCTGCAGCAGGATTTTGCCGGTAGAAGAATTCTTTTATTAGCTCCGGTGGTGAAGGGGCGTAAAGGACATTATAAAGAATTGTTCGAGAATTTAAGAAAGAAGGGATTCATTTCTGCCCGGGTGGACGGGAAGATTATGGAGATCCTTCCGGGGATGAGTGTGGACCGTTATAAGATCCATGATATCGAGATTGTTGTCGATAAAATTGTTATGCAGGATGTCGATTTAAAACGTCTGAAAGCTTCCGTTGCGACGGCAATGAAAAATGGGAAAGGGATCATGACGGTGAAGGATAATGAAAATGATGATTTAAAATATTATAGTCGTCATTTGATGTGTCCTGATACCGGAATTTCTTATAAAGATCCGGCTCCTCATTCGTTTTCTTTCAATTCTCCTCATGGTGCCTGTAAAAAGTGTAAAGGTTTAGGGTATATTAATTCGGTTGCTATAGAGAAGATTATACCGGATGATTCGTTGTCTGTTTATGCCGGAGGTATATTACCGTTAGGAAAATATAAAGGATCTTTGATCTTTTATCAGATCGATACGATTTTAAAAAAACACGGTGCGGATATAAAACAACCGATTCGTGAGCTTCCTGAGGAGGCATTAACTGATATTTTGTATGGTTATCCGGGACAATTCCGGTTAGAAAATACGGAAATCGGAGTCTCTTCCAATTTTTTAACTACCTACGAGGGTATTTTGAAGTATATCACGATACAGGAGGAAAACACGACCTCTAAAAAAGCAAATAAATGGGCGGAGCAATTTATTTCGGTGACGACTTGTGATGTTTGTAACGGTCAGCGTTTGAATCAGGAGGCCTTGCATTTTTATATCGGGGGGAAGAATATATCCGAGTTGGCCAACATGGAGTTGGATGATTTGTACGATTGGGTATGTAATGTTGAGCAACATTTGGAGGCAAAACAGAAACAGATTGCCGGGGAGATATTGAAGGAGATACGGACTCGTTTGAAGTTTATGTTAGATGTCGGTTTGGAATATCTCTCTTTAAACCGCCAGTCTATGACTCTTTCCGGAGGAGAGTCTCAGCGTATCCGGTTGGCCACGCAGATCGGGTCTCAGTTGGTGAATGTACTTTATATATTGGATGAGCCCAGTATCGGGTTGCACCAGAAGGATAATCGGAAATTAATTCGTTCTTTGCAGGAGCTGCGGGATGCCGGGAATTCGGTTATCGTGGTAGAACACGATAAGGAGATGATGGAAAACGCCGATTATATTGTGGATTTGGGGCCTAAGGCAGGAAGAAAAGGCGGAGAGGTTATGGCGATAGGTACATTCGATGATATTAAGAGAAGTGATAGCCTGACGGCTCAATACCTGAACGGTATTCGGGAGATTACCGTGCCATCTGAACGTCGGCAGGGAAATGGGAAAAAGATCAGCTTGAAAGGATGTACGGGGAATAATTTAAAGAATGTGGATATTGATTTTCCTTTAGGGAAATTAATTTGTATTACCGGGGTAAGCGGTAGTGGAAAATCCTCTTTGGTGAACGGAACGCTTCATCCTATATTGAGTGCTTATTTTTATCGTTCTTTAGCGGAACCTTTGCCTTATCGCACTATTGATGGAATAGAGAATATAGATAAAGTAGTGGTAGTGGATCAGAGTCCGCTGGGAAAAAGCCCCCGTTCTAATCCGGCAACCTACACGGGTATTTTTACCGATATCCGAAAGATATTCGAAAAATTACCGGAATCTCAAATTCGGGGATATACAGCCGGCCGTTTTTCTTTTAACGTGAGCGGCGGGCGCTGTGAAGCTTGTAAGGGTGCCGGAGTGAAAACGATAGAGATGAATTTTTTACCGGATGTTTACGTGCATTGTGATGAGTGTGATGGAAAACGGTATAATAAGGAGACCTTAGAGGTTCGTTATAAAGGAAAATCTATCGGGGATGTGTTGAATATGACCATTAATATGGCCGTAGAATTTTTTGAGAATTTGCCCTATTTACAGGCGAAGTTAAAAGTATTGCAGGATGTTGGTTTGGGATATGTTCAGATCGGACAGCCTTGTACCACTTTAAGCGGTGGTGAATCACAGCGGATAAAACTGGCGACCGAGTTGTCCAAAAAAGAGACGGGGAATACATTGTATATATTGGATGAACCGACAACCGGTTTACATTTTGAGGATGTAAATATTTTGTTGGGAGTATTGCAAAAATTGGTAGATAAAGGAAATACCGTGATTGTCATCGAACATAATCTCGATGTTATAAAGGTTGCCGACCATTTGATTGATATGGGTCCCGGGGGAGGGAAAAGCGGGGGCGAAGTTGTGATTACCGGAACTCCGGAAGAAGTGGCTTTGTGCCGGAATTCAGAAACGGCACCTTTCCTGAGGGAAGAGTTAAATATTAAATAAAAACCGCTTAGCGGTCTTTATTTAATATTTTGGATTTGCGATTAAGTCGAGGGTAAAATCTTTCATGTAATTGTTTAATTCATCTTCGGCTTTTTCAAGTGAATCCGTTCCCCATCCGGGTTGGGTGTAGTCGTAATCTCCGTATTTTTTGTACCAGTGACTTAGTATAACACCGTAATGGTTTTCATCTCGTTTTAAAATCTTGGCTTTGATTTTATGGGTAAGGTCTTCTACCGTATATTCGAATTCCTTTACTACCTCGGCTTTTTCTATTTTAAGCATGACTTTTTTGTTTGAACGGTCTGTAATTTTTTATCAATCGGCTTTTGGGCGTCGATTCAGTGAGATATACGCCTTTGAATCCTTAAACGTTTCGTTTCGGTTATTTATTTTTAGGAGGGATAATTTGTCTTTCGGTAAAAGTAAAATTCGAAAAGTCTTATATATTTGTGATTCAATGGGAATTTTGCATATTTGTATGTTCCGGATACAAAAGTGTTTCCAGTAATAAGAATCTATATGAAAAATACGATGGTAAGAATCAGACAGGAAGAAGAGAAAGACTTTGCAAAGATTTATGATTTGGTAGAAGAAGCTTTTAAAACGGCAAAGGTTTCCGACGGGGACGAGCAGGATTTTGTCGACCGTTTGCGGGCGGGAGATCATTATATCCCGGAGTTGGCTTTTGTGGCGGAAGAGAGCGATCGATTGGTGGGGCATATTATGTTGACCCGTTGTCGGGTTATGATGAAGGAGGGGTTTTTTGATGCTCTTTTGTTGGCTCCGCTTGCTGTCGTTTTAGAGTATCGTAACCGGGGTGTGGGAGCAGATTTGGTTAAAGAGGCACTCCGTTCCGCGAAGGAAAAAGGACATAAGGCTGTATTTTTGACGGGAGATCCTGTTTATTATGGTCGATTTGGTTTTAAATCCGTGGCGAATTACGGGATCGGTTGTGCGGAGGAGATTCCTTTGGAATATGTATTGGCCTGTGAGTTGATTCCGGGGAGTTTGGAACATGTGGATGGTAAATTGAGTTGGGAATGAATAAAAGGTATGAATTGAGGCCATGGAGCTTATCCGATTGCCGGTCGCTGGCCGAATATGCCAATAATATACATGTATGGAATAATTTGCGGGATGGTTTCCCTTCTCCTTACACGGAGGAGGATGCGCGGGTGTATATAGCAAATACCTTGACGAAAGATTGTGTTCAGGATTTTGCTATCATTGTTGACGGGAAAGCAGTTGGGGGTATAGGTTTTATTCCGCAGGTCGATGTGGAGCGATACAGTGCGGAAATCGGATATTGGTTAGGAGAACCTTATTGGGGATGCGGAATTATGAGCAAGGTGGTGTCCGAGGTTGTGGAGTATGTATTTGCCACGACGGAATTGGTTCGATTATACGCTTCTGTTTTTGAATCTAATCCGGCTTCCCGAAAAGTTCTGGAAAAATGTGGTTTTCGGTTGGTGGGAATTATGCATAAAGCGGTTCGGAAAAATGACCGATGGGTGGATATGTGTTATTACGAAATTCTTAAGTCGTCGGAGGCACAATCAAAAGGGAAGGGGGATGATTCGGAAAGTAGTCTATAAAGTCTGAAAGTAATTTTATAATCACTAAGTCCCTTAATCACAGAATTTTTACTCTACAATCGTCAATCTAAAATTTACAATTAATAGCACATTGCACCCGTCCCCGTGGGTTATTCTAATTTCTCAATTGTCAGATCTGAATCCTAAAATCGAATGGAGAAGGTGATTTTAAGGTTGTTTTTCCGTGAGGTATTTCCAGAAACGGGCGGGTAGATTCTGGCGATGAAGTTTCGGATTCAAGCGTTCTTTGATAGTGATCGATTTAAAGTACTCTTTCCAAAGGCGTTGGAATAGTTTTTCGTCCCGGTCCATCAGGTTTTCATCCAGGATGCCGGTAAGCAGATGGTTTTCTTTGGTATCGAAACGCACTTCGGTAACGGTAGTCAAGTCGTAGTAGTAGCCGTACTCTCTTTTCAGATCGTAGATCAGCCATTTTTGATCGGAAAAACGGTCTTGAAGGTGTTTTAAGGTTAATGAGAGTACGTTATAGAGCGGTTTTAAGGCTGCAAAGAAAGTGCCGTCTGCGGCTTTTTGAAATCGTAAGAATTGAACGACTCGAAGGCGTTCATTGTTTACTTTTTTGGCATTTTTGGTTATTTCCAATACATCCGGATCGCTGAAATTTAATTCGATGGAAGTGGGTGCATCGATAGCCTTGTGTATATAGCGGAATAGTAAAAGGTCGATTTCCGGTAGTTCGGACAACCAATTCATGGCCAAGGCCGATAGGGCGGGAGCGGAGAGTTTCTTTTGAAGGGCATTCCATACCCGATTGCTTCTTTTTTCATCGGTAACGACGGTATAGGTCTCGTCGTAAAACAAGGGTAGGGGCTCACCTTCTCCTTTTAGCATGTCGGGGAACGAACGTCTGCTGTAAGCGTCGAATACGGCGGTAAGAAGGCCTTCGAATGTTTTATCGTATATATAAATAACCATTTCTAATATTGAAAAGGGATCACTAATTGGCGATCGTCTATTTTACGGTTGGACGGCCGGGTTAAAATACGTCGTACGGTTTCCGGTTGTATTTCATGGATGGTTTGTGTCGGCAATTCATGGCAGGTAATGAAATATTGAGCTTTTTTCATCACGACTCCGATTTGTTTCAGGTGAGTGGCTCCCAACCGGGAGTGGCGTCGTGCCGCAACAATCATTTGAGCCGATTTGACTCCTAAGCCGGGAACCCGGAGTAACATTTCATAGTCGGCCCGGTTGATGTCGATAGGGAATACTTCCGGATGACGTAAAGCCCACGATAGTTTGGGATCAACTTCCAGATCCAGGTCAGGATAGGCATCGTTGACGATCTCGTTAACGGAGAAGTGGTAGAAACGAAGCAGCCAGTCGGCTTGATACAGACGATTCTCCCGTACCAATGGAGGCTGTTTTAACATGGGGAGACGATTATCGTAACTGTTTACGGGGACATATCCCGAATAATACACTCTTTTCATCGTGGGACGTTTGTACAAGGCGGAAGAGAGATAGAGGATATCTTTGTCGCTGTCGTCTGTTGCCCCGATAATCATTTGCGTACTCTGTCCGGCCGGGGCAAAACGCGGCGCATGGCGAAATTTTTTTCGTTCTTCCGCGTGCTGGAGTACTCCCTGCTGGATATAGCGCATGGGAGTGAAGACACTTTGAAAATCTTTTTCCGGGGCTATAATCTTCAGACTCTCTTCTTTCGGGATCTCGATATTTACACTTAACCTATCGGCATAGAGACCGGCTTCGTTTACCAGTTCTCGACTGGCACCCGGGATACTTTTCAGATGAATATACCCGTTGAATCGGTATTTTTGTCTCAGATCCTTGACTACTCTCACCAGACGTTCCATCGTGTAATCGGGATTACGGACGACTCCCGAACTAAGAAAAAGTCCTTCAATATAGTTTCTCCGGTAAAATTCTATCGTTAGATTCACAAGCTCCGTGACGGAAAAAGTGGCCCTTTTCAGATCGTTGCTGCGACGATTGATGCAATAAGCACAGTCGTACATGCAATTATTCGTCAGCATGATCTTCAATAGAGAGATACAGCGTCCGTCTTCCGCGAAACTATGACATATCCCCCAACCTTCGGCACTTCCGATCTCTCCTTTTTTGTGCGAGCGGGAGGTACCGCTGGATGCGCAGGATACATCGTATTTGGCAGATTCTGCCAGTATTTTTAGTTTTTCGAGAAC
>NZ_UQRQ01000044.1 GCF_900543425.1 uncultured Sanguibacteroides sp. | reverse complement strand
TCGGTCATGCCGGAGACGTAATCGGTAACGGTTTGAATTTTTGTATAGATACTATCGTCTTGATGTACTTTGTATTGCTCAGGCATAATAGATAATATATTTCGGGCGTAATAGGTTCCCGGCTTTAGGACGGCGTCGATATATTCTTTAAGGATAGTAGCCAATATTTTGAATCCGGCGATTTGGATTTGGGTTACGATATTGGTATGGTATATGCGGGAATAGGCCAAATCGGTACAGGCATCATAGGCTATTTTGTCGGTACCGGAAAGGTGTTGTATCAGAGAGCCTTTAAAGGTGCCGCTCATGATCGCTTCGTAGTTCTTACAGAAAACGTCGGTACAGGCATTAATCAATTTGTTGATGATTCCGGCTCGTAAAAAAGCGATACATTCATTTTTATCGGTAACTATTTTGAATGTTTTGGCTATGGTTTTCAGATCTTCTTTATCCTCTTCCTTGTCGTAGAAATTTAATAATACTTTGGTAGTTTCATCGTAAGATAATATTTTCAGCTTATGAGAATCTTCGATATCCATGATTTGGTAACAGATATCATCTGCGGCTTCGACCAGATATACCAAGGGATGACGTACAAATTGAAGAGGTTTTTCGTGAAGTTGAACGAGTCCTAATTCTTCGGCAATTTCCCGGTAAATCTCTTTTTCACTTTGAAAAAAGCCGTATTTATGTCCTTTAACGGCAGCTTTGGATTCGAAGGGATATTTAACGATGGAGGCTAATGTGGTATATGTCATGGTATATCCTCCGGGCCGACGGCCGTTGAAGTTATGAGTTAATAACCTGAAAGCATTCGCATTCCCTTCAAAATGACTGATATCTGCCCATTCTTCATCCGTGAGTAATTTTTTAAGGTATTGCCCCTCTCCATCTATAAAGAAGTAAGATATAGCCTCCTCTCCGGAATGGCCGAAAGGGGGATTCCCTAAATCATGGGCCAGGCAAGCCGTACTGACGATTGTTCCGATTTCTTCTAAGATTTCAGGATTTTCTAATGTTTCTCTTTGCTTTACAAACTGAGCGATTTTAATGCCCAAGGAACGGCCTACGCTGGCTACTTCCAGGCTATGAGTAAGTCTGTTATGCACGAATATATTTCCCGGTAACGGAAATACCTGAGTCTTATTTTGTAATCGTCTGAAGGGAGAAGAGAAAATCAAACGATCGTAGTCCCTTTGGAATTGTGAACGATCGTGAGAACGAAATAGGGAGGGAGCACTTCCCGGTTGATACCGTCTGGCAGATATAAGTTTATTCCAATCCATAGTAAAAAATTTAGATGATGCTTAATCAATTGATAAGTATCACTTACAAAAATAGCAATAAAAAAAGAGGAAGCTAATTTAAGCTTCCTCTTTTCTTTTTATTTTTGGATAAAATGGAAATGACTACCGAATCGTTCAAAAGCTGCTTTGTCCAGCTCTTCCTGATGGTCTGGATGGGCGATGCCAATAAGAGCTTTTGCCCTTTGTTGTAGTGTTTTTCCATATAAATCGGCTGCTCCGAATTCCGTTACGATGTAATGAACATCAAAGCGAGTCGTAACGACCCCGGCTCCGTTTAATAAGGTCGGGGTAATTTTGCTCACCCCTTTATTGGTTACGGATGGTAAGGCGATGATAGGTTTACCTCCTTCGCTGGCGGCTGCTCCGCGAATGAAATCCAATTGACCGCCGCAACCGCTGTAAAATTTACAACCGATGGAGTCGGCATTCACTTGTCCGGTAATATCGACGGATAAGGCTGAATTAATAGCTGTCATCTTAGGTTGTTGGGCGATAATGAAGGGATCGTTGGTATAACCTACGTCCATCATAGCTACGGCCGGGTTATCATCGATAAAATCATATACTTCTTTAGAACCCATTAAGAAAGTGGATACGATCTTTCCTTTATTGAGTTTTTTATTTAGGTTATTGATTACTCCTTTGGCATAGAGGGGTAATACTCCGTCCGCGAACATCTCGGTATGAATACCCAGGTTTTTATGATTTCCCAATTGAGAAAGAACGGCATTCGGGATAGCTCCGATCCCCATTTGCAGGGTAGCCCCGTCTTCGATTAAGGCGGCACAGTTTTTTCCGATTTTGATATCCTCTTCTGTTAAAACAGCCGGATGTGCTTCGATTAGCGGCGTGTTATCCTCGCAGAATACATCGATATCCGATAATTTGATGATAGCATCACCCCACGCTCTGGGTACATTCGGATTGATAACGGCAATAACTGTTTTGGCGTTTTGTACGGCAGCCAAGGTCGCATCGACGGAGGTTCCCATAGATACGTACCCGTGTTTGTCAGGAGGACATACCTGAATCATGGCTACATCTATCGGATGAATTCCGCTACGGATTAATTTTTGAGTTTCACTCAGGTGAACAGGAACATAATCGGCATAACCGGCTTGAGTCGGTTTGCGAACGTTGCTTCCCACGAAATAGGATTCGAGAAGGAAAACACCTTCGAATTCGGCTTCGGCATAGGGAGCACTTCCTTCCGTGTGCAGGTGTTGTATTCTAACACCTTTTAATTCTCCTGCACGACCTCTGTTACAAAGGGCCTGAATCAATCCTTGCGGAGCACAGGCAACACTGTGAATGTGAATTCGATCACCCGATTTCACTACTTTTACAGCTTCTTCAAATGATACTGTTTTTATTCCTTGATACATAATGATTTATTTTATCTTAATGTCTTATGATTTATAGCTGTTCTTCTTTATTATCGAGGGCGCAAGTTAGCAACACTCTTTTAATTAAACAATTTTTTCTGTAATTAAAAAAGTGCTTTTGAAGGCTAATATTGAAGGGGATTTATATTAATTCGGCAAGGATTAATTTTCCAATAAAAAGGTAGATATTTAATCCGATGATATCATTGGTTAACGTGATGAAAGGACCGGTCGCCAAAGCCGGGTCTATACTGATTCTATTGAGTAGTAAAGGGAAGGCCGTACCGAACAAGGAGGCAAAAATAATTACCGTAAAGAGCGAAATCGTTACCGTGAGCGGCATGGCAAAAGAGTTCATATTGAAACAAAGGGTGAGTACAAAAATAATAGAGGAACATATGGTGGCGTTGATCAAAGCTCCTCCTATTTCCTTGGTGATATTTTGAAAAATGTTTTTTACCCCGAGAGAGTTGGAAGCCAATCCTTTTACGACGATAGCAGAAGATTGTATACCTACGTTTCCTCCCATGGCCGTAATAACGGGGATAAACATGGCTGTTGCCGGGAAAAGGGCGATATCCGCCTCGTAGAACGAGATCATATAGGCAGCCAGCATCCCCCCGAAAAGGCCTATGATTAACCAGGGGAGACGAGCCTTCGTCTGATCCCATATCGTGTCCGAAGATTCCACGTCTTGGGTGATACCGGACATCATATGATAATCTTTTTCGGCCTCTTCGCGGATAACATCCACGACGTCGTCGATCGTAATCCGACCTACCAGGCGTCCTATGGAATCGACGACCGGAATAGCCACCAAATCGTATTTTTGCATGATCCGTCCTACTGATTCGGCGGATTCATCCGTGTTAACGAAAATGACGTCAGGATTGTATAGTTTGTTTATTTTGGTCGACGTCGGGGACAAGATCATCTTTTTTAATGATAATCTTCCTTTTAGCACGTTGTCGTCGTCAACGACATACACGTAGAAAATTTCTCCGATATTTTCGGCTTGTCTGCTGAGCTCCCGAAGGCAAGTCAGTACAGTCCAGTTTTCATTGACGGCAACAAGTTCTTTACCCATTAGACCACCGGCCGTATCTTCGTCGTAATGCAACAGATCGACAATATCTCCGGCCTGTTCCAGATCCTCTATGTGAGAAAGTACTTCGTGTTGTTGTTCGTCGGGCATGCTTCCCACCAAGTCCGCCGCATCGTCCGAATCCATATTGTCGATGAAACGTTTGGCAATGATTTCCGGGGGAAAGGATTCGATAAAACGTTTGCGTTCGTCCTCTTCCAGTTCTGTTAATACGTCACCGGCTAATTCGTTATCAAGAAGTAAGAATAAGAATTGAGCCTGTTTGTTATCGAGTTCTTCTAAAATTTCGGCTATATCGGCAGGATGAAGGGATTCTACTATTTTAGAAGCTCCCTCTTTATCGTTCGCGTTGATGATTTCTTCTAATTTAGTAAGAAACTCGTTGGTCAATTCAAATTGTTGCATGCTCGTCAGGTCAATTATAAGTTGTTCTCTATAGCTTTACATAGTGTAATGAAATCTTCCACGCTAAGCTGTTCCGGTCGCAAATTTAACATATCGGAAGTAAATTCCGACGGCAAAATCGGTTTTAATGAATTTCGGAGTGTTTTTCTCCTTTGGTTGAAACCGGTTTTTACAACATTAAAAAACAGTTGCTCCTTGCAATCCAATTTTTCTCTTTGGTTCCGTGTCAGACGGATGACAGCGGATTTTACTTTGGGAGGGGGATCAAATACCTGTTCATTCACGGTAAAAAGGTACTCTATATGATAAAAAGTTTGCAAGAAAACACTTAGTATTCCGTATGTTTTGTTTCCATGAGAAGCACTGATCCGTTCGGCAACCTCTTTTTGTATCATGCAGACAACCTGTGGAATGCAGTCTCTGTTTTCGATAACTCTAAAAAAAATCTGCGACGAGATATTATAAGGTAAATTTCCGATAATTGAAAAAGGTTCTTTATAAAAAAGAGTAAGATCCGTTTTGAGGAAATCTCCGTAAATAATTTGTTCTTTTTGCCGCGGAAAGGTATCGTGGAGATAGTTTACGGATTCCTGGTCAATATCGATGGCCAATACTGAAAATCGGTCGTCTTTTAGTAAATATTGGGTTAGGACACCCATTCCCGGTCCTATTTCCAACACATTTGTCGTTATGGGAAGAAGACTGTCCGTAATCTTTCGAGCAATATTTTGATCTTTTAGGAAATGTTGTCCTAAGTATTTTTTAGCTTTTACAATGCTCATCTGTTCATGTTGTGTTAAAAGTAATGCACTTACATTATTTAATGACTTTCTCCTCCCTAATTTTTCAACTTCCGATTAATAATGTACATTTGCAATCGACTTACAAAATAATCATTTTATTTTGATTTGAAGAAATTATTAAAGTGTGAACTTTATCTAAAGTGAATGGATGAAACCTATATATAAGCAAATAATAAAGTTTTTTGCTTTTTTTGCCGTAACGATTTTCTTGTTCTGGTTGGTATACCGGGATCAGAATCCGGCAGATCTGATGAAGGTATTGCGTGAAGATGTAAATTATACTTGGGTATGGATCGGAGTGGTGTTGGGTATTCTTAGTCACGTCAGTCGGGCTATGCGTTGGCAATTATTGACCCGGTCCATGGGCTATAAGATCTCTTTCATGAATAGTTTTATGGGAGTTATGATCGGGTATTTTGCCAACTTGGCAATCCCCCGGATGGGAGAATTTACCCGTTGCGGGGTAGTAACCAAATATGAACACGTACCTTTTTCCAAATTATTGGGTACGGTCGTCACGGAACGGATATTTGATATGATGATGTTGCTGTTGTTGACTTTGGTCGTGATTTTATCTCAATTTGGACAGGTAGTACGTTTTTTAGATAATAACGAGGGTATACAGGAAAAGTTGTACGGCTTGCTGACTTCGGGTTGGATTTGGGCTATTGGCTTTTTATTCGTTATATTATTGATTGTATTGATCTGGCTGGTTCGGAAAGGTGTTTTTTCGTCACGGATACATAAGTTTTTATCCGGTTTGAAAGAGGGAATTCTGGCCGTAAAGGGAGTAGACAATAAATGGTTGTTTATAGCACATACCGTTTTTATTTGGTTGATGTATTTTTTAATGCTGTATGTCTGTTTTTTCTGTTTCAAGTTTACTTCCGGTTTAAACATGCTGGTTGGTTTAACCGTATTTGTCATCTCCAGCTATGGAATGGTTGCTCCGGTTCAGGGAGGTGTCGGTGCGTGGCATTTTATGGTTGTGGCTGCTTTGATGTTGTATTTGCCGAATACTCCTGAAATGGAAAGTCTGGCTAAGACTTTTGCCTTGTTGTCTCATGGGGCTATGACCCTGTTGTATATCGTAATGGGAGTTTTATGTATGCTGTACTTGCCTATCTACAATCGGAATCGCTAACTGTTAATGAGCAAAATAACAATGGAATTCATTCAGAAATATTTTACCGGATTAAACGATTTGCAAACGAAACAATTGGAACAATTGGAAGGATTGTACCGGGAGTGGAATGAAAAAATAAATGTCGTATCCAGAAAAGATATCGACGAACTGGAAATTCATCACGTATTGCACTCTATGGCGATTGCGAAAATTATCTCTTTCAAACCGGGAACTCGGGTTATGGATGTCGGTACCGGTGGTGGCTTTCCGGGAATCCCTCTGGCTATTCTTTTTCCTGAAACGGAATTTTTTTTAGTAGATTCGATTGGCAAGAAGATTAAAGTGGTTCGGGAAATTGCGGCAGCTTTAGGACTTAAGAACGTAAAAGCGGAACAACTTCGGGTTGAAGAGGTAAAAGAGAAATTTGATTTTATCGTAAGTAGGGCGGTTACGGCATTTCCGACTTTTTTAGCTTGGACACGCAATCGTATTCGAAGAGGAGGAAATAACGAATTACCGAACGGAATTCTTTATATAAAAGGAGGGGATTTTGAGGAAGAGATAAAATCATATAAAAATAAGATCCGTATATATAATATCCCGGATTTTTTTAAAGAAGAGTTTTTTGCAACAAAAAAAATAATTTACATGCAATTGCCTTAAATTATTTCTTAACAATTTGGGAATAAAGATAATTCTTTTTAATTTTGTGCAGATTATACTTTCCACCTGGTTCATGCCGGGTGATTTAACTTACTTATTGATAATTATCCATAACGTAATTATATGTACGATATTTTAGAACTGAATGAGAAATTACTTTCAGATTTGCGTCAAATTGCAAAAGATCTGAATGTTAAAAGGGTTGAATCCTATAAAAAGAAGGAGCTGATATATAAGATTTTGGATCAGCAGGCTATGGTAGCTACGGAAGAGACGGCTCCCGTTGAACCGAAAGAAAAAAAGCCCAGAGTGCGGGTTATACGGGGAGGAGTTCAAAAAGTGGGAGATTCCAATGGAGGAATGCAAAGGTTTAATAAGAAAGACAACAGATCCCAGAATCAACCCCAAAAGGAGGAGGCAAAAGAGAGTCCAGTGTCGGTAGAAGCAGAGAAGAAAGAAGAGCCGCAGGTTATTAATGTTATCCATAGCGATATCTTGGATAAGGATATAGTTCTGAATCGTACGGAGAGTGGTGTAATTGTTGAAAACAAAAAAGAGGAAGTTGAGGAGGTAGTCCCTGAGGAGAAGAAGATAGAGAACACTCCGGAAAATAAACGAGGAAACAAGTCTAATCGTAAGTTCATGGATCGCCGGAATAAAAGGCCGGAAAATAATGAACAGCCGGTAAGCGTGGAGCCCGCTATACCAGAGGAGAAGAAAGAAGAAAAAAGTAAAGAAAATTTTCCGGCTAAACAGGATCGGGTATCCAAGTTTGTAAAGAAGGCTAAACGCTACGAGAAAGATAACGAGGCTTTGCAGGAAGTTGTCGAAGATGATATCGTGTTGGATGAGCCGGAAGTTGATATCGTGCCCGAATTGGAGCAGGAACCCGTGTTTGAAAATCCGATGATAGAGGCGGAAGAGAAGCGTGAGAACGTGAATAAAATGCGGTTTGACAAAAGAGATAAATATTATGAGTTTGAAGGTATTATTTTAAATTCCGGAGTGTTGGAAATTATGCCCGACGGTTACGGTTTTTTACGTTCTTCGGATTATAATTACCTGAACTCACCGGATGATATATACGTGTCGCAGAGCCAAATTAAGCTTTTTGGTCTCTCTACCGGAGATACGGTTGAAGGAACGGTACGACCGCCTAAAGAAGGGGAGAAATATTTCCCTTTGATAAAGGTGGAAAAAATCAACGGGAAGTCTCCGGAAGCCGTTCGGGATCGTATACCGTTTGATCATCTTACTCCTCTTTTCCCGAATGAAAAATTTAATTTGACCGGAAACGGACGTGCTACCATTTCCACCCGGGTGGTAGATATGTTTGCTCCTATCGGTAAAGGGCAACGCGGGTTGATTGTTGCTCAGCCTAAGACCGGTAAGACCATGTTATTGAAAGAAATTGCCAATGCTATTTCTGCTAATCACCCGGAGGTTTATTTGATTATATTATTGATAGACGAACGTCCGGAAGAGGTTACGGATATGGCCCGGAACGTAAACGCGGAGGTTATCTCCTCGACGTTCGACGAACCGGCAGAACGCCACGTGAAGGTAGCTAATATCGTGTTGGAAAAGGCGAAACGTATGGTAGAGTGCGGTCATGATGTTGTCATCCTTTTGGATTCCATCACTCGTTTGGCCCGTGCTTATAATACCGTTTCCCCGGCTTCCGGTAAGGTGCTTTCCGGTGGTGTGGATGCAAATGCATTGCATAAGCCGAAGCGTTTCT
>NZ_UQRQ01000043.1 GCF_900543425.1 uncultured Sanguibacteroides sp. | reverse complement strand
AAGGTGCTTTCCGGTGGTGTGGATGCAAATGCATTGCATAAGCCGAAGCGTTTCTTCGGGGCGGCCCGGAATATTGAAGATGGCGGATCGTTAACAATCTTAGCCACGGCTTTGACAGAGACCGGATCGAAAATGGATGACGTGATCTTTGAAGAGTTTAAAGGAACGGGTAACATGGAGTTGCAATTGGATCGCAAGTTGTCCAATCGTCGTATTTATCCGGCCGTGGACATTACGGCTTCCAGTACGCGTCGCGACGATCTCTTGTTGGACGATTATACGTTGAATCGTATTTGGATATTGCGTAATTATTTGACGGATATGAATTCCGTTGAAGCTATGCAATTCGTGAAGGATCGCCTGGAAAAAACCAAATCCAATGAAGAATTCCTGATTTCCATGAACGATAAGTGATTCTTATGACTTATAAGATAAAAAAGCGGGTTAAAAATTCTTTTAACCCGCTTTTTCTATGTTTTGTAACATGTAGATTACAAAATGCATCTTTTTTTATTATATTTGCATTGCAAAAAAAGAGAGATGGAGAGTTTACGAATTACACACAATATTCTATTGAAGGAGAGAACTTCCACTATCCGTCGGGGGCTGTTGGATGTAATAGATTGTCGTGCCCGTTTGATTGCAATAAAGGGGAGTCGTGGTGTGGGAAAAACAAACTTTCTACTGGCTTTTTGTAAAGAACATTATGAGGATGATCCTTCTTGCCTTTACGTGAATATTAACAATCTTTTTTTTGCAACGGAAGGATTGTTCCATTTCGTGGAACGTTTCTATAAATTAGGGGGGAAGGTATTGTTGTTGGATCAAGTTCATAAATATCCCAATTGGGATAAAGAGTTGAGGGAAGCTTACGATCATTTTCCTGAATTGCGGATTGTTTTTACGGCTTCTTCTATCGTGCGGATTAAATCCAATAAATACCTTCAAGGTATCGTGGAGATGTATAATTTGAGCGGGTTGTCTTTTCGGGAATTTCTGGAACTGGAAACGGGGCATAAATTTCCTGTATTTGCTTTTGAAGAGATTCTTGAACATCACGAAGAGATTGTAGAGGATATTTTAGCCCGGGTACGTCCATTAGCTCATTTCGGGAATTATTTGAAATACGGTTATTATCCCATCTATTTGGAAGAAAAATCACATATCGATTATTTATTGAAGAATATAAACTTAACGTTAGAGTTTGATATTCCGTATAATAACCAAATAGAATTGAAATATTTGACCAAGTTGAAGCAATTGCTTTATATTGTGGCAAATGATAATAACAATGTAAATATTAGCAAGCTGAGCCATGAGATCGGAGTATCGAGGGCTACGGTGCTTAATTATTTGCATTATATGAAAAATGCCCGTTTGCTGACCTTGTTGTTTGACAAGGAAAGTGATGATGAGAATGGATTGAAACCCAATCAGGTATACCTTCATAATCCCAATTTATTGAATGCCGTATGTTTGGATAATACGGATGCCGCTACGGTCAGAAAAACTTTTTTAGTTAGTCAGTTATGTCCTATAGCCAGGTTGAATTATTCGGAGAATGCGGATTTTCTGGTAAACGGACGTTATGATATTGTTCTGAGACAGGAGGGAGATAAAAGGCGAATAAAGGATAATTTAATAATAATGACGGATATGATAGAACGGGGGAAGAAAAATATTGTACCTTTATGGCTTACTGGTTTTGTATATTGATGTTTAAATAAATAGTGTAATATAAAAGTTGAAAATGAGATCACACGCTGGACGGAGAGGGCTTCGGTATTTTTCAGGTGTTGAATCCTGTTTTCAGAGGAATGAATGATTGTTAGTTAATGTTTAAAAAAATGGCAAAAGAAAAGAAATTTATTACCTGTGATGGTAACGCTGCTGCTGCGCATATAGCCTATATGTTCAGTGAGGTATCGTGTATTTATCCGATCACTCCTTCGTCTCCGATGGCTGAATACGTTGACGAATGGGCTGCTAAAGGAAGAAAAAATATGTTTGGCGAAACTGTTCGCTTGGTTGAAATGCAATCGGAAGCGGGAGCTGCCGGAGCTGTTCATGGTTCTTTGCAAGCGGGAGCTTTGACGACTACTTATACGGCGTCTCAAGGTTTGTTGTTGATGATTCCGAATATGTATAAGATTGCAGGAGAGTTACTTCCGTGCGTTTTCCACGTGAGTGCCCGAGCTTTAGCAGCTCATGCTCTTTCTATTTTCGGTGATCACGCAGACGTTTACGCCGCTCGTCAGACCGGTTTTGCCATGTTGGCTTCCGGTTCCGTTCAGGAAGTAATGGACCTTTCAGCCGTTTCTCATTTAACTGCTATAAAATCCAGAGTACCTTTCTTGAATTTCTTCGATGGATTCCGTACTTCTCATGAAATACAGAAGATAGAAGAGATCGATATGGATGATTTGCGCGGGTTGGTAGATATGAAAGCATTACAGGAATTCCGCGATAGAGCTCAAAATTCGGAAAATCCTGTGACCAAGGGTACTGCTCAGAATCCGGATATCTACTTCCAGGCAAGAGAGGCTGCCAATCGTTTTTATGATGCAGTTCCTGATATTGTGGCCGAATACATGAAAGAGATGTCTAAGATCACGGGTCGTACATATCGTCCGTTCGATTACTATGGAGCGAAGGATGCTGAAAATATCATTATCGCCATGGGATCGGTAACCGAGACCATTCGGGAGGTGATTGACTATAAAGTAGCCCAAGGAGAAAAGGTCGGAATGATAGCAGTACACCTGTATCGTCCGTTCTCTGCTAAATATTTTATGGAGGTAATGCCGGCATCTGTAAAAAGAATTGCCGTACTTGATCGTACCAAGGAGCCGGGAGCCAATGGAGATCCTTTGTATTTGGATGTAAAAGAGATTTTCTACGGTAAAGAGAATGCTCCGGTTATCGTGGGTGGTCGTTACGGATTGGGTTCTAAAGACGTTACTCCCGCTCAGATTATTGCCGTGTATAAGAATCTGGCAATGAACGAGCCGAAAGATAAATTTACGATTGGAATTGTAGATGATGTTACTTTCCACTCCCTTCCTGTTGAACCGGAAGTAAAAGTAACTTCTGCCGGGACTTATGAAGCTAAATTTTACGGTTTAGGTTCAGACGGTACGGTAGGTGCTAACAAGAATTCCATTAAGATTATCGGTAGTGCAACCAATAAATATTGTCAGGCCTATTTCGCTTATGATTCTAAGAAATCGGGCGGTTTTACCGCTTCTCACCTTCGTTTCGGTGATGAGCCGATCCGTTCTACTTATTTGGTAACGACTCCTGACTTTGTGGCTTGCCACGTTCCGGCATACATTCACATGTATGACGTGTTGAAAGGATTGAAGAAGGGTGGTTCTTTCTTGTTGAACTCTATCTGGGATGAAAAAGAGGTCGGAAACCATCTCCCGAATGCAATGAAGCGTTATTTAGCTCAGAATGAGATCGATTTTTATATCATTAACGGTACGAAGTTAGGTCAGCAATTAGGGTTGGGTAATCGTACGAATACGATTATGCAAGCTGCGTTCTTTAAGATCACGAATGTGATCCCGTATGAATTGGCCGTGAGCGAAATGAAGAAAGCAATCGATAAATCATACGGTACGAAGGGAGAAGCCATCGTGAAGATGAACTACGCGGCTGTGGATGCCGGTGGTGAGCATGTCGTTAAGGTGGAAATCCCTGCCGATTGGAAAAACTTGAAAGATGAAGTTGCAGCTCCTGATCAGAATCGTCCTGAATTTATCCGTAAGGTGGTAGACGTGATGAACGCCCAGGCCGGAGATGATCTTCCTGTAAGTGCATTTGCGGGACGTGAGGACGGAACTTTTCCTGCCGGAACTTCTCGTTATGAAAAACGGGGAATTGCGATTAACGTACCGGAATGGCAAGTGAATAACTGTATACAATGTAATCAATGTGCTTACGTTTGTCCTCACGCTGCTATTCGTCCGTTCTTAATGACAGAGGCTGAGTTGACTGCAGCTCCTGCCGGAACGGCTTCCAAGCCGGCTATCGGTAAAGAGTTTGCCGGTCTTCATTTTAAAATTCAGGTATCTCCGTTAGATTGTACGGGCTGTGGAAACTGTGCCGACGTATGTCCGGCAAAGGAGAAAGCACTCGTTATGAAGCCGCTTGCATCTCAGGAAGCTGAAATTGCTCGTTTTAAATATATGGATGAGAAGGTCGGTTACAAACGTTTGGTGGAACCGAACAATGTAAAGAACTCTCAGTTCCAACAACCTTTGTTTGAGTTCTCCGGAGCCTGTGCCGGTTGTGGTGAGACCCCGTATATTAAATTGATTACTCAACTGTTCGGAGAGAGAATGATGGTAGCTAATGCAACCGGATGTTCCTCTATTTACGGAGGTTCTGCTCCTTCCACTCCTTATTGCAAAAATAATGTGACAGGCCGCGGTCCGGCTTGGGCAAACTCTTTGTTTGAGGATAATGCCGAATACGGATTTGGTATGGCTGAAGGTGCTAATCGTTTGCGTGAACGTGCCAAGAGACTGATCGAAGAGAACATGAATCAATTCTCTGCGGAGACTCAGGCTGCTGCTCAAGAGTGGATTTCTGCTTACGAAGATGGAGATAAAACTTTGGCAACGAGTGATAAATTGTCTGCTGCAATGGCCAAAGAGACATCGGCTATTGCTAAAGAAATCATAGCTTTGAAACCTTATTTCCCGAAAAAATCACAATGGATATTCGGTGGCGACGGTTGGGCGTATGATATCGGTTACGGTGGGTTGGATCACGTGTTAGCCAGTGGTCATAATGTGAATGTACTGGTTGTGGATACGGAAGTATATTCCAATACTGGCGGTCAATCTTCTAAATCAACGCCTGTCGGAGCGGTTGCAAAATTTGCCGCAAGTGGGAAACGGGTACGGAAAAAAGATTTGGGTATGATGGCTGCTTCATATGGTTACGTGTATGTAGCACAGGTTGCCATGGGAGCAAATCAGGCTCAGTATTTGAAAGCTTTGAAAGAGGCAGAGGCTTATCCCGGACCTTCTTTGATCATTGCTTACGCACCTTGTATTAATCACGGGTTGAAAGCAAGTATGGGTAAATCTCAGGCTGAGGAGAAAAAAGCTGTAGAGTGTGGCTATTGGCAGCTGTACCGTTATAACCCGATGCTGGAAGAAGAAGGCAAGAATCCTTTCCAATTGGATTCGAAAGAACCTGATTATTCTAAATTCAGAGAGTTCTTGATGGGAGAGGTTCGCTATAACTCCTTAATTAAGGCTGCTCCGGAAGATGCGGAACGTTTGTTCGAAATGACGGAACGGGATGCCAAGTGGAGATATGAAGGTTATAAACGTCGTGCTGAAATGAAGTACGGTAACGAATAATATTCACAATAATTCGAGATGGCGCTGTTCAAAATTGGACAGCGCTATTTCTTTATCGTGAAAACGCTTTTTAATTTTTGCAATTGGCGTTTAGAAGAGCGATGCTCTCTTTATTTAATTGATCTATGGGGAAACCTAATTTTTGGGCTTGTGTGTAATCTTTACATGCTTTTTCTTTTTCTCCCAGTTCTAAAAATATTTGAGCTCTTGTGATATAGGCTGCCGCATAGCTCGGCTTTATTTTCAGGGCTTTGTTTACATTCTGTAAGGCTTTATCGGCTAAACCCTGTTTTAGTAAAGAGAAAGCCCAACTGTTCAAAATGATGGTCTCATCCGGGTATTTTTGTATTAGTTTTTCCAGAATGGTATGAGCCTCTTTTTCTCTTTTCAGGTTAATCAGTAATTTTGCCCTGTTAGCTTGTATGATGAAATCGTCCGGATCCTTTTCCAGGTAAGTATCGAAATCCGAAAGTACTTTATTCCACTGTTTTTGCTGAATGTAAATCCGGATTCTCTTCATTAGTAAATCATTGTCATCCGGATATTTTTTTAGCATCAGGTTATAATCATCGAGTGCTTCCTGGTATTGCCGGGATTGAAAATAACAATATCCTCTTCTGAAATAATAGATATCTTTCGGTTCCAGATCGATGATGATGGAGTATAGCTCTGCGGCTTCTTCGAAACGGTTTTGATTTTCCCGGATAAATCCTTTGTTGTAAATAGCCTTTATATTTTTAGGATTGATCTTTAGTGCTTTGTCAAATAGAGTTATTGCCCGCGAAAAATTACCTTTATGAGTTTGTTCTATGCCAGCCTGAGTTAATTCAACGTCTTTCTGGGCATAAACCGAAAAGAAAAAAAACATAAAGAGAATCATAAATAGATATCTCATATAGTTAAGGCGTGTTAGGGTTAATAGTCGTATAAAATTATAAAAAGTATAGAATGCTTCAAAATATTTTCATTTATATTTTGAATTTTTATTATTCAAAATCTTTTTTTAATGAAATGGATTATTCGTTTGAACAGAATGATATTTGAAAGGATAAAGTAATTCATTTTTAGATGTTTAACTCTTGCGTTGAATAACGGGAAAAAACGGGTTTTATTTTGATAAATCATTCAAAACAGACGACATTGTCCGGTTTTGAAAAAAATACAATTGATATTATATTTTAGTGTTTATTTGTATAAAGTAACAAGATGCCTGTTTCAAAGTAAGTATTCGGAAAAGTCGGGAAACAAGAGAATGGGGTTGTAGGTAAATCAAGGAGTGAAACATTTGAGGCATAAAATGAAAGAGATCATGAATTTGAATCTTGTCAAAAAGATCGAGACCGGAATCTTGTAAACCCCGGGAGGGTATGAAGATTGGTATGTTAAAATAGTTACATAGGGTGAGAAAGGTTGTTTCGGTTCCTGTTTTTTCGTTAAAATAATTATCTTTGGGGGCAGAATAAATAAATCACTTACTATAAAACAATGGATCAAGAAAACAAACAACCTAATTCGCTTCCGGAAAATGCCTATCGGGAGCTTGCACCGGGTGAAGAATACAAACCTATGATGTCGGCAAAGTCGAAACCTCAGGAGGTTACATTATATTCGGTGACATTCGGTATCATTATGGCAATTATCTTTTCAGCGGCTGCCGCTTATTTGGGGTTAAAAGTAGGACAGGTTTTTGAAGCAGCCATTCCGATCGCTATCATTGCGGTAGGGGTCGGTAATGTCATGGGGCGTAAGAATATGTTGGGACAGAATGTCATTATTCAATCGATCGGGGCAAGTTCCGGGGTTATTGTCGCGGGAGCTATATTTACCTTACCCGCTCTTTATATCTTGGGATTGGATGCGCATTTTTATCAGATTTTCCTCTCTTCTCTATTCGGCGGATTGTTAGGTATTATGTTATTGATCCCTTTCCGGAAATATTTTGTGAAAGATATGCACGGTAAGTATCCCTTCCCGGAGGCTACGGCCACGACGGAAGTGCTGGTTTCGGGAGAGAAAAAAGGAAATCAGGCTAAATTGTTGGCTGTTAGCGGGCTTATCGGCGGATTATATGATTTTATCGTGAGTACTTTCGGTTGGTGGTCGGAAGGGATCTCTACCCGGATTATGGGATGGGGGGAGTTGTTGGCTGACAAGATGAAAGTCGTGTTAAAGATTAACACGGGAGCCGCGGTATTGGGACTTGGTTATATCGTAGGATTGAAATATGCTGCTTTTATTTGTGCGGGTTCGTTTACGGTATGGTTTGTTCTGATTCCTTTTATCAGTTATTTTGCCGACGGACAGACTTTGGCCGTGGGAGAAAATATTACGATGTTGATAGGTCAGATGAGTCCGGAACAGATATTTACCAATTATGCTCGTCACATTGGTATCGGAGGTATTGCAATGGCCGGTATTATCGGTATTATTCGTTCTTCCGGTATTATAAAACAAGCCTTAGGGTTGGCCGTGAGTGAGTTGAAAGGAAAAAAGGATGCCGGAGAACTAACGGAACGTACCCAGAGAGATCTTCCGATGAAGACGATCTTGTCCGGTTTGATTGCTACATTAATAGCCATATTCGTATTTTTTCAGATTGGAGTGCTGGGAAATATGTTTCATACGGTTATTGCAACTTTAATCGTGTTTGTGATCGCTTTTCTGTTCACGACGGTAGCTGCTAATGCCATTGCTATCGTGGGTTCCAATCCGGTATCGGGAATGACGTTGATGACTCTTATTCTTAGTTCATTAGTGTTAGTAAGTGCGGGTTTGAGCGGAACAAGCGGTATGACGGCTGCCATGATTATCGGAGGTGTAGTTTGTACTGCCTTATCTATGGCCGGGGGTTTCATTACGGATTTGAAAATCGGTTATTGGCTGGGAACCACACCTGCTAAACAGGAGGGATGGAAGTTTTTGGGAACGGCCGTGTCTGCAGCCACTATCGCCGGAGTGATGATGGTGCTGAACAAAACTTACGGTTTCGTGGGAGACGGTGCTTTGGTAGCTCCTCAGGCAAATGCTATGGCTGCCGTAATTAAACCTTTGATGGAAGGTGGAGCGACTCCCTGGTTGCTTTATTTTGCCGGAGCGGCTTTGGCATTGATCTTGACAATGATCGGAGTTCCCGCGTTGGCTTTTGCCTTGGGAATGTTTATTCCATTGGATCTAAATACGCCTTTGTTGATCGGAGGGTTGATCAGTTGGTATGTCGGTTCTCGTAGTAAAGACGAACAAATAAATAAATCTCGGCGGGAACGGGGAACGTTGATCGCTTCCGGATTTATCGCGGGAGGAGCCTTAATGGGTGTGATCAGTGCCATTTTGAAGTACTGCGGTGCGGATTGGTTTGTGGAGTGGAGCGGTGCTGAAATTTTGGCCGTAGTGATGTATATCGCTATCATCATTTATTTTATTAAGGATTCGCTGAGAGCCAAGCTGACGGATTGAATGATTAGGTGATTCAGTGATTGAATGATTCAGTGATTAGGGGATTAGAAGATTGAGTGATTGGGGTGCGATCGCGAGAATTATTTCGTTTGGAATGATAATATAAAATAATAAATTAAATCGATATGTTGGATCTAAAAGAACGTTTTTTGAAATATGTCGCTTTCGATACACAAAGTGATGAGAATAGCGAGACTTTTCCTTCAACGGACAAGCAATTGGTCTTGTTAAAGCATTTGACGGAAGAGATGAAGAGTTTGGGATTGGAGGAGGTAGAAATGGATGAGCACGGGTATGCTATGGGATCTATTCCGGCAACCCCGGGGTACGAAGATCGTCCGGTAATCGGTTTCATCTCTCACGTGGATACCAGCCCGGATATGAGTGGCGCTAATATAAAGCCGCAGATCATCGAGAATTACGATGG
>NZ_UQRQ01000042.1 GCF_900543425.1 uncultured Sanguibacteroides sp. | reverse complement strand
GGGTGGAAACGTAAACCTCCCTTGTAGGGTCCAATAGCACTGTTGAATTGTACTCTGTAACCGCGATTGATTTGTACTTCACCTTTGTCGTCAATCCAGGGAACTCTGAACATAATTACTCTTTCAGGTTCAACCATTTTCTCAAGGATCTTATTGGCTTTGTATTTAGGATTAGCCTGATAGGTATCCCAAACAGTTTCGATCACTTCTTCTACTGCCTGGTGGAATTCGTTTTCACCCACAGTTTTAGCCTTTAAGGCATCCATGAATTCTTTAATTTCTGTTCTCATTTTGAATATTGTTTAAGCAAAACTTTAAAAAAACATCTTTGTTTATTTGAATTTTATAAATTCGCTTCAAAGGTATGTTTTTGTTTATGATTCCAAAAGTTTTTTCTATTATTTTTTGTTAGATGCAAACGTTATAATAATTAAATTTTAATATGACATTTGGCCGAATGCTATGAATCTGTAAGAAAATCATTTATAGGAGCATATAATTTTTTCCGGGTAACCGGGAAACGATACCCTCCAGTTCTAATTTCAGAAGCAGGGAGGAGAGGGTTGGAATCGGTATGCCGATCAACAGGTGGAGTTGATCGATATCTTGAGGGCCTTGTTCTGTTAACTGTTGTTTGACGGTCTCTTCCAGATCGGTTTCTTCCAAAAACGGGAGGGATATTTGGCGGGGAAGCGGGGAACGTTTTTCCCAGTGAATAATTTTAAGGATATCATCGACGTGTTCGACGAGAGCTGCTATATTTTCTTTAATCAACAAATTGCAACCGGAAGATAGAAGGTCTTCCGGCCTTCCGGGTAAGGCCATCACCTCCCGGTTGTAAGAGAGCGCTTGCCTGGCGGTAGCCATGGCTCCTCCTTTAACGGCGGATTCCGCAACCAGAACGGCTTCGCTCATTCCGGCAATAATTCGGTTTCGTTGTAAAAAATTGATAGGTAATATAGGGGCACAGGTGGGAAATTCACTAATGAGTGCTCCTCCCTGAGAAATAATTCTGTCGGCGATCTCTTTGTGGCGGGAAGGATATACCATATGTAGTCCGTGTCCCATAACGGCTCGAGTAACGAGATCGTATCGCAGACAGGCTTTATGTGCCGCTATATCGATCCCGTAGGCAAGTCCGCTAATAACGAGAGGACGGTATCCCATTCCGGCTATTTGTTCAATGATAAAGTCTACCCGGTTTTTGCAGCGTTCGGATGCTTTACGGGTTCCCACGATTGCAATGATTTTATTTTCGGGTACCGTCAGTCGACCTTTGTAAAACAGGACTAAAGGGGCGTCTTCACAATGTTTTAATAAAGAAGGATACTCTATGTTATCGATGGAACAACAGGATATTTCTTCTTTTTGCATCATATCCAGTTCTTTTTTAGCCGAATCCAGCCATTCTTTCTGTTTTATTTCGAAATTTTTCCAATGAATTTCTTCCATAAGCATTTGGAGGGAAGTTTTGTTTTCGCGAAAGAATCCTTCTAAACCTCCACATCGTTCAAACAAGGGGGAAGCAAGTTTATTGTTTAATCTTGAGGTCATTGTGATGGCTACCTGACATAACAATGAATTTGTCGTGTCCATAATGAATAGAATTTAGATATAAAAAAATGTCGAGTATAGATGAATTTAGCATGCTTAACAAAATTAAGCATTTAATAAAAGAAAATCAATAGTTTGCGTGTGTTTTGAATTTGCTCATCTTTGAAACGAAGATGGATAAAAATCTTGCAACCGAATTATCGGGAATAAATCTTATATTTGTCGTCCGGAGTTCATATCAATAGTAACTAAATACACTTCTATGGTAGAATCTTTATTACAATCGTCTTATTTTGTTCTTTTTTTGATTGTTGCCTTGGGATTTATTTTAGGGCGGATCAACTTTAAAGGAATTTCTCTTGATGTATCGGCGGTTATTTTTATTGCTTTATTATTCGGTCATTTTGGGGTGGTTATCCCTAAAGAATTGGGTAATTTCGGTTTGGTTCTTTTTATTTTTACCATTGGTATTCAATCCGGGCCTGGTTTTTTCAGTTCCTTTCGTTCCAAGGGGAAAACATTGATTATTATAACCTTGCTGATCGTCGGTTCGGCTTCTTTGACGGGTATTTGTTTTAAATATCTTTTCGATATAGATACGGATAGTATTGTAGGTCTTATCGCGGGAGCCTTGACCAGTACTCCCGGACTTGCCGCCGCAATTGATTCCACGGGTTCGTCCCTGGCATCCATTTCTTATGGAATCGCTTATCCTTTCGGGGTTATCGGGGTGATCCTTTTCGTGAAGTTGTTGCCTAAATTTTTACGTGTTGATATAAAGGCGGAGGAAAAGAAGTTGGAGATGCAGCAAAAGCAGCAATATCCGGAAATTTTGACCGGAGTTTTCCGGGTGAGTAACCACAATGTATTCGGAAAGAGTTTGTCTGATTTGCAGGTCCGCACAATGACAGGGGGAGTCGTATCTCGAATAGAGCATCAAGGAATTACAGAGGTACCTAATCCTCAAACGATTCTGGATGAGGGGGATTTAATTAAGGTGGTAGGAACCCGGAACGCGTTGAAACAGGTCGAAGTTTTGGTCGGGGAGAGACAAGAACGAGATTTGCCTTTGGGAGAGAGTGTCGATATGCAATATCTTTTATTGACCAATAAAGAGGTGGTCGGAAAGAGCTTGGGAAGCCTGAATTTGCATCAGGTGTATCACTCTACCGTAACACGGATTCGTCGATCCGGGATTGATTTGACGCCCGATCCCGGTTTGATATTGCGATTTGGAGACAAGCTCACGGTTATAGCCCGTAAAGAGAGTATGAAGGAGTTATCGCAATTATTCGGGAATGATCGGAAACGATTATCGGATACGGATTTTTTTCCTATCGCCATGGGGATTGTATTAGGGGTTTTGTTTGGAAAGATCACTATTTCGTTCTCGGATAGCTTTACTTTTTCTCCCGGCTTAACCGGAGGTGTACTGATTGTAGCTCTTTTACTCGGCTTTATAGGAAAAACCGGCCCTATAATCTGGTCTATGTCCGGTTCTGCCAATCAGCTTTTGAGGCAGTTGGGATTACTTTTGTTTCTGGCCGAGGTAGGTACGTCGGCGGGAGTGAATCTGGTAAGTACTTTTGTCGAGAGCGGTTGGATGCTTTTCGGGGTCGGTTTTGCTATTACTCTTGTCCCGATGATCGTGGCTTTATTGGTCGGTTATTTTGTATTGAAGGTTAACTTATTGGATTTATTAGGAACGATTACGGGAGGAATGACCAGTACGCCCGGGCTTGCTGCGGCCGATTCCATGACGGATAGTAATATTCCGAGCGTGGCTTATGCAACTGTTTATCCTATTGCCATGGTATTTTTGATTATCTGTATCCAATTGGTTGCTTTATTTATTTAAGTATAGGGGTATCGTTTGAAGTTCGTCTCACGCGTTTTTTTATTTACGGATCATTTCCCGCAACTTTTGATGTAATTCCGGGGCCGTTATGGGTTTGGACATATAGTCATTACAGCCCGCATCCAGAACTCGTTGTCGGTCGCTATCGAAGGCAAAGGCCGTGACGGCGATGATAGGAACGTTTTTATTTGTTTTCCTGATCTCTTTTGTTGCTTCAATCCCGTCCATATGAGGCATTTTGATGTCCATAAGGATAAGATCGGGATGAATCTCTGCGGCCAATTTAACGGCTTCTACTCCATCAACGGCACGAAATAGGCGGTAATCTTTCTTTAAAATGGCGGAAACGAGTAAAAAATTACTATCCGTGTCTTCCGCCACTAATATGGTCGGTTGTGTGGGAGTTGAAGGAGGTGCTAATTCTATTGTTTCTATTTCTACGGTTTCAAAAGATAACTTGAGTTGTGCTTCCGGATGGAACGGGTGTGTAAACCAGAAACAGGAACCTTTTCCTTCCTGTGATTCCACGCCAATTTCTCCTCCCATTTGTTCTACAAGACTTTTGCAAATGGAAAGACCTAATCCTGTTCCTTGAACGAAAGAGTTTAATTTGATAAAACGTTCGAATACATTGTTTATTTTGTCTTTGGGAATACCCGTTCCGGTATCCTTGACATAAAATTTAATCTCTTCCGGTCCGCTTTGGTAGTAACCAAGGGCGATGTAGCCCTTAGACGTGAATTTCAAAGCATTATTGATGAAGTTCGTAATGATTTGTGTCAGGCGATTCTTGTCGCTGTTAATATGACATACGGGTAGATGTTGTTCAAAAAGAATTTCGATGT
This sequence comes from uncultured Sanguibacteroides sp., assembly GCF_900543425.1. GTDB lineage: Bacteria > Bacteroidota > Bacteroidia > Bacteroidales > Marinifilaceae > Gabonibacter. The sequence goes on along the minus strand of NZ_UQRQ01000042.1, from coordinate 6,422 downwards.
TGTTTTCTTCTGCTTTTAAGCTGAACGAGCGGATTATTTCCTCGCATAACTGGTTTACGTTGACATCACTATTCGTAATATCCAATGTTCCGGCTTCTATTTTGGACAAGTCCAAAATGTCCGAGATCAATTGTAATAACAATTCGTTGTTTTCTTGTACGATATCGAAATAGGCGGCCCGCTCGTCACGATCATCCGTTTCTGCCAAAAGATTTGAAAAGCCCACGATTGCATTTAAAGGTGTTCGTATTTCGTGACTCATATTGGCTAAAAAAGCAGATTTCAGTCGATCGCTTACTTCTGCCTTGTCTTTTGCTTCGATGAGTTTTTTTTCTGTTTCCTTTAATTCGGTGATATCGTAATTTACGCACAACATTTCGAGTTTGTCGGGATCATTGTTCATTGTGTTACGCATGACATTGATCCTCGTCCATTTCCAGCCTTCTTCCGTGTGAACCCGTAAGTCCCGGCTAAAATTATCAATCTCGTGTGCTTTTACTTTTCGTATGGATTCCAGGATATAAGCTTTGTCTTCTTCATGAACATGGTTGTAAACGCCGATAATTTGAGGTAATGGGGTTGTTTCATGCTCTCCTAAATTCCGGTACCATTGAGCTACGCCATATCCGTTTTTTGTAAATAAGTCGAATTTACAATAACCGATTTTTCCGAATTTGCTAATGGCGGAAAAGGAACTTTCGAATTCCGCTATCTTGCTGTAAGCTTTATTGATTTCCGTATTATCGATATTAATAAATAGATAATGTATGAGATTACCTTGTTTATCGTATAATCTGCTTACCGTCGTGTAGATTTCAATATTTTCTCTTTTTGTCGAGGAGTAGTAATGTTCGATAGATTCAAACGAATAGCTAAGCCGGAAAGAGACGGATTCTTCTTTTTGAATTTTCTCTATGATTTCAGGCGGGATGTTAGGATTTTCAAAAATGCATACCCCCAGGGCGTCTTCTTTACGTTTAAGACCGAAAATTTCCTGATCTTTGATATTCATATCAACCAATTTCCCGGCTTTATCGTATAGTTCAATTCCTGCCGGCAGGTTGTCGTATATGTTTCGGAGGATTTTCTCACTTCGATCCAGGGCCTCGTGAGTATTGTACGATTCCGTTATATCCGAAATGAGGCAGATAACCTCATCTTCTATTGTCGAATAGATGATGGCATGACAATGTTTTTTAAGATGTTCTATATCATAATTTACTTCGGCATATTTATCCGCGTGTAAAATTTTTTGTAAATAAGCGACTTCTTTTTTTACATTTATTCTTAGTTCACTGGCCTTGTGTCCGATGTATTCCTCGATGTTGTATCCGGCTATTTCCCCGGCCGCGTAATTGGCATCTAAAAATAGGTAATCTATTGGTTGGTGGTCTGTATCATACAGAAGTTTAAGCCGCATATAGCCTAACGGCATATGTTTATAAAGATTTTGCAAGTAGGTCCGATCGATTTGGGCTTCATGTTCCGATCTTTGCAATCCGATACATATATTAATAATATTAGCGAGGGAGGTAAACCACTGGCAATCTTCATTACTCCATTTGTGGTGTTTTTCGACGATATCGATACCCACGTATCCCCATACTCCGTCATGGGAAATTAAGGGGGCAATAATGATAGATTTGATTTCCTGTAAGGATAAAAATTCCTTTTCGATGCAGGCTTCTTCCGGAAGCTCATTTAAATCGGAAAGGATGATATGTTTTTGTTGGGTAATTTGTTGCGTCCACCATGGAGATTCCTCCAGAGGCATATCGTTGATTCGCGATTGTTCTTTATTTACGTTGGCGTCTGTGACTTCATAAGTACAGGTCTGTGTCTTTCTTTTCCAGTCGTATTCAATAATATAAGCCCTTCCTCCTTTGAATTGTTTCAGGATATTTTCAAGAATCTTGTTAATAACGGTGTCGGACGTGTCGGATTGAAGAAAAGAGAGCAGGGTGTGTGAAATGGTATTTAACTGATATAGTAAATTATTTATTCTTAAAAGGGATGCTTTTTCCGGTTGGGTTACTTCCGGGTTAGGGATGATCTGTATAAATCCGGAAATAGAGGAGTTCCCTTTTGCGTCTGTTTCTTTATGGATGATCTTGGAACGTAGCCATACTTCTCCGGAAGGAGTGTAGACTGGAAAGGTTTGGTCGTAGAGGTATTGATTCTCTATGTTCTCGATTTCTTTCATGATACGGGCACGATAATCTTCCCGTATGATTTCGGTAAAGGTTTTGAAAGGGATGAAATTACTGTCTAATTTTAATATTTTTACCGCGATGTCGGAGAGGATGTATCCTTTTTTTTCATGGTCTACTTTCCACCACCCTATTTTTAAGTCTGTCAGAATACGGTCTATTGTCTTTTTTTCTTCAAATAATTGCAGATCCACGGTATTTAAGTTTGTCATTAGAAATAATGTATGTTGTTATCGGGTTGATATTTTTCCCGGATGTTTTCGTTTTGAACTATCAAATATGGAAAAAATATTTTTCATTTCGTCTATTTATTTCCCTGCTTTTGTCAATAGGAATGAGAATAGGGTGATATTGTGGTGATTTTGATGATTTTTTTGTCATTATTGAATGGCGGTACGGTTATGGAAGCTATGTCGCTTGCTTAATTTAGTAAATATTAATAATCTTCGTTTTCGACCTTATTGCGGTTCCTGTTTTTAGAAATCCCTGTAGTGCTTTTTTATTTTGATGTTTGGTTTAATCGTGAAGGTGTGCTAACTTTCTCACAATCTTATACTTTTTTGCGAAAAAATAGTTGGAATGTTTGGTGGTGTGGTTTTTAGTTACTACATTTGCGGGCCAAATTGAATAAAAGTAACTAATTTAAAAGTACTTGTATGCCAACTATTCAACAGTTAGTAAGAAAAGGAAGAAAAAGAATTGAGGATAAGAGTAAGGCTCCGGCTTTAGATTCTTGTCCGCAAAAACGCGGAGTATGTGTACGTGTTTACACAACGACTCCGAAAAAACCGAACTCTGCAATGAGAAAGGTAGCCAGGGTTAGATTAACTAACGGAAAAGAAGTGAATGCTTATATTCCGGGAGAAGGACACAATCTTCAAGAGCACTCTATCGTGTTGATCCGCGGTGGTCGTGTGAAGGATCTTCCGGGTGTACGTTATCACCTTGTTCGTGGGACCTTGGATGCTGCCGGCGTAAACGGTCGTTTGCAGAGTCGTTCTAAGTACGGAGCTAAAAAGCCGAAAGCAGGTAAAACTCCAGAAAAAGGTAAAAAGTAGTAATTAACAGGAATTGTTTATGGGTTGTTCCCGAGAGTTGAGTAAATGGTCGGGAGACCGTTGAAGACCAAAACGGGCAGCTGACGAACGAATTCGTAAACGTAGGAAGAAATGAGAAAATCAAAACCAAAGAAAAGAATCCTGTTACCGGACCCGAAGTTCAATGACGTATTAGTAACTCGGTTCGTTAATGATTTAATGGTAGATGGCAAGAAAAGCATTGCCTTAAGAATTTTTTATGATGCTATCGATATCGTAGAGGAGAAGATGGCGAAAAAAGAAGAAAAACCGGCCTTGGATATTTGGAAGCAGGCTTTGGAGAATATTACTCCGCAGGTAGAGGTAAAGAGTCGTCGCGTGGGAGGTGCTACATTCCAGGTGCCGATGGAAATTAATCCGATAAGAAAAAGATCGATCTCTGTAAAAAACATGATTTTATTCGCTCGTAAAAGAAGCGGTAAGGGAATGGCTGAGAAATTGGCTGCCGAGATCATGGCTGCTTACAAGGAAGAAGGTGCGGCCTTCAAGAAGAAGGAGGATATTCATCGTATGGCAGAAGCCAATCGTGCTTTTGCTCATTTCAGATTTTAAGGAGGGGATAAAGTAAGAAAATGGCAAAAAGAGATTTACATTATACGAGAAATATCGGTATCATGGCTCACATCGATGCCGGTAAGACAACAACGACAGAACGAATCCTGTATTTCACGGGAGTATCTCACAAGATAGGAGAGACTCACGATGGTACGGCTACCATGGACTGGATGGTTCAGGAGCAGGAGAGGGGTATTACCATTACTTCTGCTGCGACTACCTGTTTTTGGCAATATCAGGACAAAGAATATAAGATTAATATTATTGACACTCCGGGACACGTTGACTTTACCGTGGAGGTAGAGCGTTCTTTGCGTGTATTGGATGGAGCGGTGGCTCTATTCTGTGCCGTGGGAGGTGTAGAGGCTCAATCGGAAACCGTTTGGCGTCAGGCAAATAAGTACGGAGTTCCAAGAATTGCTTTCGTGAATAAAATGGACCGTTCAGGTGCTGATTTCTTTAAGGCAGTGCGTGAAATCCGTGAAAAATTGAAAGCGAATCCGATTCCGCTTCAGCTTCCGATCGGTGCGGAAGAAAACTTTCAGGGAGTGATCGATTTGGTCGAGATGAAAGCTTACGTGTGGGAGAATGGAGAGATGACTGCAACCGTAAAAGAGATTCCTGCTAACATGTTGGCAGAAGCTCAGGAGTGGAGAGAGAAATTGGTTGAGGCTGCGGCTGTTCAGGACGAAGCCCTAATGGAGCGTTTCTTTGAAGACCCGGACTCTATTACGATAGAAGAGTTGAAGGCGGTGATCCGTAAGGCAGTGATTGCTATGGATTTCTGTCCGGTGATGTGTGGTTCTTCTTTTAAAAATAAAGGTGTTCAGAACCTGTTGGATGCGGTAATCGCTTATTTACCCCATCCGTTGGATATTCCGGCTGCCGCCGGTACGGATCCGAGAACGGGAGAAGAAAAAATCTTTGAGATCGATCCGGAAGCTCCGCTTTCAGCTTTGGCATTTAAGATCGCTACCGATCCTTTCGTGGGACGTTTGTGCTATACCCGTATTTATTCCGGTAAGATTGAAGCGGGCTCGTATGTATATAATCCGCGTACGGATAAAAAAGAGCGTATTTCACGCTTGTTCCAGATGCACTCTAACAAACAACAGCCGAGAGAGGTACTTGAGGCCGGAGATATTTGTGCTTGTGTCGGATTTAAAGATATCCGTACGGGAGATACCTTATGTTCCGAGGAGAATCCGATCGTATTGGAGAGTATGACCTTCCCGGAACCGGTGATCGGTATAGCCGTGGAACCGCTTACGCAAAAGGATACGGATAAGTTGGGAATGGCTTTAGCTAAATTGGCTGAAGAGGATCCTACCTTCCGCGTTAAGACGGACGAAGACTCCGGTCAGACCGTTATCAGCGGAATGGGTGAACTTCACTTGGATATTATCTTGGACCGTTTGAGACGAGAGTTTAAGGTAGAATGTAATCAGGGTGCTCCTCAGGTTGCTTATAAGGAAGCTATTACCGGTGTATTCGAACATCGTCATGTTTTCAAAAAACAGACGGGTGGTCGCGGTAAATTTGCCGATATCATCTTCCGGATGGAGCCGGCAGAAGAAGGTAAGGAAGGTCTTGTTTTCGTGAACGAGGTAAAAGGTGGTAACATTCCGAAGGAATTTATTCCTTCTGTAGAGAAAGGTTTCAAAGAGGCTATGGATAATGGTGTGTTGGCTGGTTATCCGCTGGAAAGCTTGAAGATCACGTTGATTGACGGATCTTTCCACCCGGTAGACTCCGATGCGTTATCTTTTGAAATGGCTGCTAAGATCGGTTATAAAGAGGCTGCACAAAAGGCTAAACCGGTATTGCTGGAACCCGTGATGAAATTGGAAGTGGTTACTCCCGAGGAGTATATGGGTGATATTATCGGAGATTTGAATCGTCGTCGCGGTCAGGTAGAGGGAATGGAGTCCAGATCGGGCGCTCGCGTGATCGAGGCTAAGGTTCCTTTGTCCGAGCAGTTCGGCTATGTAACCGTATTGAGAACGTTATCATCCGGTCGTGCCAGTTCTTCTATGGAATTCTCTCATTATGCTGAGGTTCCGAAGGGAATAGCCAAGGAGGTTGTTGAAAAAAATAACGGAAGAGTAGACTTAGTATAGAATTTTAGATTATTGATTTACGACGTAGATTGTTTTTCATTCGAAATCGTAAATCTTAAATCATGAATCATAATTAAATAACATGAGCCAAAAAATCAGAATTAAATTAAAATCTTACGATCACAACTTGGTAGACAAGTCTGCAGAGAAGATTGTTAAGACGGTAAAAGCTACTGGAGCTGTTGTAAGTGGTCCAATTCCACTTCCGACTCACCGGGGAATCTTTACTGTTAACCGCTCTACTTTCGTGAATAAGAAGAGCCGCGAACAATTTTTGGTTTGCACGTTTAAGAGATTGATTGATATTTACAGCTCAACAGCTGGAACAATCGATGCCTTAATGAAGCTTGAGTTACCGAGCGGTGTTGAAGTAGAGATTAAAGTGTGATAACGGCGAAAACCTATGTCGTTATTAGAGAATTAGAACCTAATTAAAAAAG
>NZ_UQRQ01000041.1 GCF_900543425.1 uncultured Sanguibacteroides sp. | reverse complement strand
CGTCAATCTAAAATCCGAATAAAAAACTCCCGATTTTCTAATCGGGAGTTTTTTATTCATAAAGATTATCTTATTTGATCAATCCTTTGTCGAATTTTTCTTTTACTTTGACCAACATATCGTTTGTCATGCTGGTAAGATCGTATTTCGGAGCCCAGCCCCACTCTTGACGAGCACAAGTATCGTCCATACTGTTAGGCCAGCTGTTGGCAATGGCTTGTTTTACCGGGTCGATTTGGTAATCCATTTTGAACTCCGGGATGTGTTTGCGGATTTCTGCTGCTATTTGCTCTGGTTCGAAACTCATGGAAGCGATATTAAAGCTGTTCCGGTGTTTTAATTTGGTCGGATCGGCTTCCATCAATTGTACTACGGCATTTAAAGCATCCGGCATATACATCATATCCATGTACGTACCTGCTTGAACATTACAGGTAAAGGAGCCTTTACGAATGGCATCATAGTAGATTTCGACAGCATAGTCCGTGGTTCCTCCGCCGGGTAAGGTTACGTAAGAGATCAATCCCGGGAAACGTACGCTTCTCGTGTCAACCCCGAAGCGATGGAAATAGTAATCGCTTAAAAGTTCTCCCGTCACTTTGCAAACACCGTATATGGTCGTGTTGGACCGTTGCAGGGTGTCTTGCGGTGTTTTATCTTTAGGGGTATCGTTACCGAAAGCTCCGATGGAACTCGGTGTGAATACGGCGCAATTGTTATCTTTGGCGATATACAATGAGTTGGTTAATGCCCCGATGTTGATGTCCCAGGCTAATTTCGGATTCTTTTCTCCGGTAGCGGATAATAGAGCTACTAAATTGAAAATAGTATCGATACCGTATTTTTTTACAATAGCGGTGTAAGCTTCTCCATCCAATGCATTTAATGCTTCGAAAGGTCCGGCTTCTGCTAAAGCTTTACATTTGTCAGCACTGATATCGGCTGCCACTACATTGTTATTTCCGTAAATGGATCTTAAATGAGGAACAAGTTCTGATCCGATCTGTCCTCCTGCTCCGACGATTAATATTTTTTTCATCCCAATTGTTTTTTGATGAACGATTTACTTTTGTTTGTTCTCGCAAAAGTAATTATTTAATGTGATCGTTGGATTAACAAAACGAAATTTTTTTTGCCTTTCAACTAAAAATATTTTCGTCGGATCGACCGATAGCTTCATAATAGTCATCTATTTGTAGATGTGGACTTTTATAAGCTTCAACGGCGAGTTGGTCGCACCTCTCGTTTTCCGGGACATTGGCATGTCCTTTTACCCAAATAAATTTCACCTGGTGTCTTCGATAGAGCGTTAGAAATTTTTTCCATAAATCCGGATTTTTTTTGTTTTTAAATCCTTTTTTTTCCCATCCGAATACCCATCCTTTTTCCACCGCATCGACCACGTATTTCGAATCCGAATAGACGGTCACGTTACAATGATCGAATCGCAGGGCATTCAGCCCGATAATAACGGCAAGTAATTCCATGCGGTTGTTGGTGGTAAGACGGAAACCTTCCGATAGCTCTTTCCGGTGAGAACCGGAGATCAGAACTACCCCGTATCCGCCGGGACCGGGATTGCCGCTTGCGGCTCCATCCGTGTATATGGTGATATTATGGGCCATGTCTTTATTGATGATGTTTTTTTTGATAAGCGTGAATTCTGTCGATCACGTTTTTTCGAAGATTTTTAAAATAGAGGTTCAATTCCTGTACATGAAAATTTCCTTTAGGGAAAATCCGGGCAATGGAAGGAATAAAGTAGGGATCGGGATTGATGTCTGGAACAATTAAAACATGATATACCGGATCTATATGGGCGCCCGTGAGGCAGGCCGAATCTGATTTGATATTCCCTTTTCTGTCCAGAAATACAGTTCCCCGGTTCAATGACCGATTGGCATGGGTCGTATCGGTTTTCCAGTTTAGAGGATTGATACATACTTTGTTACTTTTGAATAATGGGGCGATGGCGTTGGTATCTGTAACACTGTTGAAGCAGATGGTAACACCTGTATCCGTGGAGTCCTTGGCTGGACGCAGGTACGGATAGTGCTCCAACTCCTCTTTTGTGATATAAAAACCGATCGGATAGGCAGCCACGAGTTGTTGGGAAGTGGTAGCGTTCAGTTTGTGTTTGAGTAACTCGATAATCGATTTCGCTCCTTGACTATGACCGGCCAGAATAAAAGGACGTCCCTGATTATAATGTTTTAGATAGTAATCGAAAGCATGTTCAATATCTTGCAAAGCCGTCGGATAACGCCGATTCGTGATCTCTTCTCCATTCATCCATGATTCCATGGTGATTTGCCGGTAGTAGGGGGAGAAAAAGTTACAACTGTCGGCAAAAACCCGTTTCCCCAGCAAGATAGCAGGAATTAACATACGGCGTTGTTGTTTATTTTGGATATCCATATGGTGGAGGGTATCTCCTTTATCGTTTTCCCAATCCCATATACAGGTCGGAGCAACGTAAAAGACATCCGTCTTTTTATCGAAAGTCATTTCCCCGGGTTGAAACCAGCTGATGGTGTCGGCATAATTCGGAGGTGCCGGTAATGTCGGGCTTATCGTTCGACAAGCATAAATCATCAGCACGAATAAAACCAAAATAAAAAAGAGTTTGTCTTTTTTCATAAAGCGAGTGATCGGTTCGTGAGAATGACAAAAGTAACGATTTTGTTTTTAGTTTGCCCCGGGGAAGGCTCTAATTTAAAATGTATGAATAAAAAGTTGGCCGAGAAGAGACGAATGAATAGATATTAAAAATACAGCGGGTAGTTGCGTAAGTTGCTGTTGCTATTCTCCTTTTTTGCTCTCTCGACCAACAAATCGTATTTGTTGTATGAAAAAAAGATTATAATTCGTTTTTGTAAATTTTTCCGTCTTTCATAATGAATTTCAAGTTCTTTTGAAAGTCGACGACCACCTGAATGTCTTGCAGGGGGTTACCTTCGTATATCAACAGATCGGCGTAAGCTCCTTCTTTAATGACTCCTAATTCTCCATCGGGATAAGGATTGAGTTTTCCTGACAGGGCAAATAATTCGGCATTTAGGGAAGTTGCTTGTTTCAGTACCTCTACCGGCGTATACCATCTTACTCTGCTGGTAAATTCGGCCATGCTTTGAGGTGCGATGCCCAAGTTGCCGAATACATCGCTTCCGAAAGCAACTTTAACACCGTATTTTTTAGCTAAATTCATCTCGTTTTCCGTTCCTTTTCGTACTTCGAGAAATTTTTGTGGATTCGAAGAAGTTTCCGGATTTCTTGTTGTCCAATAACTTTGAGGGACTAAAAAGGCATCCTTTTCTTTGATCATTTTCATCGCCTCTTCATCGATTAATTGCCCGTGTTCGATACTTTTTACTCCGGCGTTAAGTGCCCGGATAATAGCGGTAGGAGTGTAAACGTGAACCCCGACGTAAGTTCCCCAATCGGAGGCTGCTTGTACTCCAGCTTCCAATTCTTCTTTCGTGAATTGAATCGTATGTATGGGATCGGATTTACTTGCAATTCCTCCTCCCGCCATCATTTTGATTTGAGTGGCTCCGTGCCGGAAATTTTCCCTTACTGCATTTAGGATTTCGCTACGTCCGTCTACGATATAGGACCAACCTTGTAATTGGAAGAAATTTGCATTGTTTCCCGTCCAATGCGGGTTCATGTCGTTGGGATTCCGCATATCCCCGTGTCCGGCAGTTTGGCTAATGATTGCTCCCGACGAATAGATGCGCGGTCCGGGAATTAACCCTTCGTCAATGGCTTGTTTAAGTCCTTGTACGGGGCCACCCATATCCCTGATCGTCGTGAATCCCTGCATTAGAAATTGTTCGGCCATTTTGGTTGCTCTAATTGCCAGGTAGACCCAATTGGCATTATTGTAAGCCTTATCCATGGGCATGGTAAACATCAGGTGAAGGTGAGCATCCGACAATCCGGGAATTAACGTGTTGCCTTTCCCGTCGATGATTTTAGCTCCGTCAGGAATCGTGACGCGTGGGGCTACTTGTTTAATGTGATTTCCTTCAATCAGTATCTGATAATTGTTTTTTAAAGAGTTTCCCATTCCATCCCAAACATTGACGTGGGTGATGACAATGATTTGATTTTTTGTTGGTTCGGCTTTAGACGTCGAATACGATAAAGTGATCATTAATAGGATAAACAGACGGAACATTTTCATAAAAAATTATATTATAGCTGATTATTCGTTTTTCAATGTGAAAAAGTTACATAAAAAACGAGAATCGATAGAAATTCTTAAAAAATAAGAAAATTTCAATAAGATGGGCCGGAAAGATTTATTTCAGGGCATTCAACATGTTCTTCCCGGTCCATCATTATGGGTTTAAATCTCATTGTTTTTTTTCTTTTTCTTGAATTCCTCTTCATCGAACTGGGTTTGTTCCATTTGTGAGGCTCCTACCCAAGGCTTATCTTGTTTTGACGAAATGTTCCTGACAGCGTGTTTGTCTTCTTCGTGATCCTTTTTTCCTTTGGTTTGTTTTTTCTCTTTTTCCATGATAGTTTATTTTGATGTTAGCGTTTTGTACCAAAGAAACGAGTCGGTCTGAGAACAGGTTTCCAAAATTCCTCCTTATTATTATTAAATATAGTATTGAAAGTTGAAATGTTCTCTTTGAATAAAAAATACCTGTTTCGATGGCTTTCTGCAATTTTGCAACTTGGTTGCAAGGGTTTGATCTTATTTTTGTCATAAAAACAATAAGATGATGAAAAAATATAGAGCAGAATTGTTTTCCTTCCTGTTTTTGATAGGTGGAATTTTAATGGACGAATTCGGTGGAGCGTGGTTCCAGCAACCCTATGTTCGATTTATATGGTTCTTTATTGCGGCTCTTCCGGTTACGCTTCCGGTCTTAAAAGAGGCGTGGGAAAGTATTTGTGAAAAAGATTTTTTCAACGAGTTTATGTTGATGGGATTGGCTACTATCGGGGCCTTTTATATCGGGGAGTATCCGGAAGGAGTGGCGGTGATGTTATTTTATGCCGTAGGCGAACGATTCCAGGATCATGCCGTAGGTAGAGCCCGGGCCAATATAAAGGCATTGTTGGATGTTCGGCCCGATACGGCATCTGTTATAAGAGAAGGTAAGCGGCTGAAAGTATCTCCCGAAGAGGTGGAAATCGGAGAAGTTGTAGAGATCAGAGCTGGCGAGAGGGTTCCTTTGGATGGTGAATTATTGAGTGAGAAGGGTACTTTTAACACGGCGGCTTTGACCGGAGAAAGTGTCCCCCGGGTTTTTCGAAGAGAAGAAACCGTGTTGGCCGGGATGATATCGACCGATAAAACGGTAGAGATTCGGGTAACCAAATCGTATGACCAAAGTGCATTAGCCCGGATATTGACTTTGGTTCAGGAGGCATCCGAGAGAAAAGCTCCAGCAGAGCTGTTGATCCGACGGCTTGCTCGTGTTTATACCCCCATCGTGACTGGCTTGGCCTTGTTGATTGTCTTGATACCGTTCTTCTACTCTCTGGTACAACCCGGATTCGAGTATGTGTTTAACGATTGGTTATATCGCGGATTGGTTTTTTTAGTGATCTCGTGTCCTTGCGCTTTGGTTGTCAGCATACCCTTGGGGTATTTCGGTGGAATCGGGGCTGCTTCCCGTTTGGGAATACTCTTTAAAGGGGGCAATTATTTGGATGCCATCACGAAGATCAATACGGTCGTATTCGATAAAACCGGGACATTAACGGAAGGGATTTTCGATGTGCAGGTTATCGATAATGCCGGGATAGTTGCAGATGAAGAGTTACTTCATCTGATTGCCTCCGTAGAAGAAGGCAGTAATCATCCGATAGCCAAAGCTATTGTGAAATATGCCCGGAACTGTGGCGTGACATTTTCCCCGATAAAAGACGTAACGGAGATGGCCGGATACGGATTAAGGGCATCGGTGGCCGGAAAAGAGATTTTGGTCGGCAATGTTCGTTTACTGGTGAAAGAGGGAATTGCTTTCCCGTCAGCTATTCTGGAGATCCCGGAAACCATTGTGGTTTGTGCAGTGGATAAGCAATATATCGGTTATCTTCTTTTGGCAGATGCCGAGAAAGAGGATGCTTTGACGGCCGTTAAAGGACTTGAAAAATTAAAAATTCATAATATTCAGATCCTGTCGGGTGATAAACAGGCAATAGTTTCTAAATTAGCAAAGCATTTGGGTATTGGTAAAGCGTACGGAGATTTGTTGCCCGAGGGTAAAGTAAAACATATGGAGGTGCTGAAAAAGGATAAAGAAAACCGGATTGCTTTCGTGGGAGACGGGTTGAACGATGCGCCAGTTTTAGCTTTAAGCGATGTCGGTATAGCCATGGGAGGATTGGGTAGTGACGCTGCTATCGAAACAGCGGACGTGGTTATTCAAACGGATCAGCCGAGTAAGATCGTGACGGCCATACAGGTTGGGAAGCAAACGCATCGGGTGATTTGGCAAAACGTGACCTTGGCCTTCGGTGTAAAAATAATCGTGTTGTTGTTGGGAGCTGGCGGATTGGCTACTTTATGGGAGGCTGTATTTGCAGATGTCGGCGTCGCTTTATTGGCAATATTGAATGCGATAAGGATACAGAAATTAATAAAATAAGAGCTATGGATGACAAGATATACTTGGATAAGTTTGCCCAAAGAGGTATTAAACCGACGGCCATACGAATATTGATACTGAAAACAATGATGCAGTTTCAACGGGCAGTCTCTTTGCTGGATATCGAAACGGCGTTGGATACGGTCGATAAATCGACGATCTTTCGGACAATCACCTTGTTTCTTGCTCATCATCTTATCCATGGAGTAGACGACGGTTCGGGCTCTTTGAAATATGCAGTATGCAGCAATGATTGTTCCTGTGAAGTAGATGATCTGCATACCCATTTTTATTGTGAAAAATGTCGTCGTACGTTTTGTTTTAAAAATGTACATGTCCCCGTGGTAGAAGTTCCCGACGGATTTTCTATCCGGACAATTAATTATGTTTTAAAAGGTTTGTGTGCGGATTGTACAGCTCGAGAATAGAATCCGGGTAGAATGTCGAAGAGAAGAATTTTATAGCCTTTTAAAAAGGATTCGTTGTGATTGAGCGGGATTAGCGGTTTGTTTTATCGATTTGGAGAATGTTCATGCGATGCAGAAGACTCTTTTTGTTACTTCTTTTGACTTGTATCGATAATTCTGCTTTTTTAATAAAATACAAGAGTAAATCTATTTATTGAAATTATTTATGGGCCGCCTTAATTTTAACACTTGTTTATTCCATCGATGTTCAAACTAAAATAATCTCCTGAGCACTTGCAAATGGCAAATAAAATTATTAATACTTAATTTGAAACAATCGGTTTATAAGGTGCAGTAAAGGCTATCTTGTTGTAAATAATGTGTATATGAATAAAATAATTTTATCCTCTTGTTGTTTTGTTTTTTTTTTACATAAATTTGACGATGAAGTAAAAATAAACCAAAAACCTAAATCTTCAAATTATGAAAATGAACGTGAAAAAATTATCGTTGATTTTAATCGTCAATTTTATGGTTGTGTCTCTTATGGCATCGACCATTACTGTTTTTTCTTTCGGATTTTGTAAAAAATCTGATGGCGAATTTTTAACCGGAATGGAAGTTAAAGTTTCTTCGAGTGATTCGAATGTAGCGACGGTAAGTCCTACTACTTGTATTACAAGTAACAATGGTCGTATTGATGTGTATATAACTCCAAAGGAAAATGGCAGATGTAATATTGTGCTCAAATGGGAAGTGGATGAGTTTGAATTTGAGCATACTTTTGTGATTACCGTAAAAGATGGTGATGAAGGAAAAGTGATAGAATCCAGCCTTCTTCCGGGTTATATTTATCTGATACGTGTGGATGTATGATTGGGTGTATACGATAAGATCGTCTGAATGTTTTTTCGTTTTTTGGGGAGAGGAATTGACAGAGGATTTTTTTATTATGCGAAACGAAAGATTATATAAACATGATGAATAAGACAGACATAGAACAATTCCGGGTCGTGAGTGCCAATAGTTCACGAGTTGTTCGGCGGAACTGGCTATTCCGATTTTTTTGTATTATAACGCTGGTACTTGTTATTTCGTATCAAGTGTGTTTACAGAGTCATTTTTTTAAATCAGGGCCGCCTGCCACGAGTTGGATGTTTTCTTCTTTTATTCCTTATATAAATGTCTATTTCTTTGTTTTTTTCTCTATTTTCCCCCTTTTGTTGCTTCCTTCTGTTTTTTTTAAAAAAGAGAATCGGATGGATTCTCGAGAAGTGATATATGTCCGTCCGGAAAATAACATAATCTATATATTAGGGCTATTTTGGGGACTGTTGCGGAATTTTTTGATTGTAACTTTTATTTCTCTTTTGCTTGCGGCTGCTATTCATCTTGTAGGGAGTTGGCATCCTTTTGCATGGGAGCCTTACGTGTTCTATTTTTTCACGTTTGTCATACCTTCTATGGTGTTTTTGTCAGGCTTATCTTTTTTTGTCTTTGTTTTAACAAGTCATTCAGGACTGTCTGCAATACTTTTGGTCGGTTACATCATGGTCGGTGTGTTTTTTTGCGGAGATTACGCTTGTAGTATATTCGATCCCATGGGGATGAGTCTACCCGCTACACTCTCAGATATGTCTGGCCATCCGAGCTTGTGGGTATACCTGAGCCATCGGCTTTGTTACTTTTTCTTGGGAACGGGTTTCCTGTTTCTCTCTGCATTGGCTCTCCGTCGTTTGCCGAACAGGCGGGAAGATCATCCCAGGAACTGGACGATCGTATTAATGTTGGCAGGTTTCCTGTTCGGTGCAATAGTCTATTCTTCTTATTACACGTTTAGAAATTCTCGTTCGTTATATAGGAATACGTACGAGAAATATGATACAAGAAACAGGTTGATACTCGTAAGTCAGGATATGACATATAAGCCCGTAGGGAATGAAATGTCTGTGAAAACTCAGCTAAAGCTTTTCAATGACTCGAGTGAAGATGTCTCTCCCGTGGTACTTTATTTGAATCCTTCTTTACGAGTGTCTCGAATAAGTGTCTCGGGTAAAGATATTTCGTTCGAACGGGAGAATCAGGTGATTTGTATTCCATGTATCGTATCGCCGGGGGATGAGCTGTTCATGGAAATGGAGTATGGTGGGACAATCGATGAAAATATATGTTATCTGAATATTCCGGAAGATGAAATTTTAAACACGAGGGATAGAAGTTACCTCGTTTCCCGTTACGGTAATCGTCACGTGTTTTTAGGTAGTGATTACACTTTGCTGATTCCAGAGAGCCTCTGGTACCCGGTCACGATTCCGCCCGGTCACGATAATTCTTTTTATTGTGGGGATCGAAATTTTACCCGCTACCGCCTGAATGTGATTTCTGAAAACGGGAAGATGGTCTTGTCTCAGGGACGTCGAACGGAAACGGGAGATGGCGTTCTGTTTTGCCCGGAATATCCGTTGTCGGGAATATCGCTTTGTATCGGAGATTACATGCGTCGAATGGTAAGAGTGGATTCCACGGATTTTGAGTTATATCTTTGGAAGGGGCACGAGAATTTACTTTCCGGAATGAATTTTACTGAAGATGAATTGAGAAAGGCCATATCGGAAATTAAAATAGATATAGAGGAACGATACCAAAAGAGTTATCCTTTCCGGCGATTTATGATGGTGGAGACTCCGGTGTCTTTCACGAGTTATTACCGTCAGGCTTTGGGACGGAGTGAACAGGTACAACCTGAAATGCTTTTTCTTCCGGAACGAGCGATAAATCTGTCCGAAACGAATTTTAAAAGAATTCTTGCTCGTGATTCTATTCTAACACATCCTTCGTGGATGAAATCCCTGACCTCCTCTTCTCTGTTAAAAAGTTTCTTAAGTGGTAATTTCTTTAGAGAATTTCGAAACGAACAAGAAAAAAACTTAGCAGAAAGACTGTATCTTTCCCGTTCATGGGCAACATTTCGCCAGAAGATGAATCCATATAATCTTTATTCCTTGTTTTACGATGAATCGTTTTTTGTTTACTCTGAGAAATATCCGGTGATGAATACCATATTCAACACGTGGATGAGAGGATTGGGGGGAGAAAATCTTTCTACATCGATTTTGACCGATGATTTTTTCAAGGCTTTAACTTGTCTGAAAAAAACGACTTTTCAAGAAATTCTTTCTGACTCCAATAATAGATCGGGATCGATAATACAGGAACTTTTTAAATTGAAAACTCGTGACTTGGAAGATCGTTTTCTGGTAAAAGGCATTGAAAAAGGAAAAATAAAAACTTTTTTACGCGACTTCATTTTTGCTCACCCTTTTCAACGGATTTCTTTTGAGAAATTGAAAGATTCGTTTAATCTTCGTTTTGGTGTGGACTTTCTTGATCCGTTGCCGGTTTGGTATACAAGCAAGCAATTCCCTGTTTTTCTAATAAAGAATTTACCTGTCGAGTATATTGAAAAAATTGATAATAAGGGTGATAGGAGTTATGGCTTCCGAATTTCACGTAATATATATAATAAGAGCGATGTGGATGGGGTTATTTCTTTTATTCTTGAGGATGAGGGGGAAACTGTTGTAAAAAATTATGTTATTCCTGCCCGATCCCGGAAAAAGCTGGTTTTTAATTATTTCCCGCGAACCTCTTATTTAAGAATGCTTTTGAATACTCATTTTTCAGGGAATCTTCCGCCAGTAGAAGAGAAGACGTTCCGGTTGCCAAAGTTTCCTGACAAAATCACGGAAGACACGATACAGGGGTGTTTTGATGCGGCGGAATCTTCTTTTTGGATTGCTCCTGGAGAGACGATCGTGGATAATGAGGATGAAGGATTTAAAATACAGGATCCTCCCCGAAGGTTTCGTTTGAAAGATTTGTTTATAAAGGAGGGGTTAGAACGTGATTACAAATTGTATTTTAATTCCAGAATGTCCGTTTTTGATGTTTGGACTCCCTTTATAGACGAAAGATATTATGGTGAAATTGTTCGAAGTGCCGTGGGTAAGAATATCGGAGATGGGAAAGGATGTGTAGAATGGCATGTCCAAATAGAGATGTCCGGTTATTATGAAATCTATGTATCTGTTCCGACTTCTATCGATGTGGACAATCCTCCTTATCACTATACCGTGTATCATGATAAAGGGAAAGATGAGGTTGTAGATAATCGACACGGTTCTCCCTCCGGTTGGGTTTCTCTTGGAAGGTATTATTTGTCTGCGGGAGAGCATAAGGTGAGTTTAAGCGATAAGGGAACAGATCGCCAACAACGAATTTACGCGGATGCGGTGAAATGGGTATATGTGAAATAATTGTAGGAAACAATTTTAGTGACAATCAGACTAACTTACTTAATATGTCTGATATTAAAATGGATAATGATGAAAATAGTATATTTATGTTTACTTGTACTTTTTTTATTTTACTCTTTTTGCCCAGCAACGGAAGGCGGCAACAGCTGTTTGGGAAGAAGAAGCGGTTAAAATGGAAGTTGAAAGAGTGGATAACGTGCTTAGTCTTACCGGTAAATAAGCGAAGGAAGTATTCACTTTATTTAATAGTGCCTATAATAAAGCGATGGAATATCGTATGTTATATATGAAAGAGATAAATATTTTACGTGAAGAGATAAAAATGTGATATGAAGGTTCTTCTGTTGCAGATAGTTTACTCGTCGAGAACTTCGTTACGAACCCGCTATCCCTTCGTTCGAATCCCTGTATGTTATGGATATATTTTTAGGAGAATAAAAAAAAGAGGCTCTTTTTAAACCTCTTCTTGTGGGCGCTGAGGGATTCGAACCCCCGACCCTCTGGGTGTAAACCAGATGCTC
>NZ_UQRQ01000040.1 GCF_900543425.1 uncultured Sanguibacteroides sp. | reverse complement strand
TAGATTCAAAGATTCAAAGATTAAGCGATTGGGTGATTGCCGATTGCGGATTGGAGAAGCGGGGATAAAAACGAAGGGGCATAAATAGTGAAGGGTGAGCGTCGTGTCCGGCTTTCGGAACGACCGGACGACGGATTGTCCGAGCGTAGCGAGTCCCGGAGTACCGTGAACGAAAACCGACTACACGACCGACGGGAATGTCCCGGGCCCGGAGGGTTTATCCCACTTGTAATTTTAGATTGACGGTTTAAAGATGGTAAAACCGGAATCGATGCAGATATCAATTTACAATCTAAAATTTGCAATCCACAATTATAGATTAGGTAATATTTTTCTAACTTTGCGGTTTCCTAAGATTCATGAAGTTTATGAGGTTGTAAGGTCTTGAATACGGATAGCTTTATGGATGTTAGGGACGTTTAACTTTACAAACTCAAATTTAAATATGAGCAAATTCAAGAGAAATTTAGTTACTACAGCGTTGCCTTACGCGAATGGTCCGGTGCATATCGGGCACTTGGCAGGAGTATACGTGCCGGCAGATATTTACGTGAGGTATTTGAGAAAAAGAGGAGAGGAAGTTGCTTTTATCGGTGGCTCGGACGAGCACGGGGTTCCCATCACGATCAAAGCCCAGAAAGAGGGGGTGACACCGCAGGATATTGTAGATCGTTATCATAAGATTATAAAGGATTCATTTGCCGAGTTAGGGATATCTTTCGATATCTATTCCCGGACGAGTTCCAAAACCCATCATGAGCTCTCTTCTGCTTTTTTTAAAAAATTGTATGACGAGGGTAAATTTATCGAGAAGACCTCCATGCAATTCTACGATGAGAAGGCGGGACAATTTTTGGCCGATCGTTATATCATCGGTACATGTCCGCATTGTGGAAACGAACGGGCTTACGGAGATCAATGCGAGGCGTGTGGTACGAGTTTGAATGCCACGGATCTGATTGATCCGGTTTCGGCAATTACCGGAAATAAACCGGAATTGAAAGAGACCAAACATTGGTATTTGCCTCTGAATGAGTATGAAGATTGGTTGAAGAAATGGATATTGGAAGAGCATAAGGAGTGGAAGCCGAACGTATACGGACAGTGTAAATCGTGGTTGGATAACGGATTGCAGCCTCGTGCCGTAACCCGGGATCTGGATTGGGGTGTGCCTGTTCCGATAGAGGGAGCCGAAGGTAAAGTACTTTACGTGTGGTTTGATGCTCCGATCGGGTATATTTCGGCCACGAAGGATTTGACACCGGAGTGGGAAAAATATTGGAAAGACCCGGAAACCCGGATGATTCATTTTATCGGAAAAGACAATATAGTGTTCCATTGTATTATCTTCCCGGCCATGTTAAAGGCTGAAGGATCTTATATCGTTCCGGATAATGTTCCTGCAAACGAATTTTTGAATTTGGAAGGCGATAAGATTTCTACTTCCCGGAACTGGGCGGTATGGTTACACGAATATTTATGCGATTTCGAGGGGAAACAAGATGTGTTACGTTATGTTTTAACTGCCAATGCCCCGGAAACAAAGGATAATGATTTCACTTGGAAAGATTTCCAGACCCGAAATAACAGCGAATTAGTGGCGATATATGGTAATTTTATCAATCGGACCTTGGTATTGACGCAAAAATACTTCGATAATCAGGTACCGCAACGGGGTGAAATGACGGATTACGACCGGGAGGTATTAAACGAGATTCCTCGGATTATCGAGCAGGTGGAAAAGAACCTGGATACATTCCATTTCCGGGAAGCTTTGAAAGAGGCGATGAATCTGGCTCGCCTGGGAAACAAATATCTGGCGGATACGGAACCCTGGAAAGTGATCAAAACAGACGAGGGAAGAGTGAAGACGATTTTGAATATTTGTCTTCAGGTTTCAGCCGATCTTTCCACCTTGATGGAACCTTTCATGCCTTTTTCTTCGGCGAAATTGCGAGGTTTCCTGAATATAGAACCGATAGCCTGGGAGATTATGGGAGATCAGGTTATTCCGGCGGGACATCGTTTGGGTGAAGCGGGATTGTTATTTGAGAAAATTGAAGATGCCGAGATACAGGCTCAAGTCGATAAACTGTTGGCCACTAAAAAAGCAAATGAGTTGGCTGCCGTGAAGGCGGCTCCAGCAAAAGCCAATATCAGTTTTGAAGATTTTTCAAAGATGGATATTCGTGTGGGGAAAATTATTGCCGCGGAGAAAGTGGCTAAAACAAAGAAATTGATGAAGCTGACGGTGGATACCGGAATAGATCAACGTACGGTTGTGTCCGGTATTGCAGAGTATTATATTCCGGAGGAGGTTGTCGGTCGTCAGGTCAGTATATTGGTGAACCTGGAGCCGAAACCTTTAAAAGGGATAGAATCTCAGGGAATGATTTTAATGGCGGAAAATATCGACGGAACCCTTTCTTTTGTGGCTCCGGAAAGAGCGTTGAAACCTGGGTCTGAAATTCGCTAACAACTGCAATAAATAGCATATTTTCAAAAATATATTTAAGAGGTGTTGTCCCGGCTTTATTACAGGAACAACACCTCTTTTGTTGAAAACAATTAACATTTGATAAAGAGAAATGTTCCCCTTTGGTAAAATGTTAAACTCGTCTAAAAAATAGATATATTGAATCGAAATACTACCTTTGTAGCTCTCTTAATAAAAAATAAAAAGAAGTGTGAAATGTAATTTTTATCTTACAAATAATTAATAATTAATTAACATTAAGGGTACTATTTTGCTTACGAATTAAAAAAGTTAGATTATGAGAAAAGTGTTATTAAAATGCCTGATGTTGTTTGTTCCGATGCTTTGTATGTCGTTGGCTACGTTAGCGGACGGCGTTATCAAAGGGAAAATTATTGATGCTAAGACAAATGAGGCATTGATTGGAGCAACCGCTACGATAGACGGGACTTCCATCGGGGCTGCAGCCGACATTGACGGAAATTTCGTGATTAAGACAAAAAAGGACGGGAAAATGGTTATTCTATTCAGATATGTGGGGTACGAGGAGTTGAAGAAGGAGATAGATTTGAAAGATAAGGAATTGGATATGGGAACCATAAAACTTACTCCTGTAACGGTAGGTTTGGATGAGGTAAAGGTGACCGCTTCCATTGTGACAAAAGATCGTGAAACTCCGGTAGCTATTTCGAATATCACACCCTTGATGATTGAAGAAAAATTGGGTAGTCAAGAGTTTCCCGAGATTATGAAATCTACCCCTTCTATTTACGCGACCAAGCAAGGTGGAGGATACGGGGATTCTCGTATCAATATGCGGGGTTTTGATTCTAATAATATCGGTATTTTGATTAACGGTATTCCTATCAACGATATGGAAAACGGAAGAGTATACTGGTCGAATTGGGCCAGCCTTTCTGACGTAACTCAATTTATTCAGGTGCAGCGCGGTTTGGGAGCATCTAAGCTTGCCGTTAATTCCGTGGGAGGAACCATGAATATGATTACTAAAAGTACGGATGCTATTAGAGGTGGTGGCTTATATTACGGAATAGGTAATGACGGTTATTCAAAAGCCGCTGTGAATGTTTCTACCGGATTGATGGAGAACGGTTGGGCCGTAAGTTTAGCCGGATCCAGAACAGCAAGTACCCATGGTTATGTAGATGCAACCAATTATGAGGCGTGGGCTTATTTTGTGAATGTGTCTAAACGGATCAATGACAATCATCGTCTCTCTTTCACCGCTTTCGGTGCTCCGCAATGGCACAATCAACGCGGGCAAATGCATACGATTCAGGAATATCGCGATAACCAAAACGGAACGAGATGGAATTCCAGCTATGGTATTTTAAACGGTGAGATATTCAACGGTCCTTATGCCTATAACGAGTATCATAAGCCTCAGATGTCTTTGAATCACTACTGGACGATTAACGAGCGTTCCTCCTTGTCTACGGTAGTTTACTTATCTTTCTCTAACGGAGGAGGAAGACGTAGCTATGGTGTTAACAAGAATTGGTTGGAATACAACTATACGGATGGAAAACCTTATGAGTCGACGAAACTTACCCCGGACGGATTGTTGGATTACGATGCCGTGATGAGAGAAAATCAGGCTTCCACGACCGGTTCTTTGTTGGTTTTGGCCAATACGATAAACTCTCATGACTGGTACGGTGCATTAAGTACCTATACCAATCAGATAACCGATAATATTAAGTTAACGGGAGGTTTGGACGTTCGTTACTATAAGGGTTATCACTTTATAAAAATTACGGATTTGATGGGTGGAGCTTATTATAACAATAAGTCTGATTTATTGGCTTATCAGGATCCTAACGTGGCGTTGAAAAAAGGAGATAAGATTGCTTTTGATAATACCGGAGAGGTACTTTGGGCCGGTATTTTTGCCCAGGGAGAGTACGTGAAAGATAATTTCTCTGGATTCCTCTCTTTCTCCTTGACGGACGAGGCGTATCGTCGTATCGATAACGGTGCTTATAAAAAGGGTGACCCGATGCGTAAAACAAACTGGCAAAACTTCTTACCTTGGAGTTTGAAAGCCGGAGCTAATTATAAGTTCGGTGCTTATCACAATGTTTACTTAAATGGCGGATATTTTAAACGGGCTCCTTATTTTAATGTGGTTTTCAAGAATAACACGAACGTGATTACTCCGAACGTGAAATACGAGACCGTGTACACCATTGAAGGAGGATATGGTTTTGAGATGCCTACATTGACGGCCAAAATAAATTATTACTATACCCGCTGGAATGATCGTGGTTTGACCAAGAGTGTCGGTAACGGAAACGTGGCTAATATCCGCGGACTGAATGCCTGTCACCAAGGTGTGGAATTTGAAGCCGAATACAAACCCGTTTATAATTTCAATCTAACGGGAATGTTCTCTTGGGGTAACTGGGTTCTGACCGATAACCCGACGATGGTGGTTCTGGATGCAAGCAACGAAGTTGTCAGCGAGAATGAGAAATTATATGTAAAGGACGTACATGTAGGTAATTCGGCCCAGATGACGGCTGCTTTAGGAGCAAGTTATGAGCCTTTCACCCGTTTCAAGATCGGAGCCGATATGAACTTCTTCGGTAAGAACTATTCCGATTACACGATTGAAAACCGTGTTGCTGCAAGAGAAGAGGGAATCGATTCGTGGAGAATGCCGAATTATGTTACGGTAGATGCCAATTTGCGCTACGGTTTGGATTATAAGGGAGTGCGTTTTACACTGTACACGAATATCAATAACGTATTTAATGCAAAATACATTGCCGATGCAAAGGACGGTGCTTACCATAATGCAGCTTCTTCTTTGGTATATTACGGATTTGGTAGAACTTGGACACTGGGATTGAGATTGAATTTCTAATCATTAAAATTTGAAAGATATGCGTAAAATATATAATTTAATAACGTTGGCATTGTTGGGGTTGGCATCCTGTAATCCCATGTCGGATGTGTATGATGATTTGGATGCCAATAAAGAGCCTGTTCATGCCGATATTGTTTACACGCTTGCGGATGCGGACTACGCTACGATCGCCTCTTTAGCTTATAAACATTGCGAAAACGCTGCAGACTCTGCAAAGGTGAAAACTATTGCGGATAATAAGAATTTTTCTTCTTCTGTTCCGGCTAAAAATTATATTCCTGATTTTTTAACATCGAAATACCCGGCTTTGAATAAAAATTCAACAGCTATGGTTACCTATAATTTTTATACGGCAGCAACCAGAATAAATAAAAAGACGTTGGGGGTAGCCGATTATAAAAAAGTAGGAGGAGATGTAGCTCAATATCTTTGTTTTACGGGGGGAATGCCTGCAAACCGGGATAATATGACAAAGGCTATCGATGCGGAGGGAGAAGACGGAGAGTTGTTGATTGTGACGTATAACGAGACCTCCGATGCGGTAAACGGAAAAACTACCGATGTGGTGAACTTCGAAATGAACAAGTATGATTACAAGACTATCCTGGATTGGGTGAAGAGTAACAAAGAGGAGTTTGTGGACGGAAACAAAGAGTTTTATTTTGGTGTGGATGCTGATCGCCCGAACTTTAATTTGAGTAAAAAAGACTGGGAGAAGTATCAGGACAAGCATGGAGTGACGATAACGGATGCCTTTATTCTGCAACAGGTTAGAGCCGGTATAAAGATTTTGTTGGTTAATAAATTGGGAAGTAAGGCCGTAAAGGATGTGATTTACAACGTCAGGTATGCTACTTACGGAAACAATAGCGCTCCGAAGAGTGTCGCTTATAAATGCACTTTGGCCGGAAAGACTCCTGAGTTCGAGATGGCAGATGGAGTGGATCCCGTGTTGACCAATGAAGTGGTTGCCGTATTCTCGTATAGCGAGAGGTATGGAAACTGGAGTCCGTACACGCAAAAAGATATTTATATTGTGACGGCTGATGATTTTAAGCAGATGGGTAAAACCGATTGTTTCAATAGCGATGCGGACAATTATTTGCCTCAGTTGTTGACGTTAAGATATCCGTATGCCCAAGACAAGGACGTCGTGACGTTTGTCTATAAAAACGACGGGGGAAGCAGTTTCTCTATATACACGGACGAATATGCCTTTACCGGAGGTGTTTGGGTAAAATATAATCCGGTTTCTCAGAAAGCGGAGCAATTCATGCATAACGGAGAGAAATGGTTTGCTAATCCTCACATTACCTTCGAGATGGGGAAAGCGGATTATCAGTATATGCTGGATTGGGTGGATAAAAACAAACATGCTTATTTAGACGAAAAATATCCGGATACCGGAGAGTTCTATTTCGGTTCTACGACCTATAATGTAAATATCAATATGGGAGTATCTATGTTGGTAAAATATGATGAGTTGGCCGGTGTTAATGAACTGAAAGGCAAGTCGGACGAAGAGGTGTTAGAGATACAGAAGCAACGTTTGATTACAGAAGGTTTCCCGGCCGTTCTGGAAGGGAAATACCCGGAAGCGGAACCGGTAGTCGACGGAACGACGATCGAATACACTATTCGTTTCAAGAGTTATTCTCCGCGTGCCAGCTGGGAGTTGAAATACAAAGGAATAGCGAAGGGTAAATTCGAATACATCGAAGATAGTTATAAAGAACTCCAATAATTAATTGGATCACTTTATTGCAACGTCCGTTTCTTGTGAAAGAGGCGGACGTTGTTTTATTTTTCAAGAAGGGTAGTTTTTGGGTATTATTATATTGGAAGTCGAGAAATTGTTCTACCTTCGTTTTATAAATAAATTATGCCAGTTTTTTCATCACATTCTCAATACCTATTGTAATTCTGAAGAGGATTCGAAGATATTTCTTGTCGTAACGTTCTATATAAAATATTATTTTCCATTGGAAATTTGTTTTAATGGAAAATAAATCATATGTTTGTCAAATAAAAAATGGAGTTATGATAAAAAGATTTTTTAAACGATATTGGCTTACAATGTTGGGTATTATACTGGGGGCTTTAGGAGGCTTTTTATATTGGAAATTTGTCGGTTGCGAAAGCGGGACTTGTCCGATAACCTCTTCTCCGGTGAATAGTTCGTTGTGGGGTGCGGTGATGGGAGGTTTATTACTGAGCTTATTCAAATCGGGAAAGGAATAATTTAATTATAAATTTTGGATTACAGATTGTAAATTAAGAATGACCCAATTACTAAATTATTAATCACAGAATCCTTTAAAGTTGTCGATTGCATGGAAACTTTTTGTAAGATCAGAGATTTATATCGGGCTATTGCGGAGTTTGAAACTCAATTGGAAATAAGGCATCATTTGGGGTTAAATGAAGGGATGCTGCTTTGTACTCTTACTCGTGCGGAGAAGTTATCTTCCGGTGAGATTGCGGAACAGTTGGGGTTGACGAACTCTAATGCGTCAAAGGTAATCCGGTCCGTGGAAAAGAAAGGTTTGGTCATTCGGATCATGGGAGATCAGGATAAACGACAGATGTATTTTTCTTTGACGGAACAGGGACGGGAAGAGTTGGAAAAAATGAAGAATAGTGAGATAGAGGTTCCGGAACTTATAAAAAAAATATTATAATTTAATTATTTAAAAGGAATGTCATGAACTCATCACGCGTGAATCAGGAAGAATGGAAAAATTATTCTTTGTTCGGTTTGTACACTTTAGCCATACGATTGGTTGTCGGTTGGACCTATTTTTCGGCTTTTTGGCGACGTTTAGTATTGGAGAATAAATTAATTCCGGATTCAGCGGGATATATCGGGGAAAAATTCAATCATTTTTTGCCTAATTCGATAGGGATTCGTTCCGTTATAGAGTATTTGGTTACTCATCCCGAGATATTATGGTGGGCTATGGTAGTCTTTACTTTAGTTGAAGGGATTGTAGGGTTATTGTTCATGTTGGGTTTTTTTACCAGATTAATGAGTGTTGGGGTCATGAGTCTTGCTACCGGGATCTTGTTGGGGTCCGGATGGTTGGGAACAACCTGTTTGGACGAGTGGCAAATCGGAATTTTAGGTGTTGCAGCCGGTTTTACGGTGTTTCTATCCGGAGGAGGAAGGTATTCTGTAGATGCCTGGTGTTTTAGAAAATGGCCTATCTGGAGTAATAAAAAATGGTTATTGTGGCTGACCTCGGGAACTTTGCCGTTACCTGTGAAGTGGAGCGGTAGGGTCGCCGTTGGAGGAGCCGCTGTTATACTATTATTATCACTTTATACCAATCAGGAATTTCACAATGGGGTATGGGGACCTCTACATAATAAATCCGTAAAGCCTAAAATTGAGATATCGGACGCCACGATAAAAGGAGGGGAGCTCTCTTTTACCATTTATCGAGTGGAAGGTGTGGATGTTTACGGGTCGTTTTTGATTGGAGTAACATTGATAGGAGAAGGGAGAGATTCCTTATTTTATATGGACGGGAAAGCGTTGTCCCGTTTTCCGGAAGAACAGATTCATAATGAATATGTGGCAAAAATAAAGCCGGGGAAACATAGTTTGGTAATTCCTCTCGGGGGTAAGGCTGAATTGACATTTCGAGATACCGTATTTTCCAATTTGCCTAAAGGAAGTTATCAACTGATACTTACGGACATTAGCGGAGCGACTTTTCAATCGGAAATCATATATTGATTTAAGGTTACATGAGGTTATAAAAACCGACATGTAATGGCTTTAGGATTATAGAAGAGAAAAGTAAATTTAAGGACGGTATTTTATAAAAACGATAAATTTTTTCGGAACAAGACAAGTCAATTCATTTGTGGAAAGGGACGCTTTTTTTGAGCGTCCCTTTGATTTATTTACTATATAACAATTTGTAATCTTGTTCTTTGCTTTTCTTAAACCATTTTTCAGGAATGACTTTCCATTCGTTCCGGGGTTGAGGGTCCAATACTTTTTGGCGTTTGATATATTCCGCAATGTAATAGCGGATATCTTTTTCCCGGATGTCGACGATGCGTTTCGTCAGTTCTGCTTTGGGAATTCCTGCTCCGCGGGTAAGGTGTCCTCCACCTCCGTTACCTTGGTAAGAGTTTACGGCTACCTTGTACGTGTGTTCGGGATTGAAGGGAGTACCGTCGGCCATAGAGATGATGGTAATCCGGTTGCCCGGTTCTTTACTCACATCCACTGTATATTTTATACCGGCTGCAGCTGAGAAATTAAAAAAGTCATTTTGTAATAACGGGTAACCTTTCCTGCTGGTCAGAATCTCTCCTTCTGCATCTTTCTTAAAGTTTAACAGATGATCTTTTTTGGATTGCATGGTATTGAACTGCACGGCAGCCGCGTATTCCAAATATTTTCGAATTTCTTCGCCGGAAAGCTGCATCGTGTAAAGAGAGTTTTCGTAAGCGTAAAGATTAAACATGTCTTTCATGGTAATCTTACCTGCTTTGATGTAAGCATCCCGAGAGAGAATGGAGGCAAAGGAGATTTCCGCTCCGCTTTCTGCTAATTGGGCTTCATTGATAAAATCAATAAAAGCTGAAGGGCCGAACATGGCATCCCGTCCGGAAAGCGGACTTTTGAACGTACCCAATTCCGTGTTGATGTATGCTTTAGCCTTGTCTATTGCCGGGGTAAAGGTTGAAATGTAATCCTTATCTGTAGCTACCTTGTTCAGATCGATCAGTTCGCTCCGGTAAGATTTTTGATAATGGTCACCGTTCCGTTTCAGGGAAACAACAATTTTACCAAGATAAGTGCCATGGGATTTGGGATCCATTAACAGAACCTTGTGACCGAAGTCATTCGTCAACTCTTCTTGCTTCTCTGTATGGTCATGGCCGAATATAATTATATCGAATCCGTCTACCTGCTGAGCAACCAATTTGCTGGCGTTTTCGTTTTTAGGTGTTTTTTCGTTGGCACCACCGTAGGTATAGTCGTACCCGGAATGGAAAAGTCCTATGATCATGTCCGGTTTTTCCTGTTTTTGAATTATGTCGATCCATTTTTTCGAGGATTCGATCATATCTTCGAATTCAATTCCTTGCCAAAGGTGTTCCGGTAACCATTGAGGAATATTGGGAGTCGTCATTCCCAAAACGGCAATTTTGATTCCTTGGCGTTCCAGAACGATATAAGGTGTAAAATAGGGTTTGCCTGTTTTACGATCGATTAGATTTGCGGATAACCAAGGAAATTGAAATTCTTTTTTGATACGGTCGTAGACCGGATGTCCGGCCTCAATATCGTGATTCCCCACGGCGGCGGCATCGTATTTTAAGTAGTTCATTACTTGAGCCTGAATATGCGGGGTAATGGTATCAATAAAATTATAATAGTAGATAGAAGGTTGGCCCTGAAGAAAATCACCGCCGTCCAACAAGATCGTACTCAATGAGTCCTTGGCTCGGGCTTCTTTGAGAATGGTCGAAGCATTGGCGAGACTTTGAGAAGTTTCTTTCCCTCTTTTTAGATCGTAATTGAAAATGCTGCCGTGTACGTCGCTGGTACAATAGATGGTAAGTTGTGCTTCTTCCGGTTTGGATGAACAAGCCTGTAAAAGGTTTAACAGAAGTAGTATTCCGGAAAACCATAAAATTATTCTTCTCATAAATATAGATTTATTCGTGTGTTTCAATTGCGTAAGATATAAGGATCGTACCCGTGACAAAACTATGGATTTTTTTGTTAAAAAGAATCTTTTCTATCGCTAAAAAGCGTAAATTCGCCCTGCTTATTATGAATAATAAACATCAATAACAATACATATGGGTAAGATTGGAAAAATAACGGGGCTAATGATAGGATTGCTGGTGTTGACGGCAGGGAACCTTTTCGCTCAAGCCGGAGGAGGAATACATAGTGCGGTAAATATCGAAAGTCATATTTCGTTTATGTCTATTTTGAGGGGAATTATAGGTATGGTAAGTATACTTGGGATAGCCTGGTTGTTTAGTAGCGATCGTAAAGGGATATCCTGGCGGGTTGTGGGGATTGGTATGGCAATACAGTTGATCTTGGCCGTAGGTATTTTATATTTTCCTCCGGTTCAAGCCGTATTTGATTTCGTGGGAAAGATATTTGTTACCATACTGGATTTTACACGTGCCGGAAGTGAGTTCTTGTTAGGCGGATTGATGGATACCACCAAGAGCGGGTATATTTTCGCTTTTCAGGTGTTGCCGACGATTATTTTCTTTTCCGCCTTGACTTCGTTGTTATTTTATCTTGGGATTATACAGAAGGTGGTATATTGGATGGCCTGGGCGATGACTAAATTGATGAATCTGACCGGGCCGGAGTCGTTGTCGGTTACGGGAAATATATTTCTGGGACAGACAGAAGCTCCTCTTATGGTTAAAGCTTATCTGGATGATATGTCTCCTTCTGAAATATTTTTAGTGATGACGGGAGGAATGGCAACGATTGCCGGCGGTGTCCTTGCAGCTTATATCAGTTTTTTGGGCGGAGAGGATCCGGTTCAACGATTACTGTTCGCTAAACATTTATTGGCAGCTTCCGTGATGGCCGCTCCCGGGGCTGTCGTCGTTGCTAAGATATTGATTCCCCAGACACGGAAAATTCAAAATACGATAGAGGTTCCTAAGAATAAAGTAGGTAAAAATGTTTTGGATGCGATCTCCAATGGGGCTTCCGAAGGAGTCAAACTGGCCGTGAATGTTGCCGGTATGTTGTTGGTGTTTGTTGCTTTTATCGCTTTTGCCAATTATTTATTTGCCAAGTTTGGACATATCGTAGGCTTGAACGATTGGATTGCCGATCTGACGGACGGGAAGCAGCATGAATTGTCGTTGCAATTGATCTTAGGGTATCTGTTTGCTCCCTTGATGTGGTTAATTGGTATATGTCCTGCGGACATCGTGCATGCTGGTAGTCTTTTGGGACAAAAAGTGATTATGACCGAATTCATTGCCTATGTGGATTTGGCCAGTTTGAAGACGGCAGGCGCTTTTGCCGAGATGAAATCCGTAATCATGTGTACCTATTTCCTGTGCGGTTTTGCTAATTTTGCATCTATCGGTATTCAAATCGGGGGAATTGGAGGATTGACCCCTAAAAATAAACCCCTTTTGGCCAAATTTGGTATGAGAGCTTTGTTGGCAGGTACTTTGGCCTCATTGATGTCGGCCACGATTATCGGAATGATTATCGGATAAAATAATCACAGAATCTCTTAATTCGTTTAATTGTAAATCTACAATTGCAAGTGGGATAACTCCTCCGGGGCGGGGACATTCCCGTCGGTCGTGTAGTCGTTTTTCGTTCACTGTCCTCCGGGACTCGCTACGCTCGGACAGTCCGTCGTCCGGTCGTTCCGAAAGCCGAACCCGACGCTCGCCGTTCACTGTTTATGCCCCTTCGTTTTTATCCCCGCTTTTCCAATCCGCAATCGGCA
>NZ_UQRQ01000039.1 GCF_900543425.1 uncultured Sanguibacteroides sp. | reverse complement strand
CGATTTATGATTCAATTCTGATCTTGCCATCTTTAAATCTAAAATCCGAAATCACTGAATCACTGAATCCATTTAATCTACAATCTAAAAATATTTCTCGTTAGACCAGCTGTATACTTTGAAAATATTATATTTGTTTCGAATAACAGGAAGGAATAGGGCTTAAAACGGAGATTTTGTAAAAAAAAATCGGTTAAAAAGTCTCTCTTTACATGATTTAATTCAATCCATTATGTTAGACCACAAACTCACGATATTCTATCACACGGCTAAACACTCGAGCACGACAAAAGCGGCTGAAGAGTTGCATCTTTCACAACCGGCCATATCCAAAAGCATAAAAGAATTGGAAAAGGAACTGGAAGTCACCCTTTTCGAACGGGAAAAAGGACGTTTCGTATTAACCCCGGCAGGAAAATATTTATTGGAAAAAAGTGAGGATTTATTGGATAAAGAACGGGAAATCGAATACGGTATTCATCAAATGAAAAATGAATTCTCCGGTACCCTGTCTATCGGTGCCAGCACGACATTGTCACAATATATTTTACCGGGGATGTTAGCCTCGTTCCGCGAGCGTTTCCCACATATCAGGATTAACCTGATCAGCGGAAATACGAATCAGATCGAACAGGAGATTCTACATCGTAATATTCAGTTAGCCTTTATCGAAGGGACACCTTCCGAACCGGACATTCATTACATGCCTTTTCTGCAGGATGAGATCGTCCTGGTTACCTCGACCCGGCATCCAAGCAAAGAGACGATTACGTTAGACGAACTAAAACAATTAAGATTCGTGTTCCGGGAAAACGGTTCCGGAACATACAAAATCATTCAGCAGCAACTGGCAAAATCCAATATCCGGATAGAGGAGCTGGATCAACAAATAAGCATCGGAACGACCGAAGGGATCAAACACTACCTGAAACATTCGGACTGTTACGCCCTTGTTTCCGTATTCAGTATTCGGGAAGAATTAGCTTCCGGAAAACTAAAAATTATCGATATACAAGGCTTGGAAATTTCCCGGGAATTATACGCGATTCATAAACAAGGCTATTTAGACCCGTATGCCAATAAGCTCTTACAGTATTGTGAAAAAAATAAGAAAAAAAATTGGTGATATTTTTATTCTCTCTTGAAAGTATCTATACAATTCGATAGCGGAATTTGTGTTTTCGCGAAAACCACATTATCTTCGCAACACTTTTAAGAAAGATTTCAAAAAATAAGTGCATGAACAATTGGATATTACAAATAGCGGCTCCGGTAGCAAAAGCAGCAGATATGGATATGAGCCTATGGGGATTGGTCGTCAAAGGGGGATGGTTAATGATCCCTATCTTTATTCTATCGATTATGGCCATTTACATCGCTTGCGAAAGATTCTGGATCATTCGAAAAACCGGAACGGGAGATGAGGCATTTATGCAACAGATTCAAGAAAAAATACAAAAAAAAGATATAGAAGGAGCTTTAACTGCTTGTGATACGGAAAATACCCCCTTAGCTAAAATCATAAGAAAAGGTATCTTATTAAGAACGGAAGCTCCAGGTGAAATCCGTGAATCCATGGAAAACACGGCAAACTACGAGGTAGCAACCTTGGAAAAAGGATTAGCAACCCTGGCAACTTGTGCGGGTACAGCTCCCATGATCGGATTTTTAGGAACAGTAGTCGGAATGGTTCAGGCATTTTATGACATGGCCATGGCCGGCAACAACATCGACATCAGCCTATTATCAAGGGGTATATACACCGCTATGATCACTACCGTGGCTGGCTTAATCGTCGGGATCATCGGATATCTGGCCTACAACTACCTCGTTTCCAGGATTGATAAAATCGTCCTGCATATGGAACGGTATAACTCCGAACTTATAGATTCACTTATCCAACTAAAAAAAAATCAATCCTCTAATCCCTAAATCTTTTAATCACCCAATCTCAGAATCACTAAATCTTTTAATCACAGAATCACTAAATCAATTATGTCCATCAAACGCAGTAGCAAAATAAACCCGAACTTCAACATGTCGTCCATGACCGACATCGTATTTTTGCTATTGATCTTTTTTATGGTCTCGTCAACGCTGATTAATCCCAACGCGTTAAGATTGGAATTACCCGAAAGTACAAACCAAACCTCGGAAAAACCGATCACAGTTGTTTCTATTGATAAGAATTATACTTTTTATTTAAACGAAAAGGTTATTCCTTTTTCCATGCTTGAAAGCAAGTTGGTCGAAGAGCTGAAAGAACAGGAAAAACCTTGTATTTCCTTACAAGCTGACAAGTCCGTTCCATTGGAACAAATCGTCAAAGTAATGAATATTGCCAAAGACCACAACTATCGCCTGATTATAGCAACTACCCCAGAATAAGGCAGATCGCTTCAATCCTATTCCAAAAAAAAATTCTGCTTTCTGAAACCAATCGTTAAGGCAAGCGTATACAACCAAACAAGTGCTAATGGTAACACTTGTTACAACTCATTGGAACTATAGAATAGCAACAATTGTTAAACTAAAACTAACTAAGTATGAAACGTTTATTATTATTATCTTTCATTGGATTGTTTGCACAGCTGATGATTTCATGTTATCCGGGAGGTGCGGATGACGTGGATGAGATGGATGTTGCCATAACGAATTATGACAAGAGTGCAGATTTTACGAAGTACACCACCTTTTCACTCCCGGATACGATTGTCTATTTCGTGGCTAAGGGAGAAACTCCCAATCACAAATTCGATGCCCAAATTCTGGATTTGGTAAAGAAAAATTTCGAAGACAAGGGATACACCTACATGGAGCAAACCGAGGCTAATCAACCGAGCTTTATTGTAACGGTCTCCGCGTTCTCAAATGTCAACTACTATTACGGAGCCAATTACTGGTATGATTACTGGGGATGGTATCCGGGATGGAATTGGATTTGGGGTTCAGGCTGGGGTCCGGGCTGGGGTCCTTCTTACCCGTGGTATCCTGCTGCCGTCTATTCCTATAGAAGCGGATCTATCGTGATCGATATGATTGCAGCCGATGCTTCAACGACCAGTACTAAAAAAGTTCCCGTTCTATGGAGCGGTGTAGCTGATGGAATTTTACAAGGTTCTGAGCAATCTATTCTGAACCGGATGACCTCTACTATTAATCAATGCTTCACACAATCGCCTTACCTACATGGTGGTACCGCTAATTAAGAGAACATCCTTATTGTCAATTTTTAAAGCAAAAGATTATGAGAAAACTATTATTTATATCATTGATATTATTCGGTCTTAGCCCTCTTGTAAAAGGACAGATGCTGAATTTAAACTACCAGATGTCAGTTCCAATCGGAAAAATTAACGACTTCACAGGTAAAATGAGCTTCAGAGGTATGGATTTGGAATACCACTATTTTTTAAGTGAACAATTCTCTATCGGAGGTATGGTAGGATGGAACACTTTCTACAAAAACAAAGGCGTACAAACCTCTGATTTTTACTTCAAAGGAAATAGCGATATACACACCATCACAGGTCATCAGTATCGTTATGTCAACACGGTGCCCATCATGGCTATCGGTCGTTACTGGTTCACGGAAAGCAATACTCTGTTCAGGCCCTATTTCGGTATAGGGATCGGTACGAGTTGGACGGAATTGAAATTAGACGTGGGACAGTTTACCTCGACGGAATCCAGATGGCAATTTGCCTTTGCTCCGGAGATCGGAACACTTATCTCCATCAACGACCAATTCGCTTTTAACTTAGGATTCAGATATTCTTACGGGACCAAAGCCGGAAACGGCAGAATTCCCGCAACACAAAGCTTTGCTATTAGCGTAGGTATTGTTCTGCAAGGTGTTAATTAAAACACAGAACTCTATACAAAAACAACTAAGTAACGAAGAGCTGCCGAAAATTCGGCAGCTCTTTTTCATAATCTATAAATGCTACATAAAGTGATTTGAAATTTTTAATACCAATCGTGATTACTGGTATGCCAACCGATCTGTTTTATCACGGAAATCTTTCCGTTTAATTTTTTCTGAAACAACAACCTCGGATTTTCGATATTATTGATATCGTAACAGTAGATACTCCCGTCCTCACACCCCACGACAATCTGATCCGTTTTGTAAAAAGCATAAGCCAAAGCCGTAATCTTGGATGGGAAGGTGGCGTTAAAGGTCATAAACTTTCTTTGCGTTGCATCTTCAGTTGCACTCCATGAAGTTGAGCGTTGCAGGTAATGGAGTTTATTCCCTACCGTGTAAAAATCGCGATACATGGCTTTTTTATTGTAGTCGAGAGAAGGGCGGTTATTGGCACTCACCAAGAAAACCGAAGAAGCATCTAATTTTACCGGAAGATAAAACCAACGTTCAAAGGTCGTACGGGTTATTCCCTCCGCCTGAGTGCTGAAAGAAAAATCTCCTACCAATGTGCGATCCTCCATCGTGGGATCGTTATAATAAACGGTAAACAATAGTGTCGTTCCGCCATATCCCCAACTGATATGATTTTTTTGCGTCAAATACAACACCTCCGTACCCTCGGAAAAATTAGACACAGGCACATTGTAATGTGTTTTTATCGGAACCATCCGCGTCCGCCAAAGAGGAGGATTGTCCCCCGGGAAAGATCCTCCGTCCCGCCAGGTCGTCGCCATAACGATTCTCCGGTTTTTTTCATCGTAACAGGGAATGACTCCACCGTACGTGGAATGTCCGAATTTCGTTATCTTATATCCTTTATCGTCTATCACGTAAGGCTCCGTCAGGTACTGTCCTCCCAAATAATTGGGAGACTTTACCCGGTAAAACACCCTGCCGTCTTCCGTAGCCACAAAAGTACAGGCACTCTCCTGTCCGGGAGTTTGGGGTGCTTTTTCCCGTAAATCGGAAACCACGAAGTTCGGTGGAGTTCCGTCTAAAAACTGATCCTTTAGCTCTCCCACTTTCTCCATATTTTGAATATTTGCCTCGTAAGCCACCTGATCCGTGATCACCACGCAGGCTCCCGACGGACTGATATCCCGGGCGGTCTCCATACTCAACCGAACCGGTTTACCGGGGATCTTCCCGTGATTAATCTCCTCGTAAGCGTTGTCTTTTAAGATGTACTCCACCTTTTGCTTCCCCTGTTCCGTCACAATCCGTCGACTGATGGCCGAAAATTTTGTGTTATTCCCGTCTTCCGATAAGATAAACCAATCATCCGGGGCAAAAGTAGGATAAATCGACACATAAAGCCGGGCCGGGAAGGAGACTCCCGTCTCTTTCTCGATCACCGTAAAGGTTCCCCAGATACCGTCTGAATTAGTATAAGCATCTAACCCTAACTTTTGGAACACCGAATCCGTGGGAAGTTCCATATCCAACTGATCGCCGATCACGACGCCGCCAAGCTTCCACTCGTAACGGACCTCTTTCGCCCGGGCGGCTGAATCCGTTCCCCACTTAAACATATGACTTCCGTTGAACACCATGGTTTCCCCTTTACCGGCCCAACCGGATATATATTCCGGTGTTTTATTAAAATCTTGTATCCATTGCGGCGGATTAAGTTCCGTATAGATATAATTGCCCTCGTCCTTAAAACATCCCGACAAAAAGCCAAGAAAAAACAACAGACCGAATAGTTTTATATAATTCATAATATCTCATTTAACACGTTAAACATTAACAGACATCCATTCATTATTTTCTTCGTCCCATATCTGATGATCGGCCAACCAATCCTTAAAAGCGACCACTAATTTCCTGACCTTATCCGGACGATCCCGGATCATCTCCGCGTTCAAATCGTATGCCCCCTCTATGTTCTCCAAAAAGGTCTTGTATTTTAAGGTCGAATAGCGCCCCAAGGAGTAGTATTCCACCTCCCGGTCCCACCACTCCGGCTTCACGGCGTCTTTCGTGAAATGGATTACCGCCCGGGAACGCTCGAACTGGCCCACGGCCAAACCTTCGCCCGGTACCAGCTCCACGACTAAACGCACCCCATTCTCCATACTGCCCAACCGATCGCTTTTATTCATCCGGATTCGAATCGTGTCCTGAAACATATCCAAATCTTCAGCGATCGGACCGGCATGAAACGTATAGGAATCTGCCAACTCGTACTCGTCCGGATTGGCCGTGGTCATCTCTTTCACCACCTTCAACCCGAAATGCAAGTCTTTAGCCAAAGGCCGTCCGGCAAGTACCACCACCAGCTCGGCCATCACGTAAGTGTCCGTGGGTTTGGCAAAAAAGAAGGTCACGTTCGTGGAGTCGGCCTTAGCCGTTCCGGGAGCGACCTCATCTTTAAAGAATCGCTTAAAATACACCTCGTGCCGATCGCCGAAAGGTTCGATATATTGCTCCTCGCAAGCTGTAAAAAAGGCGATCCAAACTACCATACTGTATAACAAATATTTTTTCATATCTCGTGTCGTTTTAGATTACATACTCTGATTATCCGGTATCGGAAACATATATTCGGATTTATTCAGTTCCCGTACCTCTCCCTCTTGCATAAAAATCTTGGCC
Source organism: uncultured Sanguibacteroides sp. (assembly GCF_900543425.1). GTDB lineage: Bacteria > Bacteroidota > Bacteroidia > Bacteroidales > Marinifilaceae > Gabonibacter. The sequence goes on along the minus strand of NZ_UQRQ01000039.1, from coordinate 9,024 downwards.
CCCAACCGTTTGTAGAGATAGAACAACTGTCCCTCGGATATCCATTCCCGTTGTGCATCACGAACCAGATCCCGTTGAAAAGTAGCATAGTCGGTAGCTACCGGAAGATCATTCATCGTGGCCCAGACACCACCTCCAACGTCAGCAAAGGTACTTCTGTTCCGCCGAATCGTATTCAAAATATCGTACGCCTGAGCGAATTGCCCCTTACGGGCATAACACTCGGCCATAATGTAGCGCATCTCCGTGGCCCGGATAACGGGAAGAATCTGAACATTCTTCTGGCGTATCTTCGTGTCATCGCTACAATACCACTTGGCCGATATTTTATTTCCCCACAAACCGTTCGGTTGAAACAGAAGATAGCGGGAACGAATATCAATCTGGGATTCGTCGCTGGCATCATTCGGGTTTATAAATATCTTTTGCTTTCTTTCATCCAGAGCGAGCCAATTGCCTTGTGTCATTCCACTGGTCTCTTTCAGGAAAAAATTTCCCAAGCCGTAGTCGTTGTAAGCCTCTTCGTTATAAAGGGCGAAAATCAGGTTCGAAGTAAGTTTCAAATCCTCCTTTTTCTCGTTATCGTCATTCTGAATCGCCCAAAACTGTTCGGTTGAGAACATGTCATAAGAAGCCCCGTTTACACCTCTCGCTTTAAACTGCAACACGGTATCCGCCATCTGGAAAGCTTCCTCGTACATACCGGCATATTGATATACCCTTGCCAGCAACGCGGTAATCGCGTAATAACTTAACCGATAACCCCGTCCGGTATAAAAACCGTCTATCGTATTCTCTTTATTATATCCCTCCATACCGGATTCCACGCTACCGTAAAAACGAGTATTTCCGGTAGCGCTCATACTCATTCCCAAAGCAGAAGTATCGAATTCAACCGTCAATGCCCGGGCTGTTTTTAAATCCCTGATCACCTTCTCCAAAAAAGGTTTTAACGCAATTCCGTTAGGCTGAATATTAGGCGTTTCTTCCACGTAAGGTACCCGTTTTTCTCCGTCGTCATGGATCAATGCCGGGGCAAAAAGCCGTGCTATATCGAAGTGCATCAAAGCCCGGCAGGCATAGGCCTCTCCCATGATCAATTTACGCTCCGTCTCTCCCCCGGTAAACAAATCCGGAGATGACTTTTCCACGTTTTGCAACAAATTGTTCGCGTTGGCCACCACGTTAAAACCGTCTTTCCAAATCGCATCGATTGTCGGTCTTAACGAAACATTGTAATAGTCGAAACTCCTGGCGTTTCGATACATGTTTAGCCCGTCGTCAGCGTATTGCCAATCCCAGGTATATTGCCGGGAGATACAATCCACGATACCGAATTGAAGTTCCACCCCGTACAAATTTTTAGAAGTCATCGCCTGATAGATACCGGCCAAAACGGAACGGTAACCGTCGCCGGTGTCAAATAACTCGTCACTGGTTGCCTCTCCTTCCGGTTGCAGATCCAGCCAATCCCGGCAAGAACCGAAAAACAGCCCGGAAATCAAAAGAATGATTTGTATCTTTATTTTCATAATCCTTTCATTTTTAAATTAGAAACCTAACGTCAAGGTAAAACTGTAATTTTTAGCGTAGGGATAACTGGTTCCCCGTTCCTGCCGTATCGTCGACCACCGGCAAATATCGTTCGCGTTAAAACGCAATCCCAAGGAGGTCAAACGGAATTTACGAATCAACTCCTGATTAAAATCGTAACCACAGGAAAGACCGCTAAAGGCAACGTAATCATTGTCTTGGACGAAACGGGAAGTCGGCTGCGTTTGCTTTTTCGCTTTCAAATCAAAAAAAGGAGCGATATCGCCCGGTCGTTTCCAACGCTCCGTCAACACCCGGCGGTCCACGTTACCCCCGTCGATATCTGCCTCCTCGACCTTTTTAATTAAGGTCTCGTTGTAATCCTGAGCTCCCCATTGGTAAAGGAAGGTAGTATTTACATAAAAACCTTTCCAACCGATATTGATCCCGAATGATCCTTGGGCATCCGGACTTTTATCTCCGACGACGACCTGATCAACCGCATCCCAAACATAGGTACTTCTTCCGTTTCTTTTCCGGAATAATTCTTGACCGTTGGAAGGGTCGATACCGTAAGAAGGCACGGCATAAATAGCCGTGGTGGAAGCTCCCACGTAATACTGGGTTAACGGGATATAAAGCAACTCTTTATAATCTCCCTCTCCTCCCATCTGATTTTTACTATTATGAAAATCCTGGATATTTTTGTTGTATCGCTCGGCTTCCTGTCCCAATTTCGTGATCCTATTCGTGTTGGATGCTAAGGTTCCGGTTAAAGCCACCGTCCAATCCCTGGTTTGTAAAACCGTGGCATTCACTCTTATCTCGAATCCCTTGTTCTGAACAGAACCGGCGTTCGTATAGAAGCCGGAGAAACCGGAAGAGGTACGTATCGAGAGTCGTTCCAATTGATTTTTAGTATCTTTTCGATAATAACTGAATTCAAGATAATACCGTTCGTTAAACAACCCTAAATTCACCCCGAAATCCACGGTATAGGTCTTCTCCCAGGTCAATCTCGGATTTCCTAAGGCAATCAGGGTATTGGAAGGAGTAGCATAATACCATTTGTCCGAAGTCTTGTAAGTAGAGATGGCCGCATAAGGAGGGAAATTCACGTTACCGGTCACCCCGTAAGTTCCCCGCACCCGCAAAGTACTGATCAGCCAGTGATCTTTCAGCCACTTGGTATTATGCACGTTCATTCCCGCCCCGACGGACCAGAAAGGAGCAAAACGCTTGTCCTTACCGAACTTGGACGACCCGTCCAACCGGAAAGAACCGTCGAACAGGTAAATATTATTATAGGAATAATTGACGGAAGCCAGAATCCCCAATAAACGACTTTTGTCGGAAGAGACACTTGCCTTGCCGTCCTGCATCGCCGCATAGGTCGGAGAATGCAGATTACTTAATTGAAATCCCTTATATCGGATAGACATGCTTTTCCCGTGAGTCTCCCGCACGTTTAAACCAGCCGTTGCGTTGATAAAATGTTTCCCGATAGAACGATTGTAATAAAGCATGGCATTTACATTCCAGTTAAAACTTTTATCGTCGGAGATAGACAAAACTCCCCGTTCCCGGGTTGGAGCCGTGCTGAAAGAGGGATCCTTCGGATCCTCGAAAGATTCCGTTTCCGAATCGGTCTTTGTTAGCGAAAGTTGTCCCTTAAATATAAATCCCTGCAAAATCGTAAGATTAATACTGAAATTATTGGTCAAATCGTTCAGGCGTGACCTCCCCATATAACTTCCCAATCGCTTGGCCTTGTAAAGCGGGTTAACTTCATCATTCTTTAGCCTGACTAATAACTCCCCGTCGTTTGAATAAGGAGCGTAATAGGGTTGCAATTTAGCATAAGTATCGAACGATCCGTAAGGAGAGTCCTGTGATCGTGTCACGTTAAATGAAACGGAATTCATGATCTGCAACCACTCTTTATTCCGGTAATCCAAGGTTAAACCCGCTCCGGCGTTATCCCGGTAAGAACCGATCATCGCCCCGTTGTGTGTCCCGTAATTCAGATCAAAACCGTAACGGATACTTTCCACTCCCCCGGAAACGTTCAAGCTATGCGAATGGTTAAACACGTTTTGCAGGGGCTGAGCCAGCCAATCGGTCTTTACCCCGCGCCGGACTTCGTTTACCAAATCGTTATAAGCCAGATCCTTTAACAACTGCATCCCCGGGTCTCCATCCTCCTGAATGTATTTTCCGGACAATTTTTCCACCACTAACTTCTCCTCGGCATTGCATAAATTGTAATCCGAAAGGTCCGGAAACTCCGCCCCGCCGGTAAAATTGTAGGACACCCGTAACTCTCCGGGCAGGGGAGGTACCGTAGTCACCACGACGACCCCGTTAGCAGCCCGGGAACCGTACATGGCAGTAGCTGCCGCATCCTTCAAAATGGTCATGCTCTCGATCCGGTTCATATCCATGTCATAGATTTTCTGAACGGCAACCTCGAACCCGTCCAGGATAAAGATGGGCAAATTCGGGTTGTCCTTCAATGCGGTACGTTGTGTACGACGATTTTTCTCCACGTCCAATCCCCGTTCCATTCCGAGACTTCCCTCTCCCCTGATCGTGAACTCGGGCAAGGCATTCGGGTCGGATCCGAACAGTTTATTCTCCTTGATCCGGAAAGAGGGATCGAACGCCTGAAGTGCCGCAATGACGTTCTTGTTATTGGTTTTCAGCAATTGATCTCTCGTCACGGTCGTTGCGTTTCCGGTAAAACTCTCTTTCTTCAATTTCAAATAACCGGTTACCACCACATCCTCCAACTTTTGCAAATCCTCTTTCATAACCACGTTAATCGTGTCCTGCCCCGTGTATTTGATCTCCTGGGTCTTCATACTTAAAAAAGAAAACACCAACGTGATATTCTTCACGTCCGGTAACGACAAGGAGTATTTTCCGTCCACACCCGTGGCCGTTCCCAAGGTCGTCCCCTTTATCAATACCGTGACTCCCGGCAAAGGTACTTTCTTCTCGTCCGTCACCTTTCCGGTAATACGGACCTTCTTGGACTTCTTGTCTTCGATCACGGGTTTCAACACGATCACGGCATCCTGAATCACGTAAGTCAACCCCGTGCCTTTTAGACAAACGTTTAAAATCTCCTCGATATCGGAAGCCCGGACCTCGACATTCACTTTACCGACCTTATCCAGATCCTCCTCGTTATACATGAAAATGAATTTTGTCTGATGCTCTATTGCCCACATGACATCCTTCAAAAAAACATTTTTCATGGACAATCTCACCTCTTGCTCGAGTTTGAGGCCCTCTGCCCCGCAGACATTCAATACACCCGACAAAACGAATAGTAACGTCCAACCGAAAACGACTCCCCCTTTTTTTAATCTTCCGGGATACCTCCGGCACAATGTTAGAATTTTCTTCATAAATTGTTTGTTTTAGTTATGTAACTTGTTTAAAAGAAACATCAAATAATGGCAACAAACCATCGTTTATTGATGTTATGCTTTTTTGATATACAATTACCCAATTATCTCCCTTTAAAAATATGACTTATTCTAATTATCAATGAATTAATATATATTCACACGTAATCTATATTTGTTGTTTTAGTGTGTCAATAAACGATCCTTTTAAGAATTCTATCATTGATTATATTTATATAACACGAAAATCCATTTTTATGGGGAACGTGAAATCCATTTTTTACAAAATATTTTTATATACCACTAATAATCAACAATATAAAATATCACGTTCGACAACAAACTTAGAATAATCCTTAACGTACATTCATTTGGACACGGGAAAAGGGAGTCTAAAGCAGTTTTTGTCTGTTCTTCCATAAATAAAAGTTATACAGGATAACAATTTGTATCTTATGTTTCGTAAAAAAAATTTGTTCCTTCGCATCGGCTTTTAAAAGATATTAAACCAACAATATTAATGACTCCAATACAATGAAATTAAGTGAAAAAAGAGGCAATATGCTCCATGGCGTTTTATTGATCGCCTTATTCTCTTGTGCGGCATTTTACATTAGTGAATTTCCCTTCGTAAAAAAACTATCTTTTAGCCCCCTTATCGTGGGTATTATTTTAGGTATGCTATATGCCAATAGTTTACGAAACAGATTACCGGCAACTTGGGTCCCGGGAATCTTATTCTGCTCTAAAAAGATTTTACGTTTGGGAATTATCTTATACGGATTCAGGTTAACATTTCAAAATGTTGTAGCCGTGGGACTACCGGCCATTTTGATCGATGCCATCATTGTAACGATTACCATATACGGAGGCGTACTTATCGGCAAACTACTCAAAATGGATAAAGGCATAGCTCTACTGACCTCTATCGGAAGCGGGATATGCGGAGCCGCAGCCATTCTGGGAGCGGAATCAACGATAAAGGCCAAACCCTATAAAACGGCCGTAGCCATATCTACAGTCGTTATCTTCGGAACCATCTCCATGTTTGTCTATCCCATGCTTTATAAAAGCGGTATTGCAGACCTGGCTCCCGAACAAATGGGAATTTATACCGGTTCTACTTTACATGAAGTAGCCCACGTGGTAGGAGCCGGAAATGCTATGGGAGAAGAGATTGCAGCAGTCTCTATTATTGTCAAAATGATCCGGGTCATCATGCTTGTTCCCGTTTTATTGATCGTAAGTTATTTAGTTGCCCGTGCCAGAAAAAATAAAAACAAGCAACAAGCCGGAGGACAAAAAATAACCGTACCTTGGTTCGCTTTCGGTTTTTTGATCGTGATCGGATTCAATTCCTTTAATATTTTACCTCAACCGGTTATCGGCTTTATCAATGATTTCGACACCTTCTTATTAACCATGGCCATGACGGCTCTCGGAGCAGAAACCAGCATAGAAAAATTTAAAAAAGCAGGAGCAAAACCCTTTATTCTGGCTTTAACACTTTATGTATGGCTTTTAGGAGGCGGTTATTTATTGGTAAAATATTTAAGCCCGTACCTTATTTAATTGTAGATTCTGAGATTAAAAAGATTGACGATTTCGGATTGTAGATTGACGATTTAAAGAGGGTAAGATCAGAATCTTAATCGTAAATCGTAAATCTTAAATCAAAAATTAATTTACTATTGATTAAAGGGAAAAGGGAGAAAAACGAAGGGGTATAAATAGTGAACGGCGAGTGTCGGGTTCGAGTTTCGAAACGGCCACCCGACGGATTGTTTGAGCGTAGCGAGTCCCGGAGGGTAGTGAACGAAAAGCGTTTACACGACCGACGAGAACGTCTCTGCCCCGGAGGAGTTATCCCTTCCAATTGTAGATTTACGATTTCGGATTTACGATTTAAAGAATCAAGGGATTCTGGGATTAAAGGATTCGGTGATTCGGTGGTTCGGTGATTTCGGATTTTTGATTGCCGATTTTAGATTTAAAGAGGGTAAGATCAGAATTTTAATCATAAATCGTAAATCTTAAATCAAAAATGAATTTACAATTAAGAGATTCGGTAATACTCAGAGACGGGATTAAGGTGCTATAGAATCGATCTTTCAGGTTTATTGAAACGAGAGGAATCTATGGAAAAATAAAAAGATTTCATAAACTTTATAGACTCTACAAACGTTATCTATTTCATATACTTTGATTTTTGGTATGATATTTGAAGAATATAATTATCTGAATTACTTATCGTAACCTATTTAGAGGTTAGATGAAATCGGTGACTCGGAAGTGTTAATTTTTATTTGTTATTCCCGATAATTTTTAATACCTTGAGGCCGTTTTTTCAGAGAGTTAAGCAGCAAAGGAAAGCTTAAAAATAGAGGGGAAAAAAATACTATTTCAATACAATATATATGGAGAATAAATTAGATGTTTTGACAAAGAAGCTTTACGATGAGGGGGTGGATAAGGCACGTCAGGAGGCGGATGAGATCCTCGCGAAAGCAAGACAAGAGGCCGAGACGATTATAGCAGAGGCCAAGGCTAAAGCAGACGAGATGCATGCTACAGCTAATACGGATATCAGTAATTTGAAAAAAAAGGCAGAATCCGAAATGAATTTAAGTGTAAGACAAGCGATTGCCGCGTTAAAATTGTCTGTCACGGAACTGATTTCGGGAAAAGTTGCCGGAGAGATGGCAAAAGTCGGATTTGATGAGAAGACATTTGTCCAAGAGTTGTTGATGACAATCGTAAAAAAATGGGATATCTCGTCCGGGAATCTGGATTTGGAAGTGATCCTTCCGGCTGATGAGAAGACTCAATTCGAATCTTTTGTTGCTGCCAAATACAAAGAGCTTTTGAATAAAGGTTTAAGTGTAAAAGCCGGAAATGTAGAAGGTGAATTTGTTATTCAACCGAAAGACGGGGGATATCAGATTACATTCTCGGAAGAACTGTTTGAGGCATTCTTCTCTCAATACATGAGGAGTTTCACGAAAAAACTTCTTTTTAAAGACTAAGAGATTCAGTGATTATGAGATTGAGTGATTCAGAGATTCAATCACGGAATCATAGAATCGTAGATTTAAAAATTAAAATTGAGAGGGATGATATTGAAAAATGGTTACTACTGTTTGATTGCCGGTTTGCCGGAGATCGCTTGGGATGATCGGAAATTGGCAATATCTGTCAGTAATTTGCGGGAGCTGGCTCAAAACGATTTGAGTAAAAAGGATATGGAGCTTTTGAACCTATTCTTTCTTCCGGCAGATCACACGCAGATTCTTCGTTTGCTAACGAAGCAGGAGCCTGACCCTACTCTTTCGACGGTATACTCTTTAAAGCAGATAGAGGACGAAATTACCGAGCCGACCTCTTCTTTGCTTCCTTATTTGAATCAATTTATAGCTGATTTTAAAGGAGAACATCTGAAATACGATGTTGCTCCGGAGAATGTGTTGAGTTGGATGTATTACGATTATTTATTGAAATCCGGAAACTCTTTTGTGAGGCAATACGCGGAATTTTCGATGAATGTTAAGAATCTGATTACTGCATTGAATTGCCGGAAATATGGAAAAGAGGTGGAAAAAGAGGTAATCGGGAATAACGCTTTCGCCAAAGCGTTGCGTACGTCCAATTCGAAAGATTTTGGCTTGGCCATGGATTATCCTTACGTGGATAAGGTGATATCCTTGATGGGTAATCCCAATCTGGTAGAAAGAGAGCGGGGGTTGGATTTGTTGCATTGGGACTTTATAGAGGAAGCCGTTGTTTTCGAATACTTTTCTGTGGAAAAGGTTTTGAGCTTTATGTTGCAATTGATGATTATTGAAAGATGGAGCAAGATGAGTTCCGAATCCGGACGTAAGGTCTTCATGGAGATGGTAGAGAAGTTCAGGCATAGTTTTGAGTTCACGGAAGAATTCAAATGATTTTAAATTTTACAAGGGGAGATTTCCCCGGAAATTTAAGATGGAGAGATTAAAAATTAAAAATTAAAAAATGGATAAAACACAAGGAAAAGTTCATAGTATTATTTCCAACCTTGTACTTGTGCGTACCGAAG
>NZ_UQRQ01000038.1 GCF_900543425.1 uncultured Sanguibacteroides sp. | reverse complement strand
GGATAGGTTTTCAACTTTTACGATTGATTCTTCCATACAATAGATTTACTTTATACATAGTGATTAAAACGTATCTGCCCCATAAGAGAAACCGGTCTCATTAATACCTGCCACTCTTCCTCCGACGTTGGCTTTAGATACCAATCTGTAAGAGAGCAATTTATCATCGACGGCATACACCATAATATCTCCATTCTCACAGCCGACAACCATATATTTATACGTGTTGTAAATGACGGTATAAAGCAACACCGTTACTTTGGAGTCAACAGAAATCCATGGATTATCCGAATAATTTTCACCAAAATTAATACAACGTATCTGATTGCCTTTAGCGTAAACCATTTTGTTTTCGGGAGCTGAATAACATCCAAAAGTCATGATAACATCATCCGATGTTAAATATACCGGAAGAGCGACCGGAGCTACACTCTCATTCTCCAACACCTTCATATCGGAAGAGTTGAATCTGAAATCATATTTATAGGTCTTACCGTTTTGATTATAATAAATGGCATTCCCTGACACATAAGTTTTACGGTCATAGGTAGGACACAAGTGAAGAACATCCACATCACTCGGAATTTCCCAAAGAGGGAAAGGATAGTAATTTCCGTCTCCCTTAACCAGCGGACGTATTGTTGCATTCATACCATCACTTTGAGATTGTATAATCAATACTCTCCGGTTTAGTTCATCAAAACAAAGAGGATCCCGATCCCGTGACACGTAAGTACTAAACTTCGTTACCTTATACCCCTTAGCATCAACAAAATAAGGTACGGTTTGGAACTTCCCTGTCAAATAGTTCTCAGACATCTGTCTTTTAAAGATACGACCGTCCTCCGTGGCAATACAGGAAAGACGCAGGTTGTCAAATCCGTCAATCGGTTTGAAATTATCCGGTGTCCCATCCAGGAACTGATCCTTCATATCGGCATACATCGTGAAGGTCTCATTATTCAACTGATATACGCCTTCCGTCGTTACGATAAGAGAAGCACCCACCGTAGACGAAACATGTTTAGCCAGACAGTTTCGTATTTTCAGCGGTTTACCTGGAATATCTACTCCATTCATCTGATAATAAAGGTCATCCTCTAAAAAATAATCGTAAACCAATGTAGGGCCCTCGTATCTGGTCTTCAACCGCAAATAAGAACATTTCGTCAGATCTGGACTTTTGTCGGATATAACGACAAAACTTCCCAAATAAAATTTCGGACGGAATCCGAGAAAAGTTCTTCCGATATAGACAATTCCGTTTTGCTTATTGATAATACGGAATATTCCGGTCACACCCGTTTGGGCTTTACCCAAATTCGCTCTCGCCATCACGGTATCCGTTTTCATTTCAAAATTAGATTCTTCCGAAACAATAACGCCGTTAATTTCCCATTCGTAACGGAAAATATCCAATGCCGCTACAGAGTCCTCTCCAAAAGTGAAATCTTTACCTTGAGGCATAAATTTCATCATTTCGCCTTGTGTTCCGTTTACCCGTATCGGCTCCGTACTCGGATCTATAATCCATTTCGGAGCAAGCCCCAATTCTTTATAGGAATAATTACCTTCATCCTTAAAACATCCTGTTAAAAGAGATGCTAAAAGAAGACAACCCAGTAAAACTATATTTTTCATAAAATTCATTTTAATCAGATTAAATTGCAACTTCGATTATACTACCATCAGTATCAGTAATGTCCTCTATCGGTTGTTTAGCCAACCACTCCTTAAACTCCATTGCCAGTTTGATTGCCTCGTCCGGATGTTTCTCTATCAACTCTTCATTCATCTGAGCCTCTTTATCGACATAATTCAAGAACAAATAATATTTCTTATCAGAATATTTTCCCAACAATCCGTCGTCCACTTCTTGCGTCCACCAATCCGGTTTTTTAGCTGTCGTCTTCAGGATGATCTTTGCCCGTCTGCGCTCCACTTGTCCCAATCCGACACCATCAGACGGCACCAATTCCACGACAAGACGTACACCCTCCGGCATATCGTCCAAACGATCCGATCTAATCAACTTAACTTTAATCGTATCTCTTATCTCTTTGGCATCCTCTCCTATGGTATTTGCATGGAAAGTATAGTAATCATCCAACTTATATTCATCCGCATTGGCCGTTGTCTCTTCTTCGATCACTTTCAACCCGAAAGTAATATCAGAAGTCAGAGGCATTCCGGAAAGCAGAACACCTAACTCCACCTCTATGTTTTTCGTTCCTTCCGGATAGAAAAAGAATGTGGTTACGGTAGAATCAGCCTCTTCGGTTCCCGGAGAAAAAGCGTTCATGTAAAATTTATCGAAAAATATCTCGTGTCCATCATGGAATGTCAATACCTTATCTTCATCACAAGAAAAGAAGAAAATGGTCATTAAGATGGAAAAAGAAAATAAATACTTTTTCATAATTTCTATATTTTATAATCAATAATTATAAACTCTGGTTACTTGGAATCGGTACCAAATATTCACTCCGACTCATCGGGCGAACTACATTTTTTCCAAAATCGATATTAGCATCCAAACGTTTGTAGAGATAGAAGAGTTGTCCTTCGGAAATCCACTCCCGACGAGCATCCCGAATCAATTCATTTACGAAATCATCCCAACTGCCGACCGTTATTTTCTCCGTACATCCCCTGTTTTTCCGAATATCGTTCAGAATATTCTGGGCTTCTCCGAGATTCCCCTTACGAGCATAATATTCAGCCATGATATAACGCATTTCAGTAGCTCGAATAACCGGAAGAACACATAAGTTTTCATTTCGGGTTTCCTCGTTTTCACTGATATACCATTTTCCGGAAATAGGATATTGTCCTTGGCTATTAGTAGCATAAAAGATCATGTTAAGGGCACGATAATCCGATTTAGACTCATCGATTCCGCTGCGCGTATAGAATGTTTTCTGAACCTCTTGATTAATGACTAACCAGGTCGGATAGGAACCGCTATAAAATTCCTTTTTAAAGAAATACTCCAGCCCCAAATCATCATATGCTTTCTCATTATATACGGCAAAGATCAAATTGGAAATAACTTTCAAGTCTGTCTTGGAATCCCAATCTCCCCTACGAATTCCGCTATAATCATCTTTTCCAAAGGCTGATTCCATACCATAGTAAGCTTCTACCTGGAAATCCATAACCTCTTTGGCACAATCAAAAGCATCCTGTTCATACCCGGAGCCGGCATATTGATAAACCCGAGCCAATAAGGCAGTAATAGCATAATAATTCAAACGGTAACCTCTTCCTTTAAAGAATGCATCAATTTTTGAGCCATTTGAATAGTCATCGTAGATAACCGTTCCGAAAGAAAATTCATTATTAAAACGAGCTTTTCCCGTAATTTGCAAGCCGACACCAATATCTGAAGTATCCCACTCCTTTACCAGGTCACGTCCTTTTTTCAGATCGGTAATTACCTTCTCCAAGAAAGGTTTTACTGCAATACCAGAGGCTTGAATATTCGGATATCGATCAACATAAGGAACATAAATTTGATTATCGTCATGAACCGGAGCCGGAGCGAACAGACGTAACAAATCAAAATGCATCAAAGCCCGGCAAGCATAAGCCTCTCCCAAAATCAGATTCCTCTCCATTTCACCCTCTTTAAACAATTCCGGGGATGCATTCTCCACATTCTGGATCAGATTGTTGGCATTAGCAATCACATTAAAAGCCGCTAACCATACCGACTCAATTACTGGAGTTAAATAACTACTCGTATAGTTAAAATCTCCGGCATCAATATACAACTGTCTGCTGGTCACATTATTGGCAATCTTTAAAGAGTACTGTTGAGACATACAGTCAACCATTCCGAAAGCTAATTCTACCCCATATAAATCAGACGATCCCATAGACTTATACAACCCATTCAACACGGAATGATACCCGGCTGCCGTAGAGAAAACCTGTTCTTCCGTGGCCTGAGTATCCGGTTTCAAATCCAGCCATTCTTCACAAGAAGTGAGTAAAACAGCTGATAACAACACTATTATATTTGTAATTTTCATATGATTAATCTTAAAAAGTTAGAAACCTACACTAATGGTAAAACTATAGTTCTTAGCATACGGATAACTGGTTCCCCGCTCTTCTTTTATTGTAGACCATCTACATATATCATTCGCATTGAACCGGACCCCAAGAGAGGTTAATCTGATCTTTTGCAATAACTCTTTTTTGAAATCGTAACCGACAGACAAACTGCTAAAGGTCAGATAATCATCATCCTGAACTAAACGAGAAGTCGGCTTAGTTGTTGTATTATTGGTCAAATCAATGTAAGCAGAAATATCTCCCGGCTTCTTCCATCTCTCTGTAAGTACCCGTTTATCCACATTATTATCCTTGATATTGGCATTCTCCACCTTTGACCGTAAAGTTTCATTATAAGACTGTGCTCCCCATTGGTAAGAGAAATAAGCATTCACATAAAATCCACGGTAATTCACATTAACACCGAAAGTTCCGTTAGCAGTAGGACTTTCATCTCCCACAACGACCTGATCATCCGCACACCATGTATATGAACTGGTTCCGTTTTTCTTGATAAATTTCTCTTTACCGTTTGCCGGATCGATACCTGCCGAGCGTACAGCATAAATAGCGGAGGTAGAAGCTCCTACATAATACTGAGTGAAAGGAGTAGCCATAAATTCTCGTCCATAGGAAGGCCAACTGGAATCATACTCCTCGTTCAATTTTTTATTGTATTCTTCCGTTGATTTACCGAGAGAAGTAATCTTATTCTTGTTACCAGCCATATTACCGGTTAAAGTAACCACCCATTTTTCATCCTGATATACGGTGGCACTGACCTTAACCTCAAATCCCTTGTTGACCACACTACCGGAATTAGTATAATATTGATCAAAACCGGAGGAAGAACGAATCGTTACTTGGTCAATCAAATCATTCGTCTTTTTATGGTAATAGTTAGCCTCGATATAATAACGGTCACTAAACAAACCTAAAGCGATACCGACATCCAGGGTATTGGTCTTTTCCCACGTCAAATCGGTGTTCCCCAAATAAACCAATTTAGTCGCCGGACCGGTATAATACCAACTATCGGCATCCGTTTCATAGGTCGTAACAGCAGTATAGGGTTGGAAATTCACCTTACCGGTACTTCCGTAAGAACCGCGAGCTCTCAACGTACTTACCAGCCAATGATCCTTCAACCATTTATAATTATGGAAGTTTACTCCAAGACCGACAGACCAGAAAGGAGCAAATCGTTTGTCAGATCCAAATTGAGACGAACCGTCAAAACGAACAGAAGCATCTAATAAATAAATATTATTCAAAGAGTAGTTTACAGAGGCCAAAAAGGCAAATAGTCGGTCTTGAGTCCTGGAAACGTCCGTTTTATCCGGTTGAGTGGCGGCAAAAGCGGGAGTATTCATACTACCTAATTGGAAACCCTTAAAGAGCATGGAATAACTTTCATTTTTAGATTCTTTTATATTCAATCCCATCGTGGCATTAATAAAATGCATGCCGAAAGCCCGGTTATAGTAAAACATGGCATTCACGTTCCAATTATATCCGGTTGATAAGGAACGGGATAATTGTCCTTTTTCTTTAATGGCGGTATACTGATAAGAAGGATCGTCCGGATCAATAAAAGATTCCGTTTTGGAATCATTCTTGGTCACACTGAACTGTCCTTTAAATTGAAGTCCTTCTAAAATATACCAGTTGATATCCAAATTATCGGTCAAATCATAAATATGCCCTTTTCCGGAATAACTCTCCAGCGTGGTTTTCCACAACGGATTCTTTGTACCGTCCGTCAATTGGGCCAACAACTTACCGTCATCATCCTTATAGGCAAGATAAGGTTGTTTATTGGCATACTCATTGAATGTTCCGTAAGGGGAATCCTCCGACCGGGTCATGGTATAAGAGACATAATTACGAATCTGAAGTTTGTCTTTGTAGCGGAAATCCACGGTTAAACCGGCTCCGGCACGACTACGATACGATCCCTTCATCGCTCCGTCATTACTATCGTAATTGAAATCCAAACCGTAGCGTACACTCTCTACACCACCTTCCAAATAGAAACTATGTTTATGATTAAATACATTACGCAAAGGCAGAGCCAACCAATCCGTATCCACACCCCGCAATACCTCCGTCAGCTTTTTATTATACTCCATCTCTCCGTATACATCATCAGAGAAAACCCCGGATAATCTCTCCACTTCCAATTTCTCGGCAGCATTACACAAATTATAATCAGACAAATCCGGTAACACGACTTCTCCCGTGAAATTATAGGTAATCCTCATCTCTCCCGGTTGAGGAGCAATTGTCGTGATAACAATCACCCCGTTTGCAGCCCTGGAACCGTACATAGCCGTGGCTGCCGCATCCTTCAAAATCGTTACGCTCTCGATACGGTTCATATCCATATCATAAATTTTCTGAGCTGATGCTTCAAATCCGTCCAAAATAAAAACCGGAAGATTCGGGTTATCTTGTACATTAGTACGTTGTGTCTGTTTCGTATACTCTACATCCAGACCTTTTGCCATAGCTATACTGGATTCACCCCGGATATTGAATTCGGGCAAGGCATTCGGGTCGGATCCCCAAATAGAGTTATCCTTCAAACGTACGGAAGGGTCAAATATCTGAAGAGCTCCGATTAAACTCTTATTATTGGTCTTCATTAATTGCTCCTTAGTTACCTTCGTCACGTTTCCGGTAAAACTCTCTTTCCGTATAGTGGTATAACCCGTTACAACCACATCCTCCAACCTATGTTTTTCCTCCTTCATGGTTATATTGATCGTGTCTTGACCGGTATATTTAATTTCCTGTGTCTCCAGACCCAGAAATTTAAATATCAAGGTAATATCTTTCACATCCGGTAATCTCAACGAATATTTTCCGTCTACTCCCGTAGTAGTACCCAATTGCGTACCTTTGATCAAAATCGCAACGCCGGGAAGAGGCATCTTCTTTTCATCAATAACTTTACCGGCAATTCGAATTTCTTTCTTCTCATCCTTTGCGATCACTTCTTTAATGATGATCATATCATTCTCTATTTCTGCCTTAAAGCCTGTCCCTTTCAATGCCGCATCCAACACTTCCTTCAACAAAGCATTCTGCATGTCCACGGTGATAGAATTAACCCGCTTCACTTTGTTATAATCATACAAAAAACCAACTTCACACTGACTTTTAATCGCTGAAATCAATTCTTCAATACCCGCATCTTTCAATTTAACACTCACCCGCTGATCCTGCGAATGTACTGCCGCATTCAATCCGAGATTGAATACTAACAAAAATAGACAAAGAGGTTTCATACACAATAGAACCTTACGACACCACCTTTTTTGCAAAGGTCTGTACAGTTTTCTTCTTTTTTTCATAAATTTGTATAGTTAAATTAGACACCTAAGGAGTAAGTCGGCAAACTTATCTCCTATGAAGACAGGAGAAGACAATTCTCCTGTCTTATCGTTTTTGTACTTTTACCATATTTTTATCCACTATGAATTTCACATCACCTACCTCCTCCAACAGATGAAGGATATAATTGAAATCATCAAAACGTTTTAACTCTCCAGAAAACAAAGTTTCCTTCGCCTCTGCATTTTGATAAAAGACCGTAAAGTCATACCACCGGGATAAAATCGTTAATATATCTTCCAGACGCTTTTTATTGAAAATGTATTTCCCCTCATGCCAAGCTATATACTCCTGAACATTTACCCGTTTTTTCACCACTATGTCGTATTTCTTATCGTAACGAAGATGCATCCCCGGTTCCAAAATATAATAACTATCCGGTTTGTTTTTTAAATTCACTTCAACCTTTCCGTGTACTAAAGTAGTATGCTCATCCTCTTCATCCTTGTAACAAGTTACCCCAAAACTCGTTCCCAAAACAGTAATATTCATATCTCCGGCATGCACAATAAAAGGACGAAGAGTATCTTTTTGTATCTCAAAATAAGCCTCGCCTTCCAAATAAATTTCCCGGCTCTTTCCAACAAAAACAACCGGATAAGTCAAACTGGATTCCGAATTCATATATACTTTGCTTCCATCTTCCAAATCTACCGTATACTCCCCTCCTCTCGGAACATCCAGTTTGTGAAAAATCAATTCCTGTACAGAGTCCGTTTTTTGTACTTGGGCGGAATATACCAAACGAGTACTATCCACCTTTACTTCAACACCTGATTTTTCTTGGAAAGAATTATTTCGTTTGCCTAAACGATGCTGACTGCCATCCGATAAGTACAATATGGCATCCCTCTGTCCTGGCGTAATCTGATGTGCAACAGGAATAGATCTTAAAGATTTGTCATTCTTAACATTCAATGAAATAGAGATAAACAATCCTATGCAAATCACGGCTACTGCACTCCAATAGACAACCATCGGCCGACGAAAATAGTTCAAACGTTGCCTCTTTTTAAGTCTACGAGCAAATTCAAGCCACGCCTCCTCTATCTCTTCTTCCGAAAGCTGTTGGGCTTTTGGCATCCCGTTCATTCTCTTCATCTCTTCAAAGTAACGCCGATGAAGTTTACTTTCATCTAACCACGCTTCAAATCTCCGATTCTCCTCTTCCGATAGCGTACCTTCTATTTTTCTATAAATTAAAGTCGTTGAAATCTCCATCTCTATCTCCATACTTTTTATCTTATTACATCTTTAAAACGGAGACCCCCCTATTTTGTGCGACAAGAATTTTTGTTTTTTTTTCGAAAAAATATTTTTTTTCAGATACATTTGTCACACAATAAATTACCAGTAATAATTAGCAACGAATGAATAGAACGTATCTAATAAAATAAAGACTCGTTAAAGGCCGGCAATAAAAAAATTCATACTAATTCATATGCCGGTATTTTACTCATCTTTTATTTTGCTTTGATATTATTAACATCTCAAAAATAATATGGAAACAACATCTCTTCAGGCAAACTATCCTGAAAAAAAACATGATTGAATATTCCGACAATAGTATTATCATCAAGCAAATCATTAAGTCTGAAATAAACAAACTGTATATTACGAAACAAGCATTTTAGTCACATCCGGGTACAAAAGCTAAATGGCAAATCCTTAAACAAGAGTTAAGTGACCTACCTGTATCCCTCCCAATTCAATGACACAACCGTTTAATTTTAAACATACTGAAATTACATCTTTTTTATAATTGAGTACAGATCCTCGGCTGTTTCTTCAATTCCGAACACGGAACTGTCGACGGATAAGTCGTAATATTTGCTCGCCCCCCATTCCTTGCCCGTAAAATGGCGGCAATGTTCGGCCCTTGCTTTGTCAACCCGCATCATCTCTTTCTCTGCTATATCCCTGTCGATGCCGTATTGTTCGACTATACGATTCAATCTGAATGAATTGTCAGCATGGATGAATACATTGAAACAATTTGCCTTACCTTTCAGAATAAAATTTGCCAAACGCCCCACGATGACACACGATTCCCTGCCGGAAAGGTCGCGTATAATTTTACTCTGGGCATAAAACATAGCTGCTTGGGTCGGGTCATCGCCCGGGGTTACTCCCGTAATATTCATATTGAGGTCAAAAAGCAGGTTGTCGCGCAATTTCTGCTCATTGGCTTTCACGAATACTTCACTCAGTCCGCTTTCTTTGGCTGTCATTTCTATCAGGTTGCTGTCATAGAGTTTTATCCCCAATTTGCTCGCGAGTAACACACCTATCGCATGTCCACCGCTACCGTATTCACGCGATATGGTAATAACAAGCGGCAAATGCTGAATATCTTTCATATTTTCAATCGCTTCTACGACGGAAAAAGAATTGTCATTACCGGGATTCAGGGATGATTCGTGATTACGTCCGAATATAATATAATACACGAGTGAAAGTACACAAGAAATACCTATGTAGAGAAACATCCAGTCATACCCCACGTACTTCACCAATATCCCAGCGACGAAAGCCCCCAAAGCAATTCCCAAGTCAAAGGCGCAGAAGAACGTTGAACTTGCAGCTCCCCTGCGGTCGGGTGCAACCGAGTGCATCGCCATCGTCTGAAGCGAAGGTTGTATGGCTCCGAAACTATAGCCCAGCAAAAGAGCCGAAATAATATAGCAAGGCACAGTATGTACAAACACAAGCAGCAATATACCGAGGATGATTGCAATGTTACCCGTATAAACCAATATGGCTTCTCCATAGCGGTCTATCACCCTGCCGAGGATAATACGCGTCAGAACTGTAGCAATAGCGATGAAAATAAAATAGATCCCTCCGCTCAGAAGCCCGTTCTTGGTGGCATATATGGCCACATAAACCTCGATCACACCATAAGCTATCATAAAGAAAAACTGGGTAATGGATGCCGGGATAGATTTATGCTCAAACAACTCGTTTAGTCGGAGGTTGTTGGGAGAAAGTGTATAATTACGACTCCTGATGAAGATGCCTATAATCAAAGCCAGCAGAGCCACTAAGGCCACCATTCCGAAAAGAGCCTTAAATCCGAAAGCAGAAGGTACACCGCCCAAAGAATTCATTATGGCCAACCCTATCGCAGGTGCAAGAGCCGTAGAAAGAGCCATGGACAGACCAAACATTCCGAGTCCCTCCCCCATACGGCTACGGGGGATGATGTCCGTAACCCAAGTGGAGGCGGCATTGCTTGATGCGGCATGGAAAACTCCGTGTATGGTACGCAATACGATGGCAAATGCTATACCCACTGCCAGAAAATAACCCATCGGGATAAGCGACATACCAATCAATCCTATGACGAGAATCGTACAACGCCCTTTCGTATCAACGAGCCATCCCACAAAAGGACGGGAGATGATGGAAGCGAGAGAAAATAGGGCCGTAGCCAGTCCGATAGACACCGAATCCCCACCGAGGTACTCTACGAAGTACGGGAATGTCGGCAGAAGGGCATGGAAATTCACGAAAATGAAAAAATTCACCAAACAGATTTTTACAAACGAACCTGTCCATAGTTTTTCTTTGATCTGGTTTTTCATATTATTTATATCATTACATCAAGGCATAAAAAAAACACGCCGAAATTATCAACTAGACTTACGTGATAATCACAACATGTTGCAAATAACCGTTATAGCGGCATTATTCAACTGCAAAAGTAAAAAAATAAATTAAAAAAACAGGGATTTATTTAGTATATTTTATTCTATCGGACTCTGTCATCCAAGAAGAATTATCGAATTACAAGGAATAAATGCCTAAACAAATAAATTTTCTGTAACACGAGCAAAATACAATTCGAATTTTATAGAGACACCGTTAAATCGTTCCTGTCTTCAACCGTTAATCCCCGTCAACGGCTTCTTTTATATAGACCGGAGTATAAGTAGACATACTATGCGACGATGAAAAATAAATACGTACAACAATATAATTCTCTCCCAAATCCACTTCTTCCTGTTTCGGTGTCCATTCCAAACTTCCTTCAGGAGATTCTATTTTCCCTATATAAGTTTGAGTCTTATCCTTCTTTTCCACGTAAACGGACATCGATAAGGGTTGGTTTATTTCTGCAGAAACCGTCACGGACTGCCCCAATGCAACCGTATCCTCAGACAAACCGACAGCACACTCCACATTTTTTGAATTATAAGGAGAATCATCCCCTTTACTACAAGAGATCATCATCCCTAAAAAAACAACTAACCCGATAAAAACTATATTTTTCATTATTTTTCGATTAAACAACGAACAAAAGTAACCCGGACTTTTCTTTTATGCAAATTCGAGAGCTCCTATTTTACTACCCCCCAAAATCAGTACTGCTGCTCCGTTTCCCGCTCCTTTGCAATCATAAACAATCCCATTAACAGGAAAATAGCCATATTATCGTCACTTAATTGCTCTCTCAGCTTCTTGTATCCGCGAGCAACCTGGGTTCGAACCGTATTCATCGTAATCCCCAGTTCATTAGAAATTTCCCAATATTTCTTTCCTTCCACAACACTCATCAAAACAATACGCTTGCATTGGTCCGGTAATGTCTCAATTGCACTTTGTATCTTCGCGTACAACTTCTCGTCCACACATTTATCCAAATCTGCCGCATAAAGCATCGCCTCCGCCATCAGGAACTTATTACGATCCATTACTTTCAAGTGCCGCAAATAATCGATAGCAGCATTTCGAGCCAAACAATACAACCAGGATTTTAAATTAAATTCATTTGGAAAAGAAGCACAACTTTCATATAATTTTAAGAAAATATCCTGAACCAGATCCTTAGCCATATTCCGATCCCCGATATGCCTCTCCACGAATAAAACAAGTGCCTTATAGTACATTTTAAATACTATTTCGTAGGTTTCAGGATCTCTTTTTTTCAATCCCTCGATATAGACATCGTCTCCTTTTGATTTAATTACCAACATTTTACGTATTTAATCCCGGTTTTTATTTTTAGTATACAAAGTTCACCCCTTTAGAACTTCCAAAAGTATCAAAATTATTTTAACTCATCAACTACAAATTATTAAATATTATTACAATCTATATATATATCCAACGCCAACAAGTAGACAACTTTGATTAAATTTCATTTTCGTAGTTGTTTCGTTTTAATAAAAACACGTAAATTCACCCGACTTGCATCTTTTAAGGTATGATCAGACAACCGGAAATAAACATAGAAGCTTTACCAAAGAAAATACGGAAGCTTTCCGAAAGTTATATGAAAATTTTGAGGAAGCCCTTTATATTACTCACACGAGAAAATACCGGACTTAACCATAACTGATTCCAAATTGACAGCACGAATCGGAGCAGACGTGAAAAACAGTCATGCCGAAGAACTTTACCCGACAGATCATCCTAAATTCATAGAGCGTAACTTTTAAGATTCTTATCGCCATAGGCGTATTATATTGTTTATAATAACCTGAAAACAAGGTAACAATAACATAAAACAGTATTCTTTTCTATCCAAAAATAGAAGAAAATCATAATAAATAATATCATGGAAAATGGAAAATTTTAATACATTATTAAAACTTATATTAATTTTGTGACATGACACCCTGATGAGCGTTTGTTGGATGCTTAAAATTAACTACATTTGTAGCGTTGTCAGGAATACCGAACAACAAACATTTTAGTTATGAAAGCGTTTAGCTTTATCCCGTTTTTAGAAATCTGGTATATTTCAAGTGGTACGGGGATTAGCGATACAAACGTTCATGCTTTCCGTATATATGAAAACGTATATAGGTTTAGCGTGGGGTGTCGTTTTATCTTGTACCACAGGTTTACCAGAACCTCTAAAACAGATAATTCTAACAGTTCCCACGCTTGAACCGAAATATATTTTGTATCAATCTGATATATAGTCATTATATATCATTCTCTTATAGATTTGATACCGTATAGTTCCCACAAAAGATATAATATTCAAAATAATCGTTCCTGTATATTAGGGTAAAATGGATTTTATCATCCCCCTCTAAAGAGTAGGGATCATAAACTTGTGTGGCCAAAATTGATGTTTTAGTCACTTTTTTGTGCTTTGTCCGCAATATATAACCTATAACATCAAATATATTCATAGATAATTTGTACCTTTGGTCACATTGGATAGACATACGAATATGGAACGTAAATTACTGAACCGAATCAAAGTCGTTCTCGCAGAGAAAAATAAGAGCAATAAATGGCTTTCGGAACAATTGGATAAAGATCCTGCCATAATCTCCAAATGGGTTACCAATACAACACAACCCAATGTGGAGACGCTAATTCAAATATCCAAAGTTTTGGGTGTAACCGTGGATGACTTATTAAGGACGGAATAATAAGTTTATGGGAGCAGTCAAATTATATAAATATCTTGATTTTACTGGTGGATTGATGATGCTACATTATAGTAATCTTCAATTTACCAATGCTACGCAGTTGAACGACCCGTTTGATTGCCACCCATCGTTAATTGATTTCTCCAATGTTCCGAAGGAAGCGTGTGGAGGATGGACTCCGGAAATAATCGAAGAATTAAGAAGAGATCCATTTCGTAGAACCAGAGAAGAGGTGTGGATATGTAGCCTTTCCAAAATATATGATTCAATCTTGATGTGGAGCTATTATAGCAAACATAAAGGTATCTGTATTGGTTTGGATATGGAGAAAGCCCAAAAGTATCTTTCGAGAATACAAGGAACAGTCATGATTGGTTGTTCTGAGGTGGAAGTGCAATACAAGGATATTGTAGAGAAGCCTGATTATTTCAGGGATGCAAAAGATTTTTTCCATTATCAGTTGTCCACAAAAGCAAAGGCTTGGGAACATGAACAAGAGGTAAGACTTTTTATTTTAGACCCTTGGCCGACATATATGAGTTTATTGCCGGGGCAAAATGATGATAAGGGGCCGATTGATTGGAAAGAAGTTCGGGCTTTCCCTAAAATCGGAGGAGGTGCTTTGAGTCGGTCTATTTGGGAATCAATATGGATACAGATGAGAAATCAAAAATAATAAGCGTTGCACGGAAACTTAATCCTGACATTAAGATTTACCAAATGGTGATTGATGCAAATGCTTTTAAGTTGAATACTGAATTGATAAAATAAAATGGCTAAGAAACAGAATAAACCGGTAAAGGAAGAGACTCTTGAAACAATACTTTTCAACTGTCGTAACAGTCTGCGTGGGCGTGCGGCTATGACAGATAAGCGCGACTTGCTGTTGACCCTTGTATTCCTGAAATTCATAGGAGAACGGTTCAAACAGCAAAAAGAGAAAATTAGGCATGAGATAGTGGAAGTTCAAGGCATTAATGATACGGATTTCATTGAGTTGCAACTTTCTCGTCCCAATCAATATATGCAGGACGGAGTGTTTTTCCTGACAGATGAAACATTTTGGGACAAACTGATTCTCACATTACCTACCGGCATGGCTATCGCTTTCGATACGGCCATAAAGACTTTGGATGACAACGAACCTAAATTGAAAAATGCCCTTCCGCAGCAGATTTTTACGAAAACAGCCCTTGAACCGGGAGTTCTGAAAAGCGTAGTGGATGAGATAAACAAGATAGACCCACAGAAATTTAATGATCACGACCTCATAGGACGTGTATATGAGTATTTTTTGCAGGCTTTTTCCATAAACGCAGACAAAGAGGAAGGAGAATTTTATACACCACATTCTATCGTAGAGCTTATCGCATCACTTATTGAGCCTTTTGATGGGACAGTCTATGACCCTTGTTGTGGTTCTGGAGGTATGTTTGTTCAAGCTGCAAAGTTCATAGAGGCCCACGGTGGAAACACGAAAGCCGTCAATGTGTATGGGCAGGAATCAGAACCGGCAACCTATCGTCTTGCAAAGATGAATCTGGCTATCCGAGGTATCTCTTACCATTTGGGCGATAGAGCCGTGTCCACATTCTCCGATGACCAGCATAAGGAACTCAAGTTTGATTATATCATGGCGAACCCGCCGTTCAATTTGAAAAAATATGCCGAATACGGAGGTTTTGAGACTGATCCCCGATGGCAAGGCTATGGCATCCCTCCTACCAGCAATGCCAACTATGCGTGGATTCTTCATATCCTAAACAAATTGAATGTCAGTCGTGGAATCGCAGGATTCCTGCTTGCCAATGGTGCTTTGGATGATAGTGATACGCAGGGAATACGCAAACAGCTAATCGAAAGCGACAAAGTAGAAGCTATTATCGTTTTGCCGCGAAATATGTTCTATTCTACCGATATATCCGTCACCCTTTGGATTTTAAACAACGACAAGAAAGGCGGTCCATGGCATGGCAGACAACTTCGCAACCGTACAGGTGAAATTCTTTTCATTGACTTGCGGACATGGAACAATAACATATATGAAAAGAAATACGTCCGCTTGTCGGAAACAGAAATAGACAGAGTGCGTCAAATATACCTCGATTGGCAAACCGAGAATTTTGCCGAGTATGCCGAGCCGGAATTATACTATGCTGCACATCGTAACGAAATTCAAGAAAAGGGATATTCTCTCGTGCCATCCAGATACATTGAATTTATAGACCGTGATACGGAAATAGACTATAAGTCTGCCCTTTCAGAAATGAGTTGTAAATTTGATGAATTGAAGAAAAGATGGGATGCAAACGAAACGGAACTTATAAACGCTTTCAAAGTTTTAGGTTATGGAAAAGAATAAGCTGCAACATGGTATGACAACTGATAAACTGGTTTCTGATATCCGGAGTATCATTGAACAAGGCCGTCAACAGGCATATGCGGCAGCTAATCAGATTGCTGTACTTACCTATTGGCACATTGGGCGGCGAATAGTGGAAGAAGAACAGCATGGAGAAGTTCGTGCGCAGTATGGCACCCGGTTGATTAAAACATTAGCAGAGCAACTGGTACCTAAATACGGTAGTACATTCAGTAAACGCAATTTGGATTACTTCCGCCAATTTTACCTGTGTTTTAATGATTTGGAGATTGTGAACACGCGTGTTCACAATCTGACATGGTCGCACTTCCGCTCGATTATACAGGTTGCAGACCCTAAGGCCAGAGAGTGGTATGTAAAAGAGGTATCGGAACAGATGTGGAGTGTGAGGACACTCAATCGCAACATCGGTACACAATACTATGGCCGCCGTATGGCTTGTGTAAGGGAAGGGCTGGCATTGCCAGCCCCCGATATTGAAGCCAATGATCCATTGGAGTATATAAAGAGTCCGGTGGTTGCCGAGTTTTTAGGTTTTCGCAAGGACAGCAAATATGATGAGAGCGAGTTGGAGCAAGCCTTAATAGATCATCTGCAACAATTTATCATGGAATTGGGGCGCGGTTTCGCTTTTGTCGACAGGCAGAAACATATATCAACAGACACAGGTGATTTTTACATTGACCTCGTGTTCTATAACATCAAGCTCAAACGTTACGTGCTGTTTGAATTGAAAACACATCCTCTGACACATGCAGATGTGGGGCAATTGGATATGTACGTACGAATGTATGACGACCTTGTAAAAGATGAGAGTGATAACCCGACAATAGGCATACTGCTCTGTACCGAAACGGACAAGGTGATGGCAAAATACTCCGTCCTTAACGGTAGCGAGCAACTTTTTGCAGCCAAATATATGGCCTATATGCCAACGGAAGAAGAGTTGAGCAGGGAGATAGAACAGCAAAAACGTTTCTTCTTGGAACAACACGGAATGGAGGAGTGATATGGGAGCGAGTAATGTAAAATGGGTTAGGCTCGGAGATTATATTTCTC
The DNA here is from genome assembly GCF_900543425.1 of uncultured Sanguibacteroides sp. Taxonomy (GTDB): domain Bacteria; phylum Bacteroidota; class Bacteroidia; order Bacteroidales; family Marinifilaceae; genus Gabonibacter. The sequence goes on along the minus strand of NZ_UQRQ01000038.1, from coordinate 1,230 downwards.
CAAGACGTGAAAATAACTCTTCACTTAAATATGGTGTTGATTTGATTGAAGGGGTGAATAGTGATGGTGAATTCCAGCCGACTAAAGCTCTTACTAATAATATCAATTTGAAACCTTATAAAGTTGCTAGACATGGTGATATTGTTTATAACCCATCAAGGTTAAATATCGGTTCTCTGGCTTATAGAACAGGAGGAATGTGTATTGTCTCTCATCTATATCAAGTATTTCATATAAAGAAAGAACACCAATCAGTGTTATCTGCAGAGTTTTTAACTCTCTATCTTAGACGAAATGAATTTTACAGATATGTAGATTACGACAACTTTGGTAGTCAAAGAGCAGAATACAACCTAAATAAATTGAGCGAATTGCTTATTCCGTTGCCATCTCCTGACGAACAACAGAAAGTGGTGAATGTATGGAAAGCATTCCGGGAAATCAAAGAACAAAACGAGGCTAAGGCTGCTCCGCTTATGCAAGTCTGCCAAAGTTATATCCAGGAATTGAAGCATAAATATCCGAAGCAAGAAATCGGGTTGTATATTCATCGCATAGATGAAAGAAATTCTAACAACCAGATTAAAGAAGTTAGAAGTGTTTCTGTTTCAAAGTACTTTAATGAAACAAACGCTAAGGTCGACAAAAACAACCTTTCAAATTATAAAATAGTAAGAAAAAATCAAATAAGTTTTGTCCAAACGACAGGGAACGAAAAATGTCTTTGTGCAGCTATCAATCATTTAGGTTTCCCGATTGTTGTTACTTCGGTAAACGAAGTTTTTGAAACAGACGAGAAGTATTTGTTAGCAGATTATTTACATTTAATATTTCGAAGAGCAGAGACTGATCGTTATGTTCGTTTTAATTCATGGGGAAGTGCTCGAGAGACATTTACTTGGGAAGATATGATACGTTTTGCCATTCCTCTACCACCCATTGAAATTCAGCGTGCAATCGCCAATATTTATAAGTGCGCAAATGAAGCAAAGCAAATAGCAGAAGAAGCTGACAGACTTTCACGCGAAGTTTGTCCGGCATTGCTTCAACATGTCATACATTCTTAAACAGCAACGATTATGACAAACAAAGGGAAATATTATGAAAGTCAATTCGAGGAAGCAACCATCGAGCTCCTCCGCGAGGTACATTGGCAATATGCATTTGGCGATGATATTCACAGGAAATATACCGATCCACTCATTGAAGAGGACTTAAGGAAGTTTCTCG
>NZ_UQRQ01000037.1 GCF_900543425.1 uncultured Sanguibacteroides sp. | reverse complement strand
ACGGCCACTACCACCTCAAAGTAGCGTGTATACCAATTTCACCACTTGGGCATTTAACGCTGCAAAGATATTTTTTTTCTCTCAAAAAAGAAAGATATCCCTAAAAAAATAGATGAGAACCCAAGCCGGATCGGAAAATATAGATTACCTCTACCCCTCTGCCCTCACCTCACTCCAAACAGTTCGCGCAACACAATGAGTCTTTTCACAAGCCTCATTCATTACCCTATGAAATATAACAGCCACACCTTTTTCTTCTATACCCTGTTGGCAGGAATATATTTCACTATCCGGCATGATCTCGTGTTCATACACGATCTCCAATTCTCTTAATTCATGATTTTTCAAAAAATCAAAAGACAACGAATTGGTCACCCATCCGACATAAGTAGCCTGTGTCACATGTTTATTAAAATCGATATTATCATAAGTAGCAACGAAATGACGTCCAGATTCATAATCGGAAGGCACATCCTTGGTATTCAAATCAAAACCAAGTTTCCTTTCAACCCCTTCACAAGATTTAGCCGCCTCTATCACAATCTCCGGCAAACGCACGGGACGACGACGTGCCAAATCTATAACCATCCATTCGGAAGTTGCCCGTAACAAAACCTCACCTTCCGGTGTCATCATTTGAAAATCCCGAAGAGCAAATAAACGATCGATACCGGACGGCCAAGTTTCCAGAATAACGGTATCACCTTTCAACGGCATACGCGACACCACGATATGCAATTTATGTAGCATCCAGGTCAAGCCCTGCGCATTCAGGGTCCCTACATCAAATTTCAGCAACAATGTCTGCTCATTGGCAATATCATTAAACAAATCACATAATGTTTTCACGAAGAGCCTCTCCCTTAAATCGGTGTAATGCGTACAAATCTTTATTTTATCAGTATGCTTCAACATCTTATATAACTTTGGTTTATTAATTACAAATCAATTACACACGTTCCGGATTTCAGATTATGTTGACTTCCGGTTCCAGCCAAATACCAAATTTCAAAAAAACAGATTTCTTTATCTCGTTAGCCAAATGGGCAACTTCAACCCCATTTGCCCCTCCTTTATTGATCAATACCAACGCCTGTTTATCATGAACCCCGGCATTTCCAATACCTTTCCCTTTCCATCCGGCAGCCTCAATCAACCAACCTGCGGCCACCTTCACACGCTCTTCATCTACCGGATACAAAGGAAGTTGAGGATAGCGTTCCAAAAGAGTATCTGCCTGCTCCTTGAGAACCATCGGGTTTTTAAAAAAACTTCCCGCATTAGGCCATACCTTTACATCGGGCAATTTGGTATTACGAATACGAATCACAGCCTGCCGTACATTTGCTAACGACAACTCACCTAACCGCTCCACCTCCTCCCGAATGCTCCCGTAATTCAAATTAAAATGAGGTTGTTTCGAGAAACGAAAAATAACATAAGTAATGATAAACCGATTTTTCCATTCATGCTTAAAAATCGAATCCCTATACCCGAAACGACATTGGTCGGCATGAAATCTAACGACCTCTCCCGCCTGCAGGTCGATTGCCTGTACTCCGGATATAACCTCCTTTACCTCGACTCCATAAGCTCCTATATTCTGAACAGGGGTAGCTCCGACATGTCCGGGAATCAACGACAAATTTTCTATTCCGTAATATTCGTGTTCAACTGCCCAAGCCACAAAATCATCCCACACAACACCACTTCCGACCTGAACGCTCACCTCATGCTCATCCTCCTGTAGAACAGTATATCCTTCCATTAGCGGATAGAAAACAACTCCGGAAAAATCCGTCGTAAACAAAAAATTACTACCTCCACCCAAGATGATAATTTCTTCCGGATCCAACTCGTAGTCTGTAATAAATTCTAAAAGCTCTTTCTCCTGATCACTTTCCACGAAATACTTACAAGCCGCATTCATACCAAATGTATTGTGCGCTTTCAAATTATAATTCTCCCGAACTCTTATCATTTATTTTTCATTTAAATTTATATCAGCAATACGGCAAAGGTAAAATATATCACAAATAATTCATTAATTTTGTCTGTTTAATCTACACTCATATGCTGCAATTACCAACTCTCTTTACTGAACGCATGAACCAGTTTCTCGGACAAGAAGCCCCGGATTTCTTTGAAGCTTTAAACGAGGCATCTCCTGTTTCCATTCGATTGAATCCTCGTAAACGAGTTGCCCCGCAACCCTTTCAAGACCTGTTCGACACTCCTGTCCCCTGGTGCAACAATGCATATTACCTGAAAGAGAGACCTCTATTTACTTTAGACCCTTTCCTACACGGGGGAGTTTACTATGTACAAGAAGCATCTTCCATGTTTCTCCAAACAATCCTTCAGCAAATTACGGGCCATAATCCATTGAGAGTTTTGGATTTATGTGCAGCCCCCGGAGGAAAATCCACCTTGTTAGCCGCAAACCTCCCACAGGATTCCCTATTGATTTCAAATGAAGTTATTAAATCCAGAGCCATAATTCTAAAAGAAAACATGATTAAATGGGGATACGACCATACGATAGTAACCCAAAGTGATCCCCATCAATTTTCCTCTTTCACCGGAGCCTTCGATCTTATTCTGGTAGATGCCCCCTGTTCGGGCGAAGGTATGTTTCGTAAAGACCCCAAAGCTATAGAAGAGTGGAGCGAAAACAACTTACACCTATGCGAAGAGAGACAAAAACGAATTCTGTCGGACATTTGGAACGCTTTAGCCCCCGGAGGATATCTGATTTACAGTACATGTACTTATAATCCGGGAGAAAATGAAAAAATACTGGAATGGCTTCTAACCCGTTACAATGCCACATCTATAGAGATACAACACCCTTTTAATGAAATTACAAAAGCCCCGTCTTTTGCTCATGGATACCGTCTCTATCCCCATCGCCTGAGAGGAGAAGGACTTTTTATAGGAGTAATTCAAAAAAATGACGGAGAAAAATTTCAAATCAAAAAAGAAAAACGGACGAATAAAAACAAAGAGATCAGCCTCCCGAAAGAAATCAGTACCTATCTGCAAGATTCTAATCTTTACTACGCCTATCAGAAAGGAGACACCATCGGAGTCATTCCCCGAAAGCATGCTGATTTTATTCAACAATTATCTTCCCGAACAGGTATATTATACCAAGGGTGTGAATTAGGCGAAATTATAAAAGGAAAAAGCAAACCGACACATGCTCTTGCTCTATCTCCGGTATTGGCAAAAAACAATATACAGATACAGGAGGTAGATTTACAAACAGCGATTCAATACCTAAAAAAAGAAGAGATCCGTTTTGAAGCCCCTCAAGGAGAATGGATTCTGATATCCTACCTCTCTATTCCTTTAGGATGGGTGAAAGAAGTAGGGAACCGGATCAATAATTATTATCCTAAAGAATGGAGAATCAGAAATTTTTAATTAACGATCCTGTTCTGCCGAACAATAACGTTTGATAATATTGTAAGAGTCCGTAATTCCCAACTCCCCTGCTTTACTAAGATCGGCATTGGCTTGGGCCTTATTTCCCTTATAAATATATAATAAACCTCTATTATAATAGGCTTCGGCGATATCTTTATCTTTTTCCAATAATTTCGTATATAAATCAATAGCCTCATTCACTTTCCCACTCTTCGCATAAACATTAGCAATATTAAACATTGCAAAAACAAAATCAGGATCAATTTCCAAACACTTGTTGTAATCTTCCAGTACCGTGGAGTAATCGACAACCCGTACGACCTTTTTATCCTCCCCGACAACCCGGGAGGTTTTCTCTTCCACGGACTCTATGTAATCATACATCTTCATCCGGGCTCCCGCCAAATTCAATCGGGCAAATAAATGATTCGGATCTCGCTCCAAGATCGCTTTGAAGTCTTCTATCGCATCAGTATATCTTCCGAGTTCCAGGTAAAAACCACCCCTCAACAAAAAGGCTTCTATATCTTTTTTATCCCGTCCTATACGCTCCGACAAAACCCGTATTTGAGTATCCAAAAATTCTGAAGGGAAATGGAATTTTTTATCGGATATAGTTAATGCCGGATTATAATTATGAGACTGATTATAAGCCATAATATGCTTATTGAAATACTGTACCTTACCCTTCCGTAAGGTATCTATATCCAAATATTGTACCAAAAATACGTCCTGCAATCTTATAATTACCTCCTTATCCTGCAAACGACCGTTGATAACGTCTTTTATCCTGTCCGTACGGGAATTGATATCTATCAGTCTTCTGAAATTCTCCGTCGTATCAACCAAAGCATTCTGATCCCCGTCTTTCATCTTTTTATAACGATCCAATATCTCTGCCGCCTTGTATTGATCTTTCTCTGCCTCTGCATAATCATGTTTTTTTGAACTTACCATGGAACGAGCCTGATAAGCTTTTACAAAATCAGGGTAGAGCGAGATACTCTCCGTAAAATCATAATAAGCACCATCCAAATCCCTTATCTCCATTTTCAACAACCCCCGGTTAAAATAGATTAGAATATTATCCGGATTCATCTTCAATACCTGATCAAAATCTTCAATCGCCCGATTGTAATCTCCCACTTCTGCCCGTAACAAAGCCCGGTTATAGTAAGCATAAGCATAAGTACTATCTATTTGAATCACCGTGGTGTAATCATCCAAGGTCTCTTTGTATTTTTTCATTTCATACCAAGCGTATGCCCTACTCATCAATATCCTCTTATTTTGAGGATTTATCTTCAATGCCTGATTGTAATCTTCTATGGCATCATGATATTTCTTCTGCTGAAATTTCAAATATCCCCTCAAACCGTATGCCTCATCGGAAAACATATTCAACCGGATTGCGGCATTACAATCCGCGATAGCACCATCAACATCCTCAAGCTTATCCCTCATAATCGCCCTGTTCAGATAAGCAGCTAATAGTTTATTATCAATAATTAAAGCCTTCGAATAATCTTTTTCCGCCCCTTTATAATCTCCCATATCAGCCTTCGTTATGGCCCTGTTCGCATACACGTATGCATCTCCTGGATTGATAGAAACAGCCGTATTATAATCCTCCAAAGCCTGTTCGTATTTTCTCAGGTTATGCCAAGCAATACCCCTATACAAAAAAGCGTGAAAATAATTCGGATTCAGATCTATCGCCTTCGTGTAATCCTGAATAGCCCCTTCGTAATCTTCCAGATTCAGCTTTGCCAATCCCCTGAAAAAATAAGGTTCAGACAGATAAGGCTTTACCCGTATGATATTATTAAAATTTTCAATGGCACTCACGTAATCGTCAAAATAGATAGCACTTTGCCCCATACGCATCATATTCGTCGTATTCCATTGAGCGGACACACTCAATCCCCACCAACAAAAAAATATAAGGAAGGCAATTTTTTTCATTTTCTGCTCCTGTTGTCTATTATTTCAGGCCTTAAAGATAATAAAAAAAAGGGATGCACAAAGCCTCCCTTTTCTTTATGATTAAAATCTTATATTAATAATCATTTCTCTTATCTTCCTTAATATCAGGTATAAATTTCCAAGTAGCAGCATAAACACGAACTCCGTATTCATCCGTACCGCTACCACCGGTTGTATAATATCCGAAACCACCTACGGCAAATCCCACACCCATAGTCACATTAGCCGCATAATAAGAAAGGTCTTCCATCTGATGCCATTGGTCGCGGTTATGATTGTATCTCCAAACTGTTCTCGGAGAAGTTCCTCCCATTCCCGTAGCCACATAAGCATAAGGTTGTCCGTCTTTTCCCTTATCAGAAACAAACGTGATGGCATAAGCACGAGGAATACGGTCATAATCCTTATCCTGTTTTACATCCGGTTTATTCGTCAATGCTCCCATCGGAGTCCATGTTTCCGTGGCAAAATCAAATTTACTCATATCGCGCAAAACTCCTGCACCATCCGTACCTAAACAAACATAAGCATAACCTCCCACAACGAAAGCAGACGCACCGTAACGCTTATCCCCGATAAATCCACTTTTTCCGTCCAAAATCTTCCACTGTTGTCCGGCAGCAGCCGTCGGATCAAATTTATAAAAATCTTTGTAGATGAGATCCTGATTATTTTCACGATTACGGCCCGTACCCACATAACCGTATTTGTCATTAGCAAAAGCAACAGCATCCCGGCATTTAACAGGTAAATTATCTATTTGACTCCAAGACCCCTTTCCTCCGTCGGCAACCGGATCAAATACCCAGAAATCATCATAATATTTAAGTGTAGTGGTATTTGTGTTTGATCTATAACCTGAACCTACATATGCTTTATTTCCGATAACAAAAGCAACGGCAGCATGACGAGCCTCACCCGGAAAATCGTTAATCCGCGTCCACGAACCACTCGTGTAGTCGAATTTCCAAAAATCCTGATACTCCGCATCATTATTACCGTATCCTAATCCCACGTATGCGACATCGTTAATCACAAAAGAAACAGCTCCCAAACGATCGGAACCTGCAAATTGAGAAGCCTTTGCCCAGTCACCCAAATGGTCGTCATCTGACCCACAGGATGCAAAGAAAAAACCTAAAATAGCTAGAACTAAAAAATTAAATGTTCTCATACTTATTTATTTACCTATTGTTTATTGTTATTTTCTAACTTTTTTAAATCACGCTTTTATCCCTTACTCAAAAAAAGGATAGGCAAAACTACACATTTTATCTACAAATCCAATAAAAAAACAAGTGAAATATATCTTGTTATTCTTTTTTACACTTTATTCCGATAAAATACAATCGCTCTTTTCGGTTTTTTAGAAAATAGTTATACCTTCGCATTCTGTTAATTCAAAATAAAACTACAACATGAGAATATTCTTTCTGATAGGCTTTTTCTTTATTGCATTATATGCTTGTGACAATGATTTAAATACCATCGGGGAAAATTTAATTCCGAGTACGGGTTACGTGGAAGTACGGAAATACAATATAGACAAGACTTCCACCATACGTTTGGACTCTTTCCCCACCTCCAGCCTTCCCTATATGATCATGGGATCGATTAAGGACGATTTCACAGGCAGAACGACAGCGACACCTTATTTCCACCTGATAAAAACGGGGTATGAAAAAAACTTGGATTTCGAGCGGGAATACGTTTACGACTCTTTGACCTTACATTTTAAGTACAATCAAATCATTGCCGGAGATACCACCCAACACCAAACCTATTATTTATACAGGCTAACAGAATTTCCTGATTTTGACTATCTTAATCCTTTTTTCTACAATACAGATTCGCTTCCCCGGGCAAATACGCCTATCTCTACTTTAAAAGTTTACCCGCAAAAGGAGTATCTGTCCAGAGCTTATTTTAAAGTAGACGATGAATTGGGGAAAAAACTTTTTGACTTGATGCGGGCAAGAGATACCGTTTTTAACAACGGATTGGATTTCTTACGCTACTTCAAAGGTTTATCCATTGTTTCCGATAAAGAAAACAGTAACCTGATCTCCATTGACGGTACCTCGACCAACCTATACCTACGTTGTTACTATCATTTCGGAGAGACTAAATACTGGTTTGATATTCCGGCAATAGGATCATCCGGTAGTTTTTATAATTTCACCAATTATAAAAACGATCCTCCACAAGAATTGGCCCACGTAACCCAAACCGATTCTTTACAGTACGTAAAGGGCGGTTTAGGGGTAGTTCAGGGACTGAACGGATACATGCTGAAGCTTAATTTACCTTTTATCAAAAATATCGATTCCTATCGAACCATTAGCCGGGCCGAAATAGAATTGAAACCCTATTTTAATGTATACTCCAAAGTGCCGGATGCCAAACAATTGGGAGTATTTGTGTCAGACCGGGAAAATGGATTAAAAGGGGTACTCTTAAACGGAAGCGGAAAACCGGTTTACGGATACCTATTCCAAAATTCGACGAACGTAAACGATCGTAAATACACCATAGACATCACGGATTATTATAACAGCCTGGTAAGTGGAGTTCCACCCATTGATCAAAATATCCATTTACTGTTAGGACTACCCGGTACATTACGTTCGCAGGATAATATAAATCTAATGGAAGGAAATATCAGCAGTTCATTTAATCGTGTAGTACTGGAAGAAGTTCCGGTTTTACGGATCTATTACACACAATATAAATGATAAAGCAGTTATCAAATATGAATTTTATGAGAAAAATAGTTTTTAGTATCGTCATATTTCTTTGCTCAATCAGTGCATTCGGCCAAAACAATTCAGGAACTCCGTACTCCAAATACGGACTGGGACTCTTCCCCGACAACTACGGTCCTTACACGGCCATGGGTGGTGTATCCGTTGCCATGCGCGACAACTATAATATCAATTTCATGAATCCGGCTTCTTATACAGCCTTGGATACACTCCGTTTCTATTTTCAACTTGGGGTCAGCGGAGAATATGTCGATATTTCAACAAACAAGGAACACTCCAAATACCAAGTTGCACAGAATGCCTCCATAAATATGGCTTTCAGACTGTATAAAAAATTATTTATGTCTTTCGGTTTCAATGAAAAAAGTGATATCGGATACGACATTCTGTATAACAATGAAGTAATCGGTGATCCGAGCATGCGTTTCCTTCAGCACATCGAGGGTGAAGGAGGTTTAAATGAAGCCTATCTCGGCTTGGCCTATCAATTCGGGAAGTTATCCATCGGAGTAAACTCTTCCCTGATATTCGGTAAGGTGGAAGAACGTCAAACCTTACAAATATTGCCTCTCGGTAGCGGATATTATCTAAAGACCCGGACACAAATCGATATTTTCGATGCACTTTTCACGATGGGAGCTCAATTACCGTTACAATTAAACAAAAATTCAAACCTGACTTTAGGAACCAGTTTCAATTTCGGAACCAACTTCCACGGGAAAAAGACGTTTGAAGCCTATAAGATCAGTATGACGAACGGAACCCAAACTCCTATTAACGATGAAAAATGGGAAGACGGGAATATTCACTATCCTTTTAAAATGATTATCGGTACAACCTACGAGTATAAAAAACGATGGTTGTTTTCCGGAGATTATACTTTCCAGAACATGTCTCAATATCAAGAATTTGGCGGAGAAAGAGTGTATAAAAATTACCATAAAGCTGCATTAGGGGGATATTTTCAACCGGATGCAACCGGACGTCATTGGTGGCAACGTAACAAATATATGGCTGGTACGTATTTTACTAAGTCCCATATCGATTTGAACGATCATACCATCAATACCTATGGGATCACAGTCGGATCTCAAATTCCGGTTCGACTTCGGACACAAGAATTAATGTTGGGCGTTGCCTTCGATTTCGGTATGAGAGGGACCCGTTCTAACAATTTGATTCTGGAAAAATATGCTAAAGTAAGAATTAATATTGCTTTCAAGGAAAGATGGTTCATGAAAAGTAAGATTAATTAGTAATTAAAAAGTTTATATTGAAAAACCCAAAACATGAGAAAAATTTTATTCACTTTTGCAGTTGCAGGTTTAGCACTTGTAGCATGTAATAACCAAAGCGGTTACACGGTAACCGGAAACATTGAAGGTCTGAAAGAGGGTAAGGCCTATATGGTAAATGTAGACAACGGAAAGGTAGATACATTAGCCTCCTCCGATATCAAAAATGGTAATTTTGCCTTCAAAGGCAATGTCAAAGGTATAACCGCGGCATTTATAACGGTACAAGGTCAAAGAGGTGGACTGCCCATTTTCTTGGAAAACGAAAAGTTCACGGTAAAAATAAATCCCATGAATCCCATGGAGACCAGCGTAAAAGGTGGAGCAGCCCAAAAGCTAAGCAATGAATTTAATGACATTCAACTCGAAGTATTCAAGCAACAACAAACGCTGAATCAAAGCTATATGCAAGCTCAACAAGCTCAAGACCAAGCCAAAGCAGACTCTATTGTCAATGTATACAATAAATTGGTCGAAAAAGCAATGGCAAAAGAAGATTCTTTGATCAAAACAAACCCGGATTCTTATGTATCAGCTCATATGGTTGCCGCCATGGTAGGAGAAATGGAGCTGGATGTATTAAAAGGAAAATACGCTTTACTGGGAGAAAATGCCAAAGCAACGATTCCCGGACAAAAAATTGCCCAACACATTGCCAAACAAGAGAGTGTAGCGGTAGGACAAATAGCCCCGAATTTTACTCTTGATACTCCGGAAGGAGGAACTATCTCGCTATACGATATCAAAGGGAAAGTGAAATTAATCGATTTCTGGGCTTCCTGGTGTGGACCTTGCCGGCAAGAAAATCCCCACGTGGTGGCTCTTTACAAAGAATTCCATCCGAAAGGTCTTGAGATCATAGGCGTATCATTAGATAATGACAAAGCAAACTGGGAAAAAGCGATCAAAGACGACGGGTTAACCTGGTATCAGGGTTCCGATCTGAAAGGTTGGCAATCAGCAGTAGCACAATTATACGGAGTGACGTCCATACCTCATACCGTATTATTGGATGCGGACAATAAGATTGTCGCCAAAAACTTAAGAGGCAACGAATTAAAAGCAAAAATTGCCGAGATGCTAAAATAATTGTTTTTAACAATCATTAGAAAAGAAGAGGGTAAAAATAAGTTTATGCCCTCTTCTTTTTTGTTACTTTTGTTCTATGCAGGAAAATAAGAAACACGTATCCTGTCGATAATGATAATTGGTAAGTATAAATTTTATGTACAAGATTTTTCTGAGTCTCGTAATCTGTCTTTTTATCTCTCACGCGCTTTGGGGACAAGATGCTATCGAAAAGGTGGATTCTATCCTTTCGACAATGACTTTGGATCAAAAGATCGGGCAATTGTTTATGATTGCCGCTTATAGTAACAAAGATGCCGATTACGAAGAAGAGTTGGAAGAAACCATCACTAAATATCATGTCGGAGGAATCATTTTCTTTCAAGGTTCTCCTATCCGACAAGCTCTTTTGACCAATCATTTCCAACAGCTATCATCCATTCCGCTATTGATCGGAATGGATGCGGAAAGCGGTCTCGGCTGGAGAATTAAGCAAACCATGGAATTTCCGAATCAAACACTACTGGGAGCGATACGTGATAATAATCTTATCTATCAAATTGGACAATCGATCGGAGAAGATTGCCGCCTGTTAGGAGTTCACGTTAACTTTGCCCCGGTTGTCGATATCAATACCAACCCCAAAAACCCGATTATAGGCATACGTTCTTTCGGTGAAAGTAAAAAAAATGTAAGCCAAAAATCCATTGCCTACATGCAAGGATTGAGTTCTCAAAACATCATGGCGGTAGCTAAACATTTTCCAGGCCACGGAGATACGGATGTCGATTCGCATTTAGCCCTCCCGTTAATAAAATTTCCAATAGCACGTCTGGATTCTGTCGAATTGTATCCTTTTAAAGAGATCATTGAAGCAGGTGTCCCCGGAGTAATGGTTTCCCATCTGAACGTCCCCGCCTATGATTCTACGAATCTCCCTGCCTCCTTATCCTCCCGGATCGTCACGGATCTCTTGAGAAATCAACTTCATTTTGAAGGATTATGTTTTACGGATGCGATGAATATGAAAGGAGTAACATTCGGAAGGACCAAAGGTAAGGCAGACTTATTAGCCCTGATGGCCGGTAATAACGTACTCCTGTTTCCGGAAAACATTGCCGCCTCGGTCAGGAAAATAAAAGAAGCTATCAAGCACGGTAAGGTTAGCGAAGAGCTCATTCACGAACGATGCAAACAAATTCTGTTGGCAAAAGAGAAGTTCGTCACACCTTTCCTGCATCCGATTGATACGACCCGACTTATCCAACGCCTGAACACGCCACAAGATTCGGGAGTCTTGCAAACAGCTTACGCCAAGGCGATTACATTAATAAAAAACAATAACCTTTTACTCCCCTTCACGAAGCTGGATACGTTACGTATCGCCTCATTAAATTTTGGCGATAGAAAAGCGACCGCTTTCGAAAACATGCTTTCGAACTATGCTCCGTGCGATCATTTTTCCATAAGTAATGAAGTTTCTTCGGAAAAAATACAACAACTACTCCAAAAATTAGCTCCTTATAACTGTATTATCATATACAATAGTGCCGCACGAAACAGCATGGCCCGGCAATTCGGAGCCTCGTTACAATTATCGGATATCATCAAAAAATTAAAAGGGAAACGTCTTGTCCTGTGCCATCCGGCAACTCCCTACGGGGTCGATCTATACAGTTACCTCCCCGTAGATGCAATACTTATCAGTTATAGTCACGATATCCCGGCCCAAGAATTTTCAGCTCAGGCCTTATTCGGGGGAATTCGCGTAGAAGGGAAATTACCGGTCAGTATTAATCTCAGCTATCCCGCCGGAACCGGTTTAACGACACCTAAAATCCGACTGGGATACCATCACCCCATTCTGAGCGGAATGGATAGTTTTGTACTACAAAGTATCGACAGTATCTGTCGGGCCGCCATACAAGAAGAAGCAACTCCCGGTTGCGAGGTACTGGTGGCAAAAGACGGATACATCGTCTATAATAAAGCTTTCGGACATCATACCTACCAAAAGAAAAAATTAAACCAAACAAATGATATTTACGATATAGCCTCCATAACAAAAATTGCGGCTACCCTTCCTGCCACAATGATGCTCTATGACGAAAAAAAAATAGCGTTGGATTCACCGATCTCCTGTTACTATCCTCCAATCATACAAACGAACAAGGCAAATATTACGATTAGAGAGATTCTCCTGCATATGGCCGCCTTGAAACCGGCCGTTTCTTTTTTTTATCACGCTATAGATAAAGAAAAATTATCCGGTCGCTTGTTCTCTTCGCGGCGGACAAAAGAAAATTGTCAGAAATTACGGGATCGCCTTTACCTGAACCCGCATTTCAGCTATCGAGACAGTACGTTCTGTTATGAACCCCGAGAGGATTACACGCTAATATCTCCCCATTTCTATATTCATAAACAATTCCGGGATTCCATCCATGAAATTCTATTGAATAGCGAATTATTGCCGCAAAAAAAATACACGTACAGCGATATCGGATTCGTTCTTTTAAAAGATATTCTGGAGTCTCAGACGTCAACTTCCTTCGACCGCCTTTGCAAAGAACAACTATTCAAACGTATCGGGGCAAATAACACGGCGTTTCAGGCTTATCGCACCCTCAGTACGGAACGCATCGTACCTTCAACTGAAGATCAAGTTTTTAGGAAATCCCTCCTGAAAGGATATGTCCATGACCCGATTGCCGCCTTACTAAACGGTATATCCGGAAATGCAGGTCTTTTTTCCAATGCCGGAGACCTGGCCAAAATCATGGCAATGTACCTGAATTACGGCGAATACGGAGGAGAACGCTTCATAGACTCAACAACCGTAGCCCTTTTCACAAGTACCCAATTACCCGCGAAACAAAATCGCCGGGGATTAGGTTTTGACAAGCCAGAACAAGATGCCTCCAAAACCAGTCCTGCCTGCGAAACGGCCCCCTTATCCAGTTACGGACACAGTGGTTTTACAGGTACGATCGCCTGGAATGATCCGGATAATAAACTGATATACATATTTTTATCAAATAGAACATTTCCCAATGAATATAATGATAAACTTATGCAAGAAAATATTCGTACTAAAATCCAAGAGGTTCTTTACAAGGCATTATTAACACCGACACAAGCACCCCTCTCCACCCCTTAATTACGGAAATAATTCTTTATATTTAGAATGATTTTAAAATAGCTGAAAGCGTTCCATATGCCGGAAAAAAAGGTACTTTTGTTGACGCAAAAGAATTTAAATAGTTATCAATAAATAGACTTAATTATGAGTAATTTCTTAACATCGTCGATCGGGAAAAAGATCATTCTGAGTTTATCGGGTCTTTTTCTTATTGCGTTTTTGTGCATTCACTTGGCACTAAATCTACTTTTAATCGTGGATAATAGTGGTGAGTTATTTAACATTGGAGCTCATTTTATGGCAACCAATCCATTAATCAAAATCATTGAACCGATTTTGGCATTAGGATTTATCATTCACATCGTATTAGCCTCCATCTTAACGCTCCAAAACAGAAGTGCACGTCCCGTCAAATACGATTTACGGAACCAAGCAGGTAACTGTACCTGGTCTTCCAGAAATATGTACATTCTGGGAGGATTGGTTTTAATCTTTTTGGTCGTACATCTTTGGAACTTCTGGTGGAAAATTAAGTTTGCAGGAGATCCTCTCTTGACAGAAATCAACGTGGATGGAGTAGCCATGGAAAACACTTACGCTCTGGTAGCAGGATTATTTAAATCCAGCATTATCTACGGTTTGATTTATATTTTAGGCGGTGTATTCTTAGGTCTTCATCTCACCCACGGATTTTGGTCAGCATTCCAATCCATCGGTTTTTGCAACCAGATTTGGAGAAAAAGATTAGAATGTCTTGCTAAAATTTTCGCGATTATCATTGCCGTAGGATTCAGCATTATCCCACTCTATTTTATTTTAGGCTTAGGCGGTAATTAACGACCACTAAGTTCCTATGAGAAATCTGAATCTAAAAATCAAAATTAAAAATTATTCGTTATGACAGAATTAAACGCAAAAATACCTGCAGGACCGTTAGTAGAAAAATGGTCAAACCATAAAGCTCATATTGGTGTTGTCAGTCCTGCTAATAAAAGGAAATTAGATATTATTGTCGTAGGTACCGGACTTGCCGGTGGATCTGCAGCCGCCAGCCTTGCTGAGCTTGGCTATAACGTTCTCTCTTTCTGTTATCAGGATTCTCCTCGCCGGGCTCACTCTATTGCCGCACAAGGAGGTATTAACGCAGCAAAGAACTATACAAACGATAACGACTCCGTTTATAGATTATTCTATGAAACCATCAAGGGAGGAGACTATCGGGCTCGTGAGGCTAACGTGTATCGTCTGGCAGAAGTAAGTAATGCCATTATCGACCAATGTGTGGCTCAAGGAGTTCCTTTCGCCCGTGATTACGGCGGTCTCCTGGCAAACCGTTCTTTCGGTGGTGCTTTGGTTAGCCGTACGTTCTACGCCCGAGGACAAACCGGACAACAGCTATTGCTCGGCTGTTACGGGGCCATGAATCGTCAAATCGAGAAAGGCCAGATTAAAGTATATAACCGTCATGAAGTTTTGGATGTAGTCCTTGTTGACGGAAAAGCAAGAGGAGTTATCGCCCGTGACTTGGTAACCGGTAAAATCGAACGTTTCGGTGCACATGCCGTTGTTCTGGCGACCGGAGGTTACGGTAACGTATTTTTCCTTTCGACAAATGCCATGGGATGTAACGGAAGTGCCGCATGGCAAGCTTACAAACGAGGAGCATTTTTTGCAAATCCTTGTTTCGTACAAATTCACCCGACCTGTATTCCGGTACACGGAGAACAACAGAGTAAACTGACTTTGATGTCCGAATCATTACGTAATGACGGTCGTGTTTGGGTTCCGAAAAAAATAGAAGATGCTAAGAAATTACAAGCCGGAACATTAAACCCGAACGACATACCGGACGAGGACCGCGACTTCTATCTGGAACGCCGTTACCCGGCATTCGGAAACTTAGTTCCTCGTGATGTGGCCTCCCGGGCCGCCAAAGAGAGATGCGATGCCGGTTTCGGAGTAAATAATACAGGAAAGGCTGTATTCTTGGATTTCAAATACGCTATCGATCGTTTGGGAAAAGAGACCATCGAGAAACGTTACGGAAACTTGTTCCAGATGTATGAAAAGATCACGGCTGTCGATCCCTATAATAACCCGATGATGATCTACCCGGCCATTCACTATACAATGGGAGGTCTTTGGGTTGACTATAACCTGATGACAACCGTTCCGGGTTTATATGCCATCGGAGAGTGTAATTTCTCCGATCACGGAGCCAACCGTCTGGGAGCTTCTGCTTTAATGCAAGGTCTGGCTGATGGTTATTTCGTACTGCCGTACACCATCGGTGATTATCTGGCAAAAGATATTCAAACACCGAAAATCAAAACCAATACACCCGAATTCGATGAAGCAGAGAAACGGGTAACCGATCGTTTACGTAAGTTATACGATATAAAAGGAAGTAAATCTCCTGATCATTTCCACAAACTATTAGGACATATTATGTGGGATTATATCGGAATGGCCCGTGACGCGGAAGGTTTACAAAAAGCAATCAAATTAATTGCCGAACTAAAAGAAGAGTTTTACAAGGATCTTCGTATCACCGGAGAATTCACCGCGATGAACAATGAGTTGGAAAAAGCCGGACGTATAGCTGATTTCTTAGAGATTGCCGACCTGATGGCTCACGATGCATTGGATCGTAACGAATCTTGCGGTGGACATTGTCGTTTGGAATCCGTTACGGAAGAAGGTGAAGCAAAACGGGACGATGAACATTACCAATATGTTTCCGCGTGGGAATATAAAGGTGAAAATACAGCTCCTGAACTGCACAAGGAACCCCTTGTATTCGAAAATATTGAAGTAACCCAACGCTCTTATAAATAATGACAATTTAAATTGTAGGCATCGACACAAATGAACGACCTGCAATTTAGCATTTAAAACAAAATTGGTTATGGCAGATAAAATATTAAAAGAACTAACTCTGAAGATCTGGCGTCAAAAAGATGCTAAATCCAAAGGCGGGTTTGAAACATACAAAATCCATGATATCTCTACCGGCACTTCATTCCTTGAAATGTTGGATATCCTGAACGAACAGCTTGTAAGCGAAAATAAAGAACCGGTTGCATTTGACCATGATTGCCGTGAAGGTATTTGTGGAACGTGTAGCTTGTTTATCGACGGCCGTGCTCACGGACCAGACGATGACGTGACGACTTGTCAATTGCATATGCGCCGTTTCGAGGATGGAGCAACCATCACGATCGAACCCTGGCGTTGCGGAGCCTTCCCCGTAATCAAAGACCTAATCGTTGACCGTGGAGCATACGAGAAGATCTTACAGGCAGGTGGATATGTATCCGTGAACACGGGGGGTGTTCCTGACGGTAATGCAATTCCTATTGCTAACGAAAAAGCAGAAGAAGCAATGGATGCAGCAGCCTGCATAGGCTGCGGAGCTTGTGCTGCAACCTGTAAAAACTCTTCGGCCATGCTTTTCGTGGCTGCCAAGGTTTCACAACTGGCATTATTGCCTCAGGGTAAAATCGAAGCGGCACGCCGGGCTAAAGCCATGGTTGCCAAGATGGACGAACTCGGATTCGGAAACTGTACCAACACGGGAGCCTGTGAATCCGAATGCCCCAAGAGTATCTCTATCGAGCATATCGCTCGACTGAATAGAGAATACCTGAAAGCAAAATTGAAAGACTAAAATAAAAACCGCCTCCGGGCGGTTTTTTTTTACCATTCAACCGGTCTCCCATCAAAATATTTTTGCAGTTAAACGTGATTTTATAGCATCATAAACGACTAATAGGGCAAAACACGATAGATATGGAAAAACATCTACTGGAAAAAGAATTTACAGCCCTTGTCGAAGAACATCAACGAATCATCTATAAGGTTTGCTATATTTATGCCGAAAACAAAGAGCATTTAAGCGATCTCTATCAAGAGACCGTTTTCAATTTATGGAAAAGCTTTCCTAATTTCCGTTACGAGAGTAAGGTCTCGACTTGGGTATATCGCATCGCATTAAACACCTGCCTCTCCCTTTTCCGGCGTTTTTCCCGAAAGCCCAAAATACTGCCTCTCACCTCAATTCTGGATATTATGGAGGAAGATAACGCGACAACGGAACTTTTACAAGAACTATACTTTCGAATCAATCGATTGAACGATTTGGAAAAGGCTTTAATATTACTCTACCTGGAAGAGAAGTCATACCAAGAGATAGCGAACATCACCGGTCTGACAATCACCAACGTGGCCACAAAGCTAAACCGCACCAAAGATAAGTTGAAAAAAATGTCGAACCTTTAGATCATACATCATGGAACTGGAAGAATTAAAAGCAGATTGGAAAACACTTAATGAACGCTTGGAACGATACGAGTTTATCAACAAGCAATTGATGAAAGAGACGATCTGTAGCAAAGGGAATACAGCTTTAGAGAAGTTACAAAACATAGAAATATTCAGTACGATCCTGTGTTTCGCCTCGACCCTATTTTTAGCGGGTATCCTGCTGTTTAAACCGACACCATTCATTATTCAAATTAATATTATCATCGCCGGAATAATCACTTTCGGAGGCGTCATATGGTGCTATAGAAAATACTGTTATTTATCCCGAATCGATATTAGCAACATGAATATCCTGTCAATCAAAAAACGAATAGACACCTATAAATCGTGGATATTCAAAGAAAATTTCTTCTTCTATCTTATTCTTATTCCCGTAATTAATATCATTTACCAAAAAAAAGAGGCATTCTCTTCCAAGGCGCTGATCTTTTATGCCATTACGCTGGTCTTAATTACGATAGCATTAGAGCTATTTATGTTGTCTCGGCTCCGTAAGCAGATGAAACAGATCAACAAAACGCTTACGGAATTAAAAGAATTTGAAGAAAAATAGTTTCTTTTATGACAGATAGCTTGTAAATTTGCCACGACGAAAACAAACGATGAAATTATTTTACAGAGAAATCGGACAGGGAGATCCTTTGATTATTCTTCACGGCTTATGGGGTGCCTCGGAAAACTGGCTTCCCATTGCCCGTTTATTAGAAAACCGATTCAGGGTAATCCTGCCGGACAATCGCAATCACGGACAATCGCCGCATTCGGACGAAATGAATTACGATGCGATGAGTGATGATATCATAGAATTGATCGAGTCCTTGCAATTACCGGTACGCCCCTGCATCGCCGGACACTCCATGGGCGGAAAAATAGTCATGGCCATACTCATGAAAAAACCGGAACTTATCCGCAAGGCCGTAGTCATCGATATCGCTCCGATCGCCTATACCTCTTCCGACGGAGGACGGCATAGTAAAATCATCGATTTCATGTCTGCCTTCAACCTTCGTTCGTATCAAACAAGAGAAGAGATAAAAAACGCTATTGAATCCCGTTTCAAAACACCCCAATCCCAGCAATTGTTTTTGAAGAATATTCGGAAAACAGAAAACGGATTCGAATGGAAAATCAATCATGAATCCATACAAAAACATTTTCAGGAAATCAGCGGCTGCCCTTCCCGTCTCCCCCTGTCGCAATACACTCGAGAGATCCTTTTCATTAAAGGAGAACATTCCGACCTTATCCCGACGGACAAGACTTTCTTGTATGAACAATTTCCGGCTGCCCGCTTCATTCAAATACCCGATTGCGGGCATTGGTTACATAGCGAACAGCCGGAAAAATTAGCACAAGCCATTAAAACATTTATTCTCCCCAAACAAAGGCTTTCGTCACATAACTAATAGCCTGGATATTCCGATCGGCATTGTTATCGTATCTTCCGATCCCCGGCTCATACAAAATGGCTGACAATCGTATCTTATAAACCTCTCCTTTAACCAAAGCAGACAATCGATTCTCTACCTTTCCTTGTGTTGCTTCCGTTATATTCAACTCTCCCGTTCCGGCCAGCACCTCGCTCTTGAAAAACGGATTATTAGCATCTGAATTTTTATCCAACACCTCAACCTGATAATATATATTCGACTCTTCAACAGGAGTCCAGGTAATATCTATACCCGTAGAAGTAGACGTAGGCCTCCATTCGGCCTTCAGGTCAAAGGTGTGCTCCGGAATATTCGTATCATACAAACTTTCATCGAATTTCACATTCCATTTGGAGCCGATCTTACAATAAAACCTTACCCGATCGCAGTTCCCGGTGAAATCGATATTTTTCTGGTAGACCAAACTTCCAAGATAACTCCCCCTGTCCAACAGGATTTGTCCTCCTTCCGCATCCGACACAATGGCATAAGCCTCCCGGACGGAACCGTTCCCGCTTATCTTAAACTCTAATGTTTTTCTCCAAATCCTCTCATCACTTAAATATTGATTAACCCAGTAAGCATCCCCACTCAAATCTTCCAGATAAGAAAGTCCCTCGTTGTATTTGCGTTCACCCCATCCGTCATGCAAAGACAATATACCTTTTCCACACCCCAGTACATTCCATGTATTTTCTTTACCGTCATTATCAGTTATTCTCAAAGCATTATTTTCCAGGTCTTTCCATTTACCGGCAATCGAATCTTTCAAACCGCTATATTCCACACCTATCAAATTACCATTATTATCAAAACGAATCACTTCCAACACGTCATTTGTCCGATAGCCTAACTTATTACCGATCCACCCGTTATAATACCAATTCTTACCCGTAAGATCATTACGATTTAACACAAATTCTTTGTCGTCACTATCACTACACGCACCCAAAATAAATAAAGTGATAAAGGCACCTAAAATTCTCATGTTTCCCATTTTTTACTACATTAATTTCTATTCTTCGAATCAAAATTACATTTTAAAGCGAAACTCACGCTAAGATTATGCATTTTTAATATCTTTGTCTTCATACAATAATTATGCCTAATACAAACAGAGAAGATGTTGTACCCGTTAAAATTTCACCCGATTCTAAAAAAAACTCTTTGGGGTGGTCATAAACTGGCCTATAAAAGCGAGAATCACATGGAAACCGAACATATAGGAGAAAGTTGGGAAATCTCAGCCGTACAGGAACGCATATCCGTGGTATCTAACGGGTTTCTGGCAGGAAATGATCTTCAGGAACTGATCGAAGTATATATGGGGGACCTGGTAGGAGATCATGTATATGAACAATTCGGTATTGAATTCCCGTTACTTATTAAATACATCGACTCCCAGGCCAATCTCTCCATTCAGGTTCACCCCGATAATGCCACGGCTAAAGAAAGGCATAATGCCTACGGAAAAACCGAAATGTGGTACATTGTGGATGCCGAAAAAGAGGCTTCCCTGATTTTAGGCTTTAATAAGCCCGTGGACCAATCGGAGTATTTACAAAAATTGCACCAAAAAAAGCTCCAAGAGATCCTAAACGTGGAATATCCCCACAAAGGAGATTGTTACTTTCTCCCTTCCGGTCTGGTTCACTCCATCGGAAAAGGATGCTTTATTGCAGAAATACAACAAACCTCAGACATTACTTATCGAATCTACGATTACGACCGTAAGGACATAAACGGAGAACCGAGAGAATTACACACGGAACTGGCAACGAACGTTATCGATTACAACTATCACCCGAATCATAAAATCCGTTATACGCCTAAAGACAACGAATCCGTACAATTAGTCGATTGCCCTTACTTTACGACGAACTTACTCACGTTCGACAAAAACATAGAAAAAGAATACATTCGGTTGGATTCTTTTGTTATCTACATGTGTCTGCAAGGGAAATTCACCATCACGACAGGAGAATCCGATCCCGTGGAGGTAAAACAGGAAGAAACGGTACTCATCCCGGCCTCTCTCAAAAACCTAACCCTATATCCCGACGAATACTGTAAGGTCTTAGAAATTTATATTACAAACTGACAATTGTAGATTGTAAATTAATTTTTGATTTACGATTTATGATTAAGATTCTGA
>NZ_UQRQ01000036.1 GCF_900543425.1 uncultured Sanguibacteroides sp. | reverse complement strand
ATAAGAAAGTACCGCTCAAGTACATTAAGTACCTGAGCGGCAGCATTTCTTTGAAGAGTGGGTACGGCAGAACCGCACCCCAATATGGTTAATTCAAATTTCACGAATCAATTATGCCTCTTCGTTTTTAGCCTCTTCTTCAGCTTTTGCTTCCATTTGATCTTTCAGGGCAGCCAACTCGGTGATATCTCCTAAAGTCGTTTTTTCCAGTTTTTCTTTTACTTTCTTAACGGCTTTTTTCGTGGTTTGAGCTTCGTCTTTTCTTTTGGCCGTTTCTACAGCTTTTTGCTCATCCTCAAAGATACGGGAATGAGAAAGAATAATCCGTTTTGCT
The DNA here is from genome assembly GCF_900543425.1 of uncultured Sanguibacteroides sp. GTDB lineage: Bacteria > Bacteroidota > Bacteroidia > Bacteroidales > Marinifilaceae > Gabonibacter. The sequence continues at coordinate 21,646 of NZ_UQRQ01000036.1, read as the reverse complement.
CCCTTGTTGAATTCAATTACTTTGAACGGTAATTTTTCATCCACTTGAGCCTGAGATCCGTCTTCTTTCACTAAATGGCGAGGAGTAGCGAAACCTTCAACCCCGTAAGGTAATGCGATAACTGCTCCCTTATCGAAAATTTCGGTAATCGTTCCTTCGTGGATAGAATCAACGGTAAAGATGGTTTCAAATACATCCCAAGGATTCTCTTCCAATTGTTTGTGACCTAAGCTCAATCTTCTGTTTTCTTTGTCTATTTCGAGAACAACCACATCGATTTCAGCTCCGATCTGAGTAAATTCTGCCGGATGTTTCACTTTCTTCGTCCAAGAAAGATCGGAGATATGGATTAATCCGTCAACACCCTCTTCAATTTCCACGAATACTCCGAAGTTAGTGAAATTACGAACGATAGCTTTATGTTTTGTTCCCACGGCATATTTCTCTTCGATATTCTGCCAAGGATCATTTTTCAATTGTTTGATACCCAAAGACATCTTTCTCTCGTCACGATCCAAGGTAAGAATAACGGCTTCTACTTCATCGCCCACTTTCATGAAATCTTGAGCAGAACGCAAGTGTTGAGACCAAGACATTTCCGATACGTGGATCAGTCCTTCTACACCCGGAGCAATCTCTACGAAGGCACCGTAATCTGCCATAACAACTACCTTACCCTTCACGCGGTCACCAACCTTCAAGTCTGCACTCAAGGCATCCCACGGATGCGGAGTCAATTGTTTCAAACCTAAAGCAATACGTTTCTTTTCATCATCGAAGTCAAGGATAACCACATTCAACTTCTGATCCAATTGAACGATTTCGTTCGGATGGTTTACGCGACCCCAAGAAAGGTCCGTAATATGAATCAATCCGTCTACACCGCCCAAGTCGATGAATACTCCGTAAGAGGTAATATTCTTAACAGTACCTTCAAGTACCTGTCCTTTTTCCAATTTAGAAATAATATCCTTCTTCTGTTGTTCCAACTCGGCTTCAATAAGAGCTTTATGAGAAACAACAACGTTTTTGAATTCTTGGTTGATTTTAACCACCTTGAATTCCATGGTTTTACCCACGTATACATCGTAATCGCGAATCGGTTTCACGTCGATCTGAGATCCCGGCAAAAATGCCTCGATACCAAATACATCCACGATCATACCACCCTTCGTACGACATTTTACAAAACCTTTAATTACCTCATCATTATCCAATGCCGAGTTCACGCGATCCCAGCTACGTAAAGCTCTTGCTTTTTTATGAGATAAAGTTAGCTGACCTTTTTTATCTTCCTGGGTTTCAACGTATACTTCTACTTTGTCGCCCACTTTTAATTCCGGATTGTAACGGAATTCATTCAACGAGATAATACCGTCAGATTTGTAACCGATGTTTACCACTACCTCTCTCTTGTTCATAGAGATAACAGTACCCTCAACTACCTCTTTTTCCACCACGGAAGAAAGAGTGTCTGCGTATTTCTTCGCCAATTCTTCTTTTTCCGATGCAGAAATTACATCATCATTCGCATAAGCCTCCCAATCAAAATCCTCATCAGCCTCAGCAGTTGCCACTACCGGCGCCGTTTTCTTTACTTCTTCTTTTGCAAGTTCTACTTGCACTTCTTTTTGTTCTTCTGTCATGATTAATTCTTTCTCTGCTAATAAATTAGACATTATGTTTTCCAAATAACGGGCGCAAAAATACAAATAAATCTTTAGCTTACAATGGATTTTACAAAAAAGTGGTACTCAAAAAACGATTTTATCGACGGCACTCGTCAAACGTCTTCCCAACCATCCCGTCATTCGATCCGAAAACTCCGATCGAATCTATTCTATTGGTATAAATTTCACGCGAGGAGAAAATAAAATCGTATTATCCGGAAACGGAGCCTATGAAGGACAGGCCCTCTACACGGATGCGGTAAAACGGGTTTACTCTGGAAACTCATTTTCTTCCAGCAAATCCGGACGCAACAGTCTGGTTCGTTCGTAAGCCTGCTGTTCCTGCCATTCATCGATCAGGGCATGGTTACCGGAAAGTAACACCTCCGGCACTTTCCACCCGTTAAAATCCGCCGGACGGGTATAAACAGGAGGTGCCAGCAAATTATCCTGAAACGAATCACTCAATGCCGAACTCTCATCATTCATCGCACCCGGAATTAAACGTACAATGGCATCGGTCATAATACAAGCAGGCAACTCCCCTCCCGTCAGTACATAATCTCCGACAGAAATTTCCCGGGTAACCAGATAATCCCGAATTCGCTGATCTATTCCTTTATAATGTCCGCAAAGAATCATAATATTCTCTTTCAACGACAATTCGTTCGCTATTTTTTGATTAAACGTCGGCGCATCCGGAGCCGTATAGATAATCTCGTCGTAACGACGCTGGGAAGTCAACTCCCGAATGCAATCAAAAACCGGTTGAATCATCATAACCAATCCGGCATCTCCCCCGAACGAGTAATCATCCACCTTCCGGTGTTTGTCCTTCGACCAATCCCGGATATTATGGATAAAAATCTCCACGATTCCCTTTTCTTTTGCCCGCTTAATAATGGAATGATTTAACGGACTCTCCAATAATTCCGGTACTACACTTAAAATATCGATACGCATACATTAAAAATTGAACGTTGAAAATAATTTTCTATTTCGCGACAAATATAAGGATAAAGTCATAGACTCTAAAGAACATACCCCAATACTCTCCGCAAAACAAAATCATGTTACAAATATACCACCAACCCCGAATACTTATAAGTATCTACTCCTTACTCTGATAACTCAAGGATTTTAATTCCGCTATCGGTACTATTAATTCCTGTTATTCCCTCACCGGAATGGACCGAAATCCATTATTTCAATTCCACCAGCGGTGCTATTAATTCATAAACAAACTAAAAATAAAAATTATGGGATGGCAAAATTTCAATTCCCAAAAAAAACAGGAGCCAGCATTTGGCTCCTGTTCCCTGTTTTATTTCAAATAATCCTCAAAATAATTCGTTACTTTCTGCATCAAATGAATCCGGTCTCTTCCCCGTACATTGTGTTCGGCACACGGATATGGAAAATAATCCACCTGTACGTTATTTTTAATACACTCCCGGATAAAGCTCAAACTATGTTCCCATACCACCACCGGATCGACTGCTCCCTGGCAAATCAATAATTTTCCCTTTAAATCTTTCGCTTTATGAATAAGGCTTACCTTCTCGTAACCTTCCGGATTCTCTTGAGGAGTATCCATATAGCGTTCTCCATACATCACCTCGTACCACTTCCAATCGATAACAGGACCTCCGGCCACGGCTACCTTATAAATATCCGGATAATTGGTAATCAACGATATGGTCATAAATCCCCCGTAACTCCACCCGTGGACTCCGATGCGATCCGCATTCACCCACGGCTGGGAGGTTAAGAATTTAATTCCCTCCATCTGATCGGCCATCTCTTGTTGTCCGCATTGCCGGTGAATGATATCTTCAAAAGCTTTTCCCCGGTTGGGTGTTCCGTGATTATCCAATATAAATACCACGTATCCCCGCTGAGCCATATACATCTCCCACATACTCAAAGAAGCATTCCAAGAATTCTTTACGAGCTGCAAATGCGGACCTCCGTAAACATAATGAATTACCGGATATTTCTTATTCGGATCAAAATCGATCGGTTTTATCAAACGATAGTATAAATCACTTCCGTCTGCCGCCTTTATCTTACCTAACGTAATTTCACCGAACTTATAATCTTTCACCGGATTCTCTGCCGTTAAAATACGACGCACCTGTTTCCCGTTATTAGCTACCAGATCAATAATCCGGGGAACGTATTGACTGCTGTAATTATCCACAAAATAGGAGCAGTCGCTACTCATATTAATCATGTGCCATCCTTCGGCGGAAGTCAAGCGGCTTCTTTTTCCACTTTTCAAATCTACCCGGAAAAGTTGTTTCTCTACCGGAGAGACTTCAGACGACAGATAGTATACGTATTTACCCGCCTTGTCCATAGCTACAAACTCCACATCGGCTTCTACCGGAGTCAAACGTTTAAGTAATTTTCCGTTTCCGTCATGCAGATAGAGATTAAAATAACCGTCCCGATTATTCGTACGGAAAACAAAACGATCCGAACCGTTGACAAACTGTAATCTATCCTGAGGTTCCACGTAAGTATTCGACTTTTCCTCGAACAAAGTCGCTATTAATTTACCTGTCGAAGCATCGTATTTATTCAAGCGCATATGATCCTGTCCCCGGTTTACAACCTGTACGTAAATGGCATCCCCTTGAGGACTCCAGGTAATATTGGTCAGATACTGCTCCCGGCCAAAATCATCCACATTCAAAAATACAATACGCTGGGAAGCCATATCGTATACACCCAGACTTACCTGCTCCGATTTCATTCCGGCCATCGGGTATTTGATTTCACGTAAAGTACCCGTACGACTTTCAATATCCAACAAGGGAAAAGAGGTTACTTCACTTTCGTCTTTACGATAAAAAGCCAGTTTCTTTCCGTCGGGTGCCCAAAATATTCCTCCGTTAATATTAAATTCATTTCTGCTCACGAACTGCCCGTTCACGATATTTTTATCCTCATCCTCCGTCACGGCAAAACTATTTCCTCTCTTATCGACGTAATAAAGATTATTATCTACCGTGTAGGCATAAGCTTCTGCCGGGGCACAATAGGTTATATTAGCCGCCTCTTTGGGAAATGCAACGGTATTTTTCAACTTTTTACCGACCACATCGATTTGATACTCTTTACCTTGACGCCGAACGGCTAACGTTTGTTCATCCAACCAGGAGAACTGGGGAAATCCCTTCAATTCCGTTCCCAATATCCGATTCAACTCTTCTATTGTCAATACGACCTTTTTTTCTCCCGTGGCCGCATTCTCACTCATCAAATTTTTATCGGAAAGATAAGTATAGTTATTACTCTCTCCTTGCCATACGATGTATTTCGACTGTGGATAGAGCTGGTACCCCACGATGGCCTCTTCCATCGTCAAAATTTTTTCCTGCGCCGCCAAACTTAACATCATACAGAATCCCATTAAGGTTAACCCAATTTTTTTCATTTCTTACATTTTTAATAGTTCCGGATATAAAATCCGTCACCGTTAACTATTATTACTACTTATGATTTACAATGCACGCAAAATTACTATTATTTCCGGATAACAAAGGCATCCCGGTCTTCCAGTACGGGAAACTTCTTTCGAAACTCCTGCAAACCGACCAAATCAATATCCATCTGACGGATATCATCCCGGCAGGCTTCACATTGCATCAAAACCTCTCCTTTGGGTGAAATAATCATAGAATCACCGGAATAGTCTATACCGTTTCCATCCTCCCCGACACAATTTACACCCACGACATAACATTGATTCTCCACCGCCCTTGCCCGCAACAATATTTGCCACGGTTCCCGTCGAACCGCAGGCCAATTGGCCACATAAACAGCCATATCGTACATTTCCGTATTCCGGCTCCACACCGGAAAACGCAAATCGTAACATATGAAAGGGGCTATTTTTACCCCCTCGTATTCAAGAAGTAATCTCTTATCCCCGGGCGTAAAATGCTTATCTTCGCCTCCCATCGTAAAACAATGCCGCTTATCATACCACTCCACCCTTCCATCAGGGAAAACAGCCAACAAACGATTATAAAAACGTTCCTCCTCCCGGAAAATAACCGATCCCATAATCAAAGCTTTCTTCCGGGAAGCCCATTCCAACAATTTCGAATAAGTCTCCTCGTAAAAAGGAGCTATTTTCTCCTTACCCTGCATGGTAAAACCGGAAGAAAACATCTCCGGCAAAACAATTACCTCCGCCCCTGTCACACGCTCTATCCGCTCGTCAAAACGCCTTAAATTTTCAGGAACGTTTTCCCACGCTAACCGGGCTTGTATAATAGCTATATTTAATTTCCCTTTCATAATCAATCACCGGTAGAAAAATTCTCAGGATGACGAGGATGAGCATCCTTATAAGTCGACATGATGTAACGCAAATCGGCATCCGGATCATCCGACGGTTCAAAACGGGTTCCCCACGTACAATACTTGTATTTATAATCGATACGTCCCAAATAAACCGGAACTCCGGCTTGCTTGGCAATTACTAAAAAACCTTTTTTCCATTTCTTCCTTTTTTTCCGACTCCCTTCCGGTGTAATAGTCAAATACATGGTATCTCGTTTCTTAAACTCCTCCACCATCTGCTGCACCAAATGATTATCCTTATTTCCCCGGTCAACCGGTATCACATGCATCGCACGCAATATCATTCCCAACGGAAAAAAGAAAAACTCTTTCTTCATCAATATAAATGTGGGTATTCCCTTACTCATAAAAGTCAACTTTCCCCAAATAAAATCCATTATAGAAGTATGGGGAACGGAAATAACCACAGCTTTCTTATCTTTCGGTAACTCTCCGACCATCTTCCAACCGAAAAGTTTCATGATAAAACGAGCAATATATTTCATATCATTACCAATTAACAAAACTAATCCCATGCAAAAATAAAACAAATCCCGGAGAAATCGATCTTATCTCCGGGATATATCAGTTTTGAAACTGAATTATTACTCTACCTTTACCCACTTCACTGCATCTGCCGCCAATACCTCTCCGGGTAAAAGACCCTTGTCCTGAAGCACGAGTTTTACGTCACCCGGGGAAAGTTCATACCTACCCGAAAAAATCCATCCTTTTAAAAACTCGGAAGTATAATCCTGAGCCACATAACTTAATTTCACCTCTTCTTCCGCCCCGTTAGCCCGACGTAATTTAACCGTGAACTCGTCTTTCCGTCTCAAAAGATCATCCGGACTAAAAAATATCTTATCCTCAATCCCATCATGAAAAAACGAGTATTCTGTTGTCTCGGCATCCTTCAACATTACCCCATTCCCGTGCAGCGCAACACGCTTGACATACAATTCGTACATGCCCGCTTCCTTGATAGAGGCATTCCATTCTACCTGAGATTTACCGCCACCACCAGCCTTACTGTAAAAACTTTGTACAACATCACCATAAGCATCACTGGCTACAAAAAGAGTCCATCGCCACTCAGAACGATTCGGTGGATAAAAATTATACTTCTTCGATTTACCCTTTTTTTCAAAACGAGAAGAGCGTTCTTCCCGGATCACAAATCCCTCGTCCTCGTTATCCACGATAATTTCATTCGTCGGAGGTGCAAAGTAGGTCGTGTCGATCTCTCGTATCGTATCCCGATCAACCCAAACTTTTCCCCGATTAAAAATAGTATAACTGTTCGGTATATTTCTCGCAAAACCGGTATTTATTGAAAAATTAATAGATCCAACATATGGGACTAATAATGCAACCTCCAGGCAAGCATGAGGAGCGATCGTGATATATTCTGACGTGTCGCGGCCCATACCATTCCTTCCCGTCGCATCCGCGTAGTAATTCACGGAAATCATCCCCTCGACATCACTCTTATTCCAAACTTTAAAAGAAAGCGTAGCCTTTTCTTTTTCGAAATCCTCCTCTATTTCAATATCACGGAATACGAATGCAGGAACACCCTTACCCGTATACCACCGATTCAAAACAGGATAAATATCTATACCGAATTGTCGGTTTAACGCATTACAAAACACTTCAAAATCGACCTCTTCATACGCGTGACGCTCTCTAAAATTATCAATAAATCGGATCAAGGAATCCCCCACCAGACTTTGTATACGATCCCGCAACTCTTTTCCTTTAACATATACAATACTTTTCATTTCAGGAGTAATCTCTTCCGATTGAAACGCTTGTTCAAGGCTATTTTCTGAAAGAAACTCGACAGCTCTCATATTTTTCATTATTTGAGTCAACAGATCATCCGAGAAAAATGATTTATCTGTTGCCATCACTTTAAAAAACGAATTAATCATCGGATAACGAAAAGAACTGAACAATACGGTTCCCTCTTTTCTCATAAAAGAACAATCATATTTGTTCCAAGAATCTGCCGTAAGAGAAGTACGATCCTGATCTTTTTTCATGAAAGACAACCACGAGAAAAACTCGCGATCCGGTACCGCTTTATAAAACACGTTAAAATTGCGAACAACGAGATCAGATTCAATATCCGCTAACGGAGTATTTTTTATCGATTCAGATAAGTCATCTTTCATATATGCAGGTACGTTTGCGGGTAATTCGGCGAGATGCTTCCGTATCTTTTTATTCAGAAGATCCTTGTAATCAGTCAATCGACTCGTTCGTCGTTCCGGCACAAGAAAAAGCTCCGGGTGAATGTAATCCGTTCCCTCTTTCCAGGGACGAATAAAAGTATAAAAAGAGACCGGAACCTCAACTAGTCCTATTTTTGAATACGTGTAACCGTCATAATCGACAAATTTCCATTTAATTCTTTCAATGGATTGCTTTTTTCCCTCCTCCGATACCAGAAATGTTCCCTGGCAAGGAACCTCCCCCCTCGGGTAATAATATTCACTTAAAAAGTCCGGAGCCTGGAATTGTACCTTATCCATATCACCCATCACCAATACTATCCCGAAAAGATTCTGACCGTTATCAAAACAAATCGTGTCTCCCCTCTCCGTCATCTCTCCCTGGGAAAGAACCGTCTTCTGAACCGGATTTACCACATTCAACGTGTATAACGTGTAATCTCGACGGGAAATCCAGGGAGAACCCACGTTAACGACAGGTATTGTCGTGGGATACCAGATCGTTTCAGGAGTCAACAAGGTAAAAGCATCCGTCAAAAAGTAAAAACGATGACCTAAACATAACATGTTGTTAAAATCCATCTCGTTAAACTCTTTATTCTCGATATCGGGATAACAAATAAAAGGATCGATCTTTCCCGAATAACTCATGGTTACCGATAAACTATCACCCGGTTGCAAACGGAACGGAACTACGATCACCTGATCCTTCCGCTCAAATGAAGCCTCTTTACCATCTATTGTCAGTTCAGAAAGTTCTAAACCCGGATTAAGATAAAACAGTAGCGTATCTATCGCCGTGAGGTTCCGATTTTCGATCATGAGCTTGCTGGTCGAAGACAAACGTTCTCCTTCCTGACGAAACGTGATCTCGTGTTTATTCGTGTTCACCTTGGGAGTATTATCGTACCGTTCGTAAATAGACCGATAATGATCCCGAAGTTCATTATGACGTTCAAAAGGGAAAAGATAACAACAAGCGGTGACTATACCCGCCCCAAAACAAACGGATACAATCCGTCCGACGTACTTCCGCTTTTCGGATAATCGTTTGAAACCGACAACGGAAAGAGCGAATAACCCCAGGGCAAACCAAACAAACACCAAGCGCTGCAAAAGATAACTTCCTATTCCGGGATGTCCCGCTATGGGCGAAAATATATTCGGTATATGCGAAGCCGTAAAATCACCTACCCCGTGAGCTAAAAACGGAAGTAGCGTTAAAGTTCCCCACAAACATAACAATAACAACAACAGAGCAAAAACCCGTGACCGCACGAAAATCTTTATACATACAATCCATGCCGTGGTAAAAAAAACGGCCGGTAGTGTTAAGGTAAAGAAATAAAACAGATACAACAAAGGAGAGAATACCGCATCCGTCGCAGAAACGTGAAGGATCGATGTCAACACCATTAACACGATATCCAGCACAATCAAAATTTTCACAACAGCTAATCCCTTTCCCAACACGTATTCCACATTACACACCGGACGAGTCAACAACGCCTCGTTCGTGTTTTTTTGCGGTTCCCTTCTTATAAAATCACCCGCTATAAATATAGATAGAAAGGCTTGAAAAATGCAAAATAAATAAGCATTCGTGTAGGGGATGGCAGAAGGAATATCCAATCTAAAAGCGTAAGAAGCAATACGCCAGTCACTATGCGCAAACACGTGAAAACTTAAAATTCCCCCGATTAGCAAAAACGCCAGAAAAACGAAAATACCGCTTCTCCTTACGATTCTTTCCTCGTACTTGGCTACCAGATCGATATGATTAAAATTCATTATCCTCATCTTCGATAGTTTAATTAGAATTTAGAAAACAAATACAACATTTTAAGCGAAAGTAAAACGTCGAGATCTTCAAATAAGACGACAATACAGCTGTTAAATATATATATATTTTTATAAATAAAACAATGACAAATCACAATTATTGATTTTTCCATCGAAAAGATTGCTATTCAAAAAACTATTATTACCTTTGCCGAGCGAAAATTTAACCTCAGGGGTATGAAAAGTGGAATCATCCCACCCCATGGTATTAACTTTAATAATAAAAAAACAATGTACGCTATTGTAGAAATCGCAGGACAGCAATTTAAAGTAGAAAAAGACCGTAAAGTCTATGTACACAGATTGGAAGCAGAAGAAGGCTCTCAAGTAGAATTTGACAAAGTATACTTGGTGGAAAATGACGGTCAGGTAAAAGTAGGAACTCCTGTAGTAGAGGGAGCAAAGGTTACGGCCAAAGTATTATCCCACTTAAAAGGTGATAAGGTAATCGTTTTCAAGAAGAAAAGAAGAAAAGGTTACGCTAAAAAACAAGGTCATCGTCAATATTTGACTCAGCTTCAAATTGAAGAGATCAACGCTTAATTCATTTTGTAACTTCTAAAATTTTAATACGATATGGCACATAAAAAAGGAGTAGGTAGCTCTAAGAACGGTCGTGAATCAGAAAGTAAACGATTAGGAGTGAAGGTATTTGGCGGACAGTTTGCCAAAGCCGGTAATATTATCGTTCGTCAAAGAGGAACCCAACATCATCCGGGACTAAACGTAGGCATGGGTAGAGATCACACCCTATTTGCTTTGATCGACGGAAATGTTGTTTTCACCAGAAAACAAGGAGATAGATCTTACGTCTCCATAGAACCGATTGCAGAATAAATAGAAAAATGCAAAATATTTAAACTCCTGCCTCTTAAAGACAGGAGTTTTTTTTATTTTTACAACCGCAAACAAGAGTTTCGGATCGACAATTTAATGACCGGAATCCAACGTAAATCATAAATCGAAATCGATATGTTGAATTTAAAATTTATTCAAGAGAACAAAGAGACGGTTATTCGCAAATTAGCCGTTAAGAACTTTGACGCAAAGGAATTGGTAGAAAAAATCATATATCTCGACGACACGAGAAAAAATCTTCAAAAAGAATCGGACGATAAACTGGCAGAAATGAATGCGATCTCCAAACAGATCGGATTACTCATGAAAGAGGGAAAAAAAGCCGAAGCAGAAACGGCTAAAGCTCAAACCACCCGTTTAAAGGAGGAAATTGCCACATTAACAACGAAACATAACGATACGTTAGCAGAATTAAACGAGCTAATCGTCAGGCTCCCGAATCTCCCGCATGATAGTGTTCCCCCCGGTAAAAGTGCAGCAGACAACGTGATCGTAAAGATCAGCGATAATGTTCCGGTCCACGAGGAAGGACAATTAGCCCACTGGGATCTGGCAAAAAAATATCAATTAATAGACTTCGAGGTAGGAGTAAAAATTACGGGAGCCGGATTCCCTGTATACAAAGGCTTGGGGGCCCGTCTGCAAAGAGCGTTAATCTATTTCTTCCTGGAAGAAAATACAAAAGCCGGATACGAAGAGGTCATGCCTCCTTTAGTCGTCAATGAAGATTCCGGATTCGGAACCGGACAATTACCGGACAAAGAGGGACAGATGTATTACGTTAACGAGGATCATCTTTATCTTATTCCGACGGCAGAAGTCCCCGTAACCAATTTATACCGCGATGTTATTCTGGATGCGGAACAATTACCGATCAAGAATACCGCTTACACGGCTTGTTTTCGCCGGGAAGCCGGGTCTTACGGAAAAGACGTTCGCGGTTTAAACCGCCTGCATCAATTCGATAAGGTGGAAATCGTACAGATTACCCGCCCCGAAATATCCTATGAAGCTTTGGACGGCATGGTCAAACACGTGGAAAGTTTATTAATCCAATTAGGTCTCCCCTATCGGATCGTTCGCCTTTGTGGCGGAGACATGAGCTTTACCTCTGCTTTGACCTATGACTTCGAAGTATATTCAAAGGCTCAAGACCGTTGGTTAGAGGTAAGCTCCGTATCCAACTTCGAAGAGTTCCAGTCCAATCGTTTGAAGTTACGGTTTAAAAACAAGGGGGACAAAAAAACGACGCTGGCCCATACTCTGAACGGTAGTTCTTTAGCCCTTCCCCGTATTGTGGCCGCTTTGTTGGAAAACAATCAAAGTCCTGAAGGTATACGCGTACCGGAAGTACTACAACCATTTATGAAAACCGACCTAATAAAGTAATCATCACCTCTAAGAACCAAGTTCTTAGAGGTAAATTAACTCCGATATAACACATGCGCTACATTTACAATACCACCTTCCACGTGGAAGATAATATAGAAACTTCCTGGATCAACTGGATGCAATATCATCATCTTCCGGCTATCCGGGAGAAGGGATTGTGTAGCGATATTCTGTTGACCCGGATAAAGACGCAAGAGCCTCAAGGCAAATCGTTCTCCTTACAATTGGTCTTTCCGACAGAAAAAGAGTATCAGATTTTCCTCGAAAGGCATCACGAGGATCTATTGAAAAAGCTTCTCGATCAATTCGGTCGACAAGTTCTCTATTTCAGCACCTTATTGGAGGAAGTGTAATATGGAAAAACTCGTGATGGGTATCGATCCGGGCACCAATTTTATGGGTTATGCCATCATCCGGACTACCGGGAAAAACAGTAGGCCGGAGCTTATTGTTTCCGGAGTGGTCGATATGAAAAAAATAGAAGATCCTTATCTTAAACTACAACGTATTTTTCAACGTACGTTGCAAGTCATTGACAGTTATCAACCGGATGAATTAGCCATTGAATCCCAGTTCTACGGAAAAAATATTCAATCCATGCTAAAATTGGGACGTGCACAGGGTGTTGCCATTGCAGCAGCTCTTCAACGCAATATTCCCATATTTGAATACGCTCCTAAAAAAATTAAAATGAGTATCACGGGAACCGGAGAAGCATCCAAAGAACAAATCGCCTTACTCTTAGGCAAATTCATGGTCATGCCGGATACGATCTCGACATTGGACGAAACAGATGCCATCGCTATCGCCTACTGCCACCATTTGCAAGGTACTCTCCCCACAACAGGAGGCTCCAAGTGTAAAGATTGGGGTGATTTTATTAAACAGAATCCGGATAAAATAGTTTAACAATTTTCAGACGAACACTAAAAGAGGGTATATGAATATTATCGGATTTTTAAGTGCTTCCATCCTATTGACCTTAATGCCCGGACCGGATATATTATTCGTAATCACACAAAGTATTCTCCGGGGAAAAAAGGCCGGAATCATTTTTGCAACAGGACTATGTACCGGATTAGTCGTACACACGGCCGCCGTAAGCTTAGGACTCTCTCTTCTATTATATAAATCCCCGATAGCATTCACCATACTAAAATTTATGGGAGCTGCTTACCTGATTTACTTAGGTATTAAATCTTTCCTTCATCGGAATTCGGACGCACTTGCCATACCCCAGTACCAGCAGGTAGAACAAAAATTATACAAGAAAGGGATATTAATGAATATTTTGAATCCGAAAGTACTCCTTTTCTTTATAGCCTTCTTCCCTCAATTCGTGAATCCGGAAAAAACGAACGTCTCCGGGGAACTCCTTCTGCTCGGAGTCTTATTCATGCTTCAGGCCTGGCTGGTATTCTCATTTGTAGCCATACTGTCGGACAAGTTATCTCGTCGCCTCATGCAACAGAAACACTTCTCTCTGGTCATGCACTACCTGGAGTCCTTTATCTATTTTGCCATCGGAATCAGTCTGATATTTGTCGGCATCTAATGCTAAAAACGTCTCAAACGCAATATTCTTGGAATATAAGTTGAAACATGGCGAGCCTTTTTAGTCTCGTAAACATCCTCTATTTTTATGATAATAGCCGTCTCTTCCACTCCGCCGAACGTTGGATTAATAGCCGTACCAAAAGTCCTCATGGAAGGAGAAAGACTCATATATGCATTGACCAGAGGCGGAATATTCTCTCCGTGTTCCCGAACACATTTGGATAAAATCTTGTAATTTTCCTCGTAATTGGCCCCGTTCAGAATCTGGCTGAATTTTTTCTCGTCAATATGAATTTCCAAAGGATGAATCGGTTCGACAAGCCTCTCCCGGTCTCTAAAATATTTTTTCATAAAGTAAAGTATAAGATCCCGGGCCTCCCGGTTAAAACTCGTGTACATCGTCACTTTACCAAAAAAATATTTCATTTCAGGATTCTCAACGGTCAGAGCACCTAAACCATCCCACAAATTATCCAAGGCAAACAGAGACTTGCGTCCCATTTTCGTAGATTGATAAAGAGGCTGTACGAAAGAACGCCCCAACTCGATCATCTTGGTCAAATACTCCTTTTTAAACTTCTCCGACAACCTAAAAAGTTCCGTAGTAGCCAGATTCGGTTCCCCTTCGGCGTTCAAAGGAAGATTATCACACAATATATAACGATACCCACCCAATATCTCACACTCTTTCGGATCCCAAACAATCAATTGTTGGTAAGGCGTACTCTCGTTCGTATCAAATTCATCGATATCGACGGCCTTACCGGTACCCCCTCCCGCCGTACGAAAGGTCAATTCGCGTAAACGACCTATTTCTCGCATAATATGAGGAGCATCATGAGCATTTAAAGAGTAAATCTCATTTCCCCCCTTATTCGTCTTGCGAACAAACTTATCTTCCGTCAACTCGGCGATCAATTTCGCCTTTTCCACAGGATATATTACCGGTTGCATGGTATCACGATTTATCTACGCACAAAAATAAAAAAAATATAGAGTTTTAGCTTTATTCCAGACTTTTAATTGTCTATTAAAATAAACGTCTACATCCGATAAACCATATCCCGGATAATTTTTGCCCACTCTTTGGAAGTTTTACTCCTATCCAATGTTTGCCACGGTATGGGCTTCCCGATCTTTATCGTGAACGTGGAACCTCTCTTTTTGAAGGTCTCTTTCGGCAAAAACATCATCTCTATGTTTATTTTCAAACCGATTTTAGTTCTAAAATTTGCCAGATTATAAAAAAAGTTCGAATTCCTTCCTACTACCCGTATCGGAACAATATCCCGATGATGCTTGATCGCCTTACTGACAAAACTCTTTTGCCACTCAGGATCTTGTATCACACCATGGTATTTACGACTCACCATTCCGGCAGGAAACATGATCACTTGACAATCGGAAGCATATGCCTCATCAATAGCTGCAGCGGCCTCCTTCGCCATACCCCCGTGTTTATTGACCGGTAAAAAAATATTATTCAAATTTTTCAGGTTCATCAACAAATCGTTGACAGGAAATTTCAAATTCGGATACTTCTGGCCCAAAAACGAGATTAGAATAATTCCGTCGGGTCCTCCAAGGGGATGATTGGACGCAAAAATATATCTCCCGTCAGGATCCGGGAGATTCTCCGCTCCTTCTACCTGGAAGGATATATCCAAATATTCTAATATACCATCCGAAAAATCCAATCCCTTCCGATCCCCGTATTTAGAGATAAAATCATTTATTTGATCCTGACAAATAATCCTTTTCAAAAAAGAATATACAAACCCGGGAATCCATCTGGCCAATTTAGGGTTCTTACTTTCAAAAAGCTTTTCTATGTAGACAGGTTTAACTCGATCTTCCATCATCAATCTATTCAAAAATCAAAATTTCGGACAAAGATAAAAATAAATTTTACAAACCTTATTCATTTAAATTCGTTAGAGTGATTATGAAATAGTGAACAGAAGAATTAAATGAAGAAAATAAGTTAAACTAAAAAAAGAGTATTATGAAAAAACTAACCTTGATAACTAGTAGCGCACTCATTCTTGCACTCTCGTTCCTAATGGGAAGCTGTAATTCCATGAAAAAATTGGAAAGAGAAGCCATCGAAACGGCTGTTATAGGACAGGTAAGTCCGGAGCAACTCATTTCGGTGGACGGAACTGTAAACTTTAACTATAATATTGCTTTCGCACCGAAACAATTTTATAAGAAATTGACATTAAAAGTAACTCCCAAGATGCAATATCCCGGCGGCGAAGAAGTTTTATCTCCTCTCTACTTCCAGGGAGAAAAAGTAAAAGGCACAAACTATCCGGTGATAGAATACAAAGGAAACACGTTCTCCACGAACAATTTGTCGTTCCCGTTCAAAGAAGGGATGCAAAAAGGCGTATTGATGGCCGACATCGAAGCTATGATGGGGGATAAATCAGTAACCCTGACTCCTGCTATTTTAAATTCGAACGGTGTAAAAGTATGGAAAACATATGCCTATTCTATTCCTTCCGATCCCAACGCAATTCCCTTATTTACGGAAACATTCGTGAAAGATGTCCCGGCTACGGGAGTCGGAGTGGTAAGCGGTTATGTACTCTTCCCTTTGGCACAATCTGTTATTCCTGATGCTCAGAAAAAATCAAACATCATGATGCAGGCAAGCAAACAACTGAAAGCTGTCTTAGCAGATAAAAATGCCCAAATTACCAATATGATCATGTTCGTATCCAGTTCTCCGGAAGGAGCCGAACGATTAAACAAGAACCTGACCGCCAATAGATTTAAGACTTCAAAAGCTTTCTTTGAAAAAGATTTAGGCTTTACCAACACTCCTATGGCTAAAAATTCCAAATTCGTTATAGCCAATACGGTAAATGAGAATTGGGACGGTTTATATTTATTGCTAAACGACTCTAATATCAAAGATAAAGAGACGATGGTAAAAGAGATGAAGAATGCCACGACCAATGCCAAACGCGAGGCTTTACTGGAATCATACATCAAGAAGATTCCGCAACTGAAAGATGTCATTCTTCCCGTACTCCGCAGAGCCGATTTCTTCGTATTTTACACGGTACCTGCAACCGTTCAAGTTGAAAATCAGGTAACGGCTTATTACTTACCGCAATTACAAGAAAATTCCGTACTTTCTTCACAAACGGATGTAAATCTGTTAAACGATTTAGCCGTAATGGCCATCCAAAACAAAGAATACGGTAAAGCCAAAAAATTATTGGAATCAGCCATTGTTATGAAACAACAACCGGAAATATACAATAACTTGGGTATAACCTATATGCAAGAGGGCAACAAGGCGAAAGCAAAAGAGATGTTCGATAAAGCCTCTGTAAAAAAAGAAGCTAAATACAACATGGGATTGATCTTAATGCAGGAAGGAAATTACAAACAAGCTATCCCTTACCTGAAAGAGATGCCGGATATTAACTTGGCCTATTCTCAATTGATGGCCGGCGATAACCGTGCCGCTTTGGATACGTTCAAAAAATTAAACCTGACAAACGGTTACGAATACTATTTGATGGCCATTGCCGCCGCCAGAGTAAAGGATACTTCCGCTATGGCCACGGCATTGCAGAAAGCCGTTCAAATGGATCCGCAATTAAAAGAAAAAGCCGCTACTGACAGGGAATTCTATCCGTACGCACAAGAGACTATCTTTATAGATATTGTGGAGTAACAACAGCTTTTTAAATAATATAAAGAGGTGACCGGGATTTGATTTCGGTCACCTCTTTTCTTTATCTATATTACATGATAACAAGTTTACAACAAATTACTTGCTACCTCTGCCAAATAGCTTCTCTCTCCTTTCTCCAAATGTACATGGGCAAAAATATCCTGTCCCTGCATCCTATCGAACAGATGGGACAAACCATTGGACTGTCGATCTAAGTAGGGAGAATCGATCTGATCTATATCCCCTGTAAATACCATCTTTACCCCTTCCCCGGCACGGGTAATAATCGTTTTAACCTCATGAGGGGTCAGGTTTTGAGCCTCGTCCACGATGAAAAAGACATCGGACAGACTCCTTCCCCGTATAAAAGCCAACGCCGAGATCACCAACCGTTCGTCCTTCAGCATATCGTCTATCATTCGGCTCTCCTGACTATGCATATTATAGCGATGTTTTATTACCCCCAAATTATCAAACAGAGGCTGCATATAAGGGCTGACCTTTTCAGTTGCATCCCCGGGCAGATAACCTAAATCTTTATTGGATAAAGCCACGATAGGACGAGCCAAGTAAATTTGCTCGAAATCCTTATTTTGTTGCAAGGCGGCAGCCAAGGCGAGCAAGGTCTTTCCGGTACCGGCTTTTCCGCTGAGGGCAACCAAAGATATATCCGGGTTAAGCAAAGCATCCATGGCAAAAGCCTGTTCCGAATTCTTCGGGTATATTCCAAAAGCATTTAACTTCTCCACTTTGCGGACTACCTGTTTTACGGGATCATAACAGGCAAGTACGGAATTACTACCGTTCTTCAGGATATAGTACCGATTTCCCTTTATCTCCTGTCCCGGGAAAAAAGTAGAGACAGGGACTCCTCCGTTGGTTTCATATAACTTGGCTATTAATTCCGGTGAAAAATCCTCTATCGTAGTGACACTTTTGTTTAAAAAAGTATCCAAGTTTTTTACCTGATCGGTCTTATAATCCTCGGCCTGAACACCCAAAGATTTAGCCTTCATCCTAAGGTTCATATCTTTCGTAACCAAAATCACCTTCTTTTCCTTCTCCTTTTTACTTAAATATTCAGCCACAGCCAATATCCGGTGATCGGGAATATCCTCGCTAAACGAAATCTTCATCTCATCTGAAAAAGGAACTCCCGGTTGAATAAATAATCTTCCCTTACCCTTTCCTAAAGAAGCTCCCTTTACAAAAAAATCCTGTCCCGCAATCTGGTCCAATTCGCGAACAAACTCGCGGGCGTGAAAATTAATCTGATCGTTTCCTCGCTTAAATTTATCTAACTCTTCCAACACTACAATAGGAATAACGATATCATTATTCTCAAAATTATAAACAGACTTGTAATCATGAAGAATAACATTCGTATCTAATACAAATGTCTTTTTATTATTTTCAGCAGTCATTGTATATGTATTTTTTACACCGACAAAATAATAAATTAAATTGTATAAAAAAAACGGCTTTGCCGTTTTTTAATGAATAAACCGGAACATCCTGTTCCATCGTATCTTACTCAAGAATGACTTGTCAGGATCTAAAGACAGCCAGATAAAATATGCCTTTCCGACAATATGATCTTCCGGAACAAATCCCCAATAACGGGAATCTGCCGAATTATGCCGATTATCCCCCATCATCCAGTAGTAATCCATCTTAAAAGTATATTGATTCGCGGGCTGACCATTGATGTAAATGACGGAATCTTTCACTTCCAACTTATTCTCCTCGTAGGTCCCGATAACTCGTCTGTAAAGAGGTAAATTTTCCAAGGTTAAAGTTACCGTTTCTCCCTTTTTAGGAATAGGGAGAGGTCCGAAATCATCTCTTCTCCAGGGATAGTTGGAGCTATACGGAAATACCTCCTCGGTGCTCTGTTCCCTCGTTACAGAGATCACATTCGGAAAAGCCTTTACTTTTTCCAGCATGTCCACAGTCAAAGGTATGATATAAACATCTCCGTAATTCATCCTCA
Organism: uncultured Sanguibacteroides sp.; assembly: GCF_900543425.1. Taxonomy (GTDB): domain Bacteria; phylum Bacteroidota; class Bacteroidia; order Bacteroidales; family Marinifilaceae; genus Gabonibacter. The sequence goes on along the minus strand of NZ_UQRQ01000036.1, from coordinate 2,038 downwards.
AATCCTCGTAAGAAACCCCCATATCATGCAGTTTAGCCAAATCCAAAGGATAGCTTGTCTTTATAATATACTTGTATTGCATACCTTTACTATCCTCGGCTTTCTCTCCGTTTACGTAGAGTTGAGCATCTCTCATCTCCAATACATCCCCCGGCATTCCAACTGCCCGTTTAATGTAATTCTCCCTCTTATCCACGGGACGAGTGATAACCCGAAATTTTTTCTTTATAGCATTTCTTGCATATAAAGCGGCTTCTTCATCGGATAACGTGTACCCCAAACCGGTTCCCGCATTTTTAATTTTTATGGCTTCGTCTCTGACCTGAGAATAGTAATCCGGATTCTCTATTCCGAGTACTACGGTATCTCCGGCTGGAAAATTGAACACGACAATGTCGTTTCGTTTGATTTTTCCCGTTCCGGCAATTCGCTTGTAAGGCCATTGAATAGCCTCGGAATATGCCTTTGTAGATTCCGTAAAAGGTAACGTATGGTGTGTAAAAGGTATGGATAACGGAGTATTCGGTAATTTAGGACCATAAGCCAATTTACTCACGAAAAGATAATCTCCGACCATCATCGACTTTTCCATAGAGGACGTGGGTATGGTATAGGCTTCAAAGAAAAACATACGAATCAAGGTAGCCGCAACAATCGCAAAAATTAACGCGTCGATCCACTCTACGACCTTCGTTTGCTTTTCCACCCCTCTTTTCTTCCAAAAAGCCCAATGTACTTTTTTCGTAATATAAATATCGAAAATAACAGGTACACCCAGTAACAGCCACCAAGAACTCACCCAGTAAGTCCACAACAGGTATACCAATAAAACGATCCCGAATTTAAACCATTTGTTTATTAAGATATCTCTCATATTTTTCAATTTAGATTTACGATCCATGCATTTCCGTCCGAACGGGCAAATGCATACAAACCACTAATTATTTATTATCGTCCAAATGCAGCAAATCTTCCATTCCGTAAACTCCTTTCTTACCGATTAAGAACTCCGCGGCCATTACGGCTCCTAATGCAAAACCGTCTCTTGAAAGAGCCGAATGATAAATCTCTATCTCATCCACATCTGATTTATACGTTACCGCATGAATACCCGGTATTTCTCCCTCCCGTCTTGCCGTAATAGGGATTTCTCCTTCCCGTGTAGGTTCTCCTGTCAATTTCCACGAGGAATACTTCGCGTGTTGTTCCATGATTCCCTCGGCCAACGCAATAGCCGTTCCACTCGGAGCATCCAGCTTATGAATATGGTGTGTCTCCTCCACGAAAACTTTATACCCGTCAAAACGGGACATAGTCTTGGCCAACCAACGATTCAAATGAAAAAATATATTGACACCGATGCTAAAATTAGAAGCATAAAAAAAACTACCCCGTGATTCGTTACACATGGTAATCACTTCCTCCCATCGATTCAACCAGCCGGTCGTACCGGAAACCACGGGAAGTTGGTTACGAAAGCACCAGGCATAATTATTCACGGCAGCAGCCGGCATCGTAAACTCGATCGCCACATCCGCTTCACGCAAGCGTTTATCTTGTTCGACAGAACGGTTACAATCGTCCGAGACAAAAACAATCTCATGCCCTCTCTCACGAGCCATACGTTCGATTGCCTTTCCCATTTTTCCGTAACCCAATAATGCTATTTTCATAATGTAAACATTTTACCTACTTCCCCGATCACTCCCCTTCCGTAGAATCATCGCTTTATTCACAACTCTACGCAACAAAGTTAACATTTAAAATAAAAAAAGGCCACCTCACGGCAGCCTTTTTATCGATATTTCATAATTACTTATGCTAACTCTTTCACTTTCGCTACAACAGCTTTGAAAGCTTCCGGTTGATTCATTGCCAAATCAGCCAGAACTTTACGGTTCATATTGATCTCTGCTTTATGAACTAAGCCCATAAATTTAGAATAAGACAAACCTTCCATTCTGACGGCAGCATTAATTCTCTGAATCCACAATGCTCTAAATTCTGATTTTTTCTTCTTTCTGTCACGGTACGCGTA
>NZ_UQRQ01000035.1 GCF_900543425.1 uncultured Sanguibacteroides sp. | reverse complement strand
CCGTTAGCGCCGATGGTACTGCCGCCAGGTGGGAGAGTAGGTCGATGCCGAATTTAGGGAGAAGCCACGAGAGATCGTGGCTTTTTTTTATGGTTATAGGTGTCGGGATGCCGGGGGACCGACTCTCGCCGCGAGGTATTCCCCCTTGAAAGGGGGACAGGGGGTTTGGATAATTTTTTCTCCCGTGCTTCACGGGAGTAGGTCGATGCCGAATTTAGAAAGAAGCCACGAGAGATCGTGGGGTATTTGTTATCTTATTTCCGGTAAGTCTATTCCCTTTATTTTACGATAAAGATTCAGGGCATAAGAATCGGTCATGCCGGAGACGTAATCGGTAACGGTTTGAATTTTTGTATAGATACTATTCCCTCAATCTATTGCCCTTTTTAAATCATAAATCTAAAATCCGAAATCGTCAATCATAAATTCCCAATTATAAGTCTCTAAAACGAGCGTATATTGGACATTGTTGGAATAAAAAAATAATTATTTTTTTGTAAATAATAATAATTATTGTACCTTGTAATCGATATATTTATTATGAACCTGTCTATTTTACGACTATGAAATCAAAAGAATTAAAATTAATCTTGACTGTATGTATCGGTCTAACCCTTACGACCATTGCTACTGCCGGTGTGTATGTATTTTATCGTCCTTCGTCTCCTCGAGCACTTCAGATTAATGATATAACACCCACCGGATGTAAACTAACGTTTTTACCGCCTGCAAGTGATGGCGGATCACCTGTATCACGTTATATTATTGAAGTTAAGGATGCTCGTTGGGATTTATCCTGGAGACTTTCTGATTCAACTGACTTGACTGAATATGTAATTGGGGGTAGAGAGCCGGGATCTGTTATGAAGATTCGAGTTAAAGCTAAAAATGCGGCTGGACTAAGCGATCCGTCAAAAAAAATAGTGGTACGATTCCCAAAAGTAAACTAAAATTTTCCATTTATATTCCGGATAATCCCATTCAGGATTATCCGAAATTAAATTTATAACGATTAAGAAAATGTCCAGATTCATCATCCGGCAGGAACTGACAAAAAACGGGTACTTACGACCGACTGATTAATTGTTTGGGAATTTTATGAGTATTGTGTTTTACAGGAGCCTATCCTGAACGAGAACAAGATGCCGCACACAAATGCGTTCATCTGTATATGTATTTGTATGTCATTAATTTACCTCCCACACCACCACCCCATAAAAGTATGAAAATAGTTGAAAGTTTAGAAGGAAACGATTAATTTTGCAGACGCTAAGATACAGACAGAAACAATCTATGAGGTTCTATTGTCAAGCCCGGTTTTCGAAAAATAATTCAAAGAACCTCCCCTAAAGTGAAGTGAAATGAGTCATAGATGGTTTAACGATAATAATAGAGAAATTCTATTGAAGAAAATTACCAATCGGGAACTCGTGGCAGGAGTAATCGGTCTTGGCTACGTAGGATTGCCGTTGGCTGTAGAGATAGCAAAAGCCGGATTCAACACTATAGGCTTCGACGTCAAAAAAGAGAAAGTTGATTCGGTCAATCAAGGGCACAGCTATATCGGAGATGTCGCCGGCTCGGACCTGAAAAGGCTTGTAGAGGAAAGCATTCTTGCCGTAACGACAGATTTCAGCGAAATCAGCAACGTTGATTTTATCGCTATTTGTGTGCCCACACCGCTTGACGCACACGGCCGGCCGGATATCAGCCATGTGGAATCATCGGTAAAATCAATCGCACGGTATCTCCACAAGGGGATGATGGTGGTTCTTGAATCCACCTCTTATCCCGGCACTACCGAAGAGATTGTGAAGCCCATCCTCGAATCAACCGGCCTGAAATGCGGTGAGGATTTCTATCTCGGTTTCTCTCCCGAGCGTGTCGACCCGGGCAACGCAATCTACAATATCGGAAATATCCCCAAAGTGGTGGGCGGTCTCGGAACTGCCGCCGGTGAACTTATATCTGCCATGTATGCCGCCGTGTTGCAAAACGAGGTGTTCCGGGTTTCATCGCCAGCTGTGGCGGAAATGACCAAGATGCTGGAAAATTCCTACCGCAACGTCAATATCGGGCTAATCAACGAGTTTGCCGTCTTCTGCAATAAGATGGGCATTAGCATATGGGAGGTGATAGAGGCGGCAAAGACTAAGCCTTTCGGGTTCGTCCCATTCTATCCCGGTCCCGGAGTAGGTGGTCACTGCATACCGGTCGATCCCTGTTACCTGAATTATAAAGCGGGCGAATATAACTTCCGATTCTCGATGATAGAGGCATCGGTGAAGGTCAACGACTTTATGCCGGAATACTGTGTGAAACGTATCGGAGATATACTCAACCGCCGCTTCCGCAAACCGCTCGACGGCGCAAGAATACTTATACTGGGTGTCGCTTACAAGCCGGATATCGACGACTGCCGAGAATCTCCTGCAATCCGCATCATCGACAAGTTGCATACGGAAGGAGCCAACACGATATTCTTCGACCCGTATATCCCCAGATTCCTTCATCGCGGTAAGATATATGAAGGCGTGAAGGAATTAACGGTAGATATTATACAAAGTGCTGATTTAGTGGTTGTTACCGCCCAGACCACACACAAAGCCGACTATGAATTTGTAAGGCGCCATGCAAAGGCTGTTTTCGACACGAGGAATGCCACCAAGGACCTTGCCGACAGGAGCAATATCGAACTGCTTTAATCATTCGATATGGAAGACAAGAAATTCTTTGTGCATCCGTCGAGCTATGTCGATGACCATGTTACCGTGGGCGACGGCACGAAAATATGGCATTTCTGCCATGTGCAGGCAGGAGCCTCATTAGGACAGAACTGTTCTTTGGGGCAGAACGTGAATGTCGGTAACAATGTCAAGATCGGTAACGGAGTTCGTATCCAGAACAATGTATCGGTGTATGAGGGCGTTGAAATCGAAGACAATGTATTTTGCGGTCCGTCGTGCGTGTTTACCAACGTAACGACTCCGCGTGCGCATTTTCCGGTACATGGCGTATATGCCAGAACACTCATCAAAGAGGGCGCATCGCTGGGGGCGAACTGTACTATAATCTGCGGCCATACCGTAGGTCGCAGTGCAATGGTAGCCGCCGGTGCCGTGGTGACTAAAGATGTCAAGGACTACGCACTTATGGCAGGTGTGCCGGCCCGGCAAATAGGATGGGTGTGCGAATGCGGACGGCGGCTCGATGAGACCTTGAAATGTCCGTGTGGTAGAGAGTATTCGCTTGACGGAGAGTACCTAAAGAAAAAACTTTGACTATGCAATTCAGGGATTTAAAACAGCAGTATCAAGTCCTGAAAGCAGGCATAGACAAAGCCATACTCGATGTGGCGGCTTCAGGTGCCTATATAATGGGGCCTCAGGTGAAAGAACTTGAAAGACAGCTTGCCGGTTATGTAGGAACGAGACATTGCATATCGTGCGCCAGCGGCACCGATGCCTTGGCGCTTGCCCTGAAAGTATGGGGTGTCAAACAGGGAGATGCCGTGTTCGTCCCCGATTTCACATTCTTTGCCTCGGCAGAAGCGGTTTCATTGGAGGGGGCGACCCCTGTTTTTGTCGATGTGGACAGCAAAACTTTCAATATCGACCCTACTGACCTTGAGAATAAAATCGAAACGACGATTCGGAAAGGAGATGTGATTCCGAAAGTCATCATCACAGTTGACTTGTTCGGGCTTCCCGCAAATTATCCTGCTATCCGCAGAATTGCCGACAATCACGGGCTGCTTATACTTGAAGACGGAGCACAGGGCTTCGGTGGTCGTGCCAACGGCAAACGCAGCTGTTCGTTCGGTGACATATCAACCACTTCGTTTTTTCCGGGCAAGCCGCTCGGATGCTATGGCGACGGAGGGGCTTGTTTCACCGACAACGACGAATGGGCCGCACTGATGGATTCATACCGTATGCACGGAAAAGGCTCTTCCAAATACGAAAACGTCCGTATAGGCATGAACTCGCGTCTGGACACCATTCAGGCATCCATCCTTCAAGTCAAGCTGGGGGCTTTTGCCGGAGAGCTCGCGGCTGTCAACAAGGCTGCGGCTGAATACACTACCCGGCTGGCGGACATTGTGGAAACACCCGTTGTCCCTGACGGTTTCCTGTCAAGCTGGGCACAATACACCATCAAGCTGAACAGCAAAACCGAACGTGACGGATTGCAGGCATATCTAAAAGGGCAAGGAATCCCGTCGATGGTTTACTATCCGAGTCCAATACATCGCCAGGTAGCCTACAGGAACGCCGGGCTACCCGGGTCAGACTGTCCGGTTGCCGGTAAATTGTGCGATACAGTCCTCTCCCTGCCGATGCACCCTTATATTTCATTGGAAGAGATCAATGAAGTCTGTAACGCTGTCAAGACCTTTCTTGCATCGGGAAAAGAATTAAATGGGGCGGTACTCCAATAAACGGTATAAACAGGCGGAGCAAATATGAAATCTGATTTAGATAATACGCTTAAAAGAAATATCCTCAAACTTATAACGGGAGAGGGTATCGCCAGAATTATCGGATTCATGGCAGCTCCGGTCATCACACGACTATACACGCCGTCTGACTTCGGAATGCTTGCGGTCTTTACATCATTATGTGCTTTGTTTTATCCATTCTGTACGCTTAAATACACGGTTGCCATTCCATTACATCCAAATGAAAAAATCGGTATCAATTCATTGGCGGCATGTCTTCTTATACTTGTCGTCAATACCGTGGTCATCGGTATCGCCCTCGTCCTTTTCCATTCACGGATTCTTTCGCTTTTCTCTTCTGAAAACATAGATGCTTTCTGGTATTTTATTCCACTGGCATTCTTTTTTTACGGGATGTCTGAAGTCCTGTCATATTATTCCACCCGCTACCGGGACTTTTCAACCATTGCGAAAGTTACAGTGGCACAAAAAGCAATTGGAGCATTAATCAAAATAGTTCTCGGGCTGTTCCGTTTCAACGTGATAGGTCTGCTGATAGGAAACAGCATGGCAGAAATCGGAGGACTAACCTTATATATACGCACCTATTGGAAAAGATTGAAAGATAGTGCACGTCATGTAACTCCGGGGAAAATCCGTCTTGTACTTAAAAGATATATAGATTTTCCGTTATACAGGCTTCCTTCCCAAATACTGCAAAATGCTTCGGGCAGTATTCTCATGCTTTATTTCGCATGGCATTTCGACACCGGCACAACCGGTCGGATCAGTTTGGCCATGGTTATGTTGTCTGCCCCCGTTTTATTTGCATGTACGTCGGTGGGGAAGGCGTTCTATGGCGAAATTGCGTCGTTGGGGAGGAAAAACAGCAAGGAGATATCCGCTCTTACGGTACGGATAATGGTAAAACTGTTTGTAATCAGCATCCTCCCTTTCACGCTTATCATTTGTTTCGGACCTTGGATATTCCGAACCTTCTTCGGTGCAGAATGGACACAATCGGGAACTTTTGCCCGTTACCTCTGTTTCTATTTGATATTCCGGTTCGTTTACAGCCCGATAAGCGACGGCATATTCAATGTGTTCAAGCAACAGAAGCTCGTGTTCTGGCTCGAAGTGTCACGTGTCATGATAGTTGCGTCAAGCCTCCTTATATCTTGCTTCCGCAACTTTTCCGTTACCAATACTATTGTAACTTACAGTCTCGCCCTTACGGTTCAATATATCCTCTCGATAATTCTTGTATTTTATATTTTAAAAAAGCGTTATGAATAAAATAGATTTTGTGATAACATGGGTAGATAGCAATGACCCGGCATGGCAGAAAGAGTTTAAGACTTACCTGCCTCAAAACCATTGTATGAATGACATCCGTACAGAACGCTACCGTAATTGGGATAACTTGCGTTATTGGTTCCGGGGTGTGGAGAAGTTTGCTCCATGGGTGAGCAAGGTGCATTTCGTTTCCTGCGGACAGGCACCCGACTGGCTGAATCTGAATGCACCCAAACTGCACTTCGTGAAACATTCGGATTATATTCCGGCCGAATATCTGCCGACATTCAGTTCACGCCCCATAATACTGAACCTGCACCGCATAAAAGAATTATCTGAGCATTTCGTTATATTCGATGATGACTGCTTCCTGATCGACAAGGTTGAACCGGAAAGATTTTTCAGGAAAGGACTGCCATGTGACATGGCGGCATTCAACACTATATCTCCTATCGTTCCTTTTGCGCCTAAGGATTATAATAACTTGTGTGTCATAAATTCATCGTTTAAAAAACACGAAATGTTGCGCAAGAATTTCTGGAAATGGTTTTCCCCTCAGGCGGGAAATAAATTATTGCGCACACTCTTTTTATTATCGTGGCGTAACTTTACAGGTTTTTATAGCCATCACTTGCCGCAAGGTTATCTCAAATCCACTTTAGAGGAAGTTTGGGAATGTCATGAGGAAGTGATGCTTCGTACTACAGCCTCACGATTTAGAAACATCACCGACGTGTGTCCATGGGTACTGCGTTATTGGCAACTGGCAAAGGGAAATTTTGTCCCGCTGAATGTATGCAGAGACGGTATAAATATTTTAATATCAGAGATCTCCTTGGATAAGATAGTGAAAATCATCGAACGTCATAAGAAAAAGATTATTTGTTTAAGCGAGAACGACGAAACTCCTTATGAAGAGGCAAAAGAACAGATAAACGCTGCTTTCCAGAAGATCTTACCGGAGAAATCATCGTTCGAAAAATAACTGAATACTCGAAAATAATGGCAGGAAAGAATTTCGCATTGATCGGTGTGGCGGGTTACATTGCACCGCGCCACATCAAGGCTATAGCCGATACGGGCAATAACCTTATGGCCGCTTATGATTGCTTTGACAGTGTCGGGCGCTTGGACAGCTCTTTCCCTGAATGCTACTTCTTTACAAAGAACGAACAATTCGACCGTTTCTGCTCCAAGCGGATGAAGACCGACAATCCGTTGCACTGGATGTCAATCTGTACACCAAACTATACACACGATGCCTTTATCCGTTACGGACTGCGCTTCGGTACGGATGTCATCTGCGAGAAACCGCTTGTACTCAATCCCGATAACATCGACAATCTGCTGAATCTGGAGAGGGAAACCGGACATAAAGCATATACCATCCTGCAACTGCGGCTCCATAACTCGATCGTGGCCTTGAAGAAAAAGGTTGATGAAGGTCCTGAAAACAAAATCCATGATGTAGATCTGACCTACATCACTTCGCGAGGGAAATGGTATTACGCCTCATGGAAGGGCGACATTCGCAAAAGCGGCGGCATCGCCACCAATATCGGAGTACATTTTTACGATATGCTCCAGTGGATATTCGGTCCTGTCAAACGGAATGTCGTTCATGTGATGAGCTTTGACCGCGTTGCCGGCTATCTGGAACTTGAGAAAGCGCGCGTGCGTTACTTCCTCAGCATCAACGCCGACTGTCTGCCCGAAAATGCCGTGCAGGGAGAAAAGAGGACTTACCGGACCATCCGTATCGACGGCAACGAGTTCGAATTTAGCGCAGGCTTCACCGAACTTCACACCTTGAGCTACCGGAAAATTCTGGATGGCGAAGGTTTCCGCATCAGCGAGGCCCGTAACTGCATACAGATCGTAAGCGACATACGCCATGCCACGCCCATAGGTTTGAAAGGCGACTATCATCCGCTTGCGAAATTGCCACTCAGTGCCCACCCTTTCGGCTGGGATGACAAGCGATAGCTTTTCTTGATACATTGTGCGGGACCATTTGCCTGTATAATACAGAACTTATATCGTGTATGCTGTCCAAAGAAGGGCAAGTATTATATTTCGGAACTATCGACTTTAGGTTTGCAGATTAGGCGATAAATGGTTATGCTTGTGTAGTTAACCAACTGGACACTGCCCACTTGTGCCTTTTTTCTTTCTGTAAGAAGTTCCCTCATGAGAATGCTGCCATTGACTTTATTGTGTCTGCAGAATACAAAGATGGTTATGTCTGCCCCAAATGTGGCATGTTCCATTCTCACATTTACCATCAACGGTACGATCATCGTAAACTCCATTGCGGCAACTGCAATTCAGAGTTCTCGGCCTTAAAGAATATATCTTCGAGCATACGCACCTTGATTTACGTATGTGGTTGTACGTGATGAATAAAGGAATCGTGTCACGAAAGGGTATTTCTGCCCTCCAACTTAAATGCGAGCTTGGTATGGGACCTTATCAGTCTGTAGGGCGCATGCTGCATAGCATCCGTTCTGCTATACAGAAAGAAGAATATCGCAATACGTTTGAAGCAGTCGTTGAGATAGATTTATGTCAGCGGTAAGCCTCGGATGCAAAAAGGCCGGATGACTGAGAAACGGTTGTTATGCGCAAATGTGACCGTGGGACATCGAAGACGCCCGTCATTGGGGTAAAAGAGTACAATACAGGCAAGTATTTCAGTTGCTCTGCGTTTTCTTTCTGTTTATTTCGTTTTTGGAGTTTGCGTGCAAATATGCGGATTATTTTAATTCAGCACATTTTTGGGAAAAACTTTTCTATCAGGTTCACCAGCCAGGGTTGGCAAACTGAAAGTCAGGATGGAGGATTTGCAAGTCTAAAGTAGATAGTTTCGTTTATTTTAATGATAATTGCTTTGACTTCATATACTCAAAGTAATTCGGTTTACAAAATGTATCGAACACAAAATTATCACAATCAACTTCGATTAAACACAAGGACAGGAAAGGTACAACAAATTCAAGATGACGGTCAGTCTTGGACAATTTGTAGTGCCCGAGAAATATTAGGAGATGCAGCAGGGCGATTCTGTCTTTATGAAACGCAAAATATGTGGACATTTATATTATTGGATTCATATAATGGCAAATTATGGCAGGTGCAATATAGTTGCTGGACTTAGTAATTTGATGTGCATACCCATTGATGAGTACGAATTAGTTTCGGATAATGAAAAGTGTATATTCTCCATTCAACCTTTAACGAGTATGTATCAATATTATCTCACCAATGATAGTACTGGAGATATATGGAAATTTCAGTGGAGTACATAAACCTTTTAAGAATATGTAATATAAAACCATGCGTCAACGACTATACCGAGAAGAATGCATTTACAAAGACGAGCGATACTCGGTTTGTGATAAGGGAGCGGTGTGGCAGTATCCCCGCGAAGGAAAGAAGCTGCGACCAACCGATTGTCAATGGACTTTCGGCAAGCCTAACAGCAAAACCGGGTATATGGAGATTGGTTCGGGACATGGGATTTACGTTGTTGACCATATAGATACTAATCGTCAGAATAATCGGATAGAAAATTTACGCTGGCTTACAAAACTTGAAAATGTATTGTTAAATCCTATTTCATGAAAGAAGATTGAATATATCTGTGGTTGTAGCGCAGAGGAATTCCTCACCAATCCCGAAAAATATCGGGATGTGATTCTGCCCGACACTCGTTTCGGATGGATGCGGACTGTTACTAAAGAAGAGGGAGATCAGTGTTTGAAAAATCTGTTGGAATGGGCTGCGAGCGATAAACAGTCGTCAAGTGGATCAATGGGCGAATGGATTTATCGACCGTTATCTATAAAGTATAATCCTATCGAAGAAATACCGGAAGAACCGAACTATGTTATGTCATTAACACTCAGAGCGGCACAACGCAACTGGCGCACGCCCTTTGAATTTCCGTGCACACCACAAGAGATCGGCGATGATCCACTTGCCACCTATGCTGGGAACCTAAAAAAGAGTATATTTGCTCAAAATCAATATGGTGCATCATTGATAATCAATAGTGGATTTTCCGAAGACAAACAAGCCCTATATGTGATGACCGAGTCGTCCGAAGGTGAGACCGCTATCAAACGCTATGCACTAGCAAGAATCACTTATGAAGATGGTCTATTCGTTCATACAGGGCACACATTCTTTACAAAAGAAGGAGCAGAAAAACAATTTATTCTTGCTCAGGGGGTAGAATGGGCTGGAGGAGATTCTATTGATGATTATTGCTGATTTTTCCACAAACACAATTGTTTGTAAAAGGATAGTAATTCTATATTTATCTGGACACAAAGGAATGTTCTAACACAATAAAAAGATAAGAAGTTTTCCATAAGAGGTATCTCGTAAAATGAGATTGCAGCGAAAAGAGAAAAATACGCAGTAGAGTTACTTTCTCTTTTGGCTGTATATTTTTGCGTTTAGTTAGATGGTGGAAATACATTGAAAATTCAGTTTAGTTTAGTATGTTAGCCTATATATATGCTAAATCAAAGTAAACTAAATTTAGGTAGGTATATTTGCCGTTTCACATGCCTATGACTTGATAAAAATAGCTAACTTTGAGGAGGGCAAAAACACTAAGTGTAGAAATACTCCCAAGAACAAGGGGTGTTTGTTTTTCTTTTGGCTGCAATATTCTTTATGGAAGCCAAACGATAGTCTTCAGGCAAGAAGTGAGTAGCAGGAAAACAACTTTGAGAAACACTTGGGTGTGACCAAGTGCAAGGAATGAAGTCAAGTGAAAAGTAAAAAGCAAAGAATCTCCTAAAATACTGATTTTGTTTCTGTACTGTTTCTTTATAGGGGATTTCATAGATATATTTCGTTGATATACAAGTTATTAAATCTGTTTGCAAAAACATTTACCAGATTCATCAAAATTCAAGGTTCGTTGAATTTAACATCAAGTAATCATGAGAAAAAAGATAATACAATCACTTTTAGCTCCTTTAATCGTACTCTTCATGTTCAGTTGCGACAACGCTGAAAAGTTCCCGCTGTCGAGCATAGACACGGATTTTGTTGTTGTCGGGAAGCTGGATTTTCAACGCTATAAAAATTTGACAGTCAGGCACGACAACTTCATGGATGACTTGATAACTATAAGCAATATTAACGTGATGGAAGACTCGGTGTTGTGGTTCGTTGAGCCCCTTGAGGATGAAGATTATAATGCTTGTATTTGTTATAACCTGAACACGGGGGAATCGTTGGCTTCGAGCGCGTCAATAGGGACAGCACCCTACCAGATGGAAGGATTAACGGGGTTCAAGATCGCGGGAGATTCCGTCTACTTTTATGAAGGCCGGAACACGATCAAGACCTTTAGCAAGCAAGAGATTATTCGGAATGTTCCCATGGAGGAGAGGAAGGTCAGCGTAACGACTTTCCCGGATTCGGTCTGGGTATCCCGAATGACGAAATTGCCGAACGGCTCGGTGATAGCTACTATTCGTCCGCCTTTTGAATTTGAAAAGAACAATGTGAACGAGATCAATAAAAACTCGGTGGTGGTTTGGGACCATCAAGAAATGAAGGGGTACCAGACGATCGATTACGCCAGTTTCGATGTCAAGAAAAGGAAGCGCACCGAGATCCCGGCGAACGATCTGATCAAGTGGACTTACGCGCAAGGCTTTATCGAGACACGAGGTAACGACTTGGCGGTAATTGCCTCCAGCGACCAGTTCATGTTATACACGTTCGACGTGACCACGGGTAAGGTGTTGAACGAGAAGAGATACACGCCGGTTCAATACGCTAATGAAGAGTTCTGTTTCTTATCAACCAACGACATGCAGCAGAGTATTTTAGCCATGGAAGCGAACGACTCCTACATCGTGTGCAAGGTGGGTGGTTATTTTAATGCAGAAGATAAAGAGTATGAAGTGTATAAAGAGGCCATTTTCGTGTTCGACTGGAACTTGAATCCGATCAAGCGTTTCGATTTGCCCGATTTGGGTCCTAAGGGGTACTTTTCGATATCGAACGATGCCCGCTCGGTGTATTTCAATGATTACGCGGCCGAAGAGGATGAGTTCTTCAAACTTGCACTGCATAAAGCGGATTTAGAGTTATGATTTAAATCTAAATGTCGTTCCTTAAAATTGAATCTTATATTTATTTGATTATTAACGATACATCGGGATACGAATTGCTTTAAATGAGTTATTCATAAACATAGCATTATGGCTATGATCAGTCGGGCGGCCAGACAATGGTCGCCCGAATTTTGAGAAACATCGTCTGTGCAACAAAGCATCGTGGCATGATTTGTCCGTCTTTTTAATCCCCCAATCATTTATCACTCAATCCCAGAATCCCTTAATCTTTTAATCATTAATCGGCAATTGTCATTTGTCATTTTTTTCTTTTATCTTTGATTTCAAATGAAGTTTAGGACCAACAACATTATTCTGATGGGTTTTGTTTTATTAGCCCTGTTTCTTGTGGCCATCTATTTGATTGGAGACAAGATCGGTTCCGTATGGAACCGTCTGAATAATGATTTTGTCATGGACCAATGCCGGTATCGTTCACAGGAGATAGCTTATGAGTTTAAGAAAACGGAGCAATTGCAGCGGGTAGTCCGGGAGTTTTTTACTTCTAAAAAATGGCAGGAAGAGGATGAATTGTTTTCTTCTTTGATGATTATACCTCAACTGGACACGAAATTGAGCCGGATATGGTATTTTGTGGAGGGAGAAAATATATTGAATATATTGGATAAAGATACGACCTCTTTTTATAAGTTTAAGTTATCAGAAAGGAAGCAGTCGGAATTCAGGGAGATGTTAGATACGCTCCAGAATGATCGTTATAGTGGAACCTATAATGATGCCGGAAAAATTTATTGGACGACGGTAGATGTTATTAAGAATAAAAAATGGGGGGATGTACTTTTAGGTTTTGATATCTCTCTACCGGATTTACATACCTATTTTTCGGAAATAACGGCTATATTCCGGAGTTATGTCTTTATCGTGAATGAAAAAGGCATTATTCTTTCTCATCCGGATGAACGTCTATTGGGACAGAAGCTGATGGAGACGGAGGAATTGGATTCGATAAAACAAGTATTAGAAGAAAAGAAGGAGTTTCGTATCTTAGCGAACTCTGCCTACTTGGAGGTCCCCGTGGTAAGGGTCTATTATCCGCTGGAAGTAGGAAACGAACATTGGATCATAGGGGTTAATGTTCCTCAATTTATTTATAGCGAACAAACCGAAGAATTTCATCGTTATGCTGTTATTATCGCACTAATCACTATTCTGATATTTACGGTATTACTTTTTTGGGCACAGCATAAATGGCGGAAAGAGTATCGATTGAGGCGCAAGGTGGAACGGGAGTCTGTAGAATTGAATCTACAGCAGTTGAAAAATCAGATCAATCCTCATTTTCTTTTTAATTCTTTAAATTCATTGAGTGCTTTGATCGGAACCAATACGGTATTGGCCAAAGAATTTGTATTGAAGTTATCAAAGGTATACCGTTATCTTTTAGAGAAGAGAAATGTTAGTTTGGCTACCGTCAGAGATGAATTGGAATTTACCCGTCAATATTATTTTTTACAGAAAATACGGTTTGGCGAGTCTTTGGAATTGATTTTTGATGTGAATACCAGTGTCTTCGACATGAAGATTCCGACTATGAGTTTACAGACGTTGGTCGAGAATGCGATAAAGCATAACCAGATTACCGTACAAAAACCTCTTTGGATTAAAATATACGTGTTTGACGACTGTATAATCGTTGAAAATAATTACCAACCTCGCGTAGAATCTACGGTCGAATCGATGGGTGTTGGATTGGAACGTATTCGAAAAATGTATGAGTTTTACGGACATTCAGGTTTTGAATATAGTAGTGCCGGTTCTTGTTTTGTATGTAGATTACCTTTATTAAACGTTGATTCATAGGTAGAAGCAGTACATTTTAATTCATTATATTTTTTCTATTATTCACTCCTCTAATTTGGTCATTCACTCCTTTTTTATTTCAATTTTTTCAATAATAGAGTATTATTGTGGAGGATGAATAGGCTCATGATAAAAATTATAAAGAAAAGAACTATGATTAAAATGAAAACCTTTATTGTAAGTATGGTGGTATTAGTATCGCTTTTCTTCCTTCCTTCCGAAGGGATAGCCAGAAACAGGCATAAGAAAAAAGAGGTTAAAGCGGATACAACGGTTACAAAAAACAAATATGATGAGTTATTGAAAAAGGCTAAGACAACGGAAGGTATGATTAAAATTCATACGATTGGCAATGACTATTATTTTGAAGTAGCCGATTCCTTACTGGGACGGGATATCTTGATTGTAAACAAAGTATCCGGAGTCCCTGGAGCGTTGAATGATGCCGGATTGAATAAAGGAATGGAATACGATGATAAAATAGTTCGTTTTTATAAGGACGAAGCTTTAAATAAGGTTTGGGTAACGACCTACGATCCGAGGGTGAGTGTCCCGGAAGGAGATGCGATCAGTCAGTCGGTCAAAGATAATTACCGGGAGTCTGTGATTGAATATTTCCCGATCGAAGCCTATGGAAAAGATTCGACGACCGTCGTGTTTAAAGTAAATAAAATTTTTGACGGTAGTGAAAAAAGTATAAATGATCTATATAATAGTATCTCTTTAGGAACAGCGGTAAAACGAGACTTATCAAAGATATTGAGCGTGAAAGTTTTTCCGAAGAATGTGGTGGTGAAAGCGTTAATGACGACGCAGGTGACTGATGGGGCCGTTTCGGTCCCATTAACCGTCGAAACGACAACAAATCTTGTACTCTTGGATAAAGAGCCGATGAAGCCCCGTTTTGCAGATCCAAGAGTAGGATTTTTTAGTACGGAACGTATTTATTTTAATGACAAACAACAAGCGGTGGAACGGCGAGAACTTGTACATCGTTGGAGATTAGAGCCGAAGCCGGAAGATGTGGAAAAATACAAACGGGGAGAATTGGTCGAGCCGATTAAACAAATTGTATTTTATATTGATCCGGCCACGCCCAAGCAATGGCGCGAGGAGATAATAGCCGGTGTTTATGATTGGCAGGCTGCTTTTGAAGCTGCCGGATTTAAAAATGCTGTCGTTGCCAAAGAGGTTCCTGCCGATGCGACGGATTTTGATATCGAGGATGTACGTTATTCGGTGATCACTTACGCGGCTTCCGAACAGGCTAATGCGATGGGACCTTCGGTTGTCGATCCTCGTTCCGGGGAGATTATTGAAGCGGACGTGGTATGGTGGCATAATGTAATGAGTTTGTTGCATACCTGGATGAGAGTTCAAACGGCGGCTATTGACCCGAGTGTACGTGGAAATAAGTTGAGTGACGAACACATGGCAAGTGCTATTCGTTTTGTTTCTTCTCATGAGGTGGGACATACTTTTGGATTGAAGCATAATATGGGAGCCTCCTCTTCATTTCCGGTAGATTCATTAAGATCGCCCGAGTTTACTTCTAAAATGGGAGGTACGGCCAGTTCCATTATGGATTATGCTCGCTTTAATTATGTGGCACAACCGGAAGATGGGGTAACGGAGATTACCCCGAAGATCGGTACGTATGATAAGTTCGCCATTCGTTGGGCTTACCGTTGGTTGGATGTGGCGACTCCGCAGGAGGAATTGCCCGTGTTGAATGGTTGGTTACGGGAACACGAGGACGATCCGATGTATTGGTACGGAGAACAACAGGATCCTCGGGACCCGATTGATCCCCGGTCTCAGGATGAAGATTTGGGAGATGATATCGTGAAAGCTAATCGTTACGGAATTAAAAATTTAAAACGGATCGTTCCCCATATACTGGATTGGACAGAGGAGGAAGGCCAAGGTTATTTTGAAGCGGGTAAGTTGTTGATGGCCGTGATTAATCAATGGAAAATGTACGGAGATCATGTGACGGCTAACGTGGGAGGAATCTATATTAATAATCCGGTAAAAGGAAGTTCGGAGAATCGTTATATTCCTGTACCCAAAGCCATTCAGAAAGAGAGTGTAAAATATCTTATCGAAGAGATTTTTACAGTTCCCGAATGGTTGTTTGGAGCTGAGGTATGGAAGAAGAGCTATCCGATACAATCGGGTGTTGAATATTCTCCTTACACGGTTGCCAGAGAGTTGCAGTATGCTACTTTTTATAATTTGTTGAAAGACGATCGTTTGATGAGAATGTATGATGCGGAAGCGACTTTGGGTAGGGAGAAATGTTATACGCCGGAAGAGTTGTTTGCCGATTTACATAAAGCTGTGTTTAAAGGGACTTTGGCCGGACGTAGTTTGTCCGTCTATGAACGTATGGCTCAAAAAAATTATATCGATGCCATTATCGTTAGCTCTAATAAAGCAGTAGAAAAAACTACGAAGAAAGCGCTGCGCGGAGATGAAACAGGGTGTTGTTTTGCATCCCGGAAACCTGCTTTCACGTTAGATACTCAGGAGGATGTACAAATTCGGATGTTACACTTCTCTTCTATGGGAAGAGTTTCCGAGGCCGTATCCGTGAAACGAGGAGAGTTGTTAAAGGTATTGAAATTGGCGGAAAACCGTCGTGCTACGGGTGATGTGGCGACACGACACCATTATGAGGACTTGATTATACGTGTAAAAGAGGCCTTAAATATGCGATAATTGGAAGAATAGCTAAGATGTGTACTTGCGTTCAGAAAACTACAATTTAAAACAAACGAAAATGAGGAAAATTTTATTGTTAATTACTCTGTTCTGTCCGCTTATGATATTTGCCCAGAAGGACGATATCAGAATAATTAAAGGGGAAGTGCTGGATTCTATCACGAAAGAACCTTTGATTGGAGCGACAGTATTTATTGACCCTGAAGCGGTCGAGGCGAAAAATTTCACTCCGCAGGGGACGGCTACGGATTTGGACGGTCGTTTTGAGATGAAGTTACCGAAAGTGGTGAAATATGTAATGGTTAGTTATATCGGGTATCTTACCCAGAAGGTGGATGTCAGTAAAGGGGAAGATTTTAAGATCCTTCTGAAACCGGATCAGAAGCAGTTGGATGAAGTGGTCGTTTATTCGACCGGTTATCAACAGTTGGATAAACGAAAGGTTACCTCTTCGATGGTAAAAGTGGATATGGCTGATATTAAGAGAGTCGGTGTCGCAAGTATAGACCAATTGTTAGAAGGGCAGGTTGCTGGAATGACTTCTATTCCTACGAACGGCGCTCCGGGTGCTCCTAATAAAATGCGTATCCGCAGTACGGTTTCCTTGACCGGAAGTACCGATCCATTATGGGTGATGGACGGAATGATCCTGGAAGGAAATGATATTCCTGCCAATTTTAGTGATAAGGATAATATTGATGAATTATATAATACTTCTATCGCGGGAGTGAATCCGGCGGATATTCAGGACATAACGGTATTGAAAGATGCCGCGGCAACGGCTATTTATGGTGCTCGTGCTGCCAATGGAGTAATTGTTATTACGACCAAAAGAGGTGCTAAGGGTAAGCCGAGGGTAAACTTTTCCGGAGGTGTTTTTTATACCTTGAAACCGGATTTAGGTAAGTTGAGATTGATGAACGCTTCCGAGAAAGTGGACTTTGAGCTGGATATCGCTTCCCGGAGTGACTTGGATTATAGGAGCGAATACGGGGAAGTTTCTCGTATCTTATCTCAATACGGCCAATTGGACGCTCTCCGGCAGAACGGTTTTAGCGGTATATCTTCCGATGCTCAATCGGAGATTAACGCGTTACGTAATATCAATACGGACTGGGGAGATGTGATTTATCGGAATGCCGTGAACCAACAATATAACCTGAGTGTATCCGGAGGTTCGGATTTGGCCAGGTATTATTTTTCCGGGGGGTATTATAATGAAGAGGGAACAACCCGAGGTACCGATTTTGAACGTTATAATTTGACGATGAAGACCGATTTCGATTTGTTTAAAAATTTCAACGTGGGGGTCTCTTTGTTTATAACAGACAGCAAACGGAAAAGTTATTTGACCGATGCGGACGCTTTTATTAATCCTGCCTATTACTCCCGTACAGCAAATCCGTACCTGAGGGTAAGGGATGAAAACGGAGATTACGTGTACGATAAGGATATCGAGGGATATAGCGGGCGGCACTTGGATTTTAATTTTGTCGAGGAGATGAACAATACGGATTACACCTTGAAAAATCGTTCCATCAAGCCGATGATCTCTATCGATTACAAGGTGGCTTCCTGGTTAAAATTGCAAACTCAATTCTCTATGCAGTTGGAACATACCGCATCGGAAAAGATTGCCGATCAAAATACTTATTACGTTAGAAAATATCGGGAAAAAGCCAGAAATAACGCGGGAGTCTCTTTCTTACCGGATGGGGGTATTATCCAGAATGCAACGACGGATATGAACCAGTATCAATGGAAGATTCAGGGAGAGTTTGATAAGGTTTTTGCCGATAAACATGCTGTCGATGTGATGTTGGGATTGGAAATGCGGGGAAGTAAAACGACGGATATTCAAACGAAGGGATTCGGCTACGATCCGAATTCGTTGACAACGAAACCGCTTGTATTTCCGGAGGGAAGTACGATGATAAACGATGCTTCTTTCCGTCAGTATAAAAAGACGTTCAATGAAGATCGATTCCTCTCTTATTATATGACGGCCTCTTACACGTATGACTATCGTTATACTTTTTTCGGAAGTTTGCGTTATGACGGATCCAATATGTTCGGTGTCGACCGGAAATACAAGTATCTTCCGTTATGGTCCGTTTCTGCAGCCTGGAATATCAATCAGGAGAACTTTTTACGTGACGTGGAGTGGATTTCCGGCTTAAAATTGAGGGCTTCTTACGGAATTCAGGGGAATATAGATAAAAATACGTCACCTGAGATCGTGGGAGAATGGGGTAATATAACGATCCTTCCGGGAAACAACGAGTCTAATATCACCGTAAGTTCTCCGCCTAATCAATATTTGCGTTGGGAAAAGACGAAGAACTGGAACGGAGGATTAGATGTGGCCGTGTTGAATAATCGGATTGCACTTAGTGTGGATGTATACCATCGAGTGAGCGATGATTTGATCGGCATACGTTCTTTACCCGGTGAAAACGGCTTTAATTACTCGACGATGAACTGGGCGAAATTGACAAACAACGGATATGAGTTTTCATTGTCTACGGTTAATGTGAAGACGAAAGATTTCAGATGGGCTATGGATTTTAATATTGCTCATAACAAGAGTAAAATCAATAAAATTAACGTGAGGGAAAATTCATACGAGCCTTCAAGAGAGGGATATTCCGTGGGAGCAGTATTTTCGTTGAAGACTGCCGGTTTGGACGAAAACGGTTTACCCGTATTTTTGAATAAGCAAGGAGAAAAAGTTTCATTCTATGATTTTTATGGATTGGAGTATGGATATATGATGGGAGGTATAATTCCTTTCCTAAAGAGTAATTTAACGGCGGAACAATACCGGGATCTGTTTACCTATGAGGGGACAACGGAACCGAAATTTACTGGAGGATGGATCAATAGGTTCTATTATAAGAATTTCGACCTGACGGTATCTGCTTCCTTTGTTTTAGACCAGACCGTTCAGGAAACTCCATTCTATAATCCGACTTCTACCTCCCCGGGACAAAATTATTCCAAGAAGATGTTGGATGTATGGTCTCCGAATAATCCGAATGGAAAATACCCTCGGATTTTAGGAACAAACACGGAGGGAGAAGATAATTGGGCTTACCAGTGGATTGGAGGAATGGACCAAGGTTCTTCTTTTAAAAATTACGATATCTGGTTTAAGCAGATGAGCTATATGAGGATCAATAGCATTCGTTTGGGGTATACAATACCCGAAAATGCCATGAAAAGGATAGGCTTTGCTTCTGCACGAGTAAGCTTTGAGGCTCGTAATCCTTTTGTTTTCGGTGGAAGTTATAAAGGGTATTTCGACCCGGAAACCTATGGAAGCGTATATGCTCAGCCGTTAGCAAAAACCTTTTCTTGTGGTCTTGATTTAACATTTTAATGAGGAAGAAATATATGATTAAATATATACAATATATAGTAGTTTCGCTGGTTCTGTTTACATCCTGTAATTACCTGGATGTAGAGCCGGTAGGGAAAGTGATTCCTGATGAGATCTCCGAATTCCGGGCTCTATTGACCACGGCTTACGGTACTTATCCCCAGTATAAGCGTTTGTTGACGGTTCGTTCCGATGAAGTTTTTCCGGATGCGTATGGGTTATCTTATGAAGACTATATCGATTTAGCTACCTGGAATGACGAGAATCCGGATCCGATTACTCCGGCTTATCCGTGGACGGATGCCTATAAAACGATATTCTATGCTAATAGCGTTATCGAAGATGTGATGGATGCCAAAGAGGACGTGAAAACGGATACACGGGAACAATTGTTGGCAGAAGCTTATAGCTTAAGAGCTTATGTTCATTTCGATTTGTTGAATCTTTACGCAAAATGGTATACTCCGGAAACAGCTGCTTCGGACAAAGGTGTTCCGCTCTTTTTGAAGATTGATATCGGTCAGGAATTTGTACCTTCAAGTGTAGAGGCTGTGTACAAGCAGATATTATCCGATATCGAGGAGGCTGGTAAATATATGCAGGTGGAAGAGCAACCTGCAGCAACCCGTTATCGTTTTTCAAAGAAAGCGTTAAAAGCTTTTGAAGCAAGAGTGCGTTTATATCGGGGTGAATGGGAGCTGGCACAAAGAGCTGCTGAAGATATTTTACCTCAATGTCCTTTGGAAGATATTGTAACGGGGACGGTAAAACCCTGGACAAGCGAATCAAAAGAGGCTATTCTTTCCATGGAACAAGTTTCCAGCACGGTGATCCGGGAGGATATGTATGTTTTGGACAATGTTTTGAGTAAATACAATATGGATAAAGAGGGAGATGTATATAAAGATGCACGTATCGGACTCTATATACAACCCGGTTATGCCGCTTCTTATGCCAATAAAGGAGGCAATCAGGGAGAGAAAGTAAGTTTTCGTAGTTCGGAAATCTATTTGATCGCCGCGGAGGCTGCGGCTCGCCAGAACGGTAAATTGTCGATAGCAAAAAATTATTTGTTGACCTTGATAAAGAATCGATTGCAGAGTAGCTATTACAATGAAAAGGCTATTGAGATTGAGGCTATGAATCAACAGCAATTGATCGACGAGATCATGGACGAACGTGCCCGGGAACTGATATTCGAGGGACACCGTTGGTTTGATTTACGGCGTACGACTCGTCCGGAAATCGTAAAAACTTATTTTGATGCTAATTTTGATATGCATACGGCTACATTGCAACAGGATGATCCTAAATATATTATTCCTTATCCGCAGGAGGCCACACAGAATAATCCGAATTTGGGAGGGAAGTAAGTAATAGTAATAAAACCAAAAGGGAAAAGCAGTAAGCGCAAGTTTACTGCTTTTTTCGTGTAGCTTGTAAATTAATTTTTAAATCCCGAGATTACATCATCTTTTAGTCTGCAATCGCAAGGGGTATCCATCGGGGGCTGGGATATTCCAGTCTAAACCATTTGAAAAATAAGCAGTTGGACAAGTTTCAGAGTCTGTATGGTGACGATTTGACAATCGTATGCTTGTCAGCGATTTACGGTACTATACGTTGAATAGTTCTTTCTGTCTGTAACTTCAATTATAACCCCAATTATTTATTTCTCTTTGCAATCAAAGTCGAACAAGTTGTCTGTATTGTATTTATCAAAATCAGATTGAAATAATCTGTCTTGAATAATACGATACTTCTCAAACTCACTTTCGGCATATTGTTTTGCTTGTTCTGTCGATACTTTTCCTGCATCAGTTAATACTTGGCGGTCATCACTATCCAAAAACTTGTCTATACGAGAAGCCCAATCCTCCATTGTCATTGGAATATGTCGTTTCGCTCTATCTTCAGCCAAATCAAGAAAGGCATTGACAATTCGCCCCATTGATTCTAATTCATTCTCTTGGAGATAATTTTTGGCGATAGAAACGTCTGCCTTCACGATCTTACCGTCTGGAGCTTTTTCCCATGTCATGAGCCCCATATGCTCCTTTGCTGCATTAGCACGTTTTATAATTAGTTCGGCAGCTGTATGTCCATGAACAGCATCGTGCATCTTGTTTTGTACCTTTTTAAAGAATATACGAGTGGTCGGCGCATCGTAATTATAGTCGATACTCGTGGCATATATATCGGTCAGTTTTTGATAAAATCGCCGTTCACTCAATCGGATTTCTCTAATCTCGGCAAGCAAATGCTCGAAATAATCCTCATTTAGGAATGTACCGTTCTCCATGCGCTTCTTGTCAATCACATAACCTCGTATGGCGAATTGACGAAGTACATATGTACACCATTGTCGGAATTGAGTTGCCCGTATCGAGTTTGCACGATAGCCGACAGATATTACGGCATCCAAATTATAATATTTGGTAGCATAATCTTTTCCGTCTGCGGCAGTTCGTCGGAATTTCCGACAAACTGCCTCTTCCTGCAACTCTTGACTTTGAAAGATATTTTACAGATGTTCGGCTATGGTTGAGCGTCCTTTATCAAATAGAACTGATATGGCATCCTGTGTAAGCCATAGTGTTTCATCCCGATATAGTACTTCAACTCCCTCTTCTTTGCTCTCTAATTGAAAGATAAGAAATTCGGCAGTACTATTATGTATTTGAAGTTTCTTGCTCATGGTTACGATTATTTAGTGAGATAACCTCCCGGCAACTTGTGATAAAATTTTATCCTCAAAAGCTTTTCTGGTACAATCACTCAATGCTTTGTTATACTCTTTTGTCTCCTGACGACATATCTGGGTATTCTTCCCGATAGATTTTTCCCTCATCAAAGACTTTAGGTATGAAAAATTGCCCCTAATTTATAAAATATAAAGATACTGTTTTTATTTGGTTTGCTATTCATAAAGAAACATCTTTTGATGCATATTTTGACATGCATACGGATCTTGCCCTCTTTAAATCGTCAATCTGCAATCGTCAATCTTTTTAATCTCTTAATCCCCAATCACTCAATCACTGAATCCTTT
>NZ_UQRQ01000034.1 GCF_900543425.1 uncultured Sanguibacteroides sp. | reverse complement strand
TCGCTTCTTTGTCACTTCAATATTTTTAAGAACTCGTCTATCTCTTTTTGATGCTTTCTACCTCCCCTGCATTCCCCGTGAAAGCGGGTGCAAAAGTAAGGCTTAATTTTCAACTTCCAAATTTTTCCTCGACTTTTTTCAAGTTTTTTCCTTCCCCGCTATCACCAATAGAAAAATTATCCATCGCCAGCGATATCACGACCCGTTCATCTTCTCGATACCATCACGCCTCCCGTGTCATGATCGCTTTCTCTCTCGAAAGCGGGTGCAAAGATAAAGGAAGTTTATTCCCGTTTCCAAACATTTTCGTCACTTTTTTTCAAAAAAAAATTCTTTAAAATTTAACAGCTTATATATCATCTGTTTGAAATAATTTTTATTCTATCGGCACCTAAGGGAAATATACCTAACTCATAAATAGAGATCGAATAAAACAGAATTTATAACTCTCCCTCCCCCTCAATCTATATTTTTATCTGTACCTTTGTGTAAAACAATTCAATCTATAAAAATGAAACCACATTCTATCCAATTAATCTATTTTTCCCCGACTCATACCTCCCGGAATATTGCAAAAGCTATCGCACAAGGAATTCAATTACCCGTCGAAAAAGAAATTAACCTAACCTATCCGTCAAAAGATGCTTTTATTACAATAGAAAACACCCTAACTATTATTGTCGTCCCAACCTATGCAGGCCGGATTTCGGAGACGGCTTTAGAACGTTTGCACAAAATACACACCACCTCTCAGACCCCGGCAATCATTGCCGTTCTATACGGGAATCGGGACTATGAAGACGCCCTTATCGAATTAAGGGACACGGTAAAAGAACTCGGTTTTATTCCCATAAGCGGAGGAGCCTTCATCGGTGAACACTCTTATAGTACATCTACAATGCCAATCGCACCCGGACGGCCTGACCCATCCGATTTACAAATAGCAAAGACATTCGGGAGAAAGAGTGTCGAACAATTGTCTATCTACACCTCAATTAACGACATTCCTCTATTACGCGTAAAAGGAAATATTCCTTACAAAGAAAGGAAACCCAAGACTCCAGCCTCTCCGGAAACCATAAAAGATTTATGCACCCAATGCGGATTTTGTATTGAAATATGCCCTGTCGAAGCCATCCAACTTAAAGACGAAATCACAAGTAACGATGAAACTTGTATCAAATGTTGTGCCTGCGTAAAACAATGCCCCAGTCAAGCCAGAATATTCAATACTCCCTTTACAGAATTTCTCTTCAAAAATTTCCATGACCGAAAAGAACCGGAAACCTTTATTGTCAATTAGGAGATTTAGGGATTGAGGATTAAGAGATTTACGATTTGAAGATGGCAAGATCAAAAATTAATCATCAATCAATTGACAATCTACAATTTAAAATTTACGATCAAACTGACGCAACCTTTTTAAAAATCGTGCATCATATAGATGAACTTTAATAATAAGAAACAGCTATGGAAAAAACATGGAAATTTGCGTTAATTTGCTTTTTAGCCGTCTCCATTTTTACGTCATGTGATGACGATGATGATTATTACTACGTTGGAAACGGCAATTCGTGGATAAGTTATGGTAACCTTGAGAAGATCGATAATTCCCAATCTAAATATGTCATCCGCCGAGATGACGGTAACAAATTGATCCTCTCCGAAGGTGTACGCCTCAATGGCGATGAAGTGAAAGAAGGGCTACGGGTTATCGCCAATTACTCGATTATCGGGAGTGAAAGGGATGAAACAAGCCTGAACGGCAAAATGAATTATTACATCCGTTTATACGATATCGACGATGTCCTTTGCAAGGCTCCCGTAAAAGAATCCTTTATTAAGGAAAATGAAACCGTTCGAAACGACAGTATCGGTAACGATCCTATTAATATCACGGAGGCGTGGTTCGGCGGAAAATACTTAAATGTCGAATTTAAAATTCCGGTAAAGAAAGGCTCCTCCGAAAAACATTTCATTAATCTGGTGCAAGACGATATAGAATTACATAACGATTCTGTTTATATCACTTTACGTCATAATGCATACGGAGAAAAACCCGATGCCCAAAACACAAATTCATTTGTTTGGAGCTATGGCAGAGTATCTTTCGATCTAACTTCCATTGTGCCGGAAGGCCAAAACGAAGTCCCCGTAAAATTGATCTGGACCGAATATAAAAAGAATATACCCGAAACCATTACCAAAAGCGATAGCGGTACATTCTCTTTGTCTGGAAAAGGGACAAATCCTCAAGCTAAATCAGGCCTAAAACAAAAAGAGAATCGTCAGGTAAGTTCAACTGAAACCCGAATCTCTTGTGAACTCAAATAAACAATCCAATTAAAAGGGGGGCTTTGAAGCCCCCCTTTTAATTTTATAGTTCAAATACCCTCTCCTAAAGTCTCCATATTTAAATTACTAACAGGAGATCACTTCCTTCACAAATCCCTGAATAAAATCAACGCTACGATCAATTCCCAAAAGAGAAGAGTCAATTGATAGATGATAGGAAGAAGCTACTCCCCACTCTTTATCCGTGTAATAATTATAATACCCCGGACGGGTCTTGTCCATTTTACGAACAAGTTCCGAAGCGTCATGCTCAGATATGTTTTCCCGGTGCATCACCGTTTTTACCCGTTCATCCAATGGAGCATGAATAAAAACATTAACACAATTCTTATTCTCTCGTAAAATATAATCTGCACAACGTCCCACTATTACACAAGACTTCTCTTCCGCCAATTTACGGATAACATCCGACTGAATTTGAAAAAGTTTTTCATTAGAAAGAAAATCGTTATACTGAAATCCACCAAAAGTAAAGCCCGCGGCAAAAGCATGCAGTAAACTACCGGAGTTCTGTTCATCCGCTTTCTCAAAAAACTCCTTGCATAATCCACTCTCCTGAGAAGCTAACGTGATTAACTCTTTATCATAAAAAGCAATTCCTAATTTTTCAGCTAATTTTTGCCCGATTTGCTTACCACGACTGCCGAATTGTCTACCGATTGTAACAACGCAATTTTCCATAACACTTTTTTTAGGATTAGTTATACACAAAACTACTTATTTTTTCTTTCTTATAAAGCACCGAGGTTCATTTTAAATCAAAATAAATCCATCAGACCATCACTATTAACGCAAATCTAATGCCCTCAATCGCTTCAATTGCCAATGCAACATACATCCGGTCACGACAGAAGCAATCACATCGGCTACCGGCATACTGGCCCAAACTCCCGTTGTTCCCCAAAAAGGAGGAAGTATCAAGAGCGAGGGAATCAGAAACAATAATTGACGTGTCAGGGATAGAAAAATAGCTTTTTTAGCCATTCCGATGGACTGAAAGAAACTGGAAGTAACCATTTGGAATCCGACCAAAGGAAATGCGGCAAGAACAATCCTTAATCCGCTCGAAGCAATTTCGACCAGTCCTTCGTGTACGGTAAAAAGATAAATAATAGGCCGTGGGAAGATTTGACATATCAAGAAACCGGAAGTAGTTACACTAACACCACAGATCAAAGTATATTTCAACACCCGAATCAACCGGTCAAATTGTCGGGCCCCAAAATTGTACCCGGCAATAGGTTGCATTCCCTGATTGAATCCCATTACAATCATAATAAATAAAAAGACTACTCTATTCACAATGCCATACGCTCCTATCGCCATATCCCCTCCATGTATTTTCAAACTTTTATTGATTAATATAACGACCAGACAAGCACATAAATTCATTAAAAAAGGAGATAAACCGATTGCCAACATCCCTCCTACAATACTTCTCTTTAAACCAAAAATGCCTTTCTGAAAATGAAGAAAGCTTTTCGGATTAATAAAATGTATCAACTCCCAGCTCAAGGCTAAAATCTGAGCAAAGACGGTAGCATAGGCAGCTCCTCGTATTCCCCAACCAAATACGAAAATAAAAAGAGCATCCAATACACAATTTACCAATACCGCCATCAATGTTGCCGCCATCGCCTTTTGAGGATAACCGGACGCCCTTAATACCTCATTCAATCCCAGATATACATGAGTTACCATATTTCCGGCCAAAATAATTTGCATATAATCTTCCGCAAAAGGTAAGGTATCGGGACTCGCCCCGAAAAAAAGAAGTACCGGTTTTAAAAATATCAGCATCAGCACCATGAATAATGCCCCGATGATTATATTCAAAACGATAACATTTCCCAATACATGCGTTGCACTCTCTTTATCCTTTTGTCCCAATTTTATTGCGACCAAAGTAGAAGCACCTACGCCTACAAGCGAACCGAAAGCTGCCGCCAGATTCATCAAAGGAAACGTCACCGCCAATCCGGCAATAGCCAACGGACCAACCCCATGACCGATAAAAATACTATCGACCATATTATACAAAGAGGAGGCAGTCATCGCAACAATGGCCGGAATAGCGTAACGGAGAAGTAATTTCCCGATCTTCTCCGTACCTAAAATCAATGGTGTATTCTGTGACATAATATCTATTTAGCTGTCGAATAAAAACAGCCGCAAAGATAGGTGAATTATAACATTTCGATGTATTATAAAATCAAAAAAAGTACATTAGCCTTACTCCCAATCTCCATGATCCATGATTACCTGTTTCAATGCTTCGAGAGCTTCACTCTCGGGAACGGCAACCCGAATCACCTCTTTTCCCCGGTAAAGATTTACTTTTCCGTTTCCAGCCCCCACGTATCCGTAATCGGCATCCCCCATCTCTCCGGGACCATTCACAATACAGCCCATCACGGCAATTTTCAACTTACTCAAATGAGCAAAGGCTTTTTTCACCTTAGCAACCGATTCCTCCAGATTATACAAGGTACGTCCACATCCCGGACAACTAATAAACTCCGTTTTATAACGCCGGACACCGGCAGACTGGAGAATATTCCGACTGATAGATAGAGCATCGAAAGGACTATCCGCTTGAGGATAACTAATCCATAGACCGTATCCTAAACGATCCAAAAATAATCCGCCGACATGAGCGGCAACTTGCAGATTCAAATCATCTATTTTTTCTCCCGAAGCAATTGCCCGAATAATTACCCGGTTATCGATCTTCAATTCCGCTAATCGTTCCAGTATATTTCGGTATTTTGAATAAAGCACCTCCGTTGGGGTCAATACCAAAACAACCTCTTCTTCCCTTTGCAACTTCTCTGCTAATTTTTGATCTACCTCTTCAACTTCCCGTATCTCTACAAATATACTGTCTCCTTCCAACTTCTCCTCCAAAGTCAGATACTCTTTCAATCCGATCAACGCAACAGCATTTCGGTTATACACGTGAGCGACATCAATGCTCTCGTAGGGAACAAGAATCTTCACGTTTTCCGGTAATTTGGTCAATTCCGGTCCTAAAGCTTCCGTGTAAATGATCTCCGGAGCCTGTTTCCCCGCTTTCAGTAAAGCACCGTAAACCGGATCATTGACTGCCGCAACGTGAAAATCCAATCCTGCCGTAATCTGCTCATCAATACAATCCACATGAGAAATATCCGCCACAATCAAGGGTTTTGCAAAACGAGCTTCCAAAACAGGAAGTTCCGAACGATATTCCGAAGTACAGATCTGGATCAGTCTTTGAGCAACCGCAATCTCCTTCTCCGGAGCTTCTGTTAACGAGACTCGAATCGTATCCCCGACTCCTTCATTTAACAAAGTCCCTATCCCTACAGCCGAACGAATTCGCCCATCTTCACCCTCTCCGGCTTCGGTTACCCCTAAATGCAAAGGATAATCCATCCCCTCCTTATCCATCTCTTTGACCAACAAACGAACGGCCTCCACCATCACCCGACAATCGCTGGATTTCAATGAAATCACCACATCATTAAACTCTTCCTCCCGACATACCCGAAGATACTCCATAGTCGCCTCCACCATCCCTTTAGGAGTATTCCCATACCGACTCATAATCCGGTCGGACAAAGAACCATGATTCGTGCCGATACGTACTGCAGTATGATATTCCCGACACACATTCAAAAAAAGAGTGAGCTTCTCTCTCAAATGCTTTAACTCCTCCGTATACTCTTCTTCCGTATACTCCAAATGCTCAAACGTAGCCCGCTTATCTACAAAATTCCCCGGATTTATTCTCACTTTTTCCACATAACGAGCCGCAATCATGGCTGCAACCGGATTAAAATGAATATCTGCCGAAAGAGGTTCCTGATATCCTTTTTCCCGCAAGGTAGCATGTATATTTTTCAAATTTTCCGCTTCCCTCCTTCCCGGAGCCGTAATCCTCACTAATTCTCCTCCTGCCTCAATAATTCGAACTGCCTGCTCAACACAAGCGTAAGTATCCATCGTATTCGTATTCAACATGGATTGCACAAGAATCGGATATTCCGACCCAATAAAGGCATTTCCAATTTTAACCAGTCTCGTTCTCCTACGCATAATAGTTATATTTTAGTCGATTATGACATTATTCGTTTTAAATTCTGAAGGTTTCGTTTATTCGTAATAGCTTTCCCCTCGGGGGTGTAAAGGTAATCAATTTCTGCCCTGAAACGTTCGATCACGTTACGCCTCACGACCTTCATCGTAGAATTCATCAACCCGTTTTGCTCTCCAATAGTTTCAGGAAGTATTCCAACAACCGCGGGAAGCCAACGTTCCGGAAATAAATTTGCCCATTTCCCTCCTTTCCTGAAAGCTATCAACTCCTCTTCCAGTTTCATTGCCATAGATCGATAAGCATCCATGGTATTCGGTTCTACCTCCTGCTGCATGATATACTCTTCTAATGCTATTCTATTCGGCACAATCAATCCGACCGTGTAAGAAGATTGATTATTATATAAAACACAACATTCGATATAACGGGAGTGTTCCACGATAGCCTCTTCAATTCCTTCCGGACTGTACTTTTCCCCATCATTAGCTATCAATAAGGATTTATATCGACCTAAAACATAAAGCCATCCCTCTTTCCTAAGATAACCGATATCACTGGTATGCAACCATCCGTCTATAATATATTCTTTTGTATTTTCTTCATTCCGCCAATACCCCAGCATCACATTGTCTCCCTTAATCCATATCTCCCCCTGTTCCCCAATCGGTAAAACATTTCCCTCTTCGTCACATATCTTCAACTCCAAAGGTTTTACGATCATACCGGAAGAGCCAAAACGATATCGCTCCGGCGTATTGGAACTAATAACTGGAGAGGCCTCCGTTAACCCGTATCCTTGTAACATGGGTATTCCCAAGGCTGCATAATAACGTTGTAGTTCAATATCCAACAATGCTCCACCCCCAACGAAAAACTGTAAATTTCCTCCAAAACTCCGACGGATTTTAGAGAAAATAAGTCCATCCACCAATTTAACCCAAGGCCACCAAAAAATCTTCACCCCTGTTCCCCTATTGTCTCCCAGATCATTGTAACGATAAGCAGCTTTTAGTCCCCATTGGTATAACTTCCATATAAAACGCCCTTTCGCCCGTATACCGGCCTCTATATTTTTCCTGAAATTTTTTGCTAATGCCGGTACGCTAAGTAAGACATGAGGTTTTACCTCCAAAAGATTCACCGGAATGTTCCTCAAATATTCCATAGGAGAATTCCCGAAATCTACTGAAGCCAAAGAGGCTCCGTTATACATAAAAGAATAAATGCCTACCGTATGAGCAAAACTATGATCCCAGGGAAGAAACAATAACACCTTGTAATACGACGGAATTCGTATCAGCGAATCAGCCTGCAATACGTTGGTCACATAATTCCTATGCGATAACATAATCCCTTTAGGTTCTGCCGTCGTCCCCGAAGTATAAGAGATATTTACCAGATCATCTGCTCGAACAGAACGAATCCGCTCGTCCAAAACTTGAGGATTAGAGGCTAACCACATTTTACCTTCAGACAAAAGAGCGTCGAAAGAAAGAATACCCTCCTCCATTCCTTCATAACCAAATACAATGATTTTCTCTATTCGAGACAAACGGGATTTTATCTCCCGTATCCGCCGGAAATAATAAGAAGAAACAATTAAAAAACGAACTTCCGAATGCTCCACCCGAAATAAAATCTCATCATCCGTCAACTTTATACTCAAGGGAACATTCACCCCTCCTGCATACAAAATACCCAATTCCGCATACACCCAACGATTACATCCTTCACTCAAAAGAGCCACCCGATCTCCTTTATCTATCCCCAAAGAGAGCAAAGCTCCGGCAAATTCAATTACCTTCTCCCTAACTTCCCTATAAGATGTAGATACATATTTTCCATCTTTCTTTTCCCACAAATAAGGACTTTCGGAAAATTTCTCGTAACTCCGTTCAAATAACGCTATGATTGTGTCCATACCTCTTTACAAAACCTCCTTGCTAAAACTACAAAAGTAGATATTTTACAAATCTAACAAAGAAATTCCAATTCCCGACGACAACTCCCGGATAATAACCAAATTTTCCCCACCTCCTCCCTAACAAGATGTAACCCGAATTTCTTTTCTCACGTAATCTTAACATAAACAAGAAAAAATAATATGACCCGGTTTTTAATCTTAACTATAATAGTAGCCTGTATAGGCATTACCATCGCCTGGAATAACAAAGTTCATGGCGTTCTGCAACAAAACATCCCGATGAAAAACATAGAATTAAAATTCATTATTCAAGAGCCTTCGGAAATGCCACTCCGTCATGATATTATTATCTATGACGGAGATCCCTCCCGTAACGGACAAGTATTGATAAAAGGCAAAGCAACAACAAACGATCCTTTTGTCACCTCCATTCGGGTTCCGGCACAAACACACGAACTATTTTCCGTTAGCCGTATCCCTTTCCATTCCAAACGAATCATCCGCATGATAACACGAATAAAACCTTAAGTAAAAGGTGCTTCTCCTTGTAAAGAAAAGCACCTTATCTATTTAAATGTACGTAATTTACGTATCATCCATTACCTACCTCCTGCTTCCGGGCATCCAGGCAACGAACAACCTTTCCGTAAATGATCAAAGCAATAGCCGAAACTAAAGCAATTCCGGCAAAATAATACCAGATATAATGAGCATTTGCCGCAGCTGCAGCCCACTCTGCCTCGCTACTAAACAAAGCATGATCCGGACAATATTTACTCAACAGGAATCCGGACAATCCGAACCCGAAAATAGAAGAGAGGAAAGAATGCAAATGACTAAATCCAAGGTAAAGTCCCTCTTCTCCCTTGGGAGCCTGCAAAGAAAAATACTCCAAAAAACGCGGGGAAATAAAAACTTCGGCTAACCCCTGGAATACGATACCCACGATCATCATAAAAGCGACCGGATGCATTCCTAATATTTCCCCACCGCTCAACATATTACCCGAAGCCATACATAAAGCCGATACCGGCATAATAAACATTCCCACCGTCATGGAAAATAATGCCGATTTTTTCCGCATCAATTGCGTAACCAGACTCACCGTCAATACAACCACCAACGGATTCACGTTAGCATACCACCCAATGGCGCTTCCCTCCCCGGCTAATCGGATCACGTATTTGGGCATTGTTGCATACAACTGATGCTGTACCATCCAGAACCCGGTAATGATTAAAATCAAAATAATCAGGCGGGCGTTCGTACAAACTTTTATCAAAGCGATCCATATCTGCCGGAAAGATTTTCCTTCTCCCGCGTGTTTATCGCTCTTATACATAAAGTAAATAGCGATCAAGGCCAAAAACGTCATAGCGGCAGAGAAATAATTCAACACGATCATTCCTTCATGTCCCATAGAATCTCTTAACGGCGTCACCAACACCTTGCCGGAAAAAGCCCCGATATTAACCATTCCGTAAAAAATGGCAAAACCTTTTGCACGGGTACTCTCGTCAGTCTCTTTAGCCACGGTACCGGAAATAACACTCTTAATAAAAGATCCGCCGACGACAATCAAAGCCATAATCGGTAAAATACCGTAACGATAGCTACTATCCTGTAATCCGTTAAATCGCGTTTCATACCCGTATTCCACCAAACCGGTAGAAGCCAAAAAAGTAGGAAACACCCCTAATCCCAAATAACCTAATGTTAATAACAAAAAGGCCAGTAACATGGACTTACGAAAACCTATCTTATCGGCGAGAGCACCCGAAAAAGTAGGCAAAAAATACAAACAAGCGGAAAATATCCCCGCGATAGTAGCAGCCTGAATATCTGAAAAACCCAATACATTACTCAAATACAGGGTGATTACGACAAATACACCGTAATACGCCGCTCTTTCCAATAATTCCACCGTGTTGGCAACCCAAAACGCTTTACTAAACTTCACTTTTTTCTTTTCTGTTGTCACACTCATACGTTTAATTTTTATTAATTTTCATCCAATCCTGCAAAAATAATATTTTTATAACACACGACAACACCCGAGGGCGATATATCAAAATCATTCGGAAATATTCAAAGGTCATTCACAATCCATTTTTTGCAAATATTGCATCGTAAAAATTTTACGGCTCCAAAGCGTTTGCATAATTCCCCGCAAAGAAAGATAAACCAGAAAAGCCAGCCAAAGCATATGATTATTCGTACTCCCTGAAAAAACACAGTAAATAAAGAAAAAAGCAAATGAAGCCACCAACATAGCCCAAAGCATCTGTTTGGTCGCCGTGGCACCAATAAGTATTCCATCCCACAAGAAGGCCGAGAACCCAGCCAACGGGATAGCTAACACCCAATAAAAATAAGTAGCAGAGGCCTGAATGACCTCCGTATCATTCGTCAATATACTCAAAAAGTTTTTCCCTCCTATAGCGTATAAAAGAGTAAAGAACAATGACAGTCCGACTCCCCAAGCAAACAGGTTACGAACGGCATGTTTTAATTGTTTTAAATTACAAGCGCCCACGTAACGGCCTGCCAAAGCCTCCCCGGCATAAGCAAAACCGTCCATTATATAAGAGAATAAGGTAAAAAGTTGCATCAACAGGGTGTTAACAGCCAATATCACATCTCCCTGACGAGCTCCCGTGGAAGTAAAAAAAGTGGTCACGGCAATCAAACAAAATGTACGTAGAAAAATATCCCGGTTCACCGCAAAAAAACGACGCATAGCCGTTAGATATAAACTTTCCCGCAAAACAATCCTTACCCGTAAATACCTGTATTTCCTCACCCATAACGCAACAGCCATTGCCAATCCCGAATATTCGGCCACAACGGTCCCCAAAGCTACTCCTTCCACCTTCATTTTGAGTACAAAGACGAAACAAAGGCTACATAGTATATTAACGATATTTACCGCTATAGCAATATACATGGGGAAACGGGAATTCTGCATCCCGATAAACCACCCCTTGAAACCATACAACGCTAAAACTGCCGGAGCTCCCCAGATACAAACCCGGAAATAGGTTACGGCATACCGTTCCACCTCATCGCTGGTATCCAGCAGATGGAACGCCAATCGTTCGATGGGGTATTGTAATAAGAGTAACGTAAATGCTGAAATTAACCCGACACAAACCGCCTGCACCAAAACCCGTACTTCTGCCGAAGCATCTTTCCGTCCGTAGGCCTGCGAGGTCAATCCGCTCGTCCCCATCCGCAAAAAACCGAAATTCCAGTACAATATATTGAATAACAATCCCCCTACCGCAATCGCCCCGATATAAGCCGTCGCTCCCAGATGTCCCACGATAGCCACATCTACCAATCCCAGCAATGGAACCGTTATATTAGATATAATCGACGGTATGGCCAATTGAAGAATTCTCCGATTCATCACTCTTCTATTTTGGCACAAAAATAAGAGTATTTCCCTCAAAATAATTCCGTAAAGTAAAATCTTTATCACGATCTTTTTACCTGTTAACTTTTAACCGGATGAATCATGCTATATAGAAAGATCGTCAAATGGGTAAAGAGTAAATGATCTTTTCCGAAAGATTCTCTATTGAAAAACATTGCAATTTTCAG
The DNA here is from genome assembly GCF_900543425.1 of uncultured Sanguibacteroides sp. GTDB lineage: Bacteria > Bacteroidota > Bacteroidia > Bacteroidales > Marinifilaceae > Gabonibacter. The sequence continues at coordinate 11,158 of NZ_UQRQ01000034.1, read as the reverse complement.
GTACGTATTATACTTTAGCATTCTGAAATTAAAATAAATCAAATGATGAAAAAGAGGTTCACCCGTATCACCCTATTAAGTTCCTTTCTACTTTTGATGTACCAGTGTGCCACAGTACCCATCACCGGACGCCATCAACTTATACTATTTCCGGAAGACCAGATGGTACAAACCAGTTTGACTTCTTACAGCAGTTTTATTAAAGAAAACAAACTATCAACCAACGATTCAGCCAAAAAACTGGTCAGGGAAGTCGGAGCCCGCATATCCAATGCAGTAGAACAATACCTGAGAGACCACGGTTTGGAATCCGAAATCGAGAATTTCAAATGGGAATTTAATTTAGTGGTCAGCGACGAACCCAATGCCTGGTGTATGCCCGGGGGAAAAGTCGTATTTTACGAAGGGATTTTACCCTATTGCCAAAATGAAGCAGGCATTGCTGTTGTCATGGGACACGAAATCGCTCATGCCGTAGCCCATCATAGCAACGAACGGATGAGTCAACAAGCATTGATTCAATACGGTAGTACTGCTGCAAGTGAACTACTCGGTCAATCGCAGGGGGCGGCAAGAAAAGTATTACTGGAACAAGTAATCGGAATCGGAACCAACGTAGGAATTATCTTGCCTTTTTCACGGAAACATGAATCGGAAGCCGATCATTTGGGACTGATCTTCATGACAATGGCCGGGTACGATCCCCATGAAGCCACGGCTTTCTGGTCTCGGATGGCTGCAGCCGGAGGAAGCAAACAAGCCGAATTTTTATCCACTCATCCGGCAGATGAGAAACGAATTGCCCAATTAAAAGCTCTGATCCCGGAAGCATTGAAATATAAACCGCAGGAATAAGTCATCTTTCCCTGGCTCTTCTCTTTTCGGCCCTTGAAACTTTATAGAAATAGAGAAGCTGTTTTTTATTTTTTTCTTACTTTTGTTACTCAAAACAAATGACTAAAAATACCATGGAAAATAAATTAACGATATACAATACATTAGATCGGAAAAAGGAGCTGTTTGAACCTCTTAATCCCCCGTTTGTAGGGTTGTACGTATGTGGTCCTACCGTATATGGAGATGCCCATTTGGGGCACGCCCGACCTGCCATTACGTTTGACCTGCTTTTCAGGTATTTAAAATACTTAGGCTACAAAGTGAGATATATCCGGAATATCACGGATGTGGGCCATTTAGTTAACGATGCGGATGAAGGGGAAGATAAAATCGGTAAAAAAGCGAAATTGGAACGGCTGGAGCCGATGGAAATCGTTCAGTTGTATACCAATCGTTATCACAAGAATATGGAAGAATTAAATACTCTTCCTCCCAGTATCGAACCTCACGCTTCGGGGCACATCATCGAACAGCAGGAGTTGATCAAAAAGATTATCGATAACGGTTTCGCCTATGAAAGTAACGGCAATATCTACTTCGATGTCGAACACTATAACCGGAAATTCCATTACGGTAAACTCTCCGGCCGAAAAATAGAAGAACTATTTTCCAATACGCGGCAACTGGACGGACAAGGAGAAAAAAGGAATCCGTTGGATTTTGCTCTCTGGAAAAAAGCCTCCCCTGAACATATTATGCGGTGGCCTTCTCCCTGGGGAACAGGATTCCCGGGTTGGCACCTGGAATGTTCTTGTATGAGTCAAAAGTATTTGGGAGAAACGTTTGATATCCACGGGGGTGGATTAGACTTACAATTTCCCCATCACGAATGCGAAATCGCCCAGAGTGCCGCCGCCTATGGACACGATGCCGTAAGATACTGGATGCATAATAATATGGTGACCATCAACGGACAGAAAATGGGAAAATCGTTGGGTAATTTTATCACATTGGATCAACTCTTCTCCGGACAAAATGATGTACTGGAACAGGCCTATTCCCCGATGACGGTTCGTTTTTTTATTCTTCAAGCTCATTATCGCAGTCCGCTTGACTTTTCAAATGAAGCATTAAAAGCGGCCCAAAAAGGATACGAACGTCTCATGGCTGCCGTCAACCAATTGAACAAGTTGAAGCCGTCGACCGAAAACACGGTAGATGTGGAAACCTTGACAAATCAATGTTTTGAAGCATTAAACGACGATTTGAATACCCCTATTTTAATTTCCCATCTATTCGACGGTGTCCGGATCATCAATTCGATCAGTGCAGGCAATGAAAAAATAAATGCCGGAAATCTGGATAAATTAAAAAAACTATATCAGGATATCGTATTTGATATTCTCGGACTAAAAAGCGAAGAGGATTCTGGGGCAAGCAACCAAGCGTTAGATAAAGTAATCGAGGCGATGATGAATGTGCGAAAAGTTGCCCGTCAAAATAAAGATTGGGCCACATCCGATCAGATTCGCGATGAATTAAAAAATGCAGGAATCCTCATCAAAGATACAAAAGACGGATACGAATGGAGCCTCGAATAGCGAGGCTTCCTTTACCCTCTTCATAAAAGGAAGATAATTATAATTAGAAATCAATGACTTACATCTTCTACGCATTATTATTTACATTGGTGTTTATCTCGTGCAAAACGGAGACAAAACTTAAAAATCAAAACGTGGCAACAGTTTCGACAAATGAAACGCCATCGTCGGGAAATACGATAAAATACGTTAAAAGCGTACAGATTGTCTATCCTCAAAAAAACGACACTTGCGCTTTCGGAGAAAAAATGAAAGTAAACTTCGCCTATGACAAACGATATAAAATCGATTCTTCCCATATTCTGTATAATAACGAAAGGATTGTAACATTAGACAGTAATACCCGGGAGTATACCTTCAATATCCCGGAAGGGAAATGTGGAACACAAATGATAAAAGTAATGACATTCCACCCCAATCAAAAGCAAGGAATTGCTACCATGCCGATTGTCATTAAACCGGACAAAGCTCCTGTATCTCTTGCTTACCAGCTTATAAACACTTTTCCTCACGATAAGCAAGCCTACACTCAGGGGCTTGTTTACCACGACAATTTCATGTATGAAGGAACCGGACAATATGGAGCCTCTTCCTTACGAAAAATAGATCTTCAAAATAATAAAATATTATCAGTCCTTAATCTGGATAGGTTCTATTTCGGAGAAGGAATTACCATTTATAAGGATAAAATTTATCAAATTACCTGGAAATCCCACAAAGGATTTGTTTACGATCTGAACACGTTTTCATTGAAAACCACGTTCGATTACCAAACTCAAGGTTGGGGCATCACCACCGTGGACGACAAACTGATCATGAGTGACGGAACTCACATACTCTACCATCTGAATCCTGAAACATTCGATATATTGAAAAGAGTAGAAGTCTTCGATCATAACGGCCCCGTCCTAAACCTAAATGAACTGGAGTTCATAAACGGTATGGTCTGGGCCAACGTCTGGCTAACCGACCGAATCGTTATAATCGACCCGGAAACGGGAGTCGTCAAACAGGAATTACATCTGCCCGATCTGTTGACAAAGGATGAGATCGGCAAATTAGATGAAAATGACGATGTATTAAACGGCATTGCCTACAACGCCCAAAAAGGGACCATATACGTTACCGGGAAACGCTGGCCCAAACTTTTCGAACTAAAAATAAAGCCTATAAAATAACCCCGTTTTTTCAGAATCACCCAATCATAAATCACAAAATCTTTTAACCTCTATAATCACCCAATCTAAATCTTATCCACCATGCCTGACGTTAAAATAGAAGAATCCTGGAAAGACCTCTTAAAGGAAGAATTCGAAAAACCTTATTTTTCGGAGCTAATTCAATTCGTGAAAGAAGAATACAAGCATAATCGTATATTTCCCCCGGGAAAACTTATTTTTAACGCCTTTGACCATTGTCCCGTTAATAATACAAAAGTCGTCATTTTGGGACAAGACCCTTACCACGGACCGGGACAAGCTCACGGACTTTGCTTTTCCGTACCGGAAGGAATAGAGCAACCACCATCTTTGCAAAATATTTTCAAGGAAATCAACAATGATTTGGGATCTGCCATACCTTCCTCCGGAAATTTGGAACGCTGGTCGGACCAAGGGGTTTTGCTCCTAAACGCCACCTTGACAGTAAGAGCTCATCAAGCCGGTTCGCATCAAAACAAAGGATGGGAAGAATTTACGGATGCCGTTATCAAACTATTAGCCGAAAAGAAGGAACATCTTGTTTTCATGTTATGGGGTTCTTATGCTCAGCGCAAAGGAGCTTTCATCGATACCCAACGCCATTTGGTATTAAAATCAGTTCATCCTTCCCCCCTATCGGCAAACCGGGGCGGATGGTTTGGAAATCATCATTTCAGTCAGGCCAACACCTATTTAAAATCCCATGGACTGGAAGAGATCAGGTGGTAATTGAGAAAAAACGGATTAAAAATCTCACCAGGGATTCCATTAAAATTGGAAGTATTGATGTCCGGCGGTCATTGATATAAATTTCAACCTCTATTTTATCTCTCGCATCTCCGGACAGCATTAAATTAACAGGTTACGCAAACGTTTGAAATTTTTTCCGGTTTTTCTTGGAAAACTCTGTTTTTAATCCTTAACTTTGATGCAGATTATAAAAAATATCAGCTATGGTTAATTACAAAGACTTAGGACTGGTTAACACCAGAGAGATGTTCAAGAAAGCAATGGAAGGTAAGTATGCCATCCCGGCTTTCAATTTTAATAATATGGAACAGATGCAAGCTATCATCGGTGCTTGCGTGGAAACCAAATCACCGGTAATCTTACAAGTCTCCAGTGGAGCTCGAAAATATGCCAATCAAACCATCTTGCGTTACATGGCACAAGGGGCTGTCGAATATGCAAAAGAATTGGGGTGCAATATACCTATTGCCCTTCACCTGGACCATGGTGATACCTTTGAGTTGTGTAAATCTTGTATTGAAATGGGCTTCTCTTCTGTCATGATTGACGGTTCTGCCCTTCCGTACGAAGAAAATATCGCCCTAACCAAGAAAGTGGTAGACTATGCTCACCAATTCGACGTGACCGTTGAAGGAGAATTAGGAGTTTTAGCCGGAATCGAAGACGACGTAAAAGCAGCCGAACACGTCTATACCAGTCCCGCACAGGTAGAAGATTTCGTGAAAAGAACAGGAGTGGATTCATTGGCTATCTCTATCGGAACTTCCCACGGAGCCAACAAATTTAAACCGGAACAATGTACCCGGAACGCAGAGGGAATTTTGATTCCGCCTCCTCTGCGCTTCGATATTCTCGAGGAGATCGAGAAACGAATTCCGGGATTCCCGATCGTTCTCCACGGATCTTCCTCAGTACCCCAAGACAAAGTAGCTATCATCAACAAATACGGGGGAGCCGTAAAAGACGCCGTAGGTATTCCGGAAGAACAGCTACGTAAAGCAGCGACCTCTGCCGTTTGTAAAATCAATATCGATTCTGACGGACGTCTGGCAATGACTGCCGCTATCCGTGAAGTATTTGCCCAAAAGCCAGCCGAATTTGATCCGCGTAAATACTTGGGACCGGCTCGCGAATCATTAAAGGAATTGTATAAACACAAAACAATTAATGTATTGGGAAGTGCAAACCGCGTTGATTGCTAATTCCATCACATCATAAAAAAAGGGACTCGCGAGTCCCTTTTTTATATTTTTTATATTCAACTGATTCACTTTCCAATAAAATGCATTACCTTTGCGCCCTATTTGGAACAATACCATAAAGGAGCAAAATGCAGAAAATTAGAAACATTGCGATTATCGCACATGTCGATCACGGGAAAACGACTCTGGTCGACAAAATGATTTACCAAGGAAATTTATTCAGAGAAACAGAAAACAAAGGTGATCTATTGCTCGATAATAATGATCTGGAAAGGGAACGAGGAATCACCATATTGGCTAAAAACGTATCCGTTCATTACAAAGACTATAAAATTAACATCATTGACACCCCGGGACATGCTGACTTCGGAGGAGAAGTCGAACGCGTTCTGAACATGGCCGATGGTGTTCTCTTATTGGTAGATGCCTTCGAGGGAACCATGCCCCAAACCCGTTTCGTTCTTCAAAAAGCTCTTGCCTTAGGTAAAAAACCGATCGTAGTAGTTAATAAAGTAGACAAGCCCAATTGTAGACCGGATTTTGTTTACGAACAGGTGTTTGATCTAATGTTCTCTTTGGATGCGACCGAAGAGCAACTTGATTTCACCGTTGTTTATGGTAGCGCCAAACAAGGCTGGATGTCAACGGATTGGCATAAGCCGACAACCGATATTACCCCGTTATTAGATGCCATTATCAAAGATATTCCCGCTCCTAAAATACAGGACGGGACGCCACAAATGTTGATTACCTCTCTGGAATACTCCTCTTACGTGGGACGTATCGCTATCGGAAAATTAACCCGCGGTAAACTAAAATCCGGGATGCCCGTAACTTTATGTAAACGGGACGGAGAGACTCAGGTCAAATCCAGAATCAAAGACTTAATGATATTCGAGGGGATGGGTAAACAAAAAGTGGAAGAAGTGGAATGCGGTGAGATCTGTGCTTTGGTGGGTATCGAGGGGTTTGAGATCGGCGATACTATTGCGGATTTCGAGAATCCGGAGGCTCTTGCCCCCATTGCCATCGACGAGCCGACCATGAGTATGTTGTTTACCATCAATGACTCTCCCTTCTTCGGAAGAGACGGCAAATACGTGACTTCCCGCCATATCAAGGAACGCCTGGACCGGGAACTGGAAAAGAATCTTGCCCTACGCGTTCAACCCGGATTAACGGCCGATTCGTTTGTCGTGTTCGGACGGGGAGTATTACACTTGAGCGTTCTCATCGAGACCATGCGCCGGGAAGGCTACGAGTTACAGGTTGGTCAACCCAAAGTCATCATCAAAGAGATCAACGGTGTCAAAAGTGAGCCTGTCGAAGAGTTGACAATCGACCTGCCCGAAGAACTTTCGGGAAAAGCTATTGAAATGGTAAATCGCCGAAAAGGCACTATGACCAATATGGAGCATCGCAACGAGCGGGTTCATCTCACATTCGATATTCCTTCAAGAGGAATCATCGGATTAAGAAGCAATCTACTGACAGCTACCGCCGGAGAAGCTGTTATGGCTCATCGCCTGAAAGGTTTCGAACCCTATATGGGAGAGATCGAAATGCGTACCAATGGCTCTCTTATCGCCATGGAGGCCGGAGATACTTTCGCTTACGCGATCAACAAATTACAAGACCGCGGACGCTTTTTTATCGATCCGGGTGAAGAAGTATATGCCGGACAAGTAATCGGCGAAAGTACCCGCCAGGACGATATCGTCATCAACGTCTGCAAATCCAAGAAACTGACCAATATGCGAGCCAGCGGTTCCGATGATAAGGTAAACATCGCCCCTGCCGTAAAATTCAGTCTGGAAGAAGCTCTCGAGTACATTCAGGAAGACGAATACGTGGAAGTTACTCCAAAATCCATGCGCCTTCGCAAAATAATTCTCGACGAGACGGAACGAAAAAGAAAAAATAAAGCTGCCGCTGCCGCAGAATAAATTAAGTTTTATAAGATATAAAGAACGCAACGCTGATCGATTTTTTGATCAGCGTTATTTTTATCATTCGATACAAAAAGAATAGACGTTCTATTTAAAAAATTATTATTACTTTTAATCCTTTAAAATTATACTATATAGTGCACGTAATGAAATATATTCTTCTATCATGTATGATCGGCTTGTTACTTGCCTGCAAGGACGAAACCGATATTGATTTTATCGGTTATGCTCATCAGATGGCCAATGGAAAATGGGGATTTATTAACGAAACAGGAGAAGAAATCGTAGCTTATAAATTCGATGGAGCAAAAGATTTTAACGAGGGAGTTGCTGCCGTCAGAATGGGCAATGGTTACGGATTTATCAATATAAAAGGCAAGATCGTGATCCCATTAAAATACGAACAGGCAGAAAGCTTTCAATACGGATTGGCCATTGTTACCCAAAACGCCAAAAAGGGAATCATCAATCTAAAAGGAGAAAAGGTTGTAGATTGCCTTTATGACGAACTTCATATCTTTCCGGAAGAAGGGGTCGCCAAAGCCAGAAAAGAAGATAAATACGGCTATATAAACCTTTCCGGAAAAGAAATAATTCCTTTCCGTTACGATGAGATATTTGCTTTTGATTCCACAGGCATAGCTCTCGTCAAACAAAACGGGAAATTAGGATATGTTTCCCGGGACGGAAAAGAGATTCTCCCTTGCCTATACAATGATATTCAAAAATTCGGGGCTCATCTTTATTCCATTACAAACGATAGCCTATCCGGTTTTATCAACCTCCAAAGAGAGATGGTAACTCCTTGCCAATACCAATCGGCGACCTTTTGCGATGCCGACGGAGAATTATACAACGGGGAGATCATCCGAGTAGAAACAGAAGGAAAATTCGGGTTAATTGACGCCCATGGTAATACAATATGCGAATCCACGTACGACCGAATTGATGATTTTGGAGAGCAAGGCCTCGCTCTTGTTGTCAAAGATAACCTATACGGCTATATCAATAAGAAAGGAAAAGAGGTATTTCTTCCCCGGTATGAAGAACTGGAATACTTCGCTCCAAACGTGTATAAAATAAAAAAAGAGAGAAAATTCGGATTAATCGACAGTCTGGAGAACGAAATAACATCCTGTATCTACGATGCCATCGGAAAAATGAGCGACCGTTTATTCCGTATCTACAAAGACGATGCTTTGGGATTACTGGATGAAAACGGGGATATTGCCCTTCCCACCGTCTATAAAGATATATATTGGTTTGATAAAGACCGACAATTCATTCTTGTCTTAAACCAAGAAAATCAGGTAGGTCTTTTAAACGATAAAGGAGCTCTTCTTACCCGCTGTATCTATTCTCATATAGAACCGTTTAATTCCATGGGTTACGCTTTAGTTCGAGCCAAAGGGAAAGAGGGCTATATCAATAAAAAGGGGAAAGAGGTCATACCTTGTATCTACTCTTACGTCTATCCCATCTCGGAAGATCGGACCGTACAGGTAAGAAACGATAAAGGAGTAACTATACGACTTAGCGTCAACGACTAAATTTCATATTGCAATGCATATCCATTATTAAAAAATAATTCGTACATTTAACAACATAAAAGAATTCTTTATGAAAAAAGAGGGTGAGTCAAATAGCAATGCAATACTCCATTGTCAAAAAAAACTACAACGGATACGGGCCTTCATTTATATCCTCATATTAATCGTAATCGTACGAATAGCGATGATGGATTTCAATGGAATCAGCACTCGAATGTGTATCGATGTGGCCATTATGTTACTCCTTATCGGTTTAACCTTAATCATCGAAAAAAACGCACGTAGAAAACTTAAACAAGTCATACGCCATTCCGAAGAAGCGGAAGAAAAATACTAATCGATCTCCACGATCGTACGGCTACCGTACGTGATATCATTTGAAAATGCCTGATTGAAATTGTAGACACCGGCATAAATCAATATAGCCTGAATAGTTCCTCCGTGAGCAAAAATACAAACCTCTCTAAAAGGATTCTCTTTCAATTCATCCAAAAAGGAAGAAACCCTATTGTATTGATCCAAAAAACTTTCCCCTCCCATGGGCCTAACACTCAACCAATTATCATACCACTCCTGCAACTGGGGATCCTCAATTTCCTCCCATCGCTTTCCTTCCCAACGACCGAAATTCAACTCTTTCAAGCGATTATCCAGTACAGGATCGGAAAAACCGCAATAGGCTGCTAATTTCGTACATCGTTGCAAAGGGCTGGAGTACACCGCATCGAATCGCTTTCCCGCGAGACCTTCCTTTACCTTTTTCGCCTCTTCCGGAAACGTCTCTGCCACATCTACATCACTATTCCCATAACAGGTCCCAACAGGAACCTCCACCCGGGTATGTCTGATCAACGTCAATTTCATCGGCTTTCTCATGATTTAAATTTAACCTTCGTAATAAAAGGGAAATGCAAAGTACTAAGCTGTATCAATCCGATACGTTCCAAAATACAATGCTTCAAAGGATCCTTTATTTTTTGAATATCTTCCACCTTCTTTAACTCCTTGCAATCATCCCAAAGAATGGTATAAAAATAATCCTTATCCGAATTATAAAAACGTACCGGAGCCCCCTCTTCTCCTACCCAATAAATTCCTTTTTGTTTATGTTCGGGATACAAAAAATAATAGGCTTGGGCCTGGGGACCTGAAGCCGAAAAATAAAATTCTTTGGAGGTCGCATGAAAATAAATCGGCATTTTAAAATAATCTGCCCGCAAATAATATTGTATCTGCGACTCATCTCCCTTTAGCGGGGAAAAAGCATAGCCGGAAGGAATCGTCCGTTCTCCAAAATCAATTTTAAACTCTTTTTCCAATTTCCCGTCTCTCACCTTATAATAAAAATGATCTCCACCTTGTGTACGAATATAATAAGACCGGTCATAAGAAGGAGAAATCAGGAAAAAAGGAATCGTATAGTCCGCACGAGGCAGATAGCTTCCGATCTTTTTACCCGCTTTATCAAACAACAACAACTGATCGAAAGCTTTCGAGAAACTGGACTCGTCCAATGTACAGAGATAGAGGAAAAAACTACCGTCCGTCGACGGAACAATTTCATAAGCATCTCCAGCCTCCGAATATTCCGGATGAATACGTCCCAACCAACGACCGTCTGTCAAATCATACAATTGTACATCTCCTTGCCAATCCAATGCCAACAATGCATTTTTTTCAAAATCCAACGCTATATCCCGAATATTCCCACAATTACCGTCCTCCGGCATACACTCTTTTCCAATGGTAAACAAATGTTTTCCGGAAGCATCAAAAAAAGCGATATACTGGTTATCCCACAAAATAAGTTTTCCATCCGGTGCAAGCAAAACTTTATGACTCCAAACCGTAATCCCATCCACCTTATCCAACGGAATCACCTCTACCCGCTCCACCCACTTATCCAAATCCGTTACCCTTTCACATTGCTCCAACGGCCTTAATACCCGCACTCGCCCTTTTTCCCGGGCTGAAATAAAACCTCCTCCCAAAAACAAGAGGACCCAAACCATAAATATTGCTTTCATATCATCTTCTTTTAGTAAATCAAATATAACAAAGAATTTATTA
>NZ_UQRQ01000033.1 GCF_900543425.1 uncultured Sanguibacteroides sp. | reverse complement strand
CTTACGCGGCGATCGGTCTTTTCATGTCGAGCTTGACCTCTTACCAGATCGTTGCCGCCGTGGGTACTTTGGCCGTGCTCGCAGCCTTATCTTATGTGAAAGGTTTGTGGCAAGAAATCGACTTTGTACGGGATTTGACTTTCTGGTTGGCCATTGACGGCCGTGCCGGGGAATTCGTTGACGGTTTGATTTGCTCGGAGGATGTTATTTACTTCCTGATTGTGATCCTTTTGTTCCTGTCGATGGCTGTCATTCGTTTACAAGCCCGCAGACAAAAAAGTTCTTGGGCCGTTAACTGGGGAAAATACGTCGGAGTATGGTGTGTGGCCTTACTTATCGGTTATTTTTCTTCCCGTCCCTCTTTGATGTCATTTTATGATGCAACGCGTACGAAGCATAATACCTTGACGCAGAATAGCCAGGATATAGTTGCTCGTATGGACGGTAAATTGACGATTACGACCTACGTGAACATTATGGATCGTTATTATTGGTATGGTTCTCCTTCCAGTCGGAATTGGGATTTGGAACGTTTCAAACAATACGTTCGTTTCAAACCGGATATCAAGATGAAGTATGTCTATTACTACGATTCAATTCAGGATATGAAGAGTCTTGAGAAGAGATTCCCCGGTATGACCTTTGACGAGATCGTTAAAAAGACAATAGAGACGATCAACTTAGATACGAATAAAATCTTAAAACCGGAACAGATTCGTAAACAGATTGATTTAAAACCGGAAATGAATCGTTTTGTTCGTTTGTTGGAACGGGAGAACGGTCAGAAGACCTTTTTGCGTATATTCGATGATATGATGGTTTTCCCGGGAGAGACCGAGATCTCTGCGGCCTTCAAACGTTTGGTAATGAAATTACCGAAAGTGGGATTTTTAACCGGACACGGGGAGCGTAATACGGAACGTCAGGGAGACCGTGATTACAGTAGCTTCACGCAGGATAAACCTTTCCGTTATTCCTTGATTAATCAGGGATTCGATTTCGAGAATGTAACGTTGAAAAAAACCATTCCGGAGGATGTGAATATTCTTGTGATCGCCGAGATGCGTCAACCGTTGACAGCTGACGAACAAGCAAATTTGGATAAGTATATTGCCAGAGGCGGTAACCTGTTTATCGTAGGTGAACCGAAACGTCAAGAAATTATGAATCCGGTGATCGAACAGTTTGGTGTTCAGTTTATGCCGGGGACACTGGTTCGTCCGACGGAGAATTTCCAGGCAGATCTGATCGTGGCCACTCCGACAAAAGAGGCCGCCGATTTCTCTTATATCTATAATGCTATGAGACGTAGGGAATTGGTGATCACGATGCCAAGTGCTACCGGATTGGATTACACGACAGATAAAGGTTTTGAGGTTACCCCGTTGTTCGTGACCGATACGATCAACTGCTGGAACGAGTTACAGACGACAAATTTTGTTGATGATACGGCTCGTTTCGATCCGTCAACCGGAGAAATCCAGAAGACGTTCGTAACCGGATTGGCTTTGTCCCGGAAAGTAGGAGAAAAAGAGCAGAAGATCATGATCTTCGGGGATGCCGATTGTGTAAGTAACGGCGAATTCAGTCGGAGTCGGAAAGATATACCGGCTTCCAACTATTCGATCATACAAGGAGCCTTCTTCTGGTTATCAGATGAAGAAGTACCTATCGATGTTCGTCGTCCCCGTTTGACTGACGATGAGGTTTACGTAGGTGAAACCGGAATGTACATCACGAAGATCGGATTCATGGGTGTATTACCTGCTATTTTACTTTTCATGGCTATATTCATATGGATTAGAAGAAGAGGCAGATAATCCATTCTTAATATTATGTTTTAAAGCCGCCCGGTGTTAAACATTAAATTGTTAACGCCGGGTGGCTTTTTTATGACTGAAAGTAACCCGGAGGGACGGGTGTAATGTGCTATTTAATTGTAGATTTTAGATTGACGATTGTAGATTAGATTCTGTAATTTAGTGATTCTGAGATTGGAGATTAAGAGATTTAGTGATTAGGTAATCATAAATCAATTTGCAATTGATTGAAGAGATTAGGAGATTTATAATTTCGGATTTTAGATTGACGATTTCAACCCGGATTTCAATTATAAATCGTTTCATTGCCTAATCTCTCGATTTGTAAGGTTAGTTTATCGCCCGAACGGTTCTTACACGGCCTACCTTATACCCTGCGATTGCAAAATAAAGAATCACCGCATAACAGGGAATGACGAGCCAATACGCTTGTTGATATCCTAAAATACTCGTTAAAGAACCGTAGAACATGGGGAGCAGAGCTCCTCCCGCTATGGCCATAATCAATAACGCGGATCCTGTTTTGGTGTGTCGTCCCAAACCGTATATGGCTAAAGGGAAAATAGCCGGCCACATGAGAGAGTTTGCCAGACTTAGCAAAGAGAGACACCAGATTGAAATTTTCAAAGGTAAGAAAATAACCCCGCAACCTAATGCTAATCCTAATACAGCACAATAGGAAAGTGCTTTTTCCTGACTAATGTATTTGGGAATACAGATGATGCCGACAATATAACCTATGATCATGGCCAACATAGAATAGGTCGGAAATACCCGGGCAACATCCATAGACATGCCTTGGGCCGTCCCGTAACGAATGATGGTATCTACCGCGATGACTTCCACTCCCACGTACAGGAAGAGGGCTAATACGCCGATCCATAGATGAGGAAAGGAGAAGATCGTGCATTTGTCTTCCGGCAATAGAGAATCGCAATCTCCTTCCGGATCATCGATATACGGAAGAGGAGAAAATCTGACGAATAGTCCTAAAATAACAAAGGAGACCATAATAATAATGTAGGGGACGATAGCCTTAGAGGCTAAGATGTCTAATGCGGCAGCCCGTTCGACGACAGTCATGTGTTGTAAACTGTCTTCTAATTGATCTATATTTTTTAACATGATGGAACCTAAGATCAGCGGACTGATGGCTCCTGCTACCTTATTGCAAATACCCATGATGCTGACTCTCTGGGCAGCGCTTTCCGGTGGACCTAACTCTATGACGTAAGGATTAGAGGCTGTTTGTAATATGGATAAGCCGGTCCCCATGATAAACAGCCCCAAGAGGAATAACCCGTACGTTCTGGTTAAAGCGGCAGGAATAAAAGTCAAAGCTCCGATGGCCATGATAAACAGTCCTAACATCATGCCGTTTTTATATCCGGTTTTCTTTAAAACCCAAGAGGAGGGTAATGCCATGACGAAGTAGGCAATATAGAAAGCAAAGGTTACAAGATAACCTTGCCACTCCTCTGTTAATTCGCAGGCTATATTTAAATAGGGAATCAGGGTTGCGTTCAACCAGGTAACGAATCCGAAAATAAAAAAGAGGATGCCTATAATGAAAATCCCCGTCCCATAAGCATTTTTGTTTGGTTTCATTTTGTTTTAATATAATTGGAACATAACTATTTATTACAATGCACACGTGTATCGAACGATTTCAAAGGTAATGACTAAAATTAAAAAATAAAATCCAAACTGAAAAATTAAATAAATAATGGAATAGAGGTGGAACTGGATTATTATTTGCCGGGCATAATCCGTGTAGGTAGTTCGGAATAATAGATTTGTTATTTTAGAGTATCGATTGTTTTATAATATATAATCTTTTGTTTCTATATATATTTTTTTATTTTTGAATATTCAAAGTCGTTTTTGTAAGAGAGTATAATATTTAAAAAAGTACAAGTGTTAACGGATGAGGTTCTTATAAAACAGCTTCGTACAGGTAATCAATTCGTATTTAGGGAGATATTTAATCGGTATTATTTCCCCTTGCGTTCTTTTGCCTCTCGTTATATAGAGAATGATGAGGTTACGGAAGATTTCGTTCAAGATGCTTTTGTAAAAGTATGGGAGAAAAGATTGGATTTTTTTTTATTGGCTGGTTTAAGAAATTATCTATACGCGAGTGTAAAAAATGCTTGTTTCGATTATCTGCGGCATAAACAGATGCAATTGCGGCACGAATCTGATTTAACTGCTCTTTTTTCGGAGAGCAATGAAGAAAAGTTTAAATTGGAAGAGGAAGTACATGCTTTGATCTATGAAGCGATAAAAGGATTATCCGGACAATCGCGGCGTGTCGTACTGATGACGATGGAGGGGTACTCGAATCCGGAAATTGCCGAAAAATTGCAAATATCACCCAATACCGTTAAGACCTTAAAACTGCGTGCATATCGGGTATTGAGGGAACGTCTGTCCGGTGTGCAATGGCTTATATTTTTATTGCTTTATCCCCCTTTCTAATTATTTCCCTTTTTGATATTTCGTTAAGGATCGTTTTGTTTTATCATTTTTTTCCCAAAAAACAGGTAGAGGTGTCACCCTGTTTCAATGTATATTCGTTCTAAGGGAAATTTTTATAAAATGGGACATAAGGATACAGAAATATCGAATCTGATCTACTGTTTTTTGCGAGGGACTCTTGTCGAAGAGAAACAAAAGGAGTTGAACAGGTGGTTGGAGGAGCCGGGTAATCGGGAGTTGTTCGATCGGATTTGTGATAAAGAGCAGATTTTAAAAAAATCGTTTCGTTTCGATCGATATGATAAAGAAAAGAGTTGGAAACAGTTGGAGAAAAAGATGCAAGTGGGGCGAAAAAGCTATTGGAGGAGATGGGTTGTTGCAGCTTCTTTGATGCTACCGCTTCTTTTCGTCGGATGGTTATATATGCATGAGAATGATAAATCTTCTTTTGCGGTAATAAAGAAGGAGATTGTACCGGGTATGGTATGTGCCCGTCTGGAATTGGCTAACGGAGAGGTTCTCCATTTGGGAAAAGATACAATAACATCGCTTGCTCTAACAAATGGTGGAGTTATTAAGAATGATAGAGGTGCGTTTTCTTACTTTTCCGATACCGTTATAGGTGATGACTCCAAGTACAATGTAATGACGACCCCGAGGGCAGGAGAGTTCAAACTCGTACTACCTGACGGCACGGTAGTTTGGATGAATGCGGAGTCTTATTTACGTTTTCCCGAGGTTTTTGAGGAAAAAAGTCGTAAGGTATATGCTAAAGGAGAACTTTACTTTGAAGTGGCTCATGATGAAAAAAGACCTTTTAAGGTAGAGGTCGAGGACGGGTACGTGATTGAAGTGTTGGGAACGGAGTTTAACATGAGGGCATATAAAGGGTTACCTTGGGCGACAACCTTGGTAAAAGGAAAAGTTTTAATCGAAAAGGGAGAGAAGCGGGTTGTTTTGAAGCCCGGTCAGCAGGCGGTGAGTCCGGTCGGCGGTGAAATAATTCAGGTGAAAGAGGTGAATGTCGAATCTTATATTGCTTGGCGGAAAGGTTATTTTTTATTTGATAACGAACGCTTGGAAGATATTATGCATGAATTGAGTCGGTGGTATGATGTGCAGGTATTTTTTGAAAACCAGCAAGTGAAAGATGAACGTTTCTCCGTGGAACTTCGTCGGCATGATGATTTTAAAGATGTGCTGGATTTGATTGAACGTACCGGTTCCGTGAAAATAACCATTAAGGAACATGCTGTATTTGTGAGATAAAAACGAGGGATGTTACCAGCATCCCCCGTGAAAGTGCCGTTAGGCACATTGTGAAACTTTAATGTTACAAATTTATGAAAAAAAGTGGACAAAAGGGGCTGTATCGACAGACCCGAAAAAAAATTTTGTTGATTATGAAGTTAACAACGGTACTTTTGTTGGCGACTTTTCTGTCTGTTTCCGGATCTATTTTGGCGCAAAAGACAACCATCAAGGTTGAAAACGTCGATTTAAAAGAGGTATTTAAGGAGATTAAGCAGAAAATGGGATACACCTTCATTTTTAATGAACGTGCGGTGAACAAGGCAGGAAAAATTTCCGTGAATATTACCTCCGATGACGTGAAATTGATCATGGACAGGTGCCTGGAAGGAACTTCCTTGGGATATTATATCCAGGATGAAGTGATTGTTATTTTGACGAAAGCGGATCAATTGGCTCGCCAGGTAAAGGAGTCCTTGAAAATAAAGGGAAAGGTGGTGGATAAGGACGGTCTTGCTGTACCGGGGGTTACCGTCTTATTGCGGGGAACCCGGATAGGGACGGCGACCGATAAGAACGGCCTTTTTTCGCTTGAGGTTCCGAAAATGGATAGTGTCGTGTTAGAGTTTTCTTTTGTGGGGATGAAGAAAAAAACGGTTGTGGTAAAAGATACGGAAAAAGAGATAAAACCGTTGCATGTGGTAATGGAGGAAGATGAAAAAGAGTTGACCGAGGTGGTGGTGACCGGTATGTTTAATCGCAGGAAGGAGGGATTTACCGGGTCTGCCGTTACGGTAAAAGGAGAAGACATAAAGAAATTCAGTACGACCAATATAGCTAAAGCCTTGTCTGCCATTGATCCCAGTTTCCGGATTATGGACGATATTGTGAACGGTTCCAATCCGAATCGTCTGCCGGATCTGCGTATGCGGGGACAAGCCACCTTACCCGGCGGCAGCAATGCCGGAACGTCGGCGGATATGGTCACCCTGCAAGGGGAGTACGATACCTATCCGAATAAGCCGTTGTTGATTTTAGATGGTTTTGAGATTAGCTTGCAGACTATGGTGGATATGGATCCGGACCGGGTGGAGTCCATTACCTTATTAAAAGATGCGGCTGCAACAGCGATTTACGGATCGCGTGCTGCAAACGGGGTGATTGTTATAGAATCCAAAACTCCGAAAGAGGGACGTTTGTGGGTGACTTACGGTGGTAATGTGCGTATCGAAACTCCCGATCTTTCCGATTATAATTTGATGAATGCGGCCGAAAAGTTGGCTGTGGAATTAAAGGCAGGTGTATACGATAATACCGCTTCGTTAGAGGAGTTGGAACGTTATCAAGCGAAGTTGAGAGAGGTGAGGCGGGGTGTGAATACGTATTGGTTGGATAAGCCTTTGAGGACAGCTGTTCAACATCGTCACGCGCTGACGCTGGAAGGAGGGGACAGGGCTTTGCGTTACAAATTGTATTTCGGGGTAAACTTTACACCGGGAGTGATGAAAGGTTCCAAACGAAATACCATGACCGGATCTCTGGATTTGCAATATCGTTTCAAAAAGGTATTATTAAAGAATAGTATTACCGTTGATAATTCACTCGGGGACGAATCGCCTTGGGGGAATTTTAGCGAATACACGAAGTTGAATCCTTACTTGCGCCCGTATGGACCTAATGGCGAAATAGTAAAGCGTTTGGACTCCTTTGATAATCAATTTCGAGGTTACGAAAGCACGAGCTATCCGAATCCTATGTATGATGCCACGCTCCACACGAAAAACCGGACAACTAATTTCGGGGTACGGGAACAATTTAGTGTGGAGTATAATCCCACGGATGATATTCGGTTAACAGGAGCTTTTTCTCTTTCCAAGGATAATGGGAAAACCGATATGTTCCGGCCTGCACAGCATACGGCTTTCGATAAAGAGACAGATCCGACGAAAAAAGGGGACTTTCGTCGTACGCAGAGAGAAAATCTCTCTTATTCGTTGGATTTGACGGGCAGTTATAATAAACTGTTTGGTCAAATGCATTATGTGACCGCAAATGTCAGAATGTCTATTCAGGAAAGTCGTAATGAAAGCTACGGGGCTTATGTCACCGGTTTCCCGAATGAAAATATGGACGATATCCTTTTCGGTAAAAAGTATAACGAAAAGATGACCGGAACGGAGAATACGAGTCGTTTGATCGGTTGGGTCGGGAGTTTCGGTTATTCTTATAACTATAAGTATTCCGTCGATTTTAATATTCGGTTGGACGGCTCTTCTCAGTTCGGTAAGGACAATCGGTTTGCTCCTTTCTGGTCGGCCGGTTTACGTTGGGATGTGAAAAAAGAACAGTTTATGTCCCGGATCGGTTTTGTTTCCGATTTTGTTATCAGGGGGTCTTACGGGGTGACCGGGACACAGGGCTTTGCACCTTATCAATCCAGAGAATTGTATTCGTACGGGGAATTACTGAAGCCTTATGTATCTTCCGACGGGACGGGGGTAGAATTGGTGGCCATGCCGAACGAAAAATTAAAGTGGCAACAGACTGATACGTGGAATCTGGCTTTGGAGTTAGGCATTTTAAAAGGACGGATCACGGCCCGTGCCGAATATTTTCAGAAGTTGACTAAAAACTCTTTAACTCAGATCACGCTCGCTCCTTCACTCGGTTTTGCTTCTTACCCGGAAAACATGGGAACCTTGGAAAATAAGGGAGTTGAATTGAATATCTCTTTTATTCCTTACCAGAATCCGGCCAAAGCGGCTTATTGGGTTATTTCACTAAATGGTTCCCACAATACGGATAAGCTAAAGAAAATATCCGAAGCCATGCGTAATATGAACCGGGTGAATTCCGACCAGATGAGTGATATAGAGATTGCCAAAAAGAACGGCTACAAACCGCTTCCGCATTACGAAGAGGGGGAATCCATCAACCGGATTTGGGTGGTTCGTTCTTTGGGGATAGATCCGTCAACCGGAGCCGAAATTTTTATGAAACGAAACGGAGAGATGACCGGTAAGTGGGAGGCTGTGGATTTAGTTCCGTGTGGAAACACGGAACCAAAGTGGCAGGGAAATATCAACTCCTCCTTTACCTATAAAGGATTCGGGGTCAACGTGAGTTTTCGTTATAAGTTTGGAGGCCAAATATATAATCAGACGTTGGTGGATAAAGTTGAAAATGCCGACCTGATGTATAATGCCGATAAACGGGTCTTGAACCTGAGATGGGATGAGATCGGTGTGGCCGCCCGTTATAAAGGACTTTCCAGAGGAGTAAATGGGGCGGCAACCAAAGCGAGTTCCCGGTTTATTATGGATGAGAATACTTTCCAAATGGGATCGCTCTCCCTGAGTTACCGTATGGATAAAACCAACGCGAAGTATATCGATCGCTGGGGATTGAGTTCCGTGGGAATGACTTTTAATATGGAGGATTTATTCTATCTCTCCACGGTAAAACAGGAGAGAGGATTGAGTTATCCTTTTGCCCGTCAATTCTCCTTCTCGTTAAATGTGGCATTTTAATTAAAAATCTAAGCATATGAAAAATATAGTTATCATAATACTGATTGCGTGGAGCATCTCTTCTTGTTCCGATTGGTTGGATGTTCAACCGAAGACGGCTATTCCCGCCGATAAGCTATTCGAAACGGAGTCGGGTTTTAAGGATGCTTTGACCGGTTTCTATTTGAAAATGAGTGATATCGGTTTGTATGGAAAAGAATTGAGTTACGGTTATCTGGAGGTTTTGGCTTGTAATTATGACGGTTATCCTGAATTTGGTGGTTTGAGCTGGAAACCGCGGATATACGAATACGATAATCTTTTTTTATCCAAAAAGGACGACATTTATTTGAAGATGTATAATATCATTGTCAATATCAATAATTTTTTGGGGTATTTGGAGAAAAATCGTTCCGTTATCAAAACCGAACACTATTACGAACTTATGAAAGCAGAGGCTTTGGGATTACGGGCATTTTTACATTTTGACCTGTTACGGTTGTTTGGTCCAGTCTACAGCGTGGCCCCTTCGGCAAAATCGATCTCTTACCGAACAACATTCGACCGTCAAGCAACACCTTTACTGCCTGCAAATCAAGTAGTGGAGTTATTGTTAACGGATTTGCAAACGGCCGATTCTTTATTGGAAAAATACGATTCCCGTTTTTTCTGGAAAGATTACGAAAGAGAAAGTGGATCCGGTTACGATCTGTTTTTAGATCAACGTCAGACTCGAATGAACGTATACGCCGTAAAAGCCATGTTGGCAAGGGTATATTGTTATAAAGGGGATGACGAAAGCAAAGTGAAGGCGGTAGAATATGCTAATGAGGTGATCGAGGCTCCCTATTTTGAATTGTATAAAAATGCAAGGTCTTTCTTATACAACGAACAAATTTTCGGCTTGAATATTTACGAATTTGATAAGATTGTTACCGAACATTTTAATACGGCGATCGACTATACTTCTGCCGAGCAACATTTTAATATCCTACAAAGCAGGTTTCGGAAAATATACGAATGGGGAGAAGGGGGAAATTCGGATTGGCGTTCTCAATCTCAATGTTTTAAAGATAAAAACGAAGGCGGAGGATATAAATATTGCCGGAAGTACGAACAGGACGGCTTGGCCGATTATAATGGGAAGGATATGCTGGCTTTGATTCGTTTGCCTGAAATGTATTATATCGTGGCGGAATGTGCGGATGCTGCAACGAGTGCGGAAGCTTTGAATACGGTGAGATGGGCTCGTGGGATCTCTTATGATGACGAGGTTACCGCAGGTGTACATTACGACCGGTTGGATACCCGTCCGGAATACGATAATACACAAACTTATAGAGTCAACGAGTTGATGAAGGAGTACAGGAAAGAGTTTTATGCGGAAGGGAAATTGTTTTATTTCTATAAGCTACATAACTACGTGACATACGAAGGGGCTCCATTGAAGGATGTAAGGGATAAATACCGGTGGCCGTTACCGGATGATGAAATCATTTTTGGTAATAATAATTAATACGACAGGTGATGAAAAAATATAAATTTTTAATCGGTTTTCTGATATTGAGTTTCGGTTATATCGGTTGCGAACAAAATGAAATAGCACTTTATAACGAGTCTCCCCGAATCAATTTTTTGTGGAATGCACAACATTATACTTTTCGGGATACGGATTACGTGAACGGTCATGAATTCCATGATTTGGATATTGAAGTGGAAATACAGGGGTATTTGCTGAAAACACCGCTGGATTTCGTGGTGAAATCGCAAGCGGGGAAGGCTTACGAGACTACGGCGGAGATCGTGTTGCCCCAGAAATATACTTATACCGCTTTGGATACCAATAAGCAATGGATTGTTTTTAAAGTAAAACGTCCGGCGAAACTAACCCCAACAAATGAACCGGAGGGAGCCATACTAAAATTCGATCTGGACAATCCGGCTCATCAGTTTGCCTCCGGACGGGTGGATATCGATTCCTGCCGTATTGAAGTATATTATGATATAACACCGACTGGCGCAATATGGAACGCAACCTGGTGGGGAGAATATAGTACCGGCAAATACTTCTTTATGATGGATTATTTCAAAACGATATACAAAGATATGGATCGGGGAAGATTGGCTGAGTTAAAGCAGGCTTATGAAGAGTATAAACAGGCTCATGCTCCGATCCTCGATGATGGAGGAAAAGAAATTGCATTCCCGAATTAATTTAAAAGAAGGTATTATGAAAAAGATTATAAAAAATACGATTTTATGGATATCTGCCCTTTTGTTGCTGTCTGCTTGTTATGACGATAAGGGGTCGTATGATTATCATGATATAAATGAAGTGGCTGTTACCCTTCCTGCAACGCAAGGAGTACGTTTGCCCAAAGTCGATTCGGTATTGGTTGAAATTACTCCGGAATTAAAACAGACCCTGATGGAAAAGGAATCTAATTTGACTTTTCTTTGGCAGAGAAAATTAGAGAAAGAAACGGAGCTAAGTTGGGCCGTTTGTGGAGAAGAAAAGATTTGCCGAATTTATATAAAACCGGAAAATACTGAAGATATCCGTTTGCGTTTGAGCGTAAAAGATGATACGGAAGGAACGGTTTGGTATAAAGAGATGATACTGAAGATTATTCAACCCTATAGCAGTACCTGGTTCGTTCTTCAGGATGAAGGAGGAAAGGCTGTCTTGGGAGCGGTAGACGGAGGAGGAAGCTCTGCAGTCATTATTCGTGACGTCTATCGGGAAGACTCGGGAAAAGAGTGGGACTTAAAAGGAAGTCCGCGCTGTTTGACCGGTAATATTCAATTCGGAAGTCCCATGAGTTCTATGCCTCCGTTTTTGGGGTGGAATCCTATCGTGTATCGTGTAATCATGGTTTTGACGGATCAGGATATGGAAATACTCGGTGCTTCCACTTTTGAGACAATTTGGTCTTTGGAACAAATGTTGATGCAGGAAGAGATTACTTTTTCTCCTCAATATCTGCTGTCGCGGGAGGGTACTTCTGGCGGAGACCTGTTGATTAATGACGGAAAAATGTATTATGCCAATATGGACGGTTATGCCGTTTATAATTCCGTCCAAACGGAGGGTGGCGACTCATATAGAACCCGGGTTGCGGGAAATATGGGAAATCGTTTATTTGCTTATGATGAAGAGAAACATCGTTTTTTAAGTTTCGAGGGCGGATGGAGCGATTACCTGGAAAGAGATGTAAACAAATACATCAGAAATTCAGGGGATAATTTTGTAGATGCACCTGTTATCTTAGAATCGATCGGGGAAAACGAAGAGAGCGATGATACGAAAAATGTTTTCGACCCGGACAAAGTGGATCCGGCTTTAAAAATGGTGAGTATATGTGAGATGTCAGGAGGGAAACAAATGTTGGCTTTTGCTTGTCATGTTGCCGATCGCAAAGTGCATGTGTTCGAATTCTCTTCTGACGGTTGGATATCCGGTAATAAGGAGAATGCCCGTTGTTCCGGAAAATTCGAGATTCCGTTTCCGGAAGGAGTAAGTGGGGAGGATTTGTGTTTTGTTACTTCCCAGGGTTTTGAACGTATATTCTTTATGGCTTCTGGAAATAAAATTTATAAGGTGGATTTAAATCGGACCGTACCCAAGGTGTCGGTCATATACGAACACGAGAATGCAAGTGTGAAAGTGACGGGCTTGAAATTTAAACTTTATCTAAATGGTTGGGATGATGATTGGAATGAAATTCCTTATTCCCGGATGTTGGGTGCCGCATTGGATTACGGGGCTAATCAGGGAGGAATTGTAGAGATGCAATTGAATACCGCGGGAGATGTGGACCGGAATCTGAATAGTACGTTCGAATACAAAGGATTTGGAAAGATTGTGGATTTCTACTACACGTTTAAATAATTCATAAAAATAAGTTGGTGATAATTCCTTGCTGCTTCGGGAGTATGAATGTTTGTTGAGAAAGAGCTGCCTCCGGGCGGCTCTTTTAAATTTGTGATAAAATTAAGTAATCTTTTTCAAAAAAAAATCGTATATTGTAGAGATAAAATTTAGAGATTATGGAAAGAAATTTGAAAGAGGCATTAAAACATAGGAGAAGCTATTATGCCATCAGTAATAAATCGCTTATCTCGGATGAAGAGATTGAAGATATCGTAAAATTAGCCGTGAAACATATTCCTTCGGCTTTTAACTCACAATCTACCCGGTTGGTCCTTTTATTGGGTGAACAGCATCGGAAGTTTTGGGAGATCGTGAAGGATACTCTGCGTAAGATTGTTTCTGCCGAAGCTTTTAAGGCAACGGAGAAAAAGGTGAATAACTCCTTTGAAGCAGGCTATGGGACGGTTTTGTTTTTTGAGGACCTGTCGATAGTGGAAGGATTGCAGAAGGCATTTCCCTTGTATCACGAAAAATTTCCGATTTGGTCCCAGCATACTTCGGCCATGCATCAGTTAGCCGTATGGACGATGCTGGAAGATGCCGGTTTCGGGGCGTCGCTCCAGCATTATAATCCGTTGGTAGATGAAGCGGTTACGGCAGAATGGGGAATTCCTGAAAATTGGGAGTTAGTTGCTCAAATGCCGTTTGGAGTACCTCTTCAGGAACCGGGAACGAAGGAATTTAAACCGATAGAGGAACGAGTGAGAATATTTAAATAATTTGTTCGAGAGGGAATTTCCCCTCTCGAATTTTATTTTTAATAGATTCCTTTGAAACCATATGTTTATTTGATATCAAATAAATACCACTATTGGAATATGATTTATTTATGGTTTTACTTTCAAAAATAGGCGTTCGGAATATTTATTATTTTTAATTTTATTGTATATCATATAAAAACACGTATTTTTGAATACAAAAGTTTACGTGAATGTCAAATTGTGTGCATTATACGGGAGAGTATATAGTTCCTGAAAAATTGGACGTCGATTGCCCAAGGGTATTCGAGAACGTATTTCATGAATATTATGCATCACTCTGTTATTTTGCAAATAAATTTGTACACGATCAGGAAGTGGCGAAAGATATTGTACAGGAAGTTTTTATCAGCTTATGGGAATCGGATAGTAAGTTTAAAAATTTGATAGCGTTAAAATCATTTTTATATAATTGTGTACAAAATAGAGCTTTGAATCATCTGGAGAAACAAAGCAGTAGGGAAAGGGTTAAGCGGAAGTTGGGAGGACCTGAGTATGAGGAGGAAAAAATTTTTTGCATGCAGGTCGAAGCGGATGTTTTTAAGGAGATATTTGCAATGATAGAAGAATTGCCTACCGAATGTAAACGGATTTTTAAGATGAGTTATATCGAGCTTTTAGATATAAAAACAATTTGTGAACGGTTGAATGTGGCGGAAACAACCGTTAAAACACAACGTCAACGAGCCAAAAAGTTTTTACGGGAACGCCTGAAGCATTTGTATCCTGTTCTTGCCTTTTTGTTTTTCTGATTTTACACGTGTGTCTTTCTTTGTTGCTTTTCGGAAGGAAATTATTTTTCGAAAAAGAATTTCTCTTCGCCGAATGCCGGTTTTAGTTGATCAAACCAGGTAGCATAGGGATCATATTGAGCGAAAAAGGGGACATCGACCCACCTGGATTTCTTTCCTTGTAAGAAGCGTAATACAAATATTTTTTCCCCTTTCACTTCACTGATGCCTATTATTTGAATTTTTCCCGGTTCCGTACTCATGCTCGGTCCTCGAACCGTACGGCATACACCGCTAACATGACTGTATGCATCGCGAAATATACGCCAACAACGTTCTAACGGAAGTTCGAAGAATGTTTTCGATCCGGTGTCCCGGGCGACAAACATGTAGTAGGGGATCATGTTCATATCTACCTGTTTTCTCCACATTTCGCTCCAGATCTCTGGTTTATCGTTTATATGTCTGAGTAGGGGAGATTGTGTCCTTATCTGCGCTCCGGTATTGCGAATCAGTTGTACGGCCTCTTTTACTGCAGGGGTAGATAGTTCTGTCGGATGATTAAAGTGGGCCTGAATGGCTAAGTTGCGTCCGGAGGCAACCACTTGATGGAATAGTGCCAAAAGTTCGGGAGCATCCTTGTCGGATAGATAACGATACGGCCAATAAGCTAATGATTTTGTACCGATGCGAATGGTACGGATATGGGAAAATCGTTCGGATAATAAGGGAAGAATATAGGACGCTAATATAGAGGCTGACATCGTCATGGGATCGCCTCCGGTAAATAATATATCGCTGACTTTTTTGTGGCTGTCTAAATATTGATACAGTAAGTCGGCCTCTTTCATGTGAAATTTTAAAGAACTCATTCCCGAAAATTGCGGCCAGCGAAAACAGAAGGTACAATAGGCGTGACAGGTTTGTCCCTGTGCGGGAAAAAACAAGACAGTCTCCCTGTATTTGTGTTGTACTCCTTTGAGTTTTACCTCTCCTAACATGGGAATATTATATTCTTGTCCGGCAGGATTCGGGTTTAGTTTTACACGGATCTTCTCGATCTCTCTCTTTAATACTTCTCCATCCGCTTTGTTTTCCAATAAAGATTTTACCTTATTGTAAGCAGTTGTGGGTAGCATTTCGCTACGGGGAAAAGTGAGAGTAAATATGGGATCATCGGGGATATTGTCCCAGTCGATCAATTCATTGATGACGTAATTATTGGTTTTAAATGGTAATACCCGACCGACGACTTCAATGGCTTCTATCTGTTCCGGTGTCAGTTTTGAAAGTTGGGGAATCGCTTTATAATTATGAAGAGTAAACGAATTGTATTCCATTATTCTTAATTGGTTTTAGTGCATTCTCTACAAATATAAGATTTTTTTCTATTAATATAGAGTATAATATGTTAATATTTAATTATTTATGGAGATGGACTCTATTTTATTACTTACGGTTTCCTGTATCTTCACTCGGCGATTGCAAAATACAAGTATTGTTATCGGATTGTAGGGATGAGGAGAGTATCGGAGAATTCAAAGGTTTTGGAAAGATTGTAGATATCGGATCTAATATTAAATAGTCCGTGGTATAATTTATAAATGGTGAATTCCCCGGACCCGGGGAATTCTTTTTGTCTAATCTTCCAAACGACCGAATTTGCCGGCGTTTAGGTCTTTGTATGCATCCATGATTTCTTCTTTGGTGTTCATCAGGAAAGGACCGTAAGAGACAATAGGTTCTTTGATGGGTTCGCCGCTTAACACCAATAGTATCGAATCTTCCTGTGCTTTTAAGGTGATTTTTTCTCCTTCGTTCCGGAATAAGATAAAATGATCCGTCGGTGCAGTCTCTTTTTCATTCACTTGCACCTCTCCTTCGATAACGAGTATACCCGTGTTATAATACTCCGGTAATACCACATTTATTGTTGTTTCCGCTTTTAAGCGTATATTGTACATTTCGATGGGGGTGAAGGTATGGGCGATGCCTTTTACTCCCTCGTAGGTTCCTGCAATGACTTCTATCTCTCCCTTGTTTTGAGGTAAAGGGTATTTGGGAATTTCTTTGTTGATAATGGTTTGGTAACCGGGAGTACTCATTTTGTTTTTAGCCGGAAGATTGATCCAGAGTTGAACCACTTGAAATGCTCCTCCTTTTTGGCTGAACTTTGTTTCATGGTATTCTTTATGTAATACTCCGGATGCTGCCGTCATCCATTGAATATCTCCTTCTCCGATAATCCCATGGTTGCCTTTGCTGTCATGGTGGGCTACCTTACCGTGATAAACTATCGTTACGGTTTCGAATCCCCGATGCGGGTGTACTCCGACCCCTCTGGGGGTAGCCTTGGGGGTAAATTCGATTTTGGCATTATAATCCAATAAATAAAACGGGCTCATTCTATTGGGGGCCATATCGTAACCGTGAGGAAAAAAGTTATGAACCCGAAAACCGTCCCCGACCATATGAGGCGGAGGAGGGGGTAAAATTTGTTGTATCGTTTTTGTTTTCATACGTGTTTTTATTGGTTAAACGGGAATCGGGAGCGAAATGTTTAAAATCTTCAATTTATTTTGTTAATATGAAAGGAAAGGATGAGAATTAATAATAAATGTTGAATTGTGCTATAATTATTTTATCTTTGTGTAGAAACAACTAAATTATCAACATATGAAACGACTATGGATTATATCTGCAATGCTTTTGCTGACGGGAGGGATCAGTTGGGTATTTGCGCAAGAGAAGGAGACTTTGGTAAAAGTCGGGGATAAGGTTCCCTCTTTCGAGGTAAAGATGTTTGACGGGACAAAAATAAAAATGGATGACCTGAAAGACAAAGTGGTATTAATCAATTTTTGGGCAACTTGGTGTCCTCCCTGTCAGGCAGAGTTGAAGCGGGTTCAAAAAGAAATTATCGACCGTTTCAAAGGAAAGGATTTTGTTTTTCTTCCGATATCCCGGGAAGACAGTTACGAACAAATAAAGAAATTCAGAGAGAAGAACGGTTATACATTTCCCATGGGTATGGATACCGACCGGAAGATTTTTGAAAAATTTGCCACTTCTTCTATTCCCCGTAATTATATAGTCGGGAAAGACGGGAAGATCGTTTACCTGGAAATCGGTTACGATGAAGACTCTTTCAAGGCATTGGTCGAGAAAATAGAACAATTGTTGAAATAGTTTTAAGTGGATCTATTAATGTATATGATAAGTCTTGAAAATAGACTGGAATTTAGATTTATTCTAATTTAGAAATTCGTTATTATAATTTGAATGAAATATTGAGGGCAGTATTTGTTTCGTATTGTCAGGTGGAGGTTTGTTGCCATAAACATCTTTTATTATATAAGAAAATGAAATAGAGTTAATTGTTTTACCCAAGCAATTAACTTTTTATAAAGGGAATTAGAGATTTTATTTGCATCGAATGTATTAAAAATGTATATTTGTAATTATGAATACCATTGATTTTGAGTACGAAAAAATAAAAACAAAAGATTTAGCTAATCATAAATCAATGATTTAATATATGCAAATACAATTTAATAATATGCAGAATGAAAAATATTGCAAATTATTTGTTGTGTGTATAAATTATGTTACTAATTAAACCACCAATAATCTATGATGAAGTCTTATAATTTTCCGAGTGCGTATGAAATTACGAATCAAGAGCTTTCTCGTGTAGCTGATGGCCTTTTAAACGGGATGAAAATCCGAGTAAATAATAATGAATACATCCTGGGAGATTTGGCTCTTAGAGAGGGGTATTCTCCTCATAAGAATATTAATTCAGGTCCTAAGGATGAGGAATATCAGTTATTGATGCAAGCCGGTTTGTTGCTGGCTTCTTCTCAAGCTAAAGGAACATTGAATGTAACGGTCGGATTTCCATTTTCTACTTATATGCTTTATCGGGATGGTGTGCGAAATTTGCTCGGGGATAAACAACTTGTGGTTTATGATGCGGGAACGTTTAGTGAAGGTGGATTCACGACGAAAGAAATATCAATTGCCAATATTGACGTTATCCCTGAGATTATAGGATGTATTACGGCTATTCGGGAAGGTGCGACTCGGGAAACAGGAAATTTCTTTATGGTCAGTTTAGGTTTTGGGACTTGTGAAGCTGTCGTGAGTACTCCTTCCGGTATTTTGAATCGTTCTGCTGTCAGTATGAACGGTATTCGTTATGCCGTAAAATTATTTGAACATGAATTAGCTAAGAAATATTATTTGGATTTGAAAACGGAGCATCAATTAGATGTATTGTTTCAACAAGGGCGAATAACGATAAACAGATTGCGTCACGACGTGGCCGATTTGCGGAAGAAGGTCTTGCGCATGTACTATAACGATGTTATATCCCCTCGTTTGCGTAAAGCATTTACAGATGATGATTTCGGTAAATGTAATCAAATGTATATTGCGGGTGGGGGTGCTTATTACCAGGATCTTATAGATTGTTTTAAAGAAGAGTTCGGAGATATTTTGACTATCTCGGTTTATCCGGAACCGGATAAATGTGCTTCTCATGGGTATTGTATTAATTCGAAGTTAATGGCTAAGACTAAAGCTGAAAACCTTGATACGATCGATCCTGATGCGTTTTTAAAAAATTCTTCTCAGTCGGCTGTGGGATTGGATGTGGGTAATGCAAATACATGCATTTCTGTCTGTGAATATAATGATTGATTATGAGATTTTTTGGCAAGAAAAAAGAAGGGCCTAAAGATGATCCTTGTGATAGTTCTGGGGTGGATGTTTTTGTTAATTTACCGACAAAAACGGCAATACAAGGGAATATACAGACTCAACGAAGCTTGCGTGTCGAATGTGATTTGAAAGGAGACGTTACAACTGCGGCTCGACTTGTGGTTGCGAAAGGGGCGCAGGTAGAGGGAAATATAAAATGTACTTCGGCCTTAATCGCGGGGTATGTACGGGGTAATATCGTGGCGATGGAGTCGTTGACGCTTAAAGTGCCCGCGCATATTAAAGGTAATATCTTAACTCGGAATATCTATATCGAACCCGGAGTTGTGATGGATGGAGTATATAAGATTATAAAGGGGAACGATAAAGAAACAGGGTAAGCAATCGTTTTACTCGGCATTTTTATAGGCCGGTCTTTCTTGTAGGAAGGTCGGTCTATTATTTTTATGGAGAAACGGTATATCGTGGAACAAAAATATTATTTCCAACTGGAAATGTATGAATATCATTTATTTATAATTATCTGTTTTAGGGTGAATTATCTTTATCTTCCTGAAAGACTTCACAAGGAATCCATGCCCAAAATAGACTTCCCTCGTTTATCCTGGACGTAACACCGATTTTTCCATTGTATGCGTCGATAATAGCCTTACAGATAGCCATTCCGAGTCCTGTGCCTTGGGCGAATTTGTTGAATTTTTCGAAGCGGTCGAATACTTTATTAATATTACTTTCTTCTATGCCGCAACCGGTGTCTTTTACAAATAATTTGATGCCTCCGTCAATAGCTGTAAATCCCATTTCTATACTTCCTTTCTCCGTGAATTTTATCGCATTGGTAAGAAAATTCGTTATGATTTGTGCTACTCGCAGTCGATCCAAGCTGATGATGAATTTCGATGACGGTTTTTTCCAAATCAGTTGTACTCCATGTTTAAGTTTAGGTCGGAGCATAATCTCTTGCTCCGAAAAAAGTTCGGTCAAATCAAACTTGTCGTCGGTACAACTGATATAGCCTGCTTCGATTTTTGACAAATCGAGGATGTCATTGATTAAGTTGAGCAGATGTTCACAACTCGAATCAATAATTCGTTGGTATTCCTGACGCTCTTCCTGCGATTCTGTCATATATATGAGTTGCGAGAAACCTACGATGGCGTTTAACGGGGTACGTATTTCGTGACTCATATTAGCTAAAAAAGCAGATTTAAGTGCATCCGATTGTTCTGCTTTCTTTTTTGCTCGGGCTAACTCCTCTTTTTGTTTGACCTCTTCGGTAATGATTCGATTAATTCCTAAAACTTTCAATTGCCCGCTTTGGGGGTCTTTTATTTTTTGTCCGATGATATGATTCCACTCGTATTTGCCGGATCGGAGTGTTAATATTTGGCTATTCAGTTCTTTCGTTCTTCCGTGGATTAAGTCATTGGCTTCTTGTTTGATTCTTGCCCTGTGATCCGGATGTACAAAGGTGTCGATGTATTCCTCGAAGGTGGATTCCTGGTCAAAAAAGAGAGCTTCTTTGCTGTTCGAGTGAATCATGCCGGTGGATAAGTCCCAGATCCAAGGGATGATCTTTCCGACGATAAAAGAGAATTCAAGCAAGGTTTTGCTGTACTTGATTTCCTGTTGTGCTCTTACGTGTTCTGTGATGTTAAGTGCTACCCCTATGACTAATTTTCTATTATTCTTTTTATCGATTAATGGAAATTTGGTGATATGCCACATGAAGTTATCTTGATTGTTTGTTCCTATCTCTTCATCTGTGGTCAGGATGTCATTTCGTTCAATGACATCTATGTCTTGCATGCGGTAATTTTTTGCCCTTTCCGGCGGGAAAATTTCAAGATCTGTTTTTCCGATGATATTTTTTGTATGCGCGATAGAGCTACAGAACTCTTTATTGGCTATTACATATTTATACGCGTCGTTGGCATCTTTTATGAAGAATGCACAGGGCATATATTCGAGGATCGCCAACAGTAATTGATTTGTTGCGGCATTTTCAGTTTCGGAATGTTTCAATTTGTTGTAGGTCGCTTCCCGTTTCGTGATATCGTCTATACGAAGTACGACACCTTCAACTTTCTCTTCTTCATTAATGATCGGGTTGGCCGTTATTTCGACCGATAATCCTTCGGTCGTGGTGTAAGTGTGGTGTTGTACTTTACGGGACGTTATGGCTTGGAGTGTCGGGCATTCTATGCAAAGTAGATCTTTTTTATTACCTGATGATTGGTTGCAATGGGCTCCTACCCGGAAATGATTTATAAGCTGCGTGTCGGAGAAAACTTTTGATACATTTTCCCAAAGAATTTGATAGTTAGGAGTCATGTAAACGAATCCGGAGTTCGCGTTGTCCAAGATCAGTTTATTTTGTTTGATCAGGTTTGCACGACTGGATTCGTAAAAAAGTTTTTTGGTGGCGTCCTTTTGAGAACCGATGATAATAGATACTTTCCCATCGGGAGAGTATTGGTAGGGTATGGCGCGTATATCTAAATATATTTTTTTATTGAATAGGTCACGGACTTCCAGTATGAATTTTTGAAATTCACTTCCCTGATGGATAATCCGATCAAAAGAATCGACAAGTAGTTGACGATACTCCGGTTCAACACGTAGAAGCAATTCTTCGAGCCTCATCTGTTTGTCGATAACCGTATTGTTGTGGACAGAAGATATGATTTTTTTTTCTACGTCATAAGTCCATGAAGACAAGCCTCCGGCGATTAATGCTCCGTGTAATTCCTTGTTGTGAGTGTTTGCTTCGATTTCTTTTTCTTGGTTAATGAGCTTTGAGATGTCACGTATTTGGAGCGCTATTCGTTTTTCTGTGATCCTGGTGACAATTATTTCTATGTCTTTATCATGAATGTTGTCTTTGAAATATACTGTTTCACCCGTTTTAAGAACGGAATCGAAGACGGAATCGATTCTACAGCAAAGTCTTTGATAGGGGGAGACCGGATCTTTGATGTAGTAGTGAAGAGATTTGCCTATGATTTCGTAAAGGTAATCTGCTATTGTTTTTTGGGTGGGAATGTTGTAAACGCGAACGATGTATTTGTTTTTGTCCAGTAGAATGATAATTTGGGGTATGGAACCGATCATTGAACGATATAGCTCAAGTTCCTGTTCTATGGTTGCCGTATCGGAATTTTCACGTAATTCTTCCATTGTCGATAGGGATTTCAGTTATAGTTCATTTTAGTGCGATCTGTTTTTTTTTCAGATCTTCTGCCGAATCGTTCGTATATAATGTTTTTTACATTCAATATAATTGAAGTTAAAAAGCCAATAATTACACATATTGTTTCCAATATATGCAAAAGTAATAATAATATGGAAAGATATGCAACAATATGGATATAAATTACAGTAAAATGGAGTCGTACGTCCCGATTTGTTGTAAAATCGAGCTCTTTTTTCTCTTTTCATATCCCTATAAAAAAATAACTTCTTCGTTTTATCGAAGAAGTTATTTTTGTAAATATTAACCTTAAATTATATGATTACTTGACCAGATTGGCATTTATACGATTGTCTCCCTTGTCTTCGTACCAGTCTTTGTTTGTGGCTCCTCCCGATTGAGCCCATTTGGCAAAGTTGGGATAAGCTTTTAGAAAATCGGTGTTTTCATAAGCATGTGGTATATCTGCCGGAATACTTATTCCCCATACTAAGTTTGTTTGGGAATAATAATATTTATTCGGATTGATATTGTTATTGTTAGCGACTAAGTTGTCATAAACGGACTGTCCTAACAACGAGGGAGCAAATCCTCCCAGATGTATCTCCCTTTCCGTGTTGGCGATGAAAAAGTCGAATTTATCAAACG
This sequence comes from uncultured Sanguibacteroides sp., assembly GCF_900543425.1. Taxonomy (GTDB): domain Bacteria; phylum Bacteroidota; class Bacteroidia; order Bacteroidales; family Marinifilaceae; genus Gabonibacter. Next base: position 2,321 of record NZ_UQRQ01000033.1, on the reverse strand, counting down.
TCACGTCCTCAATAGCAATCGAGTTCCTGAATTGAACAAAATAGGCAACCGTAACCCAGTCGCTTTCCGGCATTTCGTAACCCCGTTCCGTGTTCAGATATATTGCACCCTGAGGTTTTTTATCATTCTTTTTAATGTCTTTAAAAAGAAACGTGGCAGGAGTGTGAACGTTATTTCCCGGATTGATTTGTACCATCTCGGCGGTTGCGACAGCATTATGGCTGCTATAGGGAATGATTTCATCAATTTCTCCTCCTTTTACTCCCGTTAACGTAAGGTAAAAGTCATTAGGAATAGAGCCACCTACGGCTTTCACCCGGATACCGATCAGCATACTGTTCACTTTATTATTGTTTTGCATATAAAGTTGTATTTTGTAGTTGGCTACCAGATCGTTAAAATCGTAGTCTCCGTATCCCGGCCATAAATCTTCGAACATTAACGTACCCCAACCATTCCTTCGTGCAGGATAATATATGGTTCCTACATTTTGTTGGGGAGTACGTGCTATTGCTCTTTGAATGTTGAGGGTTTCGGTTTGGGGTGCAATATACTCTTTACTGTCTTCGGGAATCGTGAAGGACATGGTTGTTCCTGACGGAGTCAATTCTACGGTCTTAAAATTTCCGTCTTTCGTTTCGTATTTTACGTATACTTTTTGGGTGGAAGTGGGAATGTTTAAATAAGCATCATCGGTTTCGCTACCAACGATAAAAGTTGCAAAAGATGCATCTTCTTTCGAGAGTGATACTTCCACTTTCGTGTCGTGTTGAGCTGTGAAATTGCAGGCTATGTTGGTAGAAGTTTCCCACTTGAAGTCAGAGGGTACGTTTAGTTTCGTTACTTTCTCCGGCGTATTTGTATTCGGAGTACTTTCTTTTACGCATGAATAGAAAAAAGTCATGCTCACTAACAAGAATGAAAATAAAATAGTTTGTCTCATTGATGTGATTTTAGTATTTTTGATATGATAAAGATACAATGTTTTTTGCAATTGGACAAATATATGAGAGTGAAAATGTACCTATATAGGTAAATAAGTATTCGGTAATGAGGTTACAGGGATATGAAAATCGAGAAATTTCGACTTGCGGTAAGTGGGAAATAGCATGACGGCTAAAAGAAATATGGTTGGATTTTTTTATTATATGTAAATATATTAGTAAAATCATATGAGCAAGTCCCCCCTTTTTCTTGTTAATTTATCGTTAAAGTGGGGTGAAGAGTATCATAATCTGGAATCTTAATGTAATTTTATCGCATATTTATTAAAATTTGTTTGTATGAAAAAATGGATTGTATTATTTGTGGCAGCATTGTTCATTGTGCCTTTTGCAAATGATGGTTATGCTGCATCACGGAAAAAGAAAAAAAACAAGAACAAAACCGAAGAGGTAGCTCCGAAAAAGAAGGAGACTCCTTATGAAAAGTTGATGAAAAAACCGGGACGCGAGACAGCTGAAGGTAAATTCTTAACTTTGCACAAGATTGACGGTAAATTGTATGTTGAATTACCGTTGAAGTACATCGGACGTGATATGTTGATTGCTTCTACCACGGCAGAATCCAGTAACTCGGAAATCGCTACCGTTGGTTATAAGCCGAATGATCCGTTACATGTTAAATTCAATAAGATCGACAGTACGATTATACTTCAAGAGGTGAACGCCATAACCGAAGGTGATCCTCAATTAAAATTAGCTTTGGAAAGGAATTATATGGATCCTTTCATAAAGAAATACAAAATTGAGGCTTATAATGCGGATAGTACGGCGGTAATGATCGATATGACGACTATGTTTACGGCCAGTGAACCGGCACTTAGTCCGATGTCTACTTATTATGGCTTTTTGAATGTAGTTTCCAATCTGAAACCGGATCTTTCTATTTTAGGTAAGATTAAATCTTTTGAAGATAACGTTTCTATTGAATCTTATTTGACTTATAGCTATAAATTGCAATTCTGGATGTTTATTTTCGGAGGCGGAGACGTAACTGCTAAGGTAAACCGGACCATTTTATTATTGCCGGAAGAGACAATGAAACCGCGTATCGCCGACAGTCGCGTGGGAATCTTCCTGACGGGTAAACAAAATATCACGATGGCAGAAGACGGTATTCAGAATTACACTTTAGCCAATCGTTGGCGTTTGGAGCCTAAAGATATGGAGGCTTGGGAACGCGGAGAATTGGTAGAGCCCATCAAACCTATCGTTTGGTATGTGGACGATGCTTTCCCGGAAGAGTGGAAAGAACCTTTGAAAAAATGCGTATTGGTTTGGAACCAGGCTTTTGAGAAAATCGGTTTTAAAAATGCTATT
>NZ_UQRQ01000032.1 GCF_900543425.1 uncultured Sanguibacteroides sp. | reverse complement strand
CCGCTCATTCCCCCACTCCTGAGAATTTAAATTCTACTTTAGTTCAATTAATAGCATACATCATATTCCGCTCATTCCCCCACTCCTGAGAATTTAAATTCTACTTTAGTTCAATTAATAGCATACATCATATTCCGCTCATTCCCCCACTCCTGAGAATTTAAATTCTACTTTAGTTCAATTAATAGCTGGTGGTTCGTGTTGAGGATCCCAGACAACGTACAATTTAAATTCTACTTTAGTTCAATTAATAGTGACCGGAAGTTATTGCAGCATCCTTGTTATAAACAGATTTAAATTCTACTTTAGTTCAATTAATAGCAGAATGTTGAAACATGTAGGTGAAACGAGTCCAAAATTTAAATTCTACTTTAGTTCAATTAATAGTCTAAGTGAAGTTTTGAGCTTTGACATCGCTGAAATATTTAAATTCTACTTTAGTTCAATTAATAGGCAAGGTATGTTAATCAACAAGGGTAAAAATGTCGTATTTAAATTCTACTTTAGTTCAATTAATAGTGTAGCCGTCAGGGAATGTCCGGAGTATGATAACAATTTAAATTCTACTTTAGTTCAATTAATAGGATATCGAGAAAAAATATTTTGACTTTGCCGATCATATTTAAATTCTACTTTAGTTCAATTAATAGCTTATTTTACAGGAGTTTGATTTTTCTGCTCATTCTATTTAAATTCTACTTTAGTTCAATTAATAGACTGTATTTATAAGATTATTGTTAAGTTCATCCTGCATTTAAATTCTACTTTAGTTCAATTAATAGGGGCATTCGCGTAAATCATATAGTTGTAATAAACATATTTAAATTCTACTTTAGTTCAATTAATAGAATACCAAGATAATCATAAAGAGTACCAACAGAATGATTTAAATTCTACTTTAGTTCAATTAATAGTGGCTTCTTATAATTTGCAAAGGTTAAAACAGGATAATTTAAATTCTACTTTAGTTCAATTAATAGACGTTATAAATTTAAACAAAATCGACAAAGAATCAAATAGTTATACTTTGTCGATAGATCATTTTTTGAGATATTTTTCAGTCGACCTCTAATTCGTAGATTTTACCGGGAGGTCGACTACTTTATCTAATTCGTTTATTATCAATATTTCAAAGAGCGTTTTATGTTAATATGCATTTACGGAACCCTCTTTTTAATCGTTAAAACAAGAGGTCGACTTCATAAGAAATTAGAAATACTGGCTTTTTCATCCCCGATGATCTCCTTTTGTAGCCATTTTTCATCCCGACTTTTGAAGATAATCAAACTATCTTTATCCTCCATAAGATTTTTAGCTTCTGCATTTAATTGTTTCAACTGCACTTCGGATATTTCTCCTTCAAAGACACTATTCTGAATCCAAGAGAGATAGCGACGACATAATTTTAACATCTTAGAGGTTCGCTTTTGATCCACGTCGTAAACCAATATCACATACATTTACCACCACATTTTTAAAGGTTTATACTCTTCTATATCCAATAAATGTTTTGTCAATTTATAACACTCTAACTTGATCAGGTGTTTATAGCTTACATGTCGACCCAACATTTTATGTTTAATCGTCTCTTTTACCTTGTTTTCCCATTCTTGAGAAACTTTTTTCATAGAGGAAGGCTTTAAAAGACAACCATTTAATTTCTGATCAAAATCAGATTTCTGAATTTGTTTTCGATTAAGCATCGAAAAAATCAACCGATCGGCCAATATAGGTTTAAAAATCTCAGCCAAGTCCAATGCTAACGAATAACGCCTTTCTCCCGGCTCATGCAAAAAACTAATCGTTGGATTCAACTGTGTATGATAAATAGCATCTAAACAAACAGAATAACACATACTATTCGCAAAAGAAATCATAGCATTCACCTCATTCGAAGGAGGCATTTTACTCCTGTTACCCATAACAAAACCATCGATAATAACATCAAAAGCCTCATAATAGGTTTGCCGGATATTCCCTTCGATACCCATTAATTCAGGTATTTCTGTTGCAGTTTCAATTAAAGGAATATAATTTTCGATTCTGTTTATTTGTGACAAAGTATCTTTGTCCCGATTGTTATAATACTTCAGATTTTTCAACATATTAAAAGCCGCTCCCTGAATAAATCGCCGGGCAATAGCCATTCGTTTATCTTTACGAATATAATGCTTCATCTGAGCTATTTGCATCCTACCGGATAACAAATAATCTTTAGGCATAAAAGAACCGGTATAGTGTTCATAATAATCAAAAAAATGAACCGCTATTTGATTCTTACCCAAAAAATTATACATGGCACTATTAGCATCCAGACTGCCGAATACAAATAAATTATCGACTGTTTCGACAGGGATATAACGAGGTTGCCCTTCTCTCCCCTCCTCATCTACAGGTGTAAATTTTAACGTATTGTCCTTTCGACTCAAGCGTCCCGGATTAAACAAATAATATGTTCTTTTCATATATCCTCTTTTTCCATTATAACCTAACAGCTTATCTTATATTTCTTCTTCTCCGGCATAACAAAACTCATAATATGAACATGAGCCACATTTACGTTTAGGTATTCTTTCCGGACAATTTTCCGATTCTATTATTTTAAGAATCTCCATTTCTATTTCCCGCAATCTTTCCCGGTCGCCCTCTTCCAATTCAACCCTCAACGTTTCCCGCAGCAATGGATATTCCAACAGACCAATAACCCCCTCGATCCCTTCTTTCTCAAAAAGATTGATGTAATATTTTACTTGCCAGATATGAGCCTCTTCTTTTGCCGAAGATTTTTTTATTTCATGAATAACTCTATCACGAGGATCATAAAAATCAATAACCGAACCTCCAATGCGAACCTCTTCGTAACGAGCAGCTCTATTTGAATAGGAGGTTTCATGTACTAATTTACCTTCAGTAACGATATCCGAAGTATGTTCCATATTTATCCCATTTGCAAAAAGCCAGAGTTTTCTCAAGCAAATATAATAATAGTTGACGTGAGTAGCTGTTATATACATAAATATCCGTTTTTACACTAATTGATCGTTTTTCTCTTACAAAAAATAGTCTATTTCGTCTTGTTCTATCTCATTTTTCAACAATCCTAATTCTTTAGAATATTTCCTATTTATCAAATAGGTATATTTATCATACATTTTTTCCGTTAAACCAGATGTAAACACAAATCTTTCACCGTATGCTTGTTGCTTTTTTAATAAACCGATAAAACTTCTCTCGTTTAGATTCACTAATAATCCCTCGGCTTTCACGAATTGATTCGCCTCCAAATACTCCTGATACGCTCTTCTTAAAGCAACTGGTAATACTTGTACTCCAGTAAATTGTTCATGAAATTGCTCCTCTCGTTCAGAAGAATATTTTAAAGGAGACAGTTCATGAAACACCGCATATTCTAATAAATTCACAGTCTGTTCGTATTCTTCTTTGGCTTCTTTACTCCAATCAGGATAAACAAAATTAATAGCATCCTGTAAATAAGTCTCTTTGATTACTCCCCCTTTTCGCTCTATTCTCATCAAAACTTCCAACGTTTTAAAAATTACGATTTCATCCCGATAAATATATTTATCAGTCTCATTTCTCTCTTCAAAAACACAGCAATCACATAAATCTTTTTCCCGTTTCCGGTTAACCCGTCCAAATCTCTGAATCAAGGCATCTAAAGGGGCTGGTTCTGTATAAATACAATCATAATCGATATCTAAACTTACTTCTATAGCCTGCGTCCCAACTAAAAGCTTTACATCACGATCTTTTAAAATTTTCTCTTTTGCAAAACGATCTTCTGCATTAAACGATCCATGTAATAATACTTTCTTTTTGGCATCCAAAGCATGATATATTTTTTGAGATTCAGCTATAGTATTACAAACAACTAATACCTTCCTGTCTTTATCCAATCTTCCCTGTATTTCATCCAACGAATCTTCCAATTTTCCTTTTCGTACGTGAATTCGATGCCGTGTAAATTTCTCATACAAATCTGTCGAAGCTTGTATATGGGTATAATCTCCCAGTACCTGCTCCAACTCCTTACACATGAATTGAGGCAATGTAGCCGTCATGATATGTACCCTTGCGTTCATATAACGAAGCATAAATTTCAGTAATACGATAATTTGAGCAAAGACACGTGGATCATAAGCATGGATTTCATCAAAAATCAAATAACAGCCACTCCATTCAAACATCCCTTTTTCAAAGTTTTTTAATCCAAATAGATGCTTTAATAATTGAAACGGAGTCACAATTTTTAAAGGCATTTGTAAAGACTTGAAATCCTCCAATAACTGTTTCCTTTCTTCCCCAGATAATACATCATCTTCCTCTGACATCCGATACTCCAAGTACTGAGCTAATTTACCATGCAACATCCCAACCTTTTTTTCATCCTTACTCAGCTCTTTATCTAACCGCTCGTACATGGCATTAATCGAAGCCGTAAATGGCAAAATATAAAATGCCCGTCCTTGTCCTCTTTCTTCCATTTGTTTTCGTAACCACAACAAAGCTGTTTCCGTTTTTCCGGATCCGGTCGGGGCATTCGTGATCACGTTACCAATAGTTTGGAAGGCCATCTGTTGGTGGAAATATAAAGGATAACGAAATAAAAAATCAAAATCTTCTGTTTTTAATTGTGCTAAGGTTTGCATTCCCGCAGAAGCCATATGATCACATTGCTTCATTCCCCCGACCAATAATAACCTGTCCATAAATGCCGAATCTACGGTATTGGGGCTCTCTCGCATTAAACGACGAATACAGTTACTGATATCAAAATTTTCTACTTCATCGTTCCATGTCCCTATATAGGTAACTACAAGTTCTTTGATGATAGCATAATCGATTTTAGCACACTCCTGCATGAACTCGACTAATCCGTCTCCGTATTCTTCCAACAGTTCATTCTCGTTTTCCGTCTTATAATTCTTACTGATAAAATCGAATAACTCGTTCAATTGTTTATGATGTCCCGCAACAGCGTAGGACAATGCTTTTCTCTCCTCTTCTGTTATTTTAAGAGCATATAAAAAATACAGAGAAAACAACTCGTGTCTTTGTTGATGCCATTCGTGTTTCTTTATTTTTCGCAACAAACGCTGAAATTCAGGGTGAGCTTTGCCAAGATCGTGCATAACGACAGCTCTATACAGTTGTTTCCAAAAATAATCTTTGTCCAATACGGGCAAATTAGGAAAACAAAACCGCAATTGCCGATAAATATTCAAACAATCTTCAATATGTTGCTTTAAAGTAATTTCAGGTTCTGATTTTGCCAGAACCTGAAAATTAGTATCTATATTCATTTTTAAAAAATAAGCTGATGAAGATAGATATCTACCGGAGAATCATCTATGACATCCCTATATGCTTTTATGTTTGTTTTTCCGGTTTTTCCGAAACATGAAATGACAGAATAGGGCTCCGGACCTATATTTCTACGCGGAATCTCGTCGGTAAAATAATTAGATAATACCTGTATTACTCCCGGTAAAAAATTTCCTTTAAAAGGGACAAGCTGCCCTTTTATATGTTCAGCACCAACAATTTCTTGCAATTCAATCTCCTCGATCAATTCTACGCTGGCCAAATCGCTACTTCTTCCCAATACCAAAGGAAAATAGGGCTGTTTAAAGTACGTCACTAACGCAACATCACTTAAATAAACATACAACCGACAATCAAACAAGAATTCCCGCTTTATAACATTAGATTTTACTTCATTTTTAGGCGTTCCTTTGTCCGTTCTCTCGATCTGGTAGATCGTTTCTAAATCTACTTCTTTAGCTCCATATTCAAAATAATATCCTATCTCCAATTTTTCATGATTCAAATATTCTCCAGCACAAGCATTCATCAAGCCCAACACAGTACTTACAGGCGGGACTTCAAGCGTCGGCTGATACCCTGAAAGAATATTCGGATATCTGAAACTCGCTGTCCATGAACTAATCTTGATTCGGTATAATTTCATTCCTCCAATTGTTTTTTTATTTGTTCACAATAAGCATCAATCACCTCATTTACTGTTCCCAAAACAATCAAATCTTTATGTTTTTCGGCTAAAACATTTAAACTTTCATTTTCATCATCCCAAAAACCACTTCGCTTTCCTATATATACTTTTCCTATAATAGTCTCCCGATAATCTCTAATAACCTCTTCTATACCATTTACATTTAACTTCGCAATGCCATCTCGAATTCCAGTCGTAGAAGCCACATGAGAAAAAGGATGATTGCCCGTATTTGTTGTTGCCAAGATGATAAACTTTGGAGTTACGTCTCCCATATTATCCGTTTGCATTGCACCTCCCGAAATATGTTTCAATGCCTTTATCGTATCAATGGCACGTCGGATTCTTTCCGAACCTTTCAATCGAATTAGTTTTTGATTACGGATAAAAGGATCTTCTATTTCCACTCCACCCTTCTCTATCGCTTCTTTCTTCAATGTATCGGACAGATTCATATAGCCGGTTTTATTATAATTGGAAAAAGTTCCGATCATACTTAAATCCAGACTAAACATTCCTTTCATCACGGCACTATATTCCTGTTTCGTATAGGGTACGGAATCACCTTCCTGACGGGCCATACTCGACCAATTTTCGGCTAAAGAGACAGATGCAACAGATACAATAGCAGAATTTCTCAAAGGCGAAACACGTGTTACCGTGATATTTTCTTTTTTCTCTTTTCCCTTATTGTCCTTCACTATCTCCGTTGCGGCACGCATATATCCGAACACATCGTCGTCAGGATACGTAATAGGATCCGCATTCGTGTAAGCAATTTTAGAATCGCGAATTACCGGAGATAATACCCATCCGCAATTCTTTTGTAACGCTTCACGCCACCAATATCTCCAAGCTTGTCCGGAAACATAGACGTATGTTCTACCATTTTTTATAATCGTTTTCGTGGCAACACCGTTATCATTTAAAGTCGAAGTACTTTTCCCGGCATTATTCAATGCTACCACATCCACATCCAAAAGGACAAAACCCTGTGTTTTTAAATTTTTCATAGTCGTATGTTTATTCATTTATATTATCGTCATCATCAATATCTTCTGCATTCAGATAAATGCCTTTTTCATGTAATCTTTGATAAATAGCAATCAAGAAAACATCCCTTACGTCTCTCCAGTATACGTCTTCTGGGAAAAGATAAAGACAGTAATCTTCCACGGTGATAATCGGCGGATTTTTTAATTCCATATTCTTAGGGAGAACCTTAGTTATTAAAAAACGACTCAAAGCCGAAGACGTTTTGGCATTCTTAATTTGTTGAATACACTTACCTATCCGATCTTTCCCTTCGATTTCTATCACAAAATCGGCTAATTGCAATAATTTTTTCTGTGCTTCCTGTTTCATATTTCTAATTAAGGTTAGGTATTTTTTTACGATCTCTATATTAAAATCGTGTTTTTCACTCCAATTTCTGATATAAGGTAAAATAGATTCTTCGTTTAACAGACACTCATAAATCCGGTTAAACCACGTTCGATACTCAACGCAGTTTATATTTTCTATTTTATCCTTTTTTTCAAAATCAAAATTTCGAGTACTCTCATTGTACTTTGCTCCCTTATACTCAGAATTCCGATAATACGCTTCAACAAACCGATTCCAATCTTCTTTATATTCTCCTCTTTGGGTAAAGGTATAAAAACTAAACAACGTCGCTGGGACCGTGTATATTTTCACTTCCGGACTAGCCCCGAAATTGGTAAAATGATAGAGTATCAAAGAGTAGTTGTCGATCTCATTCTCTCGTATACTATCTCCTAATACCTTATCTATAAAACGAAAGAGAGCTGTCGTTGGAGCTCGGTATTTAGACTTTAAAATTCCTTCCGAAGCATTAATTGCCAATGCATGCAAATTTTCGCTACAATTATTAGTAGCGAAAAATGCGGTCAATTTATTGTCATTACTATGAATTAATGCTATTCGTCCCTGCAATAACATACAAGACAAAGGAACAAAATGGTTACGAATCAACACCTCTTTCGATACCATAATTCCAGCTTCAAACGTATTATGAAAATTAACAAATGTTCCCGAACCGGATAAAATAGAATTATCCCGACCGGCCGCAAACAATTCTGTATTTTGTCCGGTTATTCGACAAAACCCTTTTCCTATAGAACCCTTCCCTTCTATCAATTCCCGAAAATATTTTAGTGTTTCCTCTATCTTCCGATCTGCTTTAAAAGCAGGCTGAGTAATTTTAGAATTTAGAAAAAATGGATTTATTTTAGCCTCCCATCGATTGACATATATTTTAGAAACCTCTTCAATCAATCCAAGAATATCCTTATCCGGATATCTTTTAGCGAACTCTTCCAACGCGTATCCACCGGCATCTACAAAAGGGTCACCCGTCGGTTCCGTCAACCATTTGTAATTTACATTTTTAATTTGCTGATTCATATAGTTTTAATTATATTTTGCAAAACTTTTTCTGCAAAGATACGAATAATTTTAACCCATTGTTTTGTTGCGTGAAATATTTTTCTTCTTTTTTTTAAAATCAATATATATCCATGTCGAATACTTTGATAAATCCATTTACAATTATATCTTCGCCCAAATTATCGTACTAAATAGAATTGAAAATTGTTTTGTTGAATAAAAAATTAATTGAACCTTTTCGGAATTATTGCTCCAAATAATTTTGGAGCTTTTTTTATCCTCAAAAACTATATTCAATTTTTACATAAAATACATTATCCATCCATATTTACTAAACACATCTAAATTTTTACATACCAAATAGCAAATTTATTCTGCCCATGAATATAGTTACAATATCAATAACATCAAAGAAAATTACATAATTTTATTAATATAAAAATAACATTCCTTTTATACTTCCTATATTAGAACGTTTTACACTATTTTATAGACAATACAAGATTATCTAATAACATTTATATTATCCTTATATAATATAAACACATAAGCTAATCGTAGCTATTGTACCAAATTAACTACCGAGGAAAGAATTCAGATTTTCGGCAAGATCGCAAATCTAGTTTGAGAGTATAGAAATAGGTAATGAAGAAAAATACCGCTTGTTTCAATAAGGTATCGAAAAGCAAAAGCCCCGGCAAGCTGATGCCGGGGCCTCTTTTATCATTTTACTGAGCCGTAAATGTCACATAAGAAAATGTATTGCCCGTCCGTAGATATAAATACATGGTTTTGTGATAATCAAAATTTTTAAGCTGTCTTATATACAAATATTTAACTTTTTTTCCTTGCTCCTCCTCTTCGTCGATATAGCAATCGAAGTATTCTTCATTATTCGGGATAACATACTCGATATCCTTTAACCGGGTTATGTCGATTTGTAACCAGGCATTATAAACAAGGGAACCGATGTTAGTTCCGGGTTCAGGTAAGGCACCATTGAGTAAAGTCACGGGTAAGTATTTGACTTTTATTCCCGTGTTATCCTCTATAACCGATTCGATGTACATTTTATAATAAGTATCCTTTATCTTAAAGGCCTTATTTCCTGACGGAAATTCCCAGATCATCTCCTGAGGATAAATCAAATAGCCATGACTGACCGTGGCGGCGATTTCCGTGGCGGCAGCCAATACCTTTATATCGCTTACATAACCTAAATTGGACATTCTACCCAAATCCGATATCCATACCTCTCTTCCCGTAAGGTTATTCGATTTATTAAGATAGACGCCCGATTGACCAAGTATAACCTTTCCATTATCTTCATTGAGCATATTCAACGCGATTGTACCCTCCGGCTCTGCAATTGTTTTATCGTCATCACTACAACTTGCAAAGCTGCACACACACAGGAATAACAGAAGCATTCCCCACAAATTTCTTTTCTCCATTTTTCTTTACTTTAATTTTACACACAGATTTCGCTTCACTTAAGGCACCAAATATAAATAAATAATACGGATTAGAATACAAAAAATAAAGGATTAAGAGATTAAAATAGCACTTTAACCCCGTCCCTAAGTGCTATTTTATTTTGACAGCTCTTTTTCGAGGAAGGATTTTAGGACTTTGGCATGATTGTATTCCCCGTTTCGAGAAGCATATAAAAGAGTAACAACAGAATAGGATTTAATAGCCCCGACAAATTGACGGGCGGCATCGGAATGTTCCAATTCCTTTTCGTAAGTAGAGGCAAAGTCGTTCCATCGATTTTCGGGATCGATATGAAACCATTTGCGAAGGTCAGTAGACGGGGTGATTTCTTTGGCCCAGATGTCGTAGTGAAAAGCTCCTTTTTTCATACCCCTCGGCCATAAACGATCCACAAAGACCCTTATACCGTCGGTTTTTGCCGGATCATCGTACACTCTTTTCAATTGAATCTTTGTCATTTCGTTTTCTTTTATCGAATTCCCGTTTATCCATCATACCGGATCATCCGTCTAAAAGTTACGTTTTCAACGAGTTTCTGCTCCCTAAAAAAAATCCGCCACAACCTTTCGGTTATCGCGGACTTTCGTATTGTCGATCAAAATCATTTCATCAACTTATCATATGTACCATCATGCAAGGCCTTAACAGCCGCATCCAAGGCTTTATTGTCCTCGTTGGTAATCATGTAGAGCTCATTCATATCCCAGAGATCACGGGCGATCAAAGCCTTTATAAATTGCTTCATCTCCGGAATGACGGGAGTCAGCAATTTCTGGTCTTTCTTTACCCCTTGTTTCTCTCCGTTAGCCACGATCTCGTTAATCATAGCTTCGGTTACATGGAAGTTTTTCCGGAAATCTTCAAACTGAGGATACTGTTTTTTCAGGCTTGCCCGGTTTTTATCCACATAGTTTAAAATAAAGTCGTTAACCACGTTCTTGGCGATCAGGTGGTTGAAATAAGAATAATTGATTCCCGTATCGATCGGCACGAACAGATCGGGAATAATACCGCCTCCGCCGTATACCAGACGATGTCTCTCTTTCGTGTAATATTTAGTGGAATCGGTCACCTGAATACTGTCCGCATTGACCAATTCACCGCTATTGTAACGCTCGTATAATTCGGCCCGGTAGTCTTTTCCCTTATAAGGCTTCTGAATACAGCGACCGGAAGGAGTATAGTAATGAGATACGGTCAAACGTACCATAGAACCGTCCGTCAGGGGAAATTGACGTTGCACCAATCCCTTTCCGAAAGAACGGCGTCCCACGATCAGACCGCGATCCCAATCCTGGACGGCTCCCGAAACGATTTCGCTGGCAGAAGCCGAATTCCCATCCAACAGAATAGCCACTCTTCCGCTTTGAAACAACCCGGCAGGTGTGGAATACTCATCCATACGTCCCGTGGCCTGTCCGTCGGTGTAAACGATCAGTTTACGTCCATCCAACAGATGATCGGCAATACCGATGGCCGCCCCCATGTAACCGCCGCCGTTTCCCTGCAAATCGATGATCAGGTCTTTCATTCCCTGGGCCTGCAACTTCTTCACGGCTTCCTCAAACTCTTCCACCGTGGTAGCCGCAAAACGGGCTATCTTGATATAACCGATGTTCTTATCGACCATATAAGCCGCATCCACGCTATGGATTGGAATTTTATCCCGGATAATATTAAAATCAAAACGTTCGTTGCCTCTCAGAACTCCGACATTCACGCGGGTTCCCTTCTCTCCCTTCAATCTCTTCCGTACCTCGGTGTTGGTCAATCCCACTCCGGCCACATTTTGTCCGTCGATCGCAATGATACGATCCCCGGCCATCATACCTACCTTCTCGGCAGGCCCTCCGGGTACGACATCCACGACCATCAAAGTATCGCGCAAAATATTAAACTGTATACCGATACCAAAGAAACCGCCCTCCAAGGGTTCGTTAGCTTCTTCCACCTCCTCGCGGGAGATGTACACGGAATGCGGGTCCAGATCCGCCAATACCTTTATAATAGCATCCTCTGTCAGCTTACCCAAGTTTACGGTATCCACGTATACCGCATCAATCATTTGCATCAATCGCTGGTATTTGATGGACTGCTCGCGAACGGCTTTCTCGTCCCGCTGAGCATCAGCTCTTACCCAGCTAAAACAGGCGATCAGGATTACAACCGCCGATAATAAACTTTTTCTCATATCGTATTATTTTAATTTCTCTTTTCATCCTTCTACGTAAATATTTTACAAATGTAAGGAAGAGAAACCATTAATTCTATTAATATAGTCTTAAATCATTCTATTTTTCCAATTCGATCAATTCCAAATCGGATATATTTCCGGACGCAATGACAAAACGCACGGCCGTACGTACCGTATGAAACCCGAACTTGCCGGCTGCACCCGGGTTAATATGCAAACAGTCCAAATTTTTATCATATTTGACTTTGGCAATGTGCGAATGCCCGCACAGAAAGAGCTTGGGACGCTCCTGGTACATAATCTCGGCCGCCTTCCGTTCATAATGTCCCGGATAACCGCCGATATGGGTCATCAGCACCTTTACTCCCTCGCAATTGAACAATTGCCTCTCCGGAAACATGCGCCGGAGCAATTCCCCGTCGATATTACCATAGACGGCCCGCAAGGTAAAACGTTTAGAGAGTTCGTCCGTGACGGCTACATCCCCGATATCACCGCAATGCCAGACTTCATCGCAATCCTTAAAAAACTCCACGATCTTAGGGTCCAGCCACCCGTGCGTATCCGATAACAAACCGATTTTCATAATTATTTATTTTTGTGTTACAATAGTTCCTCTTTCACTCGTGTTTTCCACCTGTATGCAGGCCGGAACCTCTTGCTGCATCTCCTCCACGTGAGAAATCAAACCCACGATCCGGTTTTCGTCCCGCAAGGCTTTCAAGGTATCAAATACGACAGACAACGACTCTTTGTCGAGCGAGCCGAACCCTTCGTCTAAAAAGAAAAAATTCTGTTTGCTCCCCGACAGTTGCCGGATATTATCCGTTAAAGCCAAAGCCAAGGAGAGGGAGGCCTGAAATACCTGGCCGCCGGACAAAGTTCTTGCGCTCCGGGTTCTTCCCTCGTTCATAAAATCACGCACCAGAAAATCATTGTCCTCACTCAGCTCTAATTTCAACCGTTGGCGGGTCATCCGGAAAAAGCGTTCGTTTGCCGCGTTACACAAGTTCTGCAAATAGATAGAAGAGACAAATTTGACAAAATCGTTTCCCCGGAAGAGTCCCTTTAATAGTTGTAGATTCTGAAGACGCTCTTCCAAAACGGTTAACTCTTTCCGGATCTCCATGTGGGCCTCATAGCGTTTTTCCAGATCCGAAATACGATTGTCTAAAGCTCCTATCTCCGCTACTAACTCCCGTTCATGGGATTGTTTCGCGGAAAGTTCTTTTTGCAGGGTCACGAATCGATCCTCGTCATAAGCGGTATCTTTTAACAAACCTTCCAATTCGGTTCTCCGCAACCTTACCGCATGTAATTGCTGGTTATACTGATTTATCTTTTCATGAGATTCAGGAATATGTATCTTTTTCTTTAATACCACTTTCACGGGTTCCAAACCGGAATAATCCGTATCTTTTAAAAGAAAGACCAATTGTTGCATTACCTTCTCTTCTTCCTCTCTTAAGCGGGCAAACTCCCGCTCTTTCTCCTCTATGCTTCCTTCCAGTCTACGGTTTTCCAACTCCAACTCCCGCCGTTTTTCCACTGCTTCCGCGTAATCTTTTTCCAACTTCTCCAATTCCCTCTTTCCCTCTACCGACATTTCCTTCAATTGCTCTAAACCATAGGGTTTATATTTTTCCGTATCGAGCCCTTCGACCTGTTCCGTCAATAACTCCATCTGTGCCCCTTTCTGTGCCAACGACCGATCGATCTCGTCCAATCGAAGCTTGTATTTTTCCAAGTTACCCCGCTGAAGCTCTATCTGATCTCCGGTTCGGGTTATCTGCCCCTCTTGCTTTTCCCGTTGGCTTTTCAGCTCTTCCACCCGTCTCATCTCCTCCTCTATCTTTTCCGGGCATTCCGGGGAATAGTTTTCCCAGGTAAACAAATCCAAATGTTTTTTTATTGCCTCCTCCGTCTCTTTCAGCGCTATCCCCAATTGTTTTTCCCGTTCCCGGCAAACCCGGTAACGTTCATTCAACAAGGTCAAACGGGAAACCAAAACCGAAAGCTCTTTCTCTTCGTTCTCCAATTGCACGATCAAATCGGCATTCTCCTTTGTATCTCCCTCCACGGCTTCCGCGTGCAAAGGATGGGGATGCGACAAAGCCCCGCACAAAGGACAAGGTACTCCTTCCGATAACTCCCGGGCAAAAGTTGCCAAACGCACCCGGGTTCCCAAACGTAAAGCCTCTTTTCGCAAAAGCTTTAACCGATCGGCAACAGACTCCGCCCGTTCTTTGCATATCTTTATCCAAACTCCTCCTTCTACCTTTTCCTGATGTTGTATAATCGTATGCTCTTTCTGTAAAGCTACATAATCCCTGATAAGTTCCTCTTTCTCTTTTCCGATTTTCTTTTCCTCTTTCCCGTTTTTTTCCCGATCTGCCAACAAATGCTGGCGAACGGAGAACCACTCCCGGATATCGGACAAAACTTTCATATCGGGCGTAACCCGTATCAACTCTTCTAACTCCTTCTTCTCTCGTTTTAACTCCTCCTGTCGTTTTTCAATCTCC
Organism: uncultured Sanguibacteroides sp.; assembly: GCF_900543425.1. GTDB lineage: Bacteria > Bacteroidota > Bacteroidia > Bacteroidales > Marinifilaceae > Gabonibacter. Next base: position 11,248 of record NZ_UQRQ01000032.1, on the reverse strand, counting down.
TGACGGGTCTTCACGACGATCTCTTCGCCCTTTGTTTTTCGTTCTTCCAGATCACGGCACTCTTTTTCCACTTCCAGACGACGAATAAAGGCCTCCAGACGCTCCATTCGTTTTCTCTTTTCCTCCTTCCCTCCATAAGCCTCCTGAAGAGTTTCAAAACCTTTCATAAAAGAACGTAAAGCCTCTTTTCTCTCTTTCTCGCTTTTTTGCAAGGCTTCCCGGGAAACCTTTACCTGTTCCAAACGACGTTGAAGGTCTTCCAAGTTCCCCACCGGCTGTTGAAAATGCTGAAGGCAAAACTCGTACTCCGCCAACTCCGCCCGCAACCGATCCATTTCCGGTTGTATATCGATCAACCGCCGCTCCGTCTCTTTTTTCACGGCCAATTCGTCCAAAAGCAGCTTTATCGCTTTCAGTTTTTCTTCTTCGGATAAAATCTCCCGTATCTCTCTTTTTAAACGTTCTTCCTCCATTTTCAACTCCACCAGCTTTCCCCTTTTTTCCCGTATCATTTCCGGGGTCACCTCTCCCAATCCGGCCAATCGACCCCGGTAATCCGTCACCTGTTGCCGGGTCTCGGCCTCCAAGGTCGCTACGCTTTCCGAAAGATCGTATTGACGCAGATCCCCGAAAAGTTCCATCATCATCTCCGTTCGCTCTTTGTCCCGCAGCATCAGAAAATCCTGAAACTTTCCCTGCGGAATAATCACTGTCCGCCTAAAATTCTGTACGGTCAGGCCAATGACTCCAATCAGCTCTTCCCGGGTAATCGGTTGCCACTCTTCCCCCTTTCCTAAATAATAAGAGAATTTCGGAGAAGAGACATCCGCAAAATTCTTCCGGTTACGTTTGCTCTCGACGGTAGCCCGGTAGCGACTTCCTTCCGTTCCCGCCGTAAACTCGAAATCCACGAACAACCGATCGGCTCTCAAATTCATCAGGTTGTATTTCACCTCTGTATTCAACCGATCGATGGTTCCGTATATAACGTAAATCATTGCTTCCAGAATCGTAGATTTACCACTTCCCACGGGACCGAATATACCGAACAACTTAGCTCCGGTCAATCGGGTGAAATCAATGGTTTGCCGTTCCCGGTACGAATAAATTCCTTCCAATGTCAGTTTTACGGGAATCATATAAAATAAATTATAAACACATTATCGTTCTTTGTTCTTGGCCAATACCTCCCGGAAGAGAGTCATCAATTCCTCGTTGGGTTCCTGTCCCTTCCGATTTTTGAAATATTCGGCAAACAGGGCATTCACATCCGTACGCAATTCATGAATCGAAGCGATGCGGGCCGTTGTCGCCGATTCGTTTTTCACTTCCGGAATCAACCACACGATATGTTCGTGTGCGGCATATATGGCTTTTGTCTCCGCCCCCGTAAGATAGGTATCCGTTACCACGGTCAACTCCACCCACACGTCAGGATTATCCCTCAACCACCTAATCGCTTCTTCAGCACCATCAAAACGCTTCCTGACCAAGGGACGACCGCTTTTCAAAACCCGTCTTTCGATCGACGGAACCTTTCCGGGTTCGGCCTTCACCAGTACGACATACTTCTGTTGTTCCGCCTCACTAAAGCTATAACTCAACGGACTACCGCTATAAATCACCGGACAGGGAAACGTATCGATCATCTGGTAGCGGTGCAGATGTCCCAATCCCGCGTATTGCACGGCAACGGGAATCACAGAAGAGTAAACTGCATCGGCTCCCCCTACATTGATGGGACGTTCGTCTTCCGGTTCTTCCGGCATCTCGCCTCCCTCCTTCATCATAAAGAGATGAGCCATCAAGAGATTGACCCCCGAATCGTCACAATAGCGTTCGGCAATCTCTCGCCAATGTCCGGCTAACTCTTCCCGCAAACGGGCAGGTTGATCTTCCGTTCCCAAAAACCTTTTCAGTCGTTGTTCGTTCGTATACGGAGTATGTATAATCCGCAACGAATAATCGTATCCCGGAAGACGGAAAGCTGCATATCCCCGGTCAACTTCGATCAGGCTTACCCCTCCTTCGATAACGGAGGTTTTTAATTCCGTCATGGGATTACCCACGAAAAAGATGCCGCACTCCCTGGCCAATACGTCAGGAGAATCGATCCGGTCCGGAGAATCGTGATTTCCGGCAATAGCCACGACCAACCGACGTCCTCCGTCGGCCAACCGATAGAGAGTACGATACAGCAACTCGATGGCTTCCACGGGAGGGTTATAAGTATCAAAGAGATCTCCGGCCACCACAACGGCATCCACCCGTTCTTCCCGGGCAATACGTACGATCTCTTCCATCACTTCCACCTGCTCGGCTATCCGTTCCCGTTCGTTCAAACGTTTTCCCAAATGCCAATCCGAAGTATGCAATATCTTCATACTCTATCGATCTTATTCGTTATTTCACACCCGTTGCACACGTAATCATATATTTAGTGATCCGGTGATTGAATCTCCGGATCTTTCAGTTTTTATTTTACAAAACCCTTTAACATTTTAATCTCTTCCGGCCATAACGATTCGTCGGGAGTCTCCAGGATAAGCGGAATATCGTCGAAACGAGGATCCTGCATAATCATCTTAAACGTCTCTATTCCCAACTCCCCTTTACCGATACTTTCATGGCGGTCTACCCGCGAACCCAGTCCTTTTTTGGCATCGTTCAAGTGCATACCCATTAGGTATTTAAAGCCGATTATCTGATCGAAATGCTCAAAGGTTTCCGTGAAAGCGGAAGGAGTGGTCAGATCATATCCGGCCGCAAAAGCATGACAGGTATCGATACACACCCCTACCCGGCTTTTATCTTCTACCCGGTCGATGATGTAAGCGATTTGCTCAAACCGGTAACCCAGGTTAGACCCTTGTCCGGCCGTATTCTCAATCACGGCACTCACACCTTCGGTCTTATCTAAAGCCCAATTGATGGATTCCGCAATCCGTTGCAGGCACTCCTCGTCGGTAATCTCTTTCAAAGAACTCCCCGGATGAAAATTCAACCGATCCAGTCCCAATTGCTCGCAACGCTGCATTTCGTCCAAAAACGCCTCCCTCGACTTCCCGAGAGCTTCGGCTTCAGGGTGTCCCAAATTAATCAAATAACTGTCGTGAGGCAATATATGCTTGGGCACATATCCCCATTGTTCACACCGCTCTTTAAAAAGAGCTATATTTTCGGCCGAAAGCGGCGCCGCTTTCCATTGCCGTTGATTTTTCGTAAAAAGGGCAAAAGCCGTAGCCCCGATCTCATGTGCATTTAACGGAGCATTCTCTACTCCTCCCGATGCGCTCACGTGCGCTCCTATATATTTTTTCATTCTTTCAAGTTTTTAATCTCTTCATGCTAACTCCGTAATAACCTTTCAAACGGTATAAATCGCAAGAAGTTATACTCGTATACAAAGATAGGGAGGTAATTTGAAAATTCAATAAAAAGTTCCGGATAGTTTAATTACCCGGAACTCCCACACCAGCGTGTTTTGTCTATTTCTTTTTTTCTTTTGTTTTATGCATGACCACATTAATTTCCGTTTGATTCCCAACCGTAATTTCCTGTGTTTTCATTCCTTTTTTCGAAATTACTAAAATATTTTATAAAACATTCTATTATAATTATATATAAATCAAATAATTATTTATTTAGAGTGGCTGTAAGGATGTATATAATTACCAAAAATAATATCCACGTGAAGGAATAAAATTCACTAAATCATTTGGTTTATAAAATAAACTAATTTATATTTGTATCAACAAAAAGAATAGCGCTATTTTTTTGAGAATATAGTTTATAAAACAAACCACTTTACAAACACCAAACGCAACAAACATGGAAGAAAAAAAGTTTACAGAGAAAGAAAGTTTAGAACTTATTTCTCAAATGATACAAGCAACCAGAAAGAACCTCGCAAAAGATCAAGGGAATTACTTCATCATCTACGGCTACACGACAGCCATCTTGTCGATCATTATCTACACGTCACTCTGCATGACCCACGCCCCTTGGTGGTGGGCAGGCTGGTTCCTCATGTTCCTGCCGGTAATTATCCTCGCGTTCAAGGAAAAAAGGAACACCCCGACCGTCGTCACTTACACAGACAGCATGGTCAATAAAGTCTGGCAAGTGGTAGGCACCTTGTTCTCGTTAACCGTGCTGGTCATGCTGGCTCTATCATTCATTGTCGGAAGATGTGATTTCACGCTCATGCTCCCGTTATGCCTCCTGTACGCAAGTATCGGGACTGCAATCACGGGATTGGTTATCAGGGAGAAGTGCTTGCTCTACCTCCCGTTTGTGGGTTTCGTGTTCGCCATATATATGCTGATGAGTTACACGATAAATAACAGTGCCACCATACTCTGGAATCTCTACTTTGGCCTGTCATTTGTTGTCATGATGATCATACCGGGACATATTCTGAACAATAAATCCGAAAAACTATGAGAGAATTAGATCCGCTATTACATTCTCAATTACGTCTGGCAATAGTCTCCCTGCTCTTGTCGGTAGAGACAGCGGATTTCGTGTACTTGAAAGAGAAAACGAATGCGACTGCCGGGAACCTAAGCGTGCAACTGGAAAAACTCGAAACTGCCGGGTATATCCAAGTGAAAAAAGAGTTCGTCGGGAAAAAGACCCGCACGTCATGCCAACTGACCGACACGGGCAGGAAGGCTTTGGAAGACTATATAGACGCTCTTAGAGAATACCTTAACTTGTAAAGAACTATTCCCCCCACCTCACGACCTCGCCAATGACAGGAATCAACACGTGTAACGAGTCGTTCTTTGCCATGTTCCTCTCGTTCCGTAACGGCTCGTCCCAACGATGGTGGGCCAGCGCATACTTGGAATGATGCACGGTCATCACCTTTTTCGCTTTCAAGTCCAAAGCTGCCCGAATCAAATAATCAGGCATCAAGTGGATATACTTCCATCCCTCGTTATACTGCCCATTCTCAAGAATGGCCAAGTCTATATCCGGAAAACAATCCCCGATCCGGGCAAAATGCGTGTCGTAACCACCGTCTCCCGCCAGATATATCTTCCGGGAAGGAGTTTCAAGCAGAAACGAAGCCCACAGCGTTTTATTGGCAGAAAGTCCTCGTCCCGAAAAATGGCGGGCAGGTAGGCAATGCATGATAAAACCGGAATCTAAACGAACCTCTTCTTCCCAATCCAACTCGACTATGCGCTCCTTATCGAATCCCCAGTACTCGAAATGCTCGCCAACTCCCAAACCGCAAATCACTTTCCCGATGTGATCTTTCAACGCCCGTACGGTATGATAATCCAGGTGATCCCAATGATCATGGGAAATAACCAAATAATCAATATCCGGCATATCCTCCGGGTGATAAACGTCCGTTCCTTTGAACGGCTTGTTAATAAAAGACACCGGGGAGGCCATGCAGAACACCGGATCCACAAGCACCCGTTTCCCATCCACCTGAACCAGATAAGATGAATGCCCGAACCACACCAGCACATCCTCTTCCGGATCGATCTGCCGCAAATCCGTTTTCACTACGGTCAACGCAGAGTCCGGTTTCAGTCCGGTCTTATCCTTAAAAACGAAGTCCAGTAATCCCTGCAAACGTCCCTTGTCCAAGGTCATTAAAGGAGTTTCATGTATATTGCGGAAAGCCCCATCCCGGTAATTCGGCGAACGTTCAATCCTTGCCAACCGTTCTCCCCGGGGAATTCTCCCGAAACTCGGCTGATTCATGAAAACAATTCCGACAATGGTCATAATCACCACGATCGACAGCACAATCCATAGTATCATACGCTTTCTCGAACTTCTTATTAATTTCATAAATACAACTCAATAATAAATCTATCGCAAAAATAAGCAAATACACCAAACTCCCGTGTACACAAATTACAGGTATTCATACCTAAATTACGGATTCTCCTTTCACTCCCGTCATCCCCTCACCACGGGACGACGGGGTAACATTATTGTTCGGGAGCAGAAACAGGATTGTGATAGTTATACCTTGAAAAAAGAGTAGCACACCCCATTCATTACCACCTGTAAACGAATCAAGGTTTGTATATCTTGGGTCTCGTCCGTACCTCTCCTTCCAAGTATTCCACTTTAAAAATGTTCACGCAAAAGACAAAAATTGACAGGAGCAAAGGCCCGAAGATCACCCCCATGAAACCAAATAGGGAAAGTCCGATAACCACTCCGAAAATCGTAATCAACGGGTGAGTGTCCGCCATCTTTTTCTGCAACATGAACCGAACCAAATTATCGACATTCGAAATCACGACCAAAGCATAGACTGCTAACCCGATCGCCATTCCCCAATGTCCCGTCATCCCCATGTACAACGCCAGCGGGGCCCAGATCAATGCCGTCCCTACAATCGGGATAATCGTGGCGAAACAGGACAAGAATCCCCACAACACGGGACTCGGTGCCCCGAATATAAAATACCCCAACGTGGCAACAGCCCCTTGAATCACGGCAAGCAAGGGGATCCCGATCGCATTCGACTTCACGATCATGTTGAACTCGTGTAGTATATTCTTTTTATTCCGTTTATTAAACGGTAAAATATCGCTCACGTACTCCTCCATATCCCGCCCGCCAATCAGCATGAAATAAAGCACGAAAAGCAGTACCACCACGTTAATGGTAAAACTACTGATGCTCCCCATCAGGAACTGACCGACCTTCGGCAAGGCTGCCAATATTGTATCTATATTCCCTTTGCTTAAAAGATCATACCCTACTTTTTCCCGGATCAGCTCAGCCACATGCTCCACCGGGGCAATCAAGCTATGCGGGTCCAGGTTTATGGCCTGCAACTTGTTCACGAACACCCACACGACAATCGACAGGGGAATAAGAAAACAAAGAATCGTCTCGCATAACAGAAGAATAGCCATGATACTACGTTTCATCCGTTTCTTTTCCGTCAAATACAGCATCTGATTACGCAAAAGAATATAAATCGTCATGGCACCCAAAATCCCACTGAAAAACGGCAGAATTTGAAAAAATATAAGAATTCCCAACAACAGAATAATCGCCACGAGGGAATATCTCCAGTATTGTTCTTTAAGACTCATTTTATCACAATTTAAGTTCACGATATGTCCCTAAACAGATGTCCGAATAACCATCCGCCCGGTTATCGTGTTAACGAAAACGACGAAAAAATGTTTAAATTTACATCACCCTTTTACAACAACCGGCAATCTCTTCCCCCTTCATACCCGAAAAGACAACGTAACAGGTTAATTCAAGGCCCTACGCATTTTCTCCCGATCCAAGATAATAATCTCCTGCCGATTTACGGAAATCATCCCCTCATCAGCCAGCTCGTACAACACCTTGGCCAGTGCCGGACGAGTCACCCCGAAAAACTCAGCCAATTCCTGCTGCGACTTTCCCAACAACACTTTTTTCTTATCGGGAGAGGCGAGTTCCAGAATATAATGGATCAATTTTCCACGAATCGTCTTGAATGACAGGAACTGCAAACGCCCGGTCAGAAATGTCGTCCGGTTTGCATTCACGGACAAGAAATTACGCAGGAAACTTTCATAACGTCCCATCTGACGGAACACGGATTCTTTCGTGGCGATAAACACGTCAGCCTTCTCCGAAACGGTAGCTGTCACCGGGAAATGATTATCCTCGGCAAAAAGAAATGCCGGGGCAAGCGCTCTCGGCGCCCGGATCGTCTCGATTCGCAACATGGCTCCCGAATCATCCGTCATTTCCGCCTCGACCTCCCCTTCCAACAAGATATAAAGGAAACGGCACACGTCTCCTTGCCGGAAAACCACATCCCCTTTCATATAGCTCTTCACGCTATAATCAAATCCTTCCATAAACTGCTCTCTCTCCCGTTCGGGAATTCCCATACATAAAGGACAATCAAAAAGTCGTGCTATATCCATTATCTGCCATCTTTTAAATGATACACAAATGTATCATTTTCTTCTTTAGTACCTTATTTTACTTTTAACCTTTTTCATTTTCGCTCGTATAAATTATTGAAAATTAAATTCACGTTTGTAATTTATATTACAACTATTGTTTCACAGACCCCGTACATTTGCGACAAACAAATAGAAAAAATATTCATCAAACACACTAAACCATGGAAAAAATGTTTTGTTATCAATGTCAAGAAACAGCAAAAGGAACCGGCTGCACGGTCCGCGGCGTATGCGGAAAAACATCGGATGTCGCTAACTTACAAGATTTACTACTATTTATCCTAAAAGGTATTGCCCACTACCGGGTGCAACTCAGAGCCCTTGATGCCGTTGACCACTCGGCAGATCGTTTTATTCTCGACGGTTTGTTCATGACGATCACGAATGCGAACTTTGACAAGCAACGTTTCGTGGAAAAAATCAAAGAATCCATCAAGTTACGGGAACAATTGAAACAAACCTTCCTCGACAAAGGCGGGAATCCCGAAAAGATCACGTTCGAGGGAGCCTTTTGGACGGCTGACTCGCTGGAAGAAATGGAATCGAAAGCTGGACACGTGGGAGTTCTCTCCACCGAAAACGAGGACATCCGCTCTTTAAAAGAAATGCTTACCTACGGGATGAAAGGAATGGCCGCCTACACGGAACACGCCTATAATCTCGGACACGAGAACCCTTCCATCTACGAATTCATCGACCGGGGGCTGGTAGCCACCACACTCCCACTGTCCGCCGATCAGCTCGTGCAAATGGTACTGGAATGCGGTAAAAATGGCGTTGACGCCATGGCCCTGCTCGACAAAGCCAACACGGATACTTACGGGAACCCGGAAATCACGAAAGTGGACATCGGCGTGCGGAAAAATCCCGGTATACTGATCAGCGGTCACGACCTGCGAGACCTGTATGAACTTCTGGAACAGACGGAAGGTACGGGGGTGGACGTATACACCCACAGCGAGATGCTTCCCGCACACTACTACCCGGCATTCAAAAAATACAAACACTTCGCCGGAAACTACGGTAACTCATGGTGGAGACAAGTGTATGAATTCCAACATTTCAACGGCCCGATGCTATTTACCACGAACTGCATCGTTCCCCCGCATCCGGACGCAAATTACAAGGACCGAGTGTACACGACCGGATCGGCAGGTTTTCCCGGGTTCAAACATATCGAGCGCAAACCCGGACAACCGAAAGATTTCAGTGAAATCATTGAACACGCTAAAAGATGCCCGGCACCGGAAGCCATCGAAACCGGAAGTATTATCGGAGGATTTGCCCACAACCAAGTGTTTGCACTGGCAGATAAAATCGTGGATGCCGTGAAATCCGGGGCTATCCGTAAATTCTTCGTCATGGCCGGATGTGACGGCCGGATGAAAGGCCGGGAATATTACACCGAGTTTGCCCAGAAACTCCCGAAAGACACGGTGATCCTTACCGCAGGATGTGCCAAATACCGTTACAACAAACTACCCCTCGGGGATATTAACGGTATTCCGAGAGTGCTGGATGCCGGACAATGTAACGATAGCTACTCGCTGGCGGTTATTGCCTTGAAACTGAAAGAAATCTTTGGGGTAAAAGACATTAATGAATTACCTATCGTTTACAACATTGCTTGGTACGAGCAGAAAGCTGTCATCGTGTTGTTAGCCCTACTCTATCTTGGAGTAAAGAACATCCACCTCGGACCGACCTTACCCGGATTTCTTTCTCCGAACGTGGCGAAAGTACTCGTGGAAAAATTCGGTATTGCCGGAATCACGACCGCGGATGATGATTTGAAATTCTTTTTGGAAAATTAGTCCATACGACCTGACTTCCCGCTGTCACTAAAAGGCAGCGGGAAAATTATCTGCATAAAAGTCAACCAGACTGACCATTGTCGAACAATCTTTTCGTTGATGAGCTGACAACTCATCAATACGGGATGCGCAATAGCAAGCCTCCTCCCAGAACCTAGGGGAACGTTTATTCTCGTTCTCCCGACAAAACATAAGGGCACGCTCATAAGCATCATGAGCTTCTTCATCCCGACAAACCTCCCGGCAAAAATCACCCATACGGATCAATTCCTGGATCTTTTCCTCTAGCCGTTCGCTATCAAGAACTGCCGTCCTGTAAGCCTTGATTGCCGCATCAATACCCAAGGGATTTAGATGAACCTGCCCCCTACTCGCCGCCGCCACTCGCTTTTTTTCTTTTATTCTTCCCATGCACCAATTACTTAGATTAGACACTCTCACACCCATAAAAAAAGAGACACAAACCAGCATCCCTCCCGGATGTATATGGATTCATGTCTCATTTTCTAGTACAAAGGTAGGAAGAATTTTCGAAACATCCTAATATGTCATGGTCATATCAGTTGGAACACAGATATAAAAATCCGCCCGTCCTTCATTTTCCTCCCCCAATTTCTTTATATCATCCTGCCGCACAGAGCATACGGTTGCGATCTTCAAACCGGGACGATATTTATTTAGATAAGTAATAATGCCTTTCTTGAAATCCGAATGATAGTTCCCATTCAGATGCACAAATTTGGACTTCAAATTCTGGGCAATAAACCATCCCATCGTGGCATCTTTCAATGCTTGAGCCTTGGCTACATTCTCCGGATCGGTATGCTTTCCCGAGGTCATCATCATCAAACCGAACATCCCGGCAGCCTCTTCATCCGGCTCGTAATCAATCGGCAGGGGTGCGATATATTTTTTAGCCTCTGCCGATAATTTTTCCAAAGCCTCAAATCCCCCATTTTTCACCATATTAGCATATCGCCGGGGTACATTCGTGGCTATCACCCGTAACCCGTGTTCACGGCCTAACCCTACAACAGGTGCATAATCCGTCAGATAGTTAGGCCAAAGTCGAGCTTCTTCTTCAAAGCGATCGGAAGAGATCAACCGTCCCACATATTCATCTACCATCAACTGATTATCAGCCTCCAACATTTCCAACCCGATTGTCAATTTATCCTTATGCGCAGTATACAAGTCCTTTACCATCTCATACTCCAACCAATGAGCTATGGCACAATTATGAACCTCACCGATAAACACAACATCCTGTGCTTTCAGCACTTTCATCATCTCTTTATATTCGATTTCCTTTCCCTTCGCATCAAACAAGCGATAAGCCTTCTTTTCCTGTCCTTTACTGTAGTTGGTAAAACCCAACAACATCACCAGCAAAATAGTCAAACAACTCCTCATATTATATCATTTATTTCATTATTACTTCAAAATAGTTTATTCCGATTCTTTACC
>NZ_UQRQ01000031.1 GCF_900543425.1 uncultured Sanguibacteroides sp. | reverse complement strand
AGGGCATAAACAGTGAACGGCGAGTATCGTGTCCGGCTTTCGGAACGGCCGTCCGACGGACTGTTCGAGCGTAGCGAGTCCCGGGGGACAGTGAACGAAAAACGACTACACGACCGACGGGAACGTCCCGACCCCGGAGGGTTTATCCCACTTGCAATTGTAGGTTGACGATAAAAAAATAGTAAGGTTTGAATTGAATCGTAAATTAATTTACAATCTACAATTTACAATTAAACGGATTTCGTGAGTGGGTAAGTTTTTGGTTTCGACGTGGGGTATAGCGGTTGAGGGATTAGGGAAGGGTTAGGTACGGGATGAGAATATAAAAAAGTCCGAACGTGCACGTTCGGACTTTCTTGAATGGGTTATTCGGAATAAAACCGTATTTGTTGTTGAATGGCTCTCACGCACGCCGGACAAAAATCTTCTCCTTTAAGAGAATTCATCAGGCAATCGGGCCAGGGCCTGTAAACGCCCTTGGATACATAACCGCCTCCCTCGTAAACCCCTAATTTGGTCGGATTTTCGGGATCGACAGGTGTGGGGATCGGGGTGTTTTTATCCATCAGGTCTTTCCATTTCTTCCCGAAATCCGTCAATGTTGTCAAGTTCGGTTCCCAAGGTTCTATTTTGGGAGGATAAAGATCGTTGTATTCGGCTCCTCCCACGTATTCATCTCCTAATCCGGCAAAAAGATGTCCGAATTCGTGAACGTATACTTTGGCCGTGTGTAAATTGCCGGAAATGCTTACTCCGTAATGATTGTAAATGGCTCCACCTCCGTATTTCTGTGTATTCACGATGATGTATATATAATCATAAGGGACATTGGCAGCGAGGTCTTTAACGCTTTTGAAGTCGTAAGTCATGATATAACGCTCCGAATTGAACGTGTAAAAAGAAGAGTTCAAAATTGTATTTTTCCAGACATACTCTCCCGGAATATCGACTCCGGATTCTTTCGATGGTGCCAGTACGGCCCGTACGTTAAATTTGTTTTTATTCTCTTTGTAAGGAGAGAAACTGAAAAGCCCTTCCACGAATTGGCGGCAATTGGCTTTAAATTGCTCCATCTCGTCGGCCGTATAACCTTCCGGGAGCAATACGATATCTACCCGTTTGGCCGGATTACCCGTGTACATCACATCGTAAGTGGGATATTCCAGGCGACGGTCTTTACTGATGAAGTAGCTGTTTACGTCTACCGTATACTCGAATTTTTTTACGAAAGCCCCCTTTTTATTCCGGGCTGTGATTTCTATACGTACGTCCTCTTTCGGGAAAGGCATGGTTACGGCTTCCGGACAACTGCGGCGGGGTGTCAGGGCTTCGTCGGTCATTCTCCATTCTCCGAAAAGACTGCAATATCCTCTGGAATAGATTAATTTGTTGGTTTTAAGGTCATAAACATTCAGGTAATAGTTACCATAAAAAGTGGTGTCAATTAGATTGGTTTTTGAACCACCCCAATAGGGTTCTTCCCGTAATTCCTCAAAAAAGATTTCATCCTGTTTGTTGTCTCCACAATGGGAATAATCCAGCCGGAGTGTTTTGTTATAGAAATAGGTGTCGAATTGTGCAAAACTATTTCCTGCCGAAAACAGAAGGATAGATAGAAATAATAGTCGCATTCTTTTTTTCATAAATTAAAAATTATTGTTTTACTCTTTGTAATATACTCGTTTAACTCGAGAAGATACTCCTGTCAATATCTCGTACGGTATGGTATCGAGTTTATGGGCCATTTCCGTTACGGGAATATGTTTTCCGAATATTTCCACTTCCTCTCCCACGAGAGCATCCGTGTCGGTAACGTCTACCATGCACGTATCCATGCATATATTTCCGATGATCGGAACTTTTTTCCCTTTCACGTATACTTCCCCGATCCGATTGCTTAGGTGACGATTCAATCCGTCGGCGTAGCCCACGGGAATGACGGCAATTCGAGAAGGACGATCGGTATAGCTTTTGCGCCCGTAACCGATCGATTGACCGGTAGGTACTTCCCGAATGGAAGAGATGTGGGTTTTAAATGTACTCACAGGCTTTAGGAGAGCGTGATCGGAGCTGATCCCGTGTAAGCCTATTCCCAACCTGACCATGTCGAAATGGTATTGTGGGAAACGTTCGATACCGGCAGAGTTTAAGATATGTCGCCAGATTTTATAATCAAAATGTGCCTGGATCGCGGTTGTCATGTTTTCGAAGAGATGAATTTGACTTAATGTAAACTCATCGTGTATGCTTTCATCACTCCCGGCTAAATGGGAAAATAAAGAACGGATATATACCGTTCGGGGTTGGGTGAAAAAATGAAGTAATTCCGGTAGATCTTTTTCATCGAACCCGGAACGGTTCATGCCCGTGTTGAGTTTGACGTGTACCGGAAAATGTTTTATTCCGTGTTTACCGAGAGCCTTTTCGAAATCTTCCAGAATATCGAGAGCGTAAATCTCAGGTTCCAGTCCAAACGTGATCATGTTATCGAATGCTTCCCGTTCCGGATTCATTACGGCGATGGGAAGTGTGATTCCTGCTGCTCGTAATTCTATTCCCTCGTCTGCAAAAGCAACCATAAGGTAATCTACCCGGTGGTATTGAAGGAGCGAAGCTATTTCTTTGGACCCGCTGCCGTATGAAAACGCTTTTACCATGACCGCTAATTTGGCGGACGTGAGAGAGCGAAAATAGTTTAAGTTATGGACCATGGCATCCAGATCGACTTCCAGAATGGTACCGTGTGACTGTTTTTGCAGGAAGCCGGCAATGAATTCGAATTGGAAACGCCGGGCTCCTTTGATCAATATAACTTGATTTTTAAAATTGTTCCGGTTCTCTTGCTTTAAAAACTGTTCGGTATTTTCGTAAAACCGAGAATCGTCGATAGTGAAATAGTGCTGATACTCTCTTAATTCTTTCCCGATACCGATAAAACAGGATATTTTTGCTTGCTGTAACAGTATGGCAATATTCTTATATAAAGTCTGTTTGTCTTCGCTTATATCCATAAAATCGGATAAGATAACCACTCTCTCTTTGTGGGGATCTTGTATGGACAGGCTGTTTAGAGCCAATTGAAAGGAGGCGGGATCGGAATTGTAATAATCATTGATCAGGATACAATTATTGATTCCCTCTTTTATTTCCATACGCATGGCTATGGAAGAGAGATGTTCCACGTGTCGGGTGATGGAGTCCGGTTGTATGCTTTTGATCAAGAGTACGCAAACGGCATTCATCGTGTTTTCAAAAGAAGCGATATCGGGAAACGGAATCACGAGAGAAAACGAGGTATCACCGTAGGTGATCTTTACCCGGCGACGATGTTCATCGATCTCCAATGTTTCGGTTTTCACGACGGCTTCCGGGCTCTCTCCCCAGGAAAAGAGTTGAACCCGATCCGGAAGTTGTTTTTTTATAAATTTCAGCACCTCTCCGGCTTGCCCGATAAGAGTTTTACAAGAGATAAATAATTTTGCTTTTTCGATTAGCTTTTCCTCTCTGGAGATGAAATTTTCATCGTGGGCCTCTCCGATGTGAGTGAATATGCCGATATCCGGACGGATCATTTGTTCCAGACGTTGCATCTCCCCTTTTTGAGAAATTCCCGCTTCGATAACGGCGATCTCCGTCTCCTCTTCTATTCCTAACAAGGAGAGCGGTACGCCTACCTGCGAATTGTAGCTTCGGGGACTGCGATAAACACGATAATTTTCCATTAAAAGCTGGGAAAGCCATTCTTTTACAATGGTTTTACCATTACTACCCGTAATTCCTATTACCTCGGCTTTCGCTTGCTGGCGGTAGTGTGCGGCCAGTTGTTGCAGGGCGGATAACACATTGTTTACCCGTATGAAACTGGCTTCGGTCAATCGATCGAATTCGGATCTGTATTCATGGATAACGAAAGCCCGTACTCCATTTTCATACAGAGGAAGAATATAATCGTGCGCATCGTGATTTTGTCCTTTTAGAGCGAAAAAAAGGGTTTGATCGGCATAAATAACAGAACGACTGTCAATGCTATATTCACTTATTTTTACAGGACATCCCTTTTTCAAGTCTCCGTGGATGACATGGGCGATTTCTTCGATTGAGTACATCATACGGCCATTGTTATTATCTTTGATTTTGCAAAAGTATAAATTAATCGGATATCTTTCCGTCAGGGACGTTATAAATAATGGAGTGTTGTTCTCCTTTTCCCGGTCGTTATAAAAGAGGAGCAAACAGCCTTGCGAGAGACTCTTTTATCTTGTCTTTTTTGGGTCTGAATTTCCATTGTTGTATGCTGATCTCGCTACTGCCTTTCAGGTCGTTCATAAAATCTGTGGCCAGTTTGCGACTTACGTTCCGATCGTAGATGATCATGTTTAATTCGAAATTCTGCTCAAAGCTGCGAATATCCATGTTGGCCGTACCTACACTCGAAACGAGTCCGTCCATGATAATTAACTTGCTGTGATTAAATCCTTTGCGGTATCTGAAGACTCGTACACCTGCTTCCAGTAACTCTTCGACATAAGAGCGAGTACACCAATAGGTGAGTAGGGAGTCGGATTTATAAGGTATCATGATGCGTACGTCTACTCCACTCATTGCTGCTGTCTTTAACGAATTGATGGTCGTTTCTCCCGGCATAAAGTAAGGCGTGGAAATAAACACGTATTTTTTGGCCATATTTATTAACGTGAAATAGGCTTGTTGAATAGACGTCCAGTCGCTGTCGGGGCCGGAAGAGACCGCCTGCATGATAACACTTCCTTCTGTGCCTTTGTTCGGAAGGTAGGCCTCTTTGTTAAGTAAAAGTTCTTGCCGAACAAAGTACCAGTCAATGAGAAACACGACCTGGAGTGAGGTCACCGCTTCTCCCCGGATCTTCAGGTGTGTGTCGCGCCATATTCCAATTCCGGGTAGACCGTGTAAATACCGGTCCGCAAAATTTAACCCTCCCAAAAAGCCGACCTCTCCGTCGACGACAACAATCTTTCTATGATTTCGATAGTTTACTTTATTCGTAAACAAGGGAAACCTTACAGGAAGGAAAGGATAGATCTGAATACCGGCGGCTTGCATTTCACGGATGTAACTTTTGGGCAGCTTCCAAGAACCGACATCATCGTATATCACTCTTACCTCTACTCCTTCTGTCGCTTTTTTGATCAATATGTTTTTTAACCGTTCGCCCAATTCTCCTTTTTCAATGATATAGTACTCCAAATGGATGTATTTTTTAGCTTTGGAGATTGCCAGAAAGATGGCTTTAAAGGTTTCTTCCCCGTTATTTAATATGTCTACCGTGTTATTACGGGAAAGTAGAGCTTTGCTATTGTTCAGTAATAGGGTCATGAGCCGTTGTACGGCTTCCATGTCTTCCTTCTTCAACAGTTCGGTCTTTTTAATACGTTGTTTTTGGTCCTCACTCATGTATTGGAGCCATTTGAAGTCTCCAAGCCCTTTCATGGAAAACATTTTAATCCTGCGGTAATTCATGCCGAAGTAGATGTAGAACAGAAGTCCGATCCCCGGAATCAAACAGAGTACGAGCATCCATGCCAATGTCCTGACAGGACTCCTGTTTTCCATGATGATAGTATACATCACGCCTATAATGGTGATAATATATAAAATAGTGATAATATATAATATGATCGTCGTCCACGCCATGCTAATACTTCTCGTTTTTTCAATTTTGTTATTTTATAAACATGTTTGTCTTCCTGTATATTTTCTGATTTTCAAATTTTCTCGTGTTCAATTTTGTTATCTTTGCCTTATGAATACCATATTTGATTTACAACAATACGCATTTCAAGTATTAAAAGATACTTATGAAGAGAGAGAAATCCGCTCTCTTTGTTCACTTATTTTTCAATATACTTTGCATTATACAAATATAGAAATCCATCTGAGAAAACACGAACAATTAGATAAAAGCTTTATCAATAAATTTTTACAAATACTGGAAGAGTTGAAAACGGATCGGCCGATTCAGTATATTTTGGGCGAAACGGAGTTTTCCGGGTTGTGCCTTAAATTAAATGAAAATACGTTAATTCCTCGTCCGGAAACAGAGGAGTTGGTTATACGGGTGATCGATTCCGGACTTTCTGCTCCTGCCCGGCTTTTGGATATAGGGACGGGGAGCGGGTGTATTGCTATTGCTTTGGCAAAGCAGGTGGGAGGTTTGCAAGCGGAGGGTGTCGATATCTCCCCGGAAGCTGTCCGGCAAGCAAAAGAGAATGCCCGGATAAATGGGGTAACCGTTGATTTTTACGTGCGGGATATACTGCGTTGGAAAGAAGAGGAGTGGCCTGTTTATGATGTGATCGTGAGTAATCCTCCCTATGTTCGTTTTTCGGAACAGCGATTTATGCACGATCGCGTATTGAAGTTTGAGCCGGGACGGGCTCTTTTTGTATCGGATGAAGATCCCTTGCTGTTTTACCGTACGATTGCCGATTTTGCTAAATCCCACCTGAGATCGGGAGGAACTCTCTTTTTCGAGATAAACGAAGCTATGGGAGATGAGATGGTGAGTTTGCTGTCGGAAATGGGATACGGGGAGGTAAAGATAGAACAGGATATACACGGTAAAGACAGGATACTGTCGGCAAAAATGATGTAATCTGTAAAATTTCAATGGATAACAAGATCGGGTTTTAGAATTAGGACGATGGATGTAAAAAAGGCTTTACAAATAATTGCGGCTCAATGTAGTAAAAAAGAGTATTGTCGTTTCGATATTACCGTGAAATTGCAACGTTGGGAGTTGTCTGAAAAGGATATTGCGGAAGTTATGGCTTTTCTGGTAAAAAATCATTTTGTCGATGACGAACGTTATGCCCGGGCTTACGCGAAGGATAAATTTCGGTTTAACCGTTGGGGAAAATTGAAGATAGAACTGATGCTTCGGCAAAAACAGATTCCGGACTATATCGTTGCCGAGGCCTTGAGGGCTTTACCCGAAGAGGACTATGATGAAGTATGTATCTCCTTGCTGAAACAAAAGAGCCGAAGCCTGAAAGAAGAGGATTCCCGTAAGCGTAAAGCTAAACTTTTCCGTTATGCCCTTGCCCGGGGATTTAGTTACGAGGTCGTAGCTCGTTGCCTAAAGCGACTTTGATTTGATGGGATAGAGGATAATCCGAGTATTTGGGGTGAGCCTATTGTAGCTGATGCCGTAAAATGGGTGAGGGTGGAATAGAGGCGGATTATCGGCCGGGGAGTGAACTTCGGCTTGCATAGATCGGTCTGATTTAGGGTGAAACGCATTCACCCCAAATTACTGACTTTTTCCAGGGCTTCCATGTCGGTGATCTTAATCTGTTTGCCGTTTAGCTCCACTATTCCTTCCGAGGCGAAATTCGATAACGTGCGAATGGCGTTGGAGGTTGTCATATTGGAGAGATTGGCAATGTCTTCCCGGGAGAGGCAAACTTTTAGAGTTTGGTTGTCTTCCTCGCATCCGTAAGTTTCTTTTAACACTAATAACGATTCGGCCAATCGTCCCCGGATATGTTTTTGAGTAAGGGTAACAGTCCGGCGATTGGAAAAACCGAGGTCGGTAGCTAAGGCACGAATCACGTTCATGGCTACATCGGAATTACTTCGGACGATCCCGAAGATTAATTCTGTTTTCATGATACATACGATGGAGTCTTCGATGGCTTCCGCTGAGGCAATATGGTTTTCTTCGGCAAAGAAGGCCCGATAGCCGATAAATCCTACCGGTTTGGCCATGCGAACGATCTGGTCTCTCCCCGAAACTCCTTTTTTGATAATTTTGGCTTTCCCGGTGATCAAACAAATAAGTCCGAAAGGCTTATTTCCTTCCTCGTATATCAGGTCTCCCTTTTTATAGCTTTTACAGATGCTGGTTTGTCGGATGATGCTCTTGCTGCTTTCATCCAAATCGGCAAAGAGGGAGTTCGGGCTATCGATACAAATATTGCAATATTTTTCGTGTAATTCCTTGTCTTTAATTGTTCTCATAGGTCTTGTTGGTTACTTTACGATAATTTGGCCGTGAGGGGCATACGACGTCCGTTCCCGAAAGCTTTTTTGCTGACTTTTAAAATGGGAGGACATTGTGCCCTTTTGTAATCGTTCCGGTTTACCATCGTGATCGTTTTTTCTACAATCTCCGGGGTAAATCCTTGAGTGATGATCTCTTGTTTGGACTGGTTTTCTTCCAGGTATAATTTTAATATGGCATCCAATGTGGGATAGTCGGGGAGAGAATCCTGGTCTTTTTGCCCGGGCCGAAGTTCAGCCGAAGGCGGTTTTAAGATGGTATTTTCCGGAATGAGTTCCCGCTCCCGATTAATGAATCGGGCCAGTTGGAATACTTCCGTTTTGTATACGTCTCCCAGAACGGATAAAGAACCGCATAAATCTCCGTATAGGGTTCCGTAACCTACTGCCGCTTCGCTTTTATTGGATGTATTTAATAGGATATTTCCGAATTTATTTGACATGGCCATGACCAGAGAACCTCTGATACGTGCCTGAAGATTCTCTTCCGCCACGTTGAAGGGCAAATCCTGGAATACGGGTTTTAGAGTATTTAAAAAGGATTCGTATATCTCTTTTATGGGTAAAGTCTCATGAGGCATATGTAAGTTGTTGGCCAAGTCTACGGCATCTTTCACGGAATGATCCGTAGAATAGCAGGAAGGCATTAATATTCCCTTTACATTTTCACTTCCAATGGCTTCTGCAGCCAAGGCGGCAACGACAGCCGAATCGATACCACCGGAGAGACCTAATATGGCTTTGGTGAAATTATTTTTTTTGAAGTAATCTTTTATTCCTAAAATTAAGGCATCGTGTATTAATTGTATTCTCTCCGGCAATTTTTCCTGGAGAGGCTTGCTCTTTGCCAGTTGAAAGGTGTCAATCAATAAGAAATCTTCCTCAAAAGCGTTTAACCGGTGTGTAAGGATTCCCTGTGCGTTAAATACCAGTGTGTTGCCGTCGAATATGAGGGAAGTATTTGCGCCCACGTGGTTTAAAGAAATAACGGGGATTCTTTGCTTTTTAGCCATAGAGGCGAATACCTCTTTCCGGTAAGCATAACTTTCTGTAGTGAAAGGAGTCGCTCCGACGTGAATGATGATCGAGTCGGTCTTTTGTATGCTTTCTGCCTCGTATTCATCAAAAATGACCCGGATATTCTGATCTTTATAGCGGATGGCTGTATTTTCTTCTCCGGCAATGAAATAGCGGCTCTCGTCAAATACATCGTAATCGCTAAGGATTGTTTTGTTGGCTCCTCCCCGAACTTCTTTATTATACATAAAAAAGCTGGCGTTGTACAGGATGCCGTCTTCTATATCAAGGTTCGGGCATCCTACCAAAGCGGCTATCGAATCGCAGGCCTCGGCAATTTTCTCGATGCTGATCCGGCAGGCGTTTACAAAATACTCTTTTTCGAACAGATCTTGGGGGTAAGCCCCGCATACGGCGTGTTCCGGAAATACAACGAGGTCTGCTTTCATCGACTTCGCTTTTTGGATTGCTTTTAATATAAGCGCCTGATTCTTTTGTATATCACCGATATGGTAATTGATCTGAGGTATTGTTATTTTCATAATTCCTTCATTGAACTGCCGGGTAGCATGACTTATTTTAAGTTTATAGAACCAATCCTTTCCGTTATGAAGATGAAGATTTTTAGCTGTTTCTCGCGTTGATACCTGTCGTAGGTAATTTTCTCTGTTTATAACGGATGAATTTTGTTTTCCTGAGGCAAATTTACGAATTTTGGGCTGAAATAACGAATAGAAATTTGTATAAGTTTATGATGATAGAAAAAAAAGAAATCCGGAAACGGATGAAAGAGTTAAAGAGCTGTTACACTTTGGAAGAGAAGAAGAAAATGTCCTGCTCCATTTGGGAACAGCTGGAAAAAGATCCTTTTTTTCTGCAAGCCGGGACGGTCTTGTTGTATTGGTCTATGGAAGACGAGGTACATACGCATGATTTTGTTTGTAAATGGGCGGAGAAGAAGGTTATTTTGTTGCCTTGCGTGAAAGGAGATATTTTGGAATTGCGTATGTTTAAGGGGGTGGATTCTCTTGCTCCCGGGGAAAGCTTTGGAATATTGGAACCACAAGGTGAGTTATACACGGATTATCCTTCCATCGATTTGATCGTTGTACCTGGTGTGGCTTTTGATGCGCAAGGAAATCGGTTAGGGCGCGGACGCGGGTACTACGATCGGATATTAAAAGAGACACGGGTGGCTAAAAAGGTAGGGGTATGTTTTGATTTCCAATTTCTGGAAAATGTTCCGGTAGATGAATTGGATGTGCGAATGGATAAGGTGATTCATGAGGCATAAAAAAACCGTCCTTTAGGACGGTTTTTGGATCTTTTTTATGATGATTATGCTTCTTTCGGAGCGTCAACCGGGCATACACCTGCACATGCTCCACAAGAGATACACTCGTCAGCATTGATTTGATAGTGATCATCACCCATAGAGATTGCTCCAACCGGGCATTCTGATTCACATGCTCCACAAGAAATACAATCATCGGATATTACGTAAGCCATTTCTATAAATTTATTTGTTAATAATGCCGCAAAATTAGAATCTATAATTGAAACAAAAAATTTTTTGACTATAAAAAGACCAAAATCATAGAATTTAGATTTGTTCTATTCTTTGCATTTTTTGCATTTATAAAGGTTCTGTAGTTCATCGGTGGTAGGAAAAATAGAATTTGATACTATAAAAATCTATTGGTTAAACAAGATCGGATAACCTTAGTTGTTGAGTGTGTACTATATTATTTTGCCGGTATAAGGAAAAAGGATTTGTATTTTGTCATTATTTCTTTAACTTTGCGGCAAAATTTAAGAGCGGGGGTTTATAAAATCGTGCAATGGGAATACGGATATAGTCTATAACCCCGGGACTTTAATTCGCATTTGAGTAGCACATATGAATAAAGATTATGCAAGTATTTGAATTAAAAGGAGAAGTAAGAAGTGATTTAGGAAAAAAAGCGACAAAAGCTCTGAGAGTCGAAGAAAAAGTTCCCTGTGTACTTTACGGTGGTGAAGCTAACGTACATTTTGCCGTTATGGAACGTGACTTAAAAAAGCTTTTATATACTCCTAACGTGTACCTTGTAAAATTGATGCTTGATGGAAAACCTTACGATGCCGTAATGAGAGAGATCCAATTCCATCCTGTAACCGACCGGGTATTGCATATTGACTTCTATCAAACAGCTGATGATAAACCAGTTGTGATTGAGGTGCCCGTGAGAACGGAAGGTTTTGCCGAGGGTGTGCAAGCCGGTGGTAAATTAGTATTGGTAAGCCGTAAGTTGAAAGTAAAATCTCTTCCGAAGGATATGCCTGATGAACTCGTTTTGAATGTAGAGAAATTGGGCGTAGGTAAATCTATAAAAGTGAAAGATTTGGATTTCCCGCATATCGAGATCGTGAACGCAAAGAGTGTTGTTGTTGCTCAGGTTAAATTAACAAGAGCTGCAAGAGCTGCACAGTCTGAAGCTAAATAAGTTGTAAGAAAACAAGATGAAATATCTTATTGTGGGATTGGGAAATATAGGTCCCGAGTACCAGAATACACGACATAATATTGGATTTAAAGTATTGGACGCTTTTGCTAAGGCGTCCAATGCTGTTTTTGAAGATAAGCGTTACGGGGCCGTGGCTACGGTAAAAGTAAAGGGGAGAACCTTGATTTTACTGAAGCCGAATACTTATATGAACCTGAGCGGAAAAGCGGTGGCTTATTGGTTGCAGAAAGAAAAAATCGAATTATCGGATGTGCTCGTTATCGTGGACGACCTGGCTTTGCCTTTCGGAACGATTCGATTGAGAGGACAGGGGAGTGACGGAGGGCATAACGGCTTAAAAAGTATTAACGAATTATTGGGTACTCAGGTTTATGCCCGTTTGCGTTTCGGGATTGGTAATGATTTTGCCAGGGGAGGGCAAGTCGATTATGTGTTGGGACATTGGACCCAGGAGCAGGAAGAAAAAATGCCTCCGATGCTGGAACATTGCGGAGAGATTATTAAAAGTTTTATTTTTGTGGGGATTGGAAAAACGATGAGTCAGTTTAATAATTGTAAATTTTAGATTTTAAATTGACGATTGGAAGATGACGTGATTGTGAGATTGAATCATAAATATGGACGAGAAGGTAAGGATAGACAAATGGCTTTGGGCCGTACGAATTTTTAAAACTCGTTCGCAGGCTGCCGAGGCTTGCGGGAAGGGACATGTTTCTATCGGAGACGTGCACGTGAAAGCTTCGCGGGAGGTAAAGATCGGTGAGGTCGTGAAAGTACGTATACCTCCGATCGAGAGAGAGTATGTTGTCAAACAGATTACGGATAAACGTATGTCTGCTCAATTGGCTGTTGATTTTGTGGAGGAGGTTACGCCCCAAGAGAGATTGGATATCTTGAAGGGGACGCATATGATGTTTGAACACCGGGATCGGGGTACGGGACGTCCGACCAAACGGGATCGACGTTTGATAGATAAACTGAAGGGTGACGTTTAATATTGATTTATGCTGATTGCACGCGAGAAGAGAGAAAATAACATAGCAGAATATATCCTTTACATGTGGCAGTTGGAGGATATGTTAAGGGCCTTACGTTTGGATATGGCTCTGGTTAATCAACATATCGTAAGTGGTTTCCGAGTAGATGAATCGACTCGGAAAGAGATGCTGGATTGGTATGATAATTTGATCGAGATGATGAAGAAAGAGGAGGTGACCCGGGAAGGACATTTACAAGTGATTAAAAATATGGTGAATGAATTGACGGAGATGCATTATCATCTTTTACATCAGGTTCATGATGTTCGTTATCAGTCTATTTTTATGGCTGCGGCAAATAATTTACTGGATTATCGCCGTAAATCCGATTTACCCGAGGAGGTTTCCGACGTGGAACTGGCTCTGCATGCTCTTTATGGAAACCTGATGCTTAAATTACAAAAGAAGGAGATACATGCGCAAACGACAACGGCGATGGAATCCTTCAGCCGGATGCTGGCTTATTTGTCTGCCGCCTACAAACGTTTGGAAGAAGAGAAAGAGTGAAAATGATTGATAATTAAATAATATTCCTAACTTTGAGATCGGGCAGATAGGTCTGCTTGCGGAGTATGGATGGTAGGAAGATTGAAAAATAAGTTTTAATCAAATCTAAATCATTTGTTATGAAAAAAGCGGTGTTTATGGCTATTCTGCTCTTGTTGGGAATAGCATGTCGGGCGGAAAGTCGTTCCAAAACATTTAAAAAGAGTTTTCCTGCCTCTGCCGTAAAAGAACTGAGAGTGTGGAATCGTTTCGGAAACATTGATGTTCGTCAGGAAGGCAACGAATTGGAGATCGAAGCTGTTATTGCGTTAGAAGGAAAATCCGGTGCAAAGCTGGATGAGCTACTGAAATATGTATACATACAGGTGCAGGAAGAGGGAGAGCTTCTGGATGTAAAGACCGTTTTTGAAAAAGATATGAGTACCTTACAAAGGATGTCATCCGTAATTGTGAATGTGGATTATCACATTAAGGTACCGGTAGGGAAAAATGTAAAATTGGAGGTGGAGGATGGCAATATCCTTTTAGGAGATTTCGTAGGAAATCTGAGTGTAGGAAGTATTTCCGGAAATTTTAAGGCTCATTCCGTAAAGGAGGGGGTCTTTATGGTTAATTTCTCCAGAGGGGAGTTCGAAGTGGAAGAACTGACACAGTTAAAAGGAGACTTTAAGTCGGCCAAAGTAAAAATCGGAGAGGGAAAAGATGTAAAATTGAATTGTACTTCGACGACATTACAGTTGATGGAGGCTGATAATTTAAATTTGAAAACCTCAGGAGGAACCTGTTTCCTGGGAATGATCGATCGTTTAACGGCAGAATCTTTTTACACAAAATATGAAATTCAAGATGTTGGAGATTCTTTGCAGATGAAGACCCGATGGGGTGAAGTTAATGTTCGGAACATTCATTTCTCTTTTGCTGCCGTGGAGATCAAAAGTTCTTCGACTAAGTTGGGTTTGACGTTTGGGGAAGGAGCGGGTTATGATTTAAGTTTAAAATGCAATCGGGGGGTAAAGGTGGATCTGCCGGAATCCTTTCAATTGGAAATGCAGCCTGCGACCGAAAAAAACATCATTTGGAGAAAAGGAGTTATCGGGGATAAAAAATACGATAGTAAAGTGGTTTTGGAGTTATCGGGTGGAAATCTATTTATACAGTAATGGGGATTTGTGGACAGGCAAATGAGGATGTAAAAATGTATCAAACACATATTTTTGAGAATGGGTTAAGGTTAATCCATTATGATATCCCGAATAAAGCGGCTTATTGCGGGTTGATTATAAATGCCGGAAGTCGTGACGAACGGGAAGAGGAGTTGGGAGTGGCTCATTTTATAGAGCATGTTATTTTCAAAGGAACGGAAAAGCGGAAAGCTTATCATATCTTAAGTCGTTTAGAGGATGTCGGTGGGGAGCTGAATGCTTATACAACCAAGGAAGACACCTGCATTTACGCCACTTTTATGCCGAAAGATTACGAGCGGACTCTGGAGTTGTTCGCAGATATTGTTTTCCATTCCGTATTTCCAGAGAAAGAGCTTGAGAAAGAGAAAGATGTAGTGTTGGATGAAATTAATTCCTATAAAGATAGTCCCGGAGAATTGATTTTTGATGATTTTGAGGAGTTAATTTACAAAGGGTATCCTATCGGTAGAAATATTTTGGGTGATGAGGCTGCCGTGCAGCGTATTGATCGGAAAATGATTTTTGATTTTGTGAAACGGAATTATAATCCCGAGCGAATGGTTATTGCTTCGGTGGGAGATATGCCGTTCGAAAAAATCGTTCGTTTGGTTGAAAAGTATTTTGCCCTTTACCCGAGGGGATCAGAGATTTTAAGACGAACTAAACCGGAGATCTATTTACCTCGCTTCGTGAAAGAAGACAAAGATACTTATCAGAGTCACTGTATTATCGGAAATGTTGCCTACGACCAGACGCAGGAAAAGAGAGTGGTTTTATCGCTGCTTGTTAATCTTTTGGGAGGGCCGGGAATGAACTCCCGATTGAACCTGAACATCCGGGAGCGTTATGGTTTGGCTTATAATATAGAAGCCTCCTATACTCCTTATTCGGATACGGGGGCCTGTATGGTTTATTTCGGTTGTGACAAAGAGAATGCAGCTTGGTGTTTGGATTTATGCCGGAAAGAGATGCGTTTGCTCTATGAAGAGAAGTTAGGCCCCGTACAATTGAAAAGAGCCAAGGCTCAGATGATAGGACAGATTACCATCTCTTCGGAGAATTATGAAAACCTGATGCTTTCTATCGGAAAAAGTTTTTTAGTGTACGATAAAGTGGATAACTTGGAAGATGTTTATGCCCAGATAGAGAGTATTACACCGGAAATGTTGATGGAGGTGGCACGGGAGGTTTTTGATTTGGAAAAACAGTCTATTCTGTTATACAAATGATATGTTAGAGATGAATGCGGAACTGGAACAGTATATCTTGGCCCATAGCGAGGCGGAGGACCCTTTGTTATCGGACTTGACGCGTGAAACTTTTCTTCATGTGCTGCGTCCCAGGATGCTGTCCGGAAATCTTCAAGGACAATTTTTGAAGATGATTTGCCGGATGATGGGTGCCCGGCGGATATTGGAAATAGGAACGTATACCGGGTATTCGGCCATTGCTATGGCCTCGGGTTTACCGGAAGAGGGGCGTTTGCATACCATCGATATCAACGACGAGTTGGAAGATTTTACCAGGGAATATATAGAAAAAAGCGGTTTGGCTCATCGGATAGTTTTTCACGTGGGAGATGCCCGAAAGGTAATTCCAACGATAGATGAAGTTTTTGATCTGGTATTTATCGATGCTGATAAGCGGGAATATTCCGATTATTACCGTTTGGTGTTTGATCGGGTGCGCCCCGGGGGAGTTATTATTGCCGATGATGTGTTGTGGGACGGAAAAGTTTTGAAACCTGGAGAAAATCCTGATGCCCAAACGAAAGGAATATTGGATTTTAATGCTCTTGTCCAGTCGGATGTTCGTGTAGAGAATATTTTACTGCCCATTCGTCACGGACTGATGTTGATCCGAAAAAAATAAATATCTTTGTTCAGAAAGTAAGCTTATTCTCAAATTTTCATGGAATATGAAACAATATTTAGAGTTATTAGACAGAATTTTAAAAGAGGGGGTTGAAAAAACGGACCGTACCGGTATCGGTACGATTAGCATTTTCGGACATCAGATGCGTTTTGATCTGTCGGTCGGTTTCCCTTTACTGACAACTAAAAAATTGCATTTAAAATCCATCATATATGAGCTATTATGGTTCCTTCAGGGAGATACGAATGTGAAATATTTGCAGGAGCACGGTGTACGGATATGGAACGAGTGGGCGGATGAAAACGGGGACTTGGGACATATCTACGGTTATCAATGGCGTTCCTGGCCTCGTCCTGACGGTACTCATCTGGACCAGATTTCGCAGGTAATAGAGGACATTAAACATACTCCGGACTCCCGTCGGTTAATCGTGAGTGCATGGAATTCCGGGGATATTGAGAATATGGCGTTGGCTCCTTGCCATGCCCTTTTTCAATTTTACGTGGCAAACGGAAAATTATCCTGCCAGCTGTATCAGCGGAGTGCCGATTCTTTTCTGGGGGTTCCTTTTAATATTGCATCCTATGCTCTGTTGACCATGATGATGGCTCAGGTATGCGATTTGCAGCCGGGTGAATTTGTACATACATTGGGAGATGCTCATATCTATCTGAACCATATCGAACAGGTAAGATTGCAGTTATCCCGGGAGCCGAGGAGTTTGCCTGAGATGGTGATTAATCCTGCCGTAAGATCCATATTCGATTTCCGGTATGAGGATTTTGAATTGCGGAATTATAATCCGCATTCCCATATAAAAGGAGAAATAGCAGTTTAATAGATTATAAATCATATAAATGATTTTATGATTTAGGATTAGGTGATTTTGTAATTAAAACCTTACTAAATCTCTAAATCACGGAATTTTTTAATCTCTTACTCTAATTGTTAATCGTCAATCTACAATTAATATGGTTTTATCAATAATAGTAGCAGCAGCAGAAAATAATGTTATCGGTAGGGATAACGGGTTAATATGGCGTTTGTCGGGAGATCTGAAGCATTTTAAAGCGATCACCACGGGACATACGGTGGTGATGGGAAGGAAGACATTTCAATCTATGGGCCGGGCCTTACCCAACCGGAGGAATATCGTTATTTCCCGTAATCCGGCATTTGTTGCGGAAGGATGTGAATTGGCAGACTCTATTGAAAAGGCATTGGAATTGGCAAAGGATGAGGAGGAAGTTTTTATTATCGGTGGCGGTACGATATACCGGGAGTTGTGGGATCGGGCCGATCGTCTTTATTTGACGGTTGTTCATACGGCGTGTGACGGAGATACGAAGATTCCTCCCGTGGATAGCGAACGTTGGGAAAAAGAAAAGCAGGAAGATTTTCCGGCAGATGAAAAAAATGAATTTGCCTATTCGTTTATCAATTATCGGAGAAAAAAAGAGTAAAATGATTTACCGGATTAACCCCAAGTACAAAGAATTAGAGTCGTTTATCCTGGATATTCCCCGACGTTTCGAGCGGGAAGGGGAAGTGTTGGAGGCTGATCGGAACGTGATAAAGGTGTTGGAGGTAAACGGTCTTCGGCTAAATGTCAAATCTTACAAAATACCCAACTGGGTGAATCGGTTTGCTTATGCTTATATTCGGAAAAGTAAGGCCGAGCGCTCTTTTGTTTATGCCAACAGGTTGGTTGAGAAGGGTATCGGAACGCCTGATCCTGTTGCGTATATTCTATATAAAAATAGTTGGGGAATTACCCGTAGTTATTATATCTCTCTACAAGTGGATTTTGATTACGAATTCAGGGATTTGAAGAAAAAACATCCTGCCGATATGGAGTTGATATTAAGGGAGTTTACCCGGTTTACCTATCGGCTTCACCGGAATTCGATCTATTTTCTGGATCATTCGCCCGGTAATACCTTGATAAAAAAAGAGGACGATGGTTATCATTTTTATCTGATCGATTTGAACCGGATGAAATTTAAATCGATTTCTCCTTTAGTCGGATTAAAAAATTTCTATCGTTTGAATGCAGACGACGGGATGATCGGCATTATTGCCGATGAGTATGCCCGGTTAACAGGGGGAGATAGCGGGGAAATGTCCGTTTTATTGAAGAAATGGACTCATGAACACGATGCTAAAGTGTTGAAACGTAAACAAAAAAAACGGGCTAAAAAGAGCAGATGTTAGCTTATTGCTTCCGTATTTTTCCAAATTTTTTAATACTTGTGTATTTACGCCATAAATTGAGTTTTCGGAACGGGGGGACTCCGTGCCGTGCAATATAATCTCTGGCGGCATCGAGCATACGGTGTGCTACTTTCCCATCCAAATAGGGATCGTAATTTTCAATGATCCATTTTCGCTTGTTAATATATTCTTCGTCGTGCTGGACTTTTTCAAAGGCGTCGGAAAGTTCTTCCACTTGCTGAATATCTTGCCAGTA
Source organism: uncultured Sanguibacteroides sp. (assembly GCF_900543425.1). Lineage (GTDB taxonomy): Bacteria > Bacteroidota > Bacteroidia > Bacteroidales > Marinifilaceae > Gabonibacter. The sequence goes on along the minus strand of NZ_UQRQ01000031.1, from coordinate 9,959 downwards.
AATGTCTTTGGCTATAGTTTTATAGGTGATTACCGGTTTGTCCAGCAAAAGAAATTCGTATACAGTAGAAGAGGTATCACTGATCATAACGTCGGCCATCAATTGATATTTGGTAATATTGTGATCCTCGATCCAGAGAATATTTTCGTGTTGTTCGGCTATTGCTTTGTATTCTTCCATCCATTCCGGCCGGGTGAGAGGATGAAATTTTAAAATCAACAGAATGTCCTTTTCTGCTGTTAATTTGATTAACCCCTCTTTTATGAAAGGAAGAGAGGTTAGTGAAGGTGAAAACGTAGGAGCGTAGAGAACGAGCTTACTTTTGTGATATTTTCCCAAAAGTTCTTTTTTCTCCTTATCGAAAGCATGCAGGTTCGCGTATATCCAGTCCTGGCGGGGCCAGCCCGTTTCGATTACCTCGAAATCCTTGTATTTTTGGGCCAAAGCCATAAACCCCCGGGTAAAAAAAGGCCCTTGGGTAAAATAAGTATCAAAATAGCGACGGATCACCCAATGATCTTTTTTTTCTGCGGCATAACCGTGAAATATCTGTATTTTTACTCCCGGTAGGTAATAGGGGACAATGTTACACGGAACAAAGATGGCTTCCGGTGAAAAATCATAAACTTCCTGTATGCTATTGGTCCATCGGGTCTCGTTTTGTAAGGGAAAATCAGGAATATTTTTTTGATGAACATACCATAATAATTCATGTCCGCCTTCCTGTTTTGTTTCCTCTTCAATCGGTTGCAAAATATTGATGGCATATTTCTGTTCACAAAATAATACGATTCTCATTACAATAGGTGTTTGGGTATTTGTTTTACTGCATTCCGGAAATCTTCCACCGTATCCAGTTCCATGGAAAAATATTTACTGGTATTGACGGGATAAAAATAATATCCTTGCGGAATCAACCTTTCAAAAGCCCGTTCATAGAAGATGTTGTCCAGTTTTTCTACCGTAATCATTTGAGACAACTCCCCGTAAAGAGCCGTAAGGTAAGAGCCGGAGATTTTTTCTATCCCGATCGACTCCCCGATCGCTTTCTCGATAGAGCAGGTCTTGCTGATCTCTATAATTTGATTTTTTTCGTTGGTAATCACTTTAATCTCTTCTTCTCCAAGATGGTGAGCGTCAAGAGCCAGACTATTTTCGTAAGGGGATTCCTGTAATAACCGGATTATTTCCGGATCGTAGAGAATATCACTATCGAGTAGTAAAAATTCTTTTTCATGTAGGATTGCCGGTAAGGCCAACCATAATGAGTAAATGTTATTGGTACTCGCGTAGACTTCGTTATAAATGAATTGAACCGACAAAGCCGGATATTTCGTTTTCACGAATGTCTCGATCAATTCTTTTAAATAACCGGTAACGATGATAATTTCATCTACCTGATGTAAAAGTAATCCGTCTATGGCCCGCTCTAACAGACAACGATTACCGATCTCCAGTAAACATTTGGGTTTATCGTTTGTAAGCGGACGTAGACGAGAAGCTATACCGGCAGCGAGAATGACAGCTTTCATGAAGATGAATTTACAATTTGAAATTCTTTACTACTTCTTTTATCGTATCAATAACCAGGCGGTTTTGTTTTTGAGTACCGAGTGTGATCCGCATATGCGTATTGATGTTTTCTTCGTTCATGAATTTTACAATCAACCCTTTTTCCTTTAATGCTTTCTGGAGCTCAGCCTTCAGGGCAATCGGATATTTAACGAGGATAAAATTAGCATTGGATTGGTATACTTTAAAACCATCCAAAACCCCTAATTCTTTTCTGTATGTTGTTCGATCTTCTGCCATTAAGTCCGCAATGTGTTGATAGTAATTGCTGGCTTTAAATACGGCGATTCCGATCTCTTCCGTAATCCGGTTGTATCCTAAGTATTTGGTACTGTAATTCAGAAATGGAGTCAGGTTACTTCCCATAAAGGCAAAACCCAAGCGTAACCCGGGTAATCCGTAAAATTTGGAAAGTGTTCTGACGATTAGGAGGTTGGGATATTTCTCGATTAAAGGTTTGATGTAGCTGGTATCTTTATTGGCGAATGAAGCGTAAGCTTCATCGATAACGACAACCGTATCTTTATCGATAAAAGATAATATTCTATCCAATTCGCTTTCCGATAGCGAGTTACCTGTCGGATTGTTCGGGGATGCAATTAAAATCATTTCCGGTTTTTCCTGTTCAACGATTTTTTGCATTCCATCGATATCGTACTTAAAGGTATCGCCCTCTTCGTATAAAGGATAAAAAATGGTACGTCCGTTTACTTCGTCGGCAATAGATTTATAATACCACCAGGAGAATTTAGGAATAAGTAGTGTTTTAGCTTTGGGGCCGCCAGCTAAAAAGCAATGTACTACTTGTTTTAAGATATCTTCTCCACCATACCCTAAAATGACTTGTTTTTCGGGGACCCCGTAAAGAACGGAGATATAGTCCGATAATATACTTTTTTTCCCTTCATCGTAAATGCGGGTATAAAAACATAATTTATTGGGATCGAAATTTTTTAATACTTCTCCAATTTCAGGTGCAGGACCGTAATTGTATTCATTGCGATCAAGGTAAGTTATCTTATTCTCCATGGTTATTTTATATGGTTTCCAAAACGTTCAAACAAATAGTTGCTTTAAAATGAAAAAAGCATTTATTAATAACATGCAAAACTACATGAAATAATTTAATACGCCAAAATAACTGCTCTCTTTCAGTACAGAGAACATGTAACTAAACGGGGTGCGTATTTGACATAAATAATAAATGTTAACATTCGTGTGTGCCGATATTATGGAATGAAATTATAATTTTGTTATTTATATATATAATTTGTTAGATTCGTAGTGTAGATGTCATTTAGTGAATGGAGTTATAAAGTTTTTGATGATGCAACGCATGCTTATCATCTTAAAGGTGAAGTGGAAGCGAGAGTAGTCAATCCATATGACGAAAAAAATATTGCTTATCATTTGTATATGAAAAATTGGACAGATGCGATACAATGGCATCTGGAAGATATTATTCGGGATCCGGAGATTATTCCGGAAGAAGCATTAAGGATAAAGCGTCGGATAGATGTGTTGAATCAAATTCGTACGGATATCGTTGAGAGAATCGACGATTGGTTTTTAGAGAAATATAAAAACGTGGAGACGAGGCCGGATGCTACGTTGAATACGGAAAGTCCCGCATGGGCTTTGGATCGTCTCTCTATTTTAGCTCTTAAGATCTACCATATGGAACAGGAAGTTGAAAGAATAGATGTTCCTCCTGCCCACATAGAGGCATGTCAATCGAAATTGGAGGTTTTGAAGAGCCAGCGTCAGGATTTGATAGTGGCGGTCGACCAACTATTGGCAGATATCGAATCGGGTAAGAAGTACATGAAGGTTTATAAGCAGATGAAGATGTATAATGATCCGATGTTGAATCCCGTATTATATAAAAAGATGGAGGAGGATGATTAATAAAGTTTTAATTATTCGTTTTCGTCGGATCGGAGATGCCGTATTGTCAACCGTGATTTGCAGTACCATTCGTAAAAACTTTCCGGAAGCAGAGATTCATTATCTCTTATATGATCCGATAAATACCTTATTCGAGCATCATCCCGATATAGATAAAGTGATCTCTTTTTCAGGAAAAGACGGTGTCGGGAGTTATCTGAAACGGGTTTGGCGATTGATGCGAAAGGAGAAGTACGATGTGATTATAGACACGCGTACGACTCTTACTTCCTTGTGTTTTTCCTGGTTTTCTTTGAAAACAAAATACCGTATCGGAACACGGAAAAGTTATTCTTTCATTGGCCATAATTACCGGATTGCCAATCAAAAGGACGAGACGTTGGACGAAGTCTCACGAAATTTGCTGTTGCTAAAGCCGTTGGAACAATTGAAACCGCTGGAATACGTGTCTGATTTTCGGTTATACGTTACTTCGGAAGAGAGCCGGGATTTTCATTCTTTTATGAAACAGAAAGGAATTGATTTTTCCAAACCGGTAATTATCTGTACTCCCTTCACGCGAGTAAAGGGAAAAGCGTGGCACATGGAGAGAATGAAGGAGGTATTGAGGTTGATGATTGAAACTTATGATGCCCAATTGATATTCAATTATAACGAACAGGAAAAGGAGGCCGCTTTTCAGTTGTTCCGGGAGATGAAAGAAGACAAGCATCTTTTTGTTCATATTGCAGCTGATTCTATAAGAAAACTGGCTGCCATGTGTTTGCAGGCTGACTTCTTTTTTGGTAACGAAGGAGGTCCCCGGCATATCGCTCAGGCTTTGCAAGTTCATAGTTTTGCTATTTATCCGCCTTGGGTGGATAAGACCAAATGGTTGCCTAACCCGACCGAGTGTAACCAGGGGATCAGTTCCCGGGATTTGATCTCCCCGGACGAGTGGAAGAGCCTGACGGATAAGGAACGTTTCGAGAGAATTACCGTCGAAGAGGTTTGGGCAAGGTTACACCCCATGCTTGATAAATTTTTGACACCGAAATCCGGAATTATTTGATGAATCCTTTTCTGCTGATCTTTACGGTAAGCCCGATGTTGTTTTTGAATACTTTCCCAAAGTCTCCGTATATACCGGTATCTATGTTTACGGGTAAATGTTGTAAGGGTAGCCGGGCTTCCAAACCGAAAGAGAATTCACGATAGGAGCCGTCGAATTTCTTGGAATAAGTTCCGTAATTGATAGAATAAGATAACATGGCTTTATAGGGAACTTTATGGAAAGCCGCTCCTTTTATGCCTATATAGTGGGCGATAACCCGATTGTTATAGATTCCCAAACCTCCTTTCTCCATGTCGGATAACATAAAGGGAGAACCGATGGTTCGTTGATATAGGGTCCAGCCGCTCCGGTATTCACCGTTATTAAAATAATCGTCGCAACCTCCTAATATTTTTTTACCGTAGCTCGGACTGTTAGGATCTTGATGTTCCATCTCTTCGGGGGTGGCGGGTCGGTCATGACGGGAGCCGGATTGGTATTTGGTATAATAAAATTCATACATGATGTCGCTGATCCATTGTTCTTTGTTTTTGGCTCCGTAATAAAAATTATATGTCCCGTCCGGGAAAGAACGGAAATCGGTACCCGAACCGTCTTCAAACGGAATATCGTGATAGAAAGTCAGGGTATAGTCGTCTCCCAGGTAGTTGATGCGTAGATGTTCTCTGCCCAAGTGGTTTCCCAAAGCGTTAATGATATCACTTTGGCTTGCATCCGAACCACCTTCCTTGGCGGCGACAATTCGTAAATAATCTTTGAATGAAGAGGGTTGTTTCCCGTATACCGGAGATTTCCCGGCCCATTGAGCCCAATGTTCCAGACCTACGATCAGTTCGATCCGTTGGTGAATCGTGAATTTAACAAATAGAGATTTGTTGTGCAAGCGGGTATCTTTTACATAGCGATCATCGATCATCTGGTAATCGGCCCAATTGAATTTAAAGGCAAAGAAATTTCCGATGGAGATGTATTCGCTGCTAAGGTTGTAGCCCGGCATGGTTCTGGAATTACCGGAACGAACGAAATTACCGTTGGTGGAGGAAACCCCGTTATACTCTTCTTCCGGATGAATCATTCCTAAGTCCAGTCGAAATTTTCTCCATTTGGCGCTAACGTAAAGTTGGTCGACCAATATATTGTTTTCTGCTTGGGAAAGATAGGCGGCCCCGGAAAAGCCGTAAGCGAATTGGATCTTATGTTTACTGTTGAAATCCGAGAAAATGCCGGCTTCCAATAAACCTCCTTTACCGTTGGGAATAAGGCCGTGACGATTGGAGATCATCCAGAAAGGTAATTCGTTTTTAGACGAGATAAAACCGGAAAGGGAGGTGTTATATTCAATACTTCTCTTTTGGGCACACATAACACCCGGAAATAAAATTATTCCTAATAAGATGATTGCGATTCTCATTTGTAAAAATTCATTTATACACAGTACGACTCGCAAAGGTATCTAAAAATCGATATAATCCTCGCAATCCGTGTTATTTCTTGCCAAAAGAAGTTTTTCTATTACCGGGATATCTTCTTTATAGGTTAATTTTACGTTGGCTGGGGAGCCCTCCACGATCTTAATCGGGATGTCGGGAAAATAACGACGGACTACTCCACAATCGTCGGTGCTGGTAAAATGGGGGTCGTTTTGTGCCAGTCGGTATGCTTCCCTCAGAGTGGTCGAGTGAAACCCTTGGGGAGTTTGGACATGGAACAAAGTCTGACGTTGAGGTATTGCGGCGATGAACTGTCCGGTTGAATCACTCTGTACGATGGTGTCTGTTGCCGGTATGGCCGTAGTACACGCCTTATAGGTATGAAGGCTTTCGATAATTCGATGAATGATGGAGTGGGAAACTAACAGGCGAACGGCATCATGAATGATAAAAAGTACGTTTTCATCGGTATAGGAGCCTAATGCGGCCAGCGTGGAATGATAACGCTCTTTGCCGCCGGGTACGATTTTTTTTACCTTATGAATGCCTTCCGTGTCGACAATATGTTGGGCTTGGGCGATAAAATCTTTGTGAATAACAATGATGATTTCGTCTATACCGGGATGTGTCTGAAAGACGGAAAGCGTGTGAGCCAATACGCTTTTCCCGGCGATTTTTAAAAATTGTTTTGGGATATCATTTCCCATTCTTAATCCGGAACCTCCGGCTAATATGACGCCAATGCGCTTCATGATAAGTCTTTGTATTTACGAGTTTGTGGAAGGTTGATCCGTCAGTATAAATTCCAGTTCTCCTCCGCGAAGGATTTCTTCATGCGTGATCCAGGGGCGATCTAAGGGATCTCCGTTCAATAATACCTCTTTTACATATATGTATCGATCGTTTTCTTTATTGGCTTTGATAATAAAACGTCTGTCTTGGCCAAGCTTTAGAACAACTTTTTCAAATAAGGGTGTTCCCAATCGATATTTGCCGTTACAAGGGTTTACCGGATAAAATCCGATGGCAGAGAAAACATACCAGGTAGATAATTGACCGTAATTGTCGTTTCCCGGCAATCCTTCCGGTGTATTGGAGTAGAGTTTTCTGATCCGGTTGATGTAGTATTGTGTCTTTTCCGGTGCTCCCGCGTAGCTAAACAGGTAGGGGGTGTGTTGCAATGGACCGTAAGCCTGTTCGTAATGGAGAGTACTGTCCTTTGAAGTAAACAGACTGTCTAACCTATCGATAAAAGCCTGTTTTCCTCCTTGGATATTAATGAGTTGTTCTATCTCGTGCGGGATAAACCATGTGTTTCTCAGAGAGTTGTCAGTTTGTTTGAATAAGTGATGTTTATCTTTTTCTTTTACCCATCCCGTTGTCGTGTCGAATAGTTGCTCGTAATTTCGGGAGGATTGTATAAAAAAGAGATAATCGTCCTCTTTGTTCAATGCTTTTGCCATCTGTGCCGCACACCAGTTGTCATAGGCATAGGTTAGAGTCTTTAAAACGGAATGTTCTGTCAGGTCACCGGGGATAAAGTGATATTGGCGAAATGCGTTGAGTTCCGGTGACTGACTGGCTAATGTGGCTTTGATGGATTCATAGGCTTTTTCAATGTCAAAATTGCGGATTCCCTTTAAGTAAGTTCCCGTAATAACGGATATGGCCGGATTCCCGATGGCTTGTTGTGGATTGATCCCGCGAGGAAGAATACCGGTCTGATCGTAGTGGATCAGAAAGGACCGAATGATTTCGTTTACCTTTCCCCGCTGGGTAATGGTTAATAGCGGGTATTGAGTCCAGGAAGTATATTGTAGCGGAGCTAATTTATATTGAGTCGCTTTGCCTACAGAGTGTACCTCCCCGTCTGCTCCCGCGTAATTCCCGTGTACGTCCGAATAGACGGATGGAGTTAAGTAAGCGTGATACAAGGCTGTATAAAATATTTTAGCCGATTCTGTGTTCTCCGTTTTTATTTTTATTCTGGAAAGTGTTCTTCTCCATTGTTGTTTGGCATCTCTTTTTACTTTATCGAAACTCCAATGGGGCATTTCTTTATTTAAATTTGCAATAGCCCCGTCACTATTGGCGGAAGAGATACTGATCTTTGCGATAATCTTGTTGGTGATTTGTCCGAAATCGATCCAAGCGTAACTTTGAGAGGCTGTGATTCTTTGCCCGTTGGCAATTGGTTGCAGCGAATCTTTGCCTGCCCATACGTTTACATCCTGTGAAAATTGGATAAAAAAGTAAATGCGCTTGGTCTGGTCGTTTTGGGTGTATTTCCGGTATCCCTGAATACTTCTGTTGTCTACTTTTTTGATGGATGTCTCTTGTATGCCTCCTTCTTCACATGGGGTTACCATATCCAACACCAATCCGTAATTGGCATCCGTGGGAAACTGATAATATTGCATGCCACACCGTTCGGTAACAGAAGACTCTGTTTTAATTCCGTTTTTAAGCGTAACACTATAATAGCCGGGTTCTGCCTGTTCGTTCTGGTGAGAGAAACTGGAATAACAGGAGCGAATAAAATGAACGGCATTTTCTCCCGGACGAGGCTTTTTAACCGTGGGGAGTATCTTTATATCGAGGTGTTTTTCCGTTGTCCGGGAAACCGGACGAATAAAAGAAAACGCCGATATAACGGAATCTTTGTATAGATACCCTGGTTTTCCGGAAGTATTGACAGTATTCGGACCGAGTTGTAACATTCCGAAAGGATAGGCCGCCCCGGGAAAACAACCTCCTTGTTCGTTTGTGCCGATAAGAGGGTTAACGAGATCGGTTATGGGAATCTCGCGCTCTTTGCTACAGCTGGTGCTGATTAGTAAGTATAAAAAAGAAAGCAACAGAAGATTTGTTTTCATAGTTTCGTTTTTACGATATTGATAGGACTAACCTAATTCATTCCATGCCAAGGCAGAGGCACCGAATATGGCTGCATTTACTGGTAAAGAGGAACGTAGAATTTTAACCTTTTGTTTGTAAACGTGGAGTAGATTTTTCTCCATTTGTTCCTGGGTAGTTTTAAATAGCCATTCTCCGGCGTTGGCTACTCCTCCTTGGAGAAATATGGCTTCCGGGCTGGTAATAGCTACTAAATTAGCTAATGCGCTCCCTAATTCTTCTCCGGTATGTTGAAACGCCTCTAATGCAATAGGGTCTCCTTTTTCAGCTGCTTCATATACTCTTTTAGCCGTTAATTGATGGAAGGGGATATCTCGTAATTGGCTTTCGATGTTCTCCGTGGCGAGCAACTCACAGGCTGTTCGCTTGATTCCGGTAGCAGACACGTAAGTTTCCAGGCATCCTCTTCTTCCGCAATTACATGCTCTTCCGTGGGGATGTACTATCGTATGTCCTAACTCTCCCGCTAAACCGTCGTTTCCATATACCAATTGACCGTTTACCACGATACCGCTTCCAAGTCCGGTCCCTAAGGTAACCACCACGAAATTTTTCATTCCTTTGGCTCCGCCATAGATCATCTCTCCGATGGCAGCGGCTTTCGCATCATTGGTCACTACGGCCGGTAATTTGAATTTTTTCTCGATAAGTTCAACGATCGGAATAATGCCTTTCCAATACAGGTTTGCAGCATGTTCGATAGTTCCGTTATAATAATTACCGTTCGGTGCACCGATACCCACTCCTATAGGAAGGATATCCAAAGAGTTTAATTGAGTGGAGATATCGGCATGCAATTTTGTTATAAAGTCCTGGATATTATTGTAAGCCTGAGTTGATAACGTTCCTTCAGCGTAACATTTGCCCGCTTGATCAATAATGCCGAAAACCGTATTAGTACCTCCGATATCGATTCCGAGTGAAACTTTCGTTTGCATGGTTATTCTGTTTGAGTTATATGTTTCTCCTTTCTGAGGTTAAAAGTAATAAAAAAATAAGAGACCGATGGGGCGATCTCTTATTTTTAATTACTAACTACTAACCTAAACATACAAACTTATGAAAAAAAACTGTGTCTT
>NZ_UQRQ01000030.1 GCF_900543425.1 uncultured Sanguibacteroides sp. | reverse complement strand
CGGAATCCAACATCATATAGATAGAATTGAATCCTTGGTCGTCCGCTGCCAATTGTTTCATCAACGTGGCGGTCAGGTTCGCATTCACGTGTGTCCAAATATCAATAATCTGGTTATATCTTTCATTATTGGTAATGAATCCCATGTTATAGTTCGCCATTACCTCTTCAACCTGATCGTATCCTTCTTGTAACAAATCTTGTTTGTTCTCCGGAACAATAACGTCTCCCAAGTTGAAAGACAAACCACCCTCAAATGCTTTACGATACCCCAAATCCTTAATATCATCCAAGAATTTAGCCGTCACGTCCACACCGCAACGTTTGAACACGTCACCGATAATGTCACGCAACGCTTTTTTCGTAATCAACGTATTGATATAAGGATAGTTTTTCGGGGTGAACTGGTTCAAAATCACACGACCAACCGTCGTTTTGATCATATGTCTGATCGGTTGACCGTCCTTGTCCACGTTATCAATCTTCACCTCGATTTCAGCATGCAAGTCTACAGCTCTCTCGTTGAAAGCGATAATCACTTCCTCCGGAGAATAGAACTTCAATCCTTCACCCTTCACGCCCTTTCTCGGTTTCGTGATATAGTATAAACCGAGTACCATATCCTGAGAAGGCACCGTGATAGGCGCACCATTAGCCGGATTCAAAATGTTATGAGAACACAACATTAAAATCTGAGCTTCCAGCACGGCCTCATTACCTAATGGTAAGTGTACAGCCATCTGGTCACCGTCGAAGTCGGCGTTGAATCCGGTACAAGCCAATGGGTGCAAACGGATTGCTTTACCCTCGATCAATTTCGGTTGGAATGCCTGAATACCCAATCGGTGCAGGGTCGGGGCTCGGTTTAACAATACCGGGTGACCTTTCAACACGTTTTCAAGAATATCCCAAACGATCGGATCACGACGATCCACGATCTTCTTGGCACTCTTCACCGTCTTCACGATACCACGCTCGATCAGCTTACGGATAATAAACGGCATATACAATTCAGCCGCCATATCTTTCGGAAGACCACACTCGTGCATCTTCAAGTCCGGACCTACAACGATTACCGAACGTGCAGAGTAGTCAACACGCTTACCCAACAAGTTCTGACGGAAACGCCCTTGTTTACCTTTCAAACTGTCGGAAAGAGACTTTAACGGTCTGTTATTTTCAATCTTAACCGCATTGGATTTACGAGAGTTATCAAATAATGAATCTACGGCCTCTTGTAACATACGTTTTTCATTACGCAAGATTACATCCGGAGCCTTGATCTCGATCAATCTCTTCAAACGATTGTTACGGATGATTACCCGTCTGTACAAATCGTTCAAATCGGAAGTCGCAAAACGACCACCATCCAACGGAACCAACGGACGCAACTCGGGCGGTATTACAGACAACACCTTCACGATCATCCATTCCGGTTTATTAATTTCTTTACTTTCGCGGAAAGCCTCTACTACCTGAAGACGCTTCAAAGCCTCATTCTTTCTCTGTTGAGAGGTCTCCGTGTTAGCTTTATTTCTTAAATCGTATGAAAGATCATCCAAATTCAGACGTTCCAACAACATGGAAATAGCTTCCGCCCCCATCTTGGCAATAAACTTATTTGGATCATCATCATCCAGATATTGATTATCTGTCGGAAGCTTATCCAGAATATCCAAATACTCTTCTTCCGTCAGGAAATCCATCGTTTTGATACCGGAATCCCCCATGATACCGGGGTTTACAACCACGTATCTCTCGTAGTAAATAACGGTATCCAGTTTCTTGGAAGGTAACCCTAACAAGTAACCGATTTTATTTGGCAACGACTTGAAATACCAGATATGAGCCACCGGAACCACCAACTGGATATGTCCCATACGCTCACGTCTAACCTTCTTCTCCGTAACCTCAACACCACAACGGTCACAAACGATACCCTTGTAACGGATACGTTTATATTTACCGCAATGACATTCGTAATCCTTCACCGGACCGAAGATTCGTTCGCAGAACAAACCGTCGCGTTCGGGTTTGTAAGTACGATAGTTAATCGTCTCCGGTTTTAATACAGCACCACTGGACCGTTCCAGAATTTCTTCCGGGGAAGCCAATCCAATAGCGATCTTAGTAAAATTTTTTACTTTATTGTCTTTTCTGAAGGCCATATTTTAGATTTTAGATTTTAGATTTTAGATTTACAATCCATGTAAATCTAAAATCATAAATCAACAATTATATTAAATTAACGCTCAATCCCAACCCGCGAAGTTCATGCAACAATACGTTGAATGATTCCGGAATTCCGGGTGTCGGAAGAGGTTCACCTTTCACGATATGCTCGTAAGTTTTGGTTCTACCCATCACGTCATCAGACTTCACGGTCAAGATTTCCTGTAAGATGTGTGATGCTCCGAAAGCCTCTAGAGCCCAAACCTCCATCTCTCCGAAACGCTGACCTCCGAACTGAGCTTTACCTCCAAGAGGTTGCTGCGTGATCAACGAATAGGGTCCGATAGAACGAGCATGCATCTTGTCATCAACCATGTGTCCCAATTTCAACATATAGATCACACCCACGGTTGCCGGCTGGTCGAAACGTTCTCCCGTTCCACCGTCATACAGATAGGTGGTCCCGAATCTAGGCACACCTGCCTCGTCCGTGTATTTGTTGATATCGTCCAAAGAGGCACCATCGAAAATAGGAGTTGCAAACTTCAATCCTAAATTCTTTCCGGCCCAACCCAACACGGTTTCAAACACCTGTCCCAAGTTCATACGGGAAGGCACACCCAGCGGGTTCAAACAAATATCAACCGGAGTTCCATCAGACAAGAACGGCATATCCTCTACCCTTACCACGCGGGATACAATACCCTTATTACCGTGACGTCCTGCCATCTTATCACCGATTTGCAATTTACGTTTCTTAGCCACGTAAACCTTAGCCATCTTGATAATTCCGGAAGGAAGTTCGTCACCAACGGTAGCGTTATACTTCTTACGTTTAATCTGACCTTCGATCTCCTTGTACTTGATGATATAGTTATGCAACAAGTCACGAATCATATCGTTTCTCTGCTTATCGGTCGTCCATTTGTTCGGGTTGATCTGCAAGAAGTCCATGTTCTGCAACATCTTGTAAGAGAACTTCACGCCCTTCGGAACAATATCCTCGTTCAAGTAATTCTTCACGCCTTGTGAAGTCTTACCATTTACCAACTCGAATAATTTGTCGATCAATAAAGTAGTCAAATCCCCGACTTTACGTTGGAATTGTTCATCCAGTTCAGCCAAAAGATTCTTGCCGGCAGCTTTCGTTTTCCGATCACTTACCGTACGCTGGAACAACTTCTTATCAATAATAACACCTTTCAACGAAGGAGAAGCTTTCAATGAAGCATCTTTCACATCACCGGCTTTATCACCGAAGATTGCTCTCAGCAATTTTTCCTCCGGACTCGGATCAGACTCTCCTTTCGGGGTAATCTTACCAATCAAGATATCTCCCGGTTGAACACGAGCCCCTACGCGAATGATTCCGTTTTCATCCAAATCTTTCGTGGCCTCCTCACTTACGTTCGGAATATCAGCCGTCAACTCTTCCAATCCACGTTTCGTTTCACGAACTTCCAGAGAATACTCGTCCACGTGAACAGATGTAAAGACATCATTCCGCACGATATTCTCGGAGATCACGATAGCATCCTCGTAGTTGTATCCTTTCCACGGCATAAATGCCACTTTCAAGTTCCGTCCGAGTGCCAATTCTCCCTTTTCTGAAGAGTATCCTTCCGTCAATATCTGACCTTCTTCCACACGTTGACCTTTTCTCACGATCGGTTTTAGCGTGATCGTCGTACTCTGGTTTGTACGTTGGTATTTCGGCAGGTAATATTCTTTCGTATCGGGTTCAAAGCTTACAAAAGCCTCTTCTTCCGTACGGTCATATTTAACAACAATTTTGCGTCCGTCAACAAAAGCGATCACTCCCGGTCCCTCAGCAACAACTTGCGTTCTAGAATCCTTGATCAAATTGGCTTCCAAACCAGTTCCCACGATCGGAGATTGCGGGGAGATAATCGGAACTGCCTGACGCATCATGTTCGATCCCATCAATGCACGGTTAGCATCATCATGCTCCAAGAACGGAATCAAAGAAGCTGCAATTGAAGCAATCTGGTTCGGGGCAACATCGATCAAATCGACATCCTCTCCTGCAGCTAACGGGAAATCCGCATCCTTTCTGGCTTTTACCCATTTATTTGTAAACTTGCCATCTTCATCAATAGCAGAATTTGCCTGAGCAATTACCAATTCCTCCTCTTCCTCGGCTGAATAGTAACGCACGCCTTCCTCTGAAAGGTCCACAACACCATTATTCACCTTACGGTAAGGAGTCTCGATAAATCCTAAATCGTTGATCTTAGCGTACACGCAGAGAGAAGAAATCAAACCGATATTCGGTCCCTCAGGCGTTTCGATCGGACACAAACGACCATAGTGAGTATAATGTACGTCACGCACCTCGAATCCTGCACGATCTCTGGAAAGACCACCGGGTCCCAAGGCAGACATACGTCTCTTGTGAGTAATCTCGGCTAATGGATTCGTCTGATCCATAAACTGAGATAATGCATTCGTTCCGAAGAACGAGTTGATCACGGAAGACAAAATCTTCGAGTTGATCAAATCAACCGGGGTGAATACCTCGTTGTCTCGCACGTTCATTCTTTCACGAATCGTACGGGCCATACGGGCCAATCCCACGCCGAATTGATTATATAATTGTTCGCCTACAGTACGTACACGACGATTGCTCAAGTGGTCAATATCGTCCACGTCAGTCTTGGCGTTTAATAAACGAATCAAATATTTGATGATCTCGATAATATCCTCCTTCGTCAAGACACGGATATCCGGATCTGTTGCAAGTCCCAATTTTTTGTTTAACTTGTAACGTCCCACGTCACCCAAATCATAACGTTTATCAGAGAAGAACAACTTGTCGATCACATCGCGAGCAGTAGCTTCATCAGGTGGCTCCGAACTACGCAACTGCCTGTAGATATGCAACACGGCCTCTTTCTCCGAGTTACACGGGTCTTTTTGTAACGTGTTATATATAATGGCATAATCCGCCAAATTTTGCATCTCCTTGTGAAGAAGGATCGTCTTCGCACCTGACTCAACAATCGCATCAATATGCTCAGGCTCCAGCACTGTTTCACGATCAACGATAATCTCGTTACGCTCGATAGAAACAACTTCACCGGTATCTTCATCAACGAAATCTTCAATCCAAGATTTCAAAACACGAGCAGCCAAACGTCTGCCAACGACTTTCTTCAACCCCGTACGGGAAACATTGACTTCATCTGCAAGACCGAATATCTCAAGGATATCCTTATCCGTTTCAAACCCGATCGCTCTCAAAAGAGTTGTCACGGGCAATTTTTTCTTCCGGTCGATATACGCGTACATCACGTTATTGATGTCCGTGGCGAACTCGATCCATGAACCCTTGAACGGAATAATTCTCGCGGAATAAAGCTTCGTACCATTCGCGTGGATACTTTGCCCGAAGAAAACGCCGGGAGACCTGTGTAACTGAGAAACTACCACTCGCTCTGCTCCATTGATCACGAAAGTACCCTTCGGAGTCATGTAAGGAACATTCCCTAAATATACATCCTCGATAACGGTATCAAAATCTTCATGTTCCGGGTCTGTACAGTACAACTTTAACTTCGCTTTCAAGGGTGCGCCGAAAGTCAATCCCTGACTCAGACACTCCTCGATCGTGTAGCGGGGCGGATCTATAAAATAGTCCAAAAATTCCAAAACAAAGTTGTTCCGTGTATCAGTTATAGGAAAATTTTCCTTGAAAACCGTGTAAAGGCCTTCATTCTTTCTGTTCTCAGGCGTGGTACCTAATTGAAAAAAGTCCTTGAAAGACTTCAACTGCACCTCAAGAAAATCAGGGTATTCCAGCTGATTTTTTATCGATGCAAAGCTTATTCTATTGTTTGAATTATATGAAGACATCTATTATTTTTTTTGAACCTAAACAATCATAACAACAAAATGGTTTAGAGTCCGCGTAAGACTCTAAACCTAAAAACCTACCGGTTTTATACCTTATTTAAGTTCAACTTCAGCTCCTGCTTCTTCTAATTGAGCTTTCAATGAGTTAGCTTCTTCTTTAGAAACTTTTTCTTTCAATGGAGCCGGAGCCTTGTCAACTACTTCTTTAGCCTCTTTCAATCCAAGACCGGTCAATTCTTTCACTAACTTAACAACAGCTAATTTAGCAGCACCAGCTGATTTAAGAATTACATCGAATTCAGTTTGCTCTGCTTCAGCGGCAGCAGCACCACCAGCTGCAGGAGCAGCAACAGCTACAGCAGCAGCTGCAGGTTCGATTCCGTACTCTTCTTTTAAAATGTCAGCTAATTCTTTTACGTCTTTTACGGTAAGGTTTACTAGCTCTTCTGCAAGTTTTTTCAAATCTGCCATTTCTATACTAATTTAAAATTGTTTGTTACTTAACTTAAAAAATTATTCTTTTTCAGACAGTGTCTTAACAACACCCGCGATCGTATTTTGTCCGGATTGCAAAGCAGAAATAACGTTCTGCATCGGAGATTGAAGCATCAAGATGATATCCCCAATCAACTCTTCCTTAGACTTAATATTGATCAACGCGTCTAATTGATTTTCGCCTACATAAGCGCATTCCTCAACGAAAGCGGCTTTAAATGCGGGTTTATCCTTATCTTTACGGAACTCTTTGATCAATTTGGCAGGAGCATTACCTGTCTCGCTCAACATCACGGCGCTACTTCCTTTCAAAGAAACGAAGATCTCCTCGTAATTGTTGTTAGCGTTCTCAAGAGCCTTTTTCAATAAGGTGTTTTTAACCTGTATAAGCTTTATGTTAGCGTCAAAACAAGCCCTGCGCAACGCCTGAGTGGCGACTGCATCCAAACCCGCAATATCGGCTACATAAAGATGCTTATATTCGTTAACCTGCTCCGTCAAGCTGTCTATAATGACTTTTTTCTCTTCTTTTTTCATACTACTGAGGTCCTTTTTAAGGTTACAAAATTAATCAAGTAATGACTTTGGTTCTACTTGAATACCGGGACTCATCGTACTTGACAGATATACACTCTTAACATAGGTTCCTTTTGCTGCTGCCGGTTTCAATTTGTTGATCACGTTCAAGAATTCTCTCGCGTTTTCTAAAATTTTAACGGCATCAAATGATACTTTACCTATAGAGGCGTGAATAATACCAAATTTGTCAACCTTAAAGTCGATCTTACCTTGCTTTACTTCAGTAACAGCTTTTCCGATTTCCGGAGTTACCGTACCGCTCTTCGGGTTTGGCATCAATCCACGAGGACCCAATATTCTACCAAGAGCACCTACTTTACCCATCACGGAAGGCATAGTAATGATGATATCCACATCGGTCCAACCACCTTTGATTTTCTCGATATAATCATCCAATCCCACGTAATCCGCACCGGCAGCCTTAGCTTCATCCACCTTGTCAGGCGTACATAAAACCAATACTCTTACTTCTTTTCCGGTACCATGAGGTAAAGTACATACACCGCGCACCATTTGATTGGCTTTACGCGGATCTACTCCTAATCGAACGTCCAGGTCTACTGACGCATCAAACTTGGTAAAAGTAATCTCTTTTACAAGTTGTGCAGCCTCGTCGATAGAATACACTTTTCCACCTTCGATCTTTTCTAAAGCTAACTTCTTATTTTTTGTCAGTCTACTCATTACGTTTGAAGTATTACAAATTCATTAAAAAGGTCTCTCACCGTCAACAGTGATACCCATACTTCTGGCAGTACCAGCTACCATACTCATCGCTTTCTCTACTTCAAAAGCATTCAAATCTTTCATCTTAGACTCTGCAATCTCTTTTACTTGAGCCCAAGTAATAGAAGCCACCTTTTTACGGTTAGGCTCTGCAGATCCGGATTTCAATTTGGCTACTTCCAAAAGCTGAACAGCAACAGGAGGTTGTTTCGTGATAAAATCAAATGACTTATCACCGTACACCTGAATAATCACCGGGATAATCTTTCCTGCCTGATCCTGAGTTCTCGCATTGAATTGCTTGCAGAAGTCCATGATATTGACCCCTTTTGAACCTAACGCAGGACCTACTGGAGGAGAAGGATTTGCTGCTCCGGCTTTAATTTGTAGCTTGATAATTGCTTCAACTTCTTTTGCCATGATTTTTTTAATCAATAATTGTTATTCTTTTTCTACCTGCATGAAACTTAGTTCGAGTGGTGTTTTACGTCCGAAGATTTTAACAATTACTTTTAATCTCTTCTTATCCGAATTCACCTCCTCTATCACACCGGTAAAACCGTTAAAAGGTCCGTCGGTCACCTTAACCGACTCGCCCACGAAATAAGGGATACTTATTTCCTCTGGTTGTTCCGCAAGTTCATCCACCGTACCTAAAATCCGGTTTACCTCCGCTTGGCGCATCGGTACAGGATCTCCTCCCTTGGTCTCCCCCAGGAAGCCAATCACGTTCGTAATATCACGAAGCATGTGGGGAATTTCACCAACAAGAGCAGCCTCTATCAATACATAACCCGGATATAAATTCCGTTCACTACTGAATTTCTTCCCGTTACGTACTTGATATACCTTCTCGGCAGGCACCAAAACCTGTGAAACATAGTCCTGAAGCCCTAAACTGGCAATTTCATTTTCGATGTACTCCTTTACCTTTTTCTCCTTGCCTCCAATTGTTCGAAGTACATACCATCTTTTTTTAATTTCAGCCATGTGTCAGACCTCCAAGATTTTTAATAAAACAAACTATATATACCTGTCATAATATGCCTGAACGAAAAGTCCATAGCGAATATGCAAAGGGCTATGATAACGGAAGCAATCATCACAATCGTTGCACTACTCTGGAGTTCAGACCACGTAGGCCAGGATACTTTATTTACCAGTTCGTTGTAAACGTCTGATATATAACTTTTAATTCTCATCTGTTTCTTTCTTTTTAAATTGCACGGGAGGAGAGGTTCGAACTCCCGACCCTCGGTTTTGGAGACCGATGCTCTACCAACTGAGCCACTCCCGTATAAGGGTCAGCCGAAGCCGACCCTAATTTATTGTAGTTTATGATTATAAGTTTGCGAAAACGCAGACCCAAATCACATTAACCCATGATCTCAGTAATCTGTCCGGCACCTACGGTTCTACCACCCTCACGGATAGCGAAACGCAAACCTAATGAACAAGCTACCGGAGTGATCAAATCAACCGTAATGGTCAAGTTATCACCAGGCATTACCATCTCGCGTCCTTCCGGTAAAGTAATCTCTCCGGTAACGTCCAATGTACGAATATAGAACTGCGGTCTGTATCTGTTGTGGAACGGAGTGTGACGACCACCTTCTTCTTTTTTCAAAATATATACCTCAGCTTTGAATTTAGTATGCGGGGTAACTGATTTCGGTTTTGCCAACACCATACCGCGTTTGATCTCATTCTTATCAACACCGCGAAGCAATAAACCTACGTTATCACCAGCTTCTCCGTCATCCAAAAGTTTACGGAACATCTCAACTCCCGTACAAACGGTTTTCTTTCCGTCAGCACCCAAACCGATCATTTCCAACTCATCGCCTACGTGAACAACTCCGGTCTCGATACGACCAGTAGCAACAGTACCACGACCGGTGATAGAGAATACGTCCTCAACCGGCATCAAGAACGGTTTATCTTTTGCACGTTCAGGAATTTCAATCCAAGTATCAACAGCCTCCATCAACTCCATCACTTTCTCTTCCCATTTAGCCTCTCCATTCAATGCACCAAGAGCAGAACCCATGATAATAGGAGTATTGTCACCATCATATCCATAGAAAGACAACAACTCTCTCATCTCCATTTCTACCAACTCCAACATTTCAGCGTCATCCACCATATCCACTTTGTTCAAGAAAACAACCATTCTCGGTACGTTTACCTGACGAGCCAAAAGGATATGCTCACGCGTTTGAGGCATCGGACCATCAGTTGCGGCACAAACCAGAATTGCACCGTCCATCTGAGCAGCACCAGTAACCATGTTCTTTACATAGTCGGCGTGTCCCGGACAGTCAACGTGCGCATAGTGACGATTTGCAGTTTCATATTCTACGTGCGAAGTATTAATGGTAATACCTCTTTCCTTCTCTTCCGGAGCGTTGTCGATAGAATCGAATGAACGCAATTCAGAAAGACCTTTTTTTGCCAAAACTGTCGTAATCGCAGCTGTCAAGGTTGTTTTACCGTGGTCAACGTGACCGATAGTACCAATATTTACGTGTGGTTTTGACCTGTCAAAATGTTCTTTAGCCATAACTCTAAAACAATTTTATTATTAAACAATTTATCACAATAACTCTATATTCATGCAAGTAACTCGCTGTTTATCTGATTCTTGATCAAACAAGGCGAGAAATCCCATTTAATTTGGCTTGCAAATGTACAAATTAAAAATCATATCTCACAATAAATGAGATCATTTTTTTAATTTTCTCTCTTTTCCTTCGCCTTTGTCAATTGACGCTTCAACACGTCGTACAACTCATCCACCGTCTCTTCAAAAGTTTTAGCATTTTTCTTAACGAAAACTTCCTGTCCCTTCACATCGACGCGCACTTCCATTAACTTGTTTTCAAGATTGTCATCCTTCTCCAATTTCAACGTCACCACAATCGCGATAATGCCGTCGTGATACCTTTCCAGTTTTGAGAATTTTTTATTGATCAACTCTTCCAAAACCGGATTTACTGAAAAACCTACAGGATTAATTCTAATTTCCATACCGTTTCCTCCTATAATTTATGCTCGTGGGTGAGCTTGTTTAAAAATCTTCAACATACTCTCTACCGAGTTGTGCGTGTAGACTTGGGTGGCAGCCAGACTCGAATGCCCTAAAAGTTCCCGAATCCCCTCTATGGACGCTCCGTTATTCAACAGGTGAGTCGCAAAAGAGTGACGCAATACATGTGGACTTCTCTTGGAAAGAGTGGTATCTTTCGACAGTTTCTCGGTAACCAGCCGATAAACGAACTTATCGTAGATAGGCAAACCTCTATTGGTCACGAAAAAAAAGCCGTGCTCCTGAACAACAACCTCTTTCCTCCTCTCCAAATAATACGTCATCGCCTTCTCCAACTCATCCACGACCGGAATCTCCCGTTGTTTGTTTCCTTTCCCCGTTACCCGGATACACCGACGGGGAAAATCGATATCAGACACCTTCAACCCTACTATTTCCGAACGCCTCATCCCCGTATCGTAAGCCATCAACAAAATCAACCAATCGCGCAGGCAAGGAAAATCTCCTTCCCCTTCTCCCATTTCCAATATCGCGGCCATCTCCTCTTCTTTCACGAAAACAGGTAATCGTTTAGCCGTTTTAGGACCACTAATTCCCTCCGCCGGATTTACTTCCAACACTCCCTCCTTTAGCAAAAAACGAAAAAAAGCATTTACACTACTCAATTTTCGTTTTCCGGAAGTAGCTTTCAGTTTTTTCCCGATCCCAACTTTTCGCATTCCCCCACTCATCTCCGCCATAACCCATCCCCTCACTAACTTGGTAGTTATTTTTAAAATATCCTCCTCCGAATCGCTCAACTTACAATAATCGAAAAATTGACGCAAATCCATCTCGTATGCCTCTATCGTGCGAGGAGAATACCTTTTTACACGACTCAGATAATCTAAAAAAGCCTGGAGTTGCATCATTTTCAAAATTTTAAAGACGTAACTAAATTACGCTTTTTGTTTTTGAAAAACAAAATTATGTAAGTCTTTTATTCTTCTGCCTGTTGCAACGATTGACGATAAGCAGCTTTCATACGAGCCATACGATTTCTTACGGAAGGTTTCGTGAAAGCCTGACGGTCTCTTAATTCTTTAATAACACCGGTTTTCTCGAATTTTCTCTTGAATTTTTTCAACGCTCTTTCAATATTCTCGCCTTCTTTTAATGGAACTATAATCATGATCTTTTATTTTTAAAATGAATAATTTATTTACTAAAAAAAATAACCGACGACACACCCGTGTGTCCTCTTTCTTGATGAATATTATATCATTTCTTCTATCTCAAAAATAATCGACCACCCCCTTTCAAGCGGATTGAAACGTAAATTTAACAATTCGAAAACTGCCGCAAAGGTAAATGAATTAATCGAGAATTGCAACGCACGAAATAAAAATCTACTTTCAACGATCTGTCGCTACCCATTTTACCGCATCTGCATTTTTCCTCCTTATTTTTCACACGATACGATCAGGGATTCAATAGATCCTTACAATAATAATCCAGAATACCGTTGATCATATTTACATAGGTACGAGCTTTACCGTTATCCGGATTCAGCCGCAACACGGCATTAAAATAATTTAAAGCCTGGGTAAAATCGGCCTTACCGTTATAAATAATCCCCAACTCCATCAAAATCTCTTCCGGCCCCTCTTTTTCTCCGACCACCTGTTTTTCCAGTAAGACGATAGCCTCATCCGTTTTTTTCTCTTTTACTAACCCTCTGGCTTTTTCTATTATTGTATTCATATAATATACTTTTTATGATAATACTTTTATTTTATAATATAGGTTTCAAAGGTAGCAATATTTCCCACACCATCCGTCACCTTTAACACCACCTTATTCTTTCCCTTCACAAAAGCGGGTTCGCTTAAACGGCCCTCTAAGATATCCTTTTTGGCATCATAAGAAAACAGACACCATTTTCCGTTCACCTCAACCCGGTAAGAAGCGATTCCTGTCAACTCGTCCTTTATTTTAAAACGGACTCTTTTCCCGGCAACCTTTCCCAAGTAATCAATCAGAGGAGCCACAGTATCCCTACTTACCGTGTAGCGCCCCAACACGTTAGGATAAGCCGCAAGTCCCGAATCCGACTGCCAGGTTTTCATCGGCAGTAACTTTTCTCCCTTTCCGACCAAACACAATACGCTTTTCTCCGCAAATAAACCCTTCACCTGCAATTTTCCCCTCTTCAACAAAGGCCATTCCTCTTTCGACAAACAAAACACCTCCATCGTCTCAATGCTGTCCCTGCGGCAAGAAACAAGTTGCGGTTCGCACGAAATCGGATATTGCAATGCATCCGCTTCCAATTCCAGCACATAATTTCCACAAACCACCCGATGTTCTTCCCGGTTATTCCAAACCACTTTTCCCGTACGTTCAATTTCTCTCTCCTTCTCCCTCCCGATTAACTCAAAAAAAAGCTTGGAAACATTGCCGTTTATATCCCGCAACTCCAAACGAACCTGAAGAGTACTATCCGGGTACAACGTAATAAATCCATGGTCAATAGAAGTGAAAACTCCCGGTAATTCGCCCCGGTAGTTTCCAAACGTGGTATAAACGACCTTATTCTCCCGATAAAGTTGAAAATCCTTTACCTCGTTGACCAAAACATTTTGATCGAAAGAGACCGTATCCATTTTCATCCGGGACACCCATTGTCCCCCCGCCCACAGCTTCAACTCGTACAACCCCAATTTATTCCACGACCCGTTCATGTAATCATCAGCCTGTACGCCGACTCCGATCTTTCCGGCAGGGAGCCGCACTTTTCCCGCATTGTAATTTCTGTTTCCTGTATTTTTCACCATAACATGCCGCCGCCCCGACAATACACCCTCTTCCGAAAACTCATAGAGGTATAAAGCCCGAAGATTAGGTCCCATTTTATCTTCTATTTTTAGAAAAAGCAAAGGGTTCAACGGGCGTTCGTCCCGAGTACTTCTTACCTCAAAATGTAAATGAGGTCCCATGGAAGAGCCACTATTCCCACTATAAGCAATGGTATCTCCCGCTTTAAACACGATCGCCTCCGCTTCAAAATTTTCATCGATAGCAAACGACTCTTTCGCGTATTGTATATCCCGTACTTTCTCCTCCACCCGGGAGACGAAACGTTGCAAATGCCCGTAAACCGTCGTATAACCGTC
Source organism: uncultured Sanguibacteroides sp. (assembly GCF_900543425.1). GTDB lineage: Bacteria > Bacteroidota > Bacteroidia > Bacteroidales > Marinifilaceae > Gabonibacter. The sequence continues at coordinate 21,191 of NZ_UQRQ01000030.1, read as the reverse complement.
ATCATGCTTAACATACAAGGCATTCCCGTAACCTGTCGCGGAAACCTTTACCCGGGCCAACACCCCGTCTTTCACGCATATTACCGGCAAACCTTCCCGTCCTTCCGTTTTGTAATCCAAACCGGAATGAAAATGCGCATCCCTCAACTCGCCGAAATTACCGCTCAACAACGGTTTGATGCGTAAAGGATTTAACCACTCGGGCGACTGCCCCCAAACGACTGACGATAAAAAGAGTAAGACTCCCGCAACTACAATTATTCTTTTTTTCATAAATTATCTCGGCTAATAAAAAATGACAAAACCATTGCAAAAATAACAACACTCTTGATATTTAAAAGAAATTGTCCTATCTTTGTGGTGTAAAGTTTAGGTTATGACAGGAAAAGAAAAAAACATAATAGAAGAGCTAAACTTAAAAATTGAACAACTAATAAAACTATATATATCCTCGCTGGACAAAAACAAAAATCTGGAAGCGGAGATCCAAGCTCTCAGAAACCGGATAGAGCAGATGAAAGGCGAGAACAATAAATTAAACGAGAATATAAAAGCTTTGAAAGTGGCTAATGCTATTTCGACCGGAGACGGAAGCTCTGAGGCCAAAATGAGAATTAGCCAACTGGTGCGGGAGATTGATAAATGTATTGCTCTTTTGAATAATTAATATGAATGATAAACTTACGATTAATGTGAATATTGCAGGACGGATTTGCACGCTGACGATAGAGAGAGAAGAAGAGGAGCAAATAAGAAAAGCAGCACAATTGATTAATGGTAAGATTTCTCAATATAGGGAAAAATATTCAAATATTGATCCCATGGATTTTTTAGTTGCCACGGCCCTACAGTTTACAGCTAAAATGTTAGAAGCCGAGCAACGGAATGATGTCGAACCGATTTTGAACGAACTGGAAAAAGTGAACAAAAGGTTAGACGAATTCGTAAAAGAGTAAAAAGCGTTCTTTGAAAAGAAATAGATATACCCGCATTATTTCGTATTTAACTGGAAAACTCAACACTTAACCAATTAGAGCAAAGCTTAGTTGGCACAAGATAGGCCTCAACTCTTCGGAGTTCCTTCGGGACAGTGGAAATCTGAATCTAACGGCAGCTCTACCCGTGTCTAACAGGGGTTTTTTAAAGAGAAATAGTGCGGGTTTTTTTATTATAAAAAATAGAAAACCAAACAATATATAATTAACATTAAATCTAATTATCGAAATATGATAACAACAATAATTACCGGTGTTATTGCTTTGTTGGTTGGATTGGCGATCGGGTACTTACTGATCAATATGACCCTTAAATACAGAAGCAAGAATATCATCAAAGAAGCGGAAGCGGAAGCAGAAGTAATCAAAAAGGATAAAATCCTTCAAGCCAAAGAAAAATTCTTACAAATAAAAGCGGAACACGAGAAACAGGTTAACGCCAGAAATAGCAAGATCTTACTCGCGGAGAACAAACTCAAACAACGAGATGCTGAATTGGCCCGTAAGATAGAAGAGTGTCAACGGAAAATTAAAGAAGCCGAAACTCAGCAAGAAACACTCGAAGGACAAAAAGAGTTATGGGAAAAGAAACATGCCGAGCTGGAAAAATTGAAAAAACAACAGATCGAGCAATTGGAAACCATATCCGGTATGTCTGCCGATCAAGCCAAAGAAAAATTAATCAACTCGCTGAAAGAGGAAGCCGAAACAGAAGCGATCTCTTACGTGAACGAGATCATGGAGGAGGCTAAAATGACGGCCAACATGGAGGCAAAGAAAGTAGTCATAAAAACCATTCAACGGGTAGCAACAGAAACGGCAACAGAAAATGCAGTTTCTATCTTCCACATCGACTCGGACGAAATAAAAGGACGGATCATCGGTCGTGAGGGCCGGAATATCCGGGCGCTGGAGGCCGCCACCGGTGTAGAAATCATCGTGGACGATACCCCGGAAGCTATCGTATTATCCGGTTTCGACCCGGTACGTCGTGAAATTGCGCGTCTCTCCCTTCATCAACTGGTAACAGACGGGCGAATTCATCCGGCACGTATCGAAGAGGTTGTTAACAAAGTAAAGAAACAGATCGAAGAGGAGATCATCGAGACAGGAAAACGTACCACTATAGATTTGGGCATTCACGGCTTACACCCGGAACTGATCCGCTTGGTAGGTAAAATGAAATACCGTTCCTCCTATGGACAAAACTTATTGCAACACGCTCGCGAAACAGCCAATTTATGTGCCATCATGGCCGCAGAATTGGGTCTGAACGTGAAAAAGGCCAAACGGGCCGGACTTCTCCATGACATTGGCAAGGTACCCGATGACGAACCGGAATTACCGCACGCTATATTAGGTATGCGCTTAGCTGAAAAATACAAGGAGAAGCCGGATATCTGTAATGCCATCGGAGCTCACCACGAAGAGGTAGAGATGACCACGCTGATAGCCCCGATCGTGCAGGCTTGCGACGCCATTTCAGGAGCACGTCCGGGAGCCAGAAGAGAGGTTGTGGAATCCTACATCAAACGACTGAAAGAGATGGAAGACCTGGCTCTCTCTTACAACGGAGTAGTTAAGACTTATGCCATTCAGGCCGGACGCGAACTTCGGGTTGTGGTGGGTAGCGAAAAAATTTCCGACACGGAAGCCGAGAAAATCTCTTACGATATCGCTAAACGCATCCAGGACGAGATGACTTATCCCGGACAGGTAAAAGTAACCGTTATCCGGGAAACCCGTGCCATCAACTACGCGAAATAATCGATCTGTCTAAAACAGATCCAAGCATAAAATCACCCGAAAACGAACCGGAATATTCCGGTTCGTTTTTTTATAACCCGCAGGTTTATCGTTTTTATTTTACTTTTTGCAGGGGCTTTATTGGTTTATACCATGAATATCACTATTTTTGGTAGCTCAAAAATAAGGTTATGAATGCTATTAAATCATCGGAACTAATCACGAACGAAGACGGAACAATTTTCCATCTTCATTTACACGCTGAAGACTTAGCGGATAACGTAGTGCTTGTCGGCGATCCTTCCCGGGTAGAAATGATCGCTTCCCGTTTTGACTCGATCGAATTGACACGCAGTAATCGAGAATTCCACACAATTACCGGAATCTACCACCAAAAGCGTTTATCAGTCGTTTCAACGGGAATCGGTACGGACAATATCGATATTGTGCTGAACGAATTAGATGCTTTGGCCAACATCGATTTGAGTACCAAACAAATTAAACCGGAAAAGAAAGCTTTAAATATAGTACGAATCGGTACCTCCGGTTCCGTACAGGCTGATGTCCCCGTACATGCCTTTGTTATTTCGGAAATGAGTGTAGGTATCGACGGAGTTCTACGTTTTTATCAGGATAACGAAAAAATATGTGATGCGGCCTTTGAAAATGCATTCATCAGCCAATGCCAATGGACACCCCAGGCTGCTCGTCCGTATGCCGTAAACTCATCTCCGGAAATGGTTAACAAATTACACACGGAAGGCATGACCGTAAAAGGAGTAACATTGACAGCCAACGGATTTTACGGTCCCCAAGGACGTGTACTCCGCTTACCGCTGCAAATGCCGGGAATAAACGACCGAATCGCCCGTTTTCGCTATAACGGCCATAAAATCGTAAATTACGAGATGGAGAGTGCCGCTATTGCCGGCCTGTCTGCCCTCATGGGACACCACGCAGCCACCATTTGCCTGATCATTGCCAACCGGGCCAACGGTGATGCATCCCCCGACTATAAGCCTTATATGGAAAAATTAGTAAACTATACTTTAGATAAACTAACACGTTAATATAAATCAGCTATTTGATATGATACAAAGAATTCAATCCATATACCTGTTTGTAATAGGCATTTTGATGGTATTGCCCCTATGTGTTCCCATCGCCCGAATCGTAGTTCCCAATGATACGAATTACGACTTTTTTGCCTACGGCATAGTAGAAAAAAGTACGGAAGTTTCATTCGTAAGTTATTACTGGGCGTTACTTATTTTAAGCCTGTTCACCATTCTATTGCCTTTGATTACGATCTTCTTGTATAAAAAACGTTTTTTACAATTAAGGCTTTGTATCGTAGAGATCATCCTGTTGATCGGCTCCGCCATTCTGATGTGGTATCACATCCGGCAATTCGGATCGGATGCGACAGTATTGTACAAATTCAGTTTTATTCTTCCCGTCGTTTGCATTATTTTTACATACATGGCCATACGAGGCATCGTAAAGGATATAAAACTATTAAGATCTTACGATCGAATCCGCTAATTCTTTCACAAAATAAATAAAACGAATATGAGAAAAATTCACCTGCTTGTCACGTTAGTATTTTTATGCTGTACGTCGTACACTATGGCTTGTACGAACTTTTTATTCACAAAAGGAGCGACCAAAGACGGTTCAACCATGATCACTTATTCTGCCGACTCACACGTATTATACGGAGAACTTTACCATTGGCCTGCCCAAGACTGGCCTGCCGGGAGTATGGTGGATGTCTACGAATGGGATACTGGCAAATTCATGGGAAAGATTCCCCAAGTAGCTCATACCTATAACGTAGTAGGAAACATGAACGAACACCAGTTAGCCATTGCCGAAACGACATTCGGGGGACGTAAAGAACTGGAAACCCAAAGCGGGGCTATCATCGATTACGGTAGCGCTATCTATTTAACCCTCCAACGTGCTAAAACCGCACGCGAGGCCATCGTTGTGATGACCGATCTTTTCACCAAATACGGCTGGGCCAGCTCCGGCGAATCCATCTCTATCAGCGACCCGAATGAGGTTTGGATTTTAGAGATTATCGGTAAAGGAGAAGGAGAAAAAGGTGCGGTTTGGGTAGCCCGGATGGTTCCGGACGGTTACGTATCCGCCCACGCGAATCAAGCCCGTATTACCACGTTTCCGTTAGAAGGGAAAACATCCATCTCTTCCGATAAAATAAAGAAAATATACAACCCGGAAATAACTACCGTCTACTCAAAAGACGTAATCTCTTTCGCCAAAGAAAAAGGATTCTACCCTAAAGACGCTAAAAATTCCGATTTTAGTTTCTCTGACAGTTACGCTCCGGTTGATTTCGGTGCTGCCCGCTTCTGCGAGATCCGTGTATGGGCCTTCTTCAACGCCGTAAGTTCGGACATGGCCCAGTATTGGGATTACGCTACCGGAAGAAATATCATGAAAGATTCCAAAGGATATGCCACTAACCGCATGCCGTTATGGATTAAGCCTAACCGCAAATTAGACGTTCTGGATGCCATGGATTTCATGCGCGACCACTTAGAAGGTACGGAATTGGATATGAGCAAGGATTTAGGAGCCGGCCCTTACGGATGTCCTTACAGATGGCGCCCCATGCAATGGAAAGTTGATGGAAAAGAATATGTACACGAGAGAACGACAGCTACTCAACAAACTGGATTTACTTTCGTAACCCAAAGCCGCAGCTGGCTACCGGACGAAATCGGAGGTATTCTCTGGTTCGCCGTGGACGATGCGGCGAATACCGTTTATTTCCCGATGTATTCCTCTTCTACAGCCGTTCCGGAAGCTTATGCCGTGGGGAACGGAAGTATGATGGAATTCACGAACGAAGCCGCCTTCTGGGTATTTAGCCAGGTCAGCAACTTCGCCTATACCCGTTATGACTTAATTCATCCTGAAATTCGGGAAAAACAAAAAGGGTTAGAAACGCAATACCAAAACTTTGTCCAAATTGTAGATGCCGGAGCCAAGGAGATGTTAGCCAAAGACAAAGCGACAGCAGTTCAATTCCTGACGGATTTCTCCTGTAACACGGGAAACAGCTTGGTCGACCAATGGAGAAAATTCTACGGCTACCTGTTCTGCAAATACATGGACGGTAATATAAAAACAGCCGTTCCGGGCTCCAAAAACCCAAAAGTAGAGAACAAACCTCTTCCGGACTGGTTCCTGCGCATGTTGATCAAACAAACCGGGAACAAACTGGAAGTCATAGAATAAGACTTATAAAATTGAAGCTGCAATTGTTTTATAAAGGATAAACTAAAAATTATTTGTAGAGTTTATTTTTTTCCTTACATTTGCAGCTCGAATTGAAAACGTACGTAGTCTCTTACAAAAAAGACTCTGGTCGTAATACTGCGTTCGATAAATGAATTTTTTAAAATTAAAACGATGGATTTAATTAAAATTGCAGAGGAAGCTTTTGCAAATGAAAACAGAGTAGAGATTCCTTCATTCAATACAGGTGATACCATTAGCGTGCACTATAAAATTATTGAAGGAAACAAAGAGCGTGTACAGGTATTCAAAGGAATCGTCATCCAAATCAGCGGAACAGGTTCGACGAAAACTTTTACCGTAAGAAAAATGTCGGGTAACGTCGGAGTAGAACGTATTATCCCTCTTAATTCTCCTTATATCAAAGAGATTGAAGTAAACAAGAGAGGTGCGGTAAGACAATCCAGAATCTTCTATTTCCGTAAACTTACCGGAAAGAAAGCAAAAATTAAAGAGAAAAGATTTTAATTCATGCTTACAGAATAAAAAAGGCCTTGCGTTTGCAAGGCCTTTTTTATTAATTTCAGATATACCACTCCAAAATCCCGCAAAATATCATAACTTTGTTATTTGAACCTAAAAACAATGACGATATGGACAACAAGGATATCATAAAAACGGCCAAAGAAAAAGCAGAAAAATGGTTGGATCAAAACTACGACGAGGCAACCCGTTCCGAAGTTACCCGTATGCTGAACGATACAAACCCCGCCGAACTGATCGATTCGTTTTATAACGATCTGGAATTCGGGACCGGAGGACTACGAGGAATTATGGGAGTCGGAAGCAACCGGATGAACATATACACCGTCGGTGCCGCCACCCAGGGATTTGCCAACTACATCAATCAGGCTTTTCCGAACGAAGAAAAATCAGTATGTATCGGACACGATTGCCGTCACAACTCTCGTTATTTCGCCGAGACCGTCGCCAATATTTTTTCTGCCAATGGCATTTACGTCTATCTCTTTGAAGACTTACGTCCTACGCCCGAAATATCGTTTGCCATACGCGAGTTAGGGTGCAAGGGGGGAGTGATCCTTACCGCATCTCACAACCCCAAGGAATACAACGGATACAAAGCTTATTGGGACGATGGGTCTCAATTAGTTCCTCCCCACGATAAAAACGTGATCAGAGAAGTCCAAAAAGTAAAGGTCAGCGATATCAAATTCGACAAGGTCTCCGAAAAGATTAAAATACTCGGTGAAGATTTCGATCGTATTTATTTGAACAAGGTAAAAACCTTAAGTCTTTCACCGGAAGCTATCCGGAAAGAGCACGATTTAAAAATCGTTTTTACACCCCTCCACGGAACTACCTATAAGTTGGTACCGGAATCTCTCCGGAACTGGGGATTTACCAATATTCATCCCGTACCGGAACAAAGTATTCCGGACGGAGATTTTCCGACAGTAGCCTCTGCCAACCCTGAAGAACCCGCCGCTTTCAAAATGGCTCTCGATTTGGCGAGAAAAATCGACGCCGATCTGGCCATGGCCTGTGATCCGGACGGAGACCGTATCGGAATTGCCGTAAAGAACGATGAGAATGAGTGGATCTTACTAAACGGGAACCAGACCAATATCATTTTCACGGAATATATTATCCGCCGAAAAAGAGAATTAGGACTTCTGAAAGGTGGAGAATATACCATTAAAACGATCGTCAGCACCGAACTGATCAAAGAAATTGCCGAAAGAAACAATATCGAGTGTTACGATGTTTATACCGGTTTTAAATGGATTGCCGATATGATTCGTAGAAAAGACGCCGAAAAATTCATCGGAGGCGGAGAGGAGTCTTTCGGATTTATGCCGGGTTCGTTCACGAGAGACAAAGACGGTGTTTCCGCAACTTCTCTTATGGCAGAAATTGCCGCTTGGACAAAAACGAACGGCAAATCTCTCTACGTTTTCCTGAAAGAGATTTACGCGAAATACGGTTTCTCACAGGAAAAAATGATTTATATCGTTCGAAAAGGATTATCCGGGGCCCAAGAGATCAAAGCGATGATGGAAGAGTTACGCCACCATACCCCGAAACAAATCGCAGGGAGTGACATCGTGATTAAAAAAGATTACCTTACCTTAGAGGCGATAGATCTACGTAGCGGAGAAAAAACACATTTGGATTTCAGTACGACCAGCGATGTTCTCCAATTCTTCTTAGCCGACGGTAGTAAAATTTCAGTACGCCCTTCAGGAACCGAACCCAAAATTAAATTCTATTTCGAAGCGAAAGTACGAATGAAGGATATCAACGATTTTGAGAAGGCTCAACAAGAAGCGAACAACAGAATAGATGCTATCGCAAAAAGCCTTTCGATCGAGTGACCAAATGATCGTGAAGCGAAAATTTTCGCTTCACGATCATTTATCTTCAAACCACTCCTCTTTAAAATTAATCAGGTATACCTTTTTCCGAGCCCGGGTTATAGCTGTATATAACCAACGCCAATATTCATCGTCGGGCAATTCGTTCGCTATCCATCCCGGGTCTATAAACACGGCATCCCATTGCCCTCCTTGCGCTTTATGCCCTGTTACGGCATAAGCAAACTTAATTTGCAAGGCATTGAAAAATTCATTTTCACGAATCTTCTTAAAACGCTTTTGTTTGGAAGGGATATCGTCTATGTAATCCTCCTCTATCGCCGCATATAACCGCTTATGATCTTCATAGCTCAAGGCCGGCTGTTCCGAAGTTAATGTATCCAACATGACCCATGCCGTAATTTCGTCCTCATACCCGTAAATATTCAAACGAGCCTCCGCGAAATGAAAACCATACAACTCCTTATACTTACCGATCCGTCCCACGGTCGCGATATCGCCGTTAGCGATGAAATCGACACGATCGTATTCCGCTCCCCAGAAATAGTTATTCTTCACAATCATGATCTTATCCCCTCCGGTAAAAGCTTCTTCACGATAAAGGATCCTGCCCCTGATTCCCTCGTTAAACCGATTGGCTCTTTTATTGGAACGGCAAATAACCATTGTTTCATCCATACCGTATCGCCCGTAGCAACTATCCAACTCCTCCAACAAATTTCCCCCGTTTATCCGGACTACATCCGGAAAACCGTCAACCTTCATCAAAAAGGATTTTCCCGTTACACCAATCATCTCCCGAACTCGTGTCGCATTATACAATATCCCGGATGCTTCGGATTGCCGCATAATGTCGGTCAAATGAGCTTCATATACTTTCACCCCGTAATGACCGCTCAACAAATCCGCTTCCAGAGCCGGACTGACGCTCGAACCGATCGGAGGTAACTGCGCCGTATCCCCTATCAACACCAATCGATTGTTCCGTCCGTTATACACATATTCAAATAAATCGTCCAGCAGGGAACCCGTACCGAAATTACTGTCTACCGAACCGGTAGAAATCATAGAAGCCTCATCCACAAAAAAAAGAGTATTGGCATTCGGATTAAACCCCAGATTAAAATACCCGACTCCTTCTTGAGCCGTTTTTTGCCGGTAAATCTTTTTATGGATTGTAAAAGCAGGTTGTCCAGAATAACTTGAAAATACCTTTGCCGCCCTTCCGGTCGGAGCCAACAAAACGACTTGACACTTAAACTGCAATAACGTGTTCACGATTGCGGCGACCAATGAAGTCTTTCCAGTACCTGCAAATCCTTTCAGCAAAAACAAATTCTCTTCTTCCATAGAAAAGAAAAAAGAGAGGAAACAGTCCATTGCCTGTCGCTGAGTCGGAGAAAAATCAAACCCAAACTTCTCTAATACAACGTTTTCAAAATGTTTTGCAATCATGGCAAAATTTCAATGTATAAAAATGGGCTACGAATTTTTTTTTTCTTATATTTGCGGACACTACCGTATTCGTTGCGTAGTGTGTTGTGCCGTTTTTAAGCTATACAAAGATAGATAAAACGTCATCAAAAACAGAAAGAACTAACTTGTTTAACGTATTAATAATATACTGACGAAAAAAAATGAAAAAGATTATTATTCAAGTCATTTTAGCTCTTGTAGCGATTTTTTTAGCATACAAATGCTACGAAAGCGTAAATAATCCTTTGGAATTCCAAAAGTTAAAAGACCAAAGATATAGCAGAATCATTCAACGCCTGAAAGACATCAGGACCGCACAGGAATCCTACAAAAACCTTTACGGCAAATATACAGGTAGTTTCGATACTCTTATTCATTTTGTAAAATACGATTCCCTGAAGACTATTCGTGCTATCGGAGAATTAACAGATGATCAGCTTGAAGCAGGGATGACCGAAGAGGAGGCTTTGAAAAAAGGTCTCATTATTCGCGATACCATTAAAGTAGGCGCCTTACAGCAACTTTTCGGAGAAAATTACCCGATTGACGACATCCGTTACGTTCCCTTTACAAACAGGAAATACGAATTTTCTCTAAAAGCAGACATTATTCCGACTGAAGCAGGAATGGATGTTCCCGTTTTTGAAGCCAGCACGTCCAACATGACTATTTTCGACGATAAAATGGAAGATTTCAGAGATGCTGTTTTAGAAGAAAACGGAGAAAGAATCAGATTACATAAATATCCCGGACTAAAAGTAGGAAGTGTAAAAGAGGCTAACAATAACGTAGGGAATTGGGAATAATCCGCAAAATCTTAATTCCATGCAAGGAGTCTATTATACTGATAAGAACTATATTTACGAATCTTCTGTAAAATCGATATTATCCATCCGTTATGCAACGGATGGATTTTCATTTTGCGTTCATGACGAAAACGACCGACTTGTCGTTTTCGCTCATCAGCCTTTTCAAGTCGATTCTCTGGATGCAGTCCTTGCAAGAGTGGAAAACTATATAGTTAACGATCGCATCCTAAATTCAAATTTCAAACAAGTCTATGTTATTCCTTGCTGCAAAGCCAAAAGTCTGATACCTGCCGACTTTTTCCAGAAAGATAAACTAAATTTGCTCTATCATCTTCAACAAGAAACAGACTCGGAGGAAGAACTCCTATATCACCACATCGAGGATATCAATGCTTACCTGGTAGAAAGTATCCCGTACAAGTTTCATCAATTTCTTCAGGAACATTACCCTACAGTACAAATCGTCAATAACGCTTTTAATCTTATAGAGCAAGCGAGCACCAAGACTCTTCGTCAGATGGAGCAATTATTTGTCGACATTCAGGATCGTTACTTCGACATCCTTTTATTTCGTAATGCCAAACTGTTGCTCTTCAATTCATTCCATTATCAATATCCGGCAGATATTGTTTACTTTATCCTGAACACGCTTAGAGAATCTGGTACAGAAAAAGACAAGATACACCTCTTTATTTCAGGTATACCCGTAAAAGATCAAAAGTTCATAGGAATGCTTGAAAGCTATATTCCGCATATCTATTATCCACAGGAGCCGCTTTTAAATACACTCCTTCAGGATAAGGAATTCAATAGTTCTTATTTTATTCATCTGTTAAACTTTCATAGATGCGGATTATAAGCGGCACACACAAAGGGAAACAAATATTTCCGGACAAAAACTTCAAGGCCAGACCGACAACGGACTTCGCTAAAGAGAATTTATTTAACGTGCTAAACAACTACATCGACATTGAAAGCATTCGTGCTTTAGATCTATTTTCCGGCACGGGTAGCATTAGCTACGAATTAGCTTCCCGCGGTGCCGAAAAGATCATCTCCATAGAAGCAAATTACAATCATTTCTCTTTTATTAAAAGAACGGCTCAACAATTAGGCTTTAAAAACATTACCGTATACAAAACAGACGCATTTATAGCTTGCAAAAAATTGAAAGGACAAAATTTCGATCTCATTTTTGCAGACCCTCCGTATGATTTACCTAATATTATTGAGATCCCCGCAGCCATTTTCGATAACGATCTACTTTCCTCCGACGGCATTGCAGTTATAGAACACCCGGCTACGGTCGATTTCTCCGCTTTCCCGTGTTTCCTGGAGCATCGACAATACGGTAGCGTCAATTTTTCTATTTTCAGAAAATAACGCTCCTTAACAGTTTCGTCACAAAACGTTAATATTCAAGAAACCTTTTCAGTCTACTTTCGCTTTCGAAAAAAAGAACCTTAAAATTAGACAAAATGAAAAGGATTTTATTTACTATCGTTTTAGCTGCTTTATCTATTAGCAGTTTTGCTCAAGAAGAAAAAAAAGAAAGCAAATTTAAAATTACGGGCTCACCGATTGTAACCGTTTTTGCAAACTATCATGCAGGTATAGGCCGCGCAAACCAAGAATCTGGGTTCGCGTTAGATCGTGCCTACTTCGGGTATCAGTTTAGCCTAACTTCCAAATTAAGTGGAAAATTAGTATTTGACATCGGTTCCACCAAAGTATCGGGTTCAGACTTAGAAAGGGTAGCTTACGTGAAAAACGCCATGCTGAGTTGGAAAACCGGAGACTTCACGCTCGATTTCGGTTTAATCGGTCTGGAACAATTCAATGTTCAGGAAAAATTCTGGGGTTATCGTTACATTATGAAATCATTCCAGGATGAGTACAAATTCGGTTCCAGTGCAGACATGGGAATCATCGGAAAATACAAATTTACCGACTGGCTCCGGGCTGACATCACCTTTATCAATGGAGAAGGATACAAGAAACTGAATAACGACAACAAATACCGCTATGGCTTAGGAGTCACCATCAATCCGATCGAATCATTGACTATCAGAGGATACTATGACATATCCAGCAAAAACATCGAAGGTGATGAAACGAAAGATCAACAGAACTTAGCCCTTTTCGCTGGTTATAAACACGAGTACTTTTCTTTAGGAGCCGAATACAATAAAATGTATAACACCAAGTTTAAAGAGGATAAAGACCAATCCGGTTATTCCATCTATACCTCCGTTAAACTGGATTCCAAGTTCAATCTTTTCGGGAGATACGACAACTTAACGTCAAAAGACGACTGGAGTAGTGCCGACGGGCAAAGGATTCTTGCCGGTATTCAATACAGCCCGATTAAATATTTAAAAATAGCTCCGAACTTTACTTCATGGAATCCTTATTCCGGAAAATCAACGGCTTTCGCTTATTTGAATATTGAATTTAAATTATAAGAAGACCTCTGTTCTGGCTTAACAAAAATGTAACAAACGCGTAACAAACGTGTCATAACATCAGCGTAATATTGTAATGTCCAAAAAGAACAGAACGTGTTAAACATAAATTGAAAAAAATGAAAAATCTATTACTCACCAGTATTCTTATTATTTCCACGATGATCTGTGGTAATGCAACTCCCAGAGAAGCTGCACCAAGTAAAAAAGAGACCATCACGGGAGCCGGAGCTACCTTCCCTCTCCCATTTTATAACCTGGCATTCAAAACTTATCAGGAAAAGAACGGTACGACCATTACTTACGGAGGAATCGGTAGTGGTGGCGGAATCAGAAGCTTAAAAGATAAAATCGTAGATTTTGGCGGAACGGATGCTTTTCTTTCCGAGAAAGAGTTGAAAGAAATGCCTTATGAAACAATTCATATCCCGACCTGCATGGGAGCCGTGGTAATGGCCTACAATTTACCGGAAGTAAAAAATTTAAAACTTACAGGTGAAATCATTGCCGACATCTATCTGGGAAAAATCAAAAAATGGAATGACAGCCGGATACAAGCTGTTAATCCAGGAGTCTCTCTTCCAGACAAAGAGCTCAATCCGGTGTATCGTTCCGACGGCAGTGGTACGACATTCGTATTCAGCGATTACCTGACGAAAATCAGTAATGATTGGAAAGAACAAGTTGGAACCGGAAAATCTTTGAAATGGCCGGCTGGTATTGCCGCAAAAGGGAATCCCGGAGTTGCAGGAGTAATCAGTCAAACAGCAGGGTCGATCGGTTACGTGGGATCGGAATACGCTTTCTCTCTTAAAATTCCTATGGCCCAACTACAAAATAAAGCCGGAAATTTCGTTAGCCCGACAACGGAAAGTATTTCCGCTGCCGCTTCCGGAGACATACCTGCCGACACCCGTACTATGATCACCAACTCTCCTGCCGCAGATGCTTATCCTATCAGCTGTTTCACTTGGATTATCCTTTACAAGGAACAAGCCTATAACGACAGAAAAATAGAGCAAGCACAAGCTACGATCGATCTGTTGAGCTGGATGCTAAGCGACGAAGCTCAGGCTTTAACTACAAAAGTACACTACTCTCCCCTCCCTGCATCTGCCGTTAAGAATGCACAAAACCTTTTAAAATCCGTCACCTTTAAAGGAAAAACAATTAAGTAATAAAAAATCTTGTGGCGATGATGATACATCGCCACAAGACTTACATTAAATTTAATGATATGTCAGACTATCTATTCAAACGTCTACTAATCATCTGCTGTATTTTTATACTTTTAATATGTGCAGGAATGGTATATTCTCTCGTCAGTGGAGCCGTCCCTGCCTTTCATCATTATGGATTCTTTAAATTTATCGGTACTGCCGATTGGAATCCTCACCCCGACAACGAGACCTACGGAGCTTTATCCTTTATTATCGGGACTTTACTTACCTCCTTTTTAGCGCTACTGTTCTGTATTCCATTTTCATTACCTGTAGCCCTTTTTACCGGAGAATATTTCAAAGGCAAAAAAATAGCCGTTTTTATTAGCTCCACCATTGATTTATTAGCAGGAATTCCTTCCATCGTATACGGCTTATGGGGATTTTATACCCTGCGTCCGTTAATGGTCGATTGGGGCATCAATTCACAAGGATTCGGTATCCTCACTTCTTCCATAATATTAGCGATTATGATTATTCCTTATGCTTCTTCCCTCAGCGGCGAATTTATTACCATGGTTCCCAATGAACTGAAAGAAGCAGCATACAGTTTAGGAGCAACACGTTATGAAGTTATTCGAACCGTCACTTTCCCGGCCGCCGGTTCCGGCATTTTCGCAAGCTACATTTTAGCTCTCGGAAGAGCTCTCGGAGAGACCATGGCCGTAACCATGCTGATCGGGAATACCAACAATATTCCCATCTCATTGGGAGACACGGGAAATACAATGGCGAGTATCATCGCCAATCAATTCGGGGAGGCTGACGGACTCAAACTCAGTTCTCTCATTGCCATTGGCTTATTATTATTCCTAATTACCGCTATCATCAATATGATAGCCAAACTCATCATTAAAAAACTTCATTAAAATAAGATGGCAACGATAAGATACAGAACGATCAAAGACAGGATATTTTTTTATACCATCTGTTCATTGGCATCCCTGACCGTCATTCCCCTATTTATGATCATCTGGGAGTTGGTTAAAAAAGGATATAAACAGATCAACTGGAATTTCTTTACCGAAACGGCTCCCAGCACCTTAGACGCCATGCTTGCCAAGGGCACGGGAGAAATTATTCCCGGAGGTATTGCCAATGGAATTACCGGGACCCTACTTATGGTAGGAATGGCTACCGTTATTGCCATACCGATCGGTATCATGGCCGGAATTCATCTTTCGGAAAAACCTAAAACTCTATTTTCAAATACTACCCGCTTTTTTACCGACCTGATTCAAGGAAGCCCTTCCATCGTCATCGGTATCATCGCATACAGTTGGATCGTAAAGCCATTAAGCAGCTACTCCGCACTGGCAGGTAGCGTTGCCTTAAGCATCATGATGCTTCCCCTGATCATAAGATCCACCGAAGAGACATTAAAAATGTTACCGGGCTCACTAAAAGAAGCCGGACTTGCACTTGGAGCTTCTTACACGAATGTAATTCTAAAATTACTCCTCCCCTCTGCTTTCGGAGGTTTGTTTACAGGCATATTGTTAGCCGTTTCTCGTGTCATGGGAGAAACAGCTCCACTGATGCTGACTGCCCTCGGAAGCACGATCATCAATTGGGACATTACAGCTCCGACCAGTGCCGTTCCCCTTTTAATCTGGGAATTTTACAACGACCCCAATCTGATCGATATGATATGGAGTTCATCGCTTTTTCTCCTGCTACTCATATTATCACTCAATTTAATTGCCAAACATATAGCTAACAAATGGAGAAATCAATAATATAATCAATAACAACCTATGATATCTATAAAAAATCCCATCTTACAGCTACAAGAGGTTTCGATCTCATACACCCCCGGTAAAAATGCAGTCGATCGTGTGAACGCCGATATTGAAGAAAAAAAGATTACGGCCATCATGGGACCCTCCGGCTGTGGGAAAAGTACTCTCTTACGAGCCATAAACCGAATGCACGAACTCTATCCGGACATCCGCATTAGCGGTGAAATACTCTTGAACGGGAGAAACATATTAAAAACGAATCCCATGGAAGTCAGGCGTATGGCCGGAATGGTTTTTCAAAGACCCAACCCTTTTCCAACTATGAGTATATACGACAATGTCATTGCCGGTTATAAGCTAAACGGAATTCGTTTACCCCGTAAAGAAAAAGATCAGATCGTGGAACAAAGCCTGCAAAATGTCGGATTATGGGAAGAGGTCAAAGACTCTCTCTACAAAAAAGGCACCTTTCTCTCCGGCGGGCAGCAGCAACGCCTGTGTATTGCCAGAGCCCTGGCTTTAAAACCGCAAATTTTATTAATGGACGAACCGACTTCCGCCTTGGATCCCATTGCAACCAATCGAATCGAAGAGTTACTTTTGGAACTCAAAAAGGAATTTACGATTTTGATCGTTACTCACAATATGTCACAAGCGGCCCGTATTTCCGATTACTCTATGTTTATGTACCTGGGAGAATTAATCGAGTATGATGAAACTCAAAAGATGTTCACCAATCCTCAAGACAAACGGACCGAAGAATATCTCACCGGACAATTCGGCTAATCAATCACAAAAGTCAGACTATTTAATCATTACGACATGAATACCATCAGAGAAAAATATTTAGAAAAAATAAGAGGAGACTTTGAAGTGCTCGCCAAAATTGTATTCCTTCAAATGGATTATATAAATCAACTTACGATAGACAATAAGAATCCTGAGATACATTTGGAAATAGAACATAATGAAACGATTATCGATGGGATGGAAGTTAAAATCAGAGACGAAGTAATTCATTCTATCGTTCTTTATTCACCAAGAGCTACTGATTCCCGAAAGATCATGTCTTATCATGACATGACAGCTTACATGGAACGTATCGGAGATCTCATTCTCAATATTGCCGATTTTTTTAAAGAGATCGACCGGAGCGGTAAATGCTTCCTGACCCATGAAAAAATAATACGGGAACAACTCTCCATGGTTAAAAAAATGACACAAAATGCTATCTTTGCCTTCACCTGTGAAGATACCGAACTGGCAAAAAAAGTCATTCTGGCAGATAATATGGTGGATTTCCATCATAAAGAAATCATCCACGGCATCCCAGCTTGCTTTATCGGTAAGACGATCAACGAACAAGATATGCTGGATGCTCTTTCTATAAGCGGCATGTCCTATAACATAGAAAGAATAGGAGACAACGCGACTAACATTGCAGAAGCGGCAATCTATTTAATGGAAGGAAAAAATGCAAAACATTTACATAAAAACGAAGATACACCAGAACCCCCAACCGAATAAAAGCTATGGAAAAGAAACGAATTTTAGTTGTCGATGACGAAGAGGACTTACGAGAGATCCTGCAATTCAATTTGGAAAACGAGGGTTATATTGTAGATACCGCGGAATCTGCGAAACAAGCCTTAAAAACGTTAACGAAAGAACACGAATTGATATTGTTAGATGTCATGATGACGGGAATCTCCGGATTCAAAATGGCAGAAAGGCTCCGTAAAGAACTTCACAACACAACTCCTATCATTTTCCTTACAGCCAAGGATACGGAAAATGACATGCTTACCGGATTCAGCATCGGTGGAGACGATTACATTGCAAAACCATTCTCTATCAAAGAGGTGTGTGCACGAGTGAAGGCCGTCCTAAAAAGAGTGGCAACCACCCCGGAACAACAGCAGATAGAGGTCGGTGAAATTCTCATCAATACAATCACCAAACAAGTTTTTGTCAACAAACAATCCATTCCTCTTACCAAAAAAGAGTTTGAAATATTGTACATGTTAGCCAAAGCCCCCGGACGAATCTTTTCACGAGAAGCAATTCTCCGTAACGTATGGGCTGACGACGGGTATGTTTTAGAACGTACGGTAGACGTCCATATCACCCGCCTGAGGAAAAAACTCGGGGAACAAGGACATTATATTATAAACCGTTCCGGCTACGGATATTGTATTGAACTTTAACTTACTAAAAACATCATCCGATGAAACTCTCTTATAAACAAAAACTATTTTCTTATTTCTTTATCGTATTTACCATTTTCACGATAGGAATTATTTTTTTTCAACAAAAAAGAGAAAAAGCGTATAAAACAGAAAATCTGCGCACAACGCTTAATAACTATGCGACGATGCTTGCCCAATATGTCGACACGAAGCAGTTGATACAGGATCACCATATTGATTCCGTTCAAAATATACTACAAATTCTTCCTCAGAATTTACGGGTCACCTTACTTGATCGTACGGGAAAAGTATTATTTGATAATAGCATAGAACAGGATAAAGAGATCGAAAACCATTTGCAACGTCCCGAAATCCAATCGGCATTAATACACTCCACGGGAGCATCCGTTCGCCATTCAAAAACATTAGGTATCGAATATTATTATTATGCAAAAGCATATCCTCATTTCTTTATTCGCGTCGCACTACCCTATGATATTGAAGTTCAAAACTTCCTAAAAACAGATAACATTTTCCTATACTTCATCACGTTACTGTTTTTCATTGCCCTGATATCCCTTATTTATCTGTCAGACAGATTTGGAAAAGCCATTTCCGGCCTGAAGGACTTTATCGTCTCAGCAGACCATCACAAGGTGGATTACAACCACATCCATTTCCCCAACACGGAACTCGGAGAGATCGGTAATAAAATCATTCATAATTACCAATTACTCGAAGAGAGTAATCATCAAATTAATGTCGAACGGGATAAACTATTACGTCATTTCCATTACTCGGATGAAGGAATTGCCATATTTGCTGCTAACGGAGAAAAAATATACGCTAATACCCACTTTATTCAATACCTGAATACTCTGTTAGACGAACCGACATTCCGCATCGAAGGGATATTGGAACAACCCGATTTCATAAAACTGAAAGAATTTTTAAAGAACAATACGCCTGTTAATCCGAACGCACATTCTATTCCCGTACTTCAAAGCAAGCTTTCTAAAGGCGGAAAACATTTTGCCGTCAAATTACTTATTTTCACTGATAATAGTTATGAAATAACTCTGAACAACATCTCCGACAATGAAAAAAACAGATTACTCAAACAGGAGATGACAAATAATATCGCACACGAATTAAAAACTCCGGTAAGTAGCATCCGAGGCTATATCGAGACCTTATTGGAACAACCTGATATTACTTCCGACAAGAAACATTTCTTTCTGGAGCGAGCCTATTCTCAGGTTGTCAGACTTTCCGACCTGATTCGAGACATCGCCTTAATCACGAAAACAGAAGAAGCAGCGGAACTTTTCCAAAAAGAAGAAGTTAACATACGGACAACCGTACAGGAGGTCATAGCAGACCTCAACGATACGCTCATCTCCCATAGTATCATCGTACAAAACCACATCAAAGAGGACTTATTCATTGAAGGAAACAAAACCTTGATCTACGCCATATTCCGCAACTTAATGGACAACTCCGTCAACTATGCCGGAGACCACATTATCATTGTTATCGATAACTATACAAACGATCAGGAATTTTGTTATTTCTCTTATTATGACACGGGACAAGGAGTCGACGAAGCACACCTGAACAGACTCTTCGAACGTTTTTACCGTGTATGTGAAGGAAGAAGTCGCCAAACCGGAGGATCAGGCTTGGGACTCTCTATCGTGAAGAACGCCGTGTTATTTCATAAAGGAGAAATATCCGTAAAAAACAGAAAAGAAGGAGGTCTGGAATTTCTTTTCTCCTTACGGAAAAAACTCTTTTAAATCCAATTTTACGCCCATCAAGTAAAAAGGAGGTTTTGATTTTTCAAGCTTCCTTTTTATATTTTAAGATTTTCACGCGCAACCTTTTATCTTTTCACACATCTACTAAACAGAAAACAGAATAAACCAATAAGTAAAAACAGGATATGAAAATTGAAAGAATATTACGTCTGACCATTCTATTTATCATTACTGTATTCGTCGTCGCATCTTGTGATGACGATGGATATAGCTTGAGTAAATTTTGGGTTAGCTACGGGGTAGTTCATAAATCCGATGAAGATAATTATACTATAAAACTGGATAACGGTTCTGTTATATATCCATCCTATTCCAATGTTCCGGCCCAAAAACTTCAAGATAGTACGCGCCTATTGGTCGATTTTACCATTCTTCAGGATGCGATACCGGGCGGCAAATTTGATTATTATGTAAGGATCAATGGGATTGAACAGATTTTAACCAAAAATATACTTCCTTACTCGGAAGAGATTTTAGATAGCCTGGGAAGTGATCCTGTTATTGTGAACGATTATTGGATTGCCCAAGATTTTCTCACGATCGAATTTTTCTTTGCCGGAGGTCTTGCACATCATATGATTAATTTAACACAACATCAGGAATTGACAGAAGACGGGAAAGTATTATTAGAATTTCATCACAATGCCAACGGTGATACGGATCGTTATAAACTCAATAGTGCAGTCGCTTTCCCTCTTAACAAAGTCTTCAGCGAAGTAACCGATTCCGTTCAGCTTCGCGTTCGGTACAAAGGTTTTGATAGAGAAGAACATTTCGATATAACCTATCGTCCCCGAAAATAAACTCATAATTGACGAAAAGGTGCAAATGCCGTCCGATATTTCGGGCGGCTCTTTTATCCTCTCTTATACAAATGTAATATTTCTCTATTTACAAGACTTGTAAAACTATTCCTTCGGCAATATTTCATCCTCACCTATTTTTAATTTTTCATTTTATTCATTTGGATTATCCGAAAAACTACTTATCTTTGTACCCGCTAACAATAAGCAAGCGTTCTTTGAACAAGGGCAGTTACCAGAGTGGCCAAATGGGGCTGACT
>NZ_UQRQ01000029.1 GCF_900543425.1 uncultured Sanguibacteroides sp. | reverse complement strand
TTGAAAAACAGGTTAAATCTGCGGAAAAACAAACCTTTTCCGACCAATGGGAAAACGGTCTCTCTGCAACAAGAAGCCAATGTCAACTCGGTTTGGAACAATCAAATCCAGGAATACGGCCCACAAAATGTCGTCGATGGCGGATTACAAACCCGTTGGGCCAGCCAGATCGATTGTCCGGAGCTGATTATAAAATTAAATGAACGGGATAAATTCAACAAAATTTCCATTTTTGAATACCGGGATGGCTTGCAAAACCGGATTCAAGCCTATACAATCGACATCTGGCAAGACAACCGGTGGACAACCCTTTACCTGTCTCAAAGTCCGATGGGAGCCTGTAAAGTGATCCATCTCCCTCAAACTTACCAAACCAGTCAGATTCGCTTGAAAGTACTGGCAGCTAGTGCCCCTCCTTCGATTTACGAATTCAGTGTTATACACAAAGAATAAGCCGGAAACAAAAAAGCAGTTATCTTTCGAATAACTGCTTTGTGGTTAAGGGGTGGAAGATCGGGCTCGAACCGACGACCTTCGGAACCACAATCCGACGCTCTAACCGACTGAGCTACATCCACCATTTTGCTTTTGCGCTGCAAAGATAAAATAACTTTTTTTCTCTACAAAGAAAAGCATCTAAATTTTCAGAGCTTAAACTTGATTTTCCCCCGCTTTATCTCGTTTGCCACGTAGCAAAGTTGTTCATACCACTCCGCTCCATATTTCTCAATCAAAGCGTCTTTTAAAAAGATATAAAGAGGTACTCCCTCTTGCTCTCCCTTTATTTTTGCCCCTATACAAATCTTCCACTCGTCATAATTAACCGCTTGAAACGAAGGGTATCTGGTGATCCGAATCGGATACAAATGACAGGAAACAGGCTTACGAAAAGTACTTTTCCCCTCCGTCCAGGCTTTCTCAATGGCACACCAACAACTTCCGTTTTCTTCAATAGCATAGGCACACTCCCTTCCATGAATTAAAGGTGTACCCAGATCGCCTTCCACGTCAATAACTGCCCATCCCTGCTCTTCGACAGCCTGTATCCCCTCCGGTTTCATGTATAATTTTATTTTCTCGTAATTCTCTCGTATGTATTCTTCCTCCTTTTCTTCCAAAGGAGCCCCGGCATCACCTTCCACACAGCAAATACCTTTGCAAACCGATAAATCACAACAAAATTTTTTCTCGATTACATCCAAACTGACAATCGTATCCCCTATTTGTATCATATAATTTGAAAATTGAAATAAAACGGACAAATTTAGTCATTTCTCATTACCCGGTTAATAAATCCGCCCTCGAGACAAAAATACAGAGCAGCCCGCATAAACTTACAATCCGAAATCGTAAATCTTTTTAATTGTAAATTGTAGATTGTAAATTAGCTTCTGAATTTCTTAATTTACAATCTACAATGTTAGCATATCGTACCCGTCCCTGCGGGTTATTTTTAAATCGTCAATCCCGAAATCTCTCTATCACAGAATTTCTTTTATCGTTCAAACCAACAAAGATTTTCCGGTCATTTCCGGCGGGACGGGCAGTCCCATAATGGTCAAAACAGTCGGAGCCACATCGGCTAAAACTCCATCCCGAAGGTGGTCGCAATTAGAATCCGTTACCCAGATACAAGGAACCGGATTCAACGAGTGGGCCGTATTGGGAGTTCCGTCTTCATTCACCGCATTATCCGCGTTTCCATGATCGGCAATAATCAACACGTCATACCCATTTTCCCGGGCTGCCGCCACCGTCTTTCCGACACATTCGTCAACCGTTGAAACGGCTTTCCGGATGGCTTCATAAACCCCGGTATGTCCTACCATATCTCCGTTAGCATAATTCAAACAAATAAAATCGACCTCTTTTCGTTTTAATTCCTCCACAATTTTCTCCGTTACTATCAGGGCCGACATTTCCGGTTGCAAATCATAAGTAGCAACCTTGGGAGAAGGAACTAATATTCGTTTTTCCCCGGTAAAAGGCTCTTCACGACCTCCATTCAAAAAGAAGGTAACGTGGGCATATTTTTCAGTTTCGGCAATACGTAATTGTTTCAATCCCAAAGATGCAATATATTCACCAATGGTATTTACGACATTTTCCTTATCAAAAAGAATGTGCAGTCCCTGAAATTTTGCATCATAAGGAGTCATACAACAATAGTACAAGGGCATAGTTTTCATCCCGAATTCCGGTTTATTTTCCTGCGTCAACACGATCGTCAACTCTTTGGCCCGGTCATTCCGGAAATTAAAGAAAATAACCATATCGCCTTCCTGAATAGTCCCTACGGGATTCCCGTTCTCATTCACCCGGACAATCGGTTTTATAAATTCATCCGTCACACCCGCATCATAAGAATCTTGTATCGCTGCTATTACATCCGTAGCAGGAACTCCCTTCCCGTTGACCAAAAGATCATAAGCCTCACGAATCCGTTCCCAACGAGAATCCCGATCCATAGCATAGTACCGACCGATAACGGAAGCTATCCTTCCGGTAGATTTAGCCATTTCAAACTCCAACTGTTGCAAAAATTCTTTTCCGCTACGGGGATCCGTATCCCGACCGTCCATGAAACAGTGTATAAAAGTATTCTCTATTCCGTATTCCTTAGATAATTCACAAAGTGCAAACACATGATCCAGAGAACTGTGTACACCACCCTGAGAAGCCAAACCCATAAAATGAACCCGTTTACCATTCTCTTTGGCGTAGGTGAAAGCTTTTACAATTTCCGGATTTTGAGCAATGGAATGATCCCGGCATGCCCGGTTAATCTTCACCAAATCCTGGTACACCACCCGGCCGGCCCCGATATTCAAGTGTCCGACCTCCGAATTTCCCATCTGTCCGTCAGGCAATCCGACATTCTCCCCGCTGGTATACAGTAAAGCCCTGGGATTATGATTCGACAAAGCCGTAATATGAGGCGTCGGAGTGCTTCCTATCGCATCCGAATGATCGTGCCGACCAATTCCCCAACCATCCAAAATCATCAATAATACCTTTTTCATATCTATTTTCTTAATTGTTTCCTGATTTTTTTCCGACACAAAGTTAATCTTTAATATGAAGTTTAATCCACTCTGTTCAAGTAAAATCCACGAAAACGTTTGCCTTTTATCCGAAAAATAATTTTACCTCAAAAAAATATTTTTAATTTTTATAGTACTATGTATTGCATAATACTATTTTTTATTTATATATTTGTCGCACACAAATAATAATAACAGGATATGAATATTGAAAACACACAAGCCCAAATGCGAAAAGGAATCCTGGAATATTGCATTTTGCTGATCATATCGCAAAAAGACGTATACGTCCCCGATATAATTAACAAATTAAAAGAATCCAGAATGATCGTTGTCGAGGGCACGATCTATCCTTTATTAACAAGGCTTAAAAACACGGGGCTGCTCTCCTATAGATGGGAAGAGTCTTTACAAGGCCCCCCTCGGAAGTATTATAGTATTACCGAATTAGGGCGTACATTTCTAAAAGAGTTGGAAAATTCTTGGGAAGAATTGATATCTGCCGTAAACCATATTAAAGAGAATCATAACGCTTAAACTAACACCATCATGAAAAAGACATACACCATAAACCTAAGCGGGAAAGTTTTTCACATTGACGAGGATGCTTTTGAGAAACTTCAGGCTTACATCAATATACTTAAAAACCATTACACAAAGGAAGAAGACGGGACAGAGATCATGTATGATATCGAAAGCCGCATTGCCGAACTTTTCATGCAATATCAAAAAGAGAAATTCCGGGAATCCATTATTTTAGAAGATGTCGAAAAAGCAATCACGACCATGGGGAAACCGGCTGATATCATAGACGACGAGGAGGAAGCGGAAGAATCCAAAGGGAAACCCACACATAAACTGTACCGGGATCCGGATCACATGGTATTGGGGGGTGTCGCCTCGGGTTTGGCTTCCTATTGGGGAATTTCCATGATACTTATACGTATCTGCTTTATCCTTTTTTCACTATACTACGGCATTTTCATTTTAGTATATATCGTACTCTGGACAGTTATTCCCAAAGCCAAGAACTCCAGAGAAAAATTAGAAATGAAAGGTAAAAATATCAACATCCCCAACATCGAACGTTCGGTAAAAGAAGAGTATCAGGAAATAAAAATATCTCCGATACATCGGTTTTTCAGAAGGATAGGAGAGCTCATAGGTAGATTTTTCGGCGGGATAGGGAAAGCCATCGCTTTTCTCTTCGGTTTATCTGTTCTCTTATTCGGTATCGTATCGCTCTTTACATTCATATCGATACTATTTTTACCCAACTTAATGCCGTGGGCGGAAGCGTACGAAGAAGCCATCTGCATGGTTTCTCCTTTTCATCTTTCCATCCTTAAAATCTGCTTTTTCTTCCTAACCGTCATACCCTGTTTATTCATCATTTTTCTGGCACTTAAAATATTGATCTCTTTCGAAAGTAACAATAGAACTATTCTGTTGCCGGCCGGAGTAATATGGTTAGTCTGTTTATTTCTACTGCTCATTGTCGGATTATCGGAAGCACAGAATTATACGCAACGAACAATAAGAACCAACACCTCAACGCTTCTCAGTCCGTTATCGAATAAAATCGTCATAGATCTCAAGGATCTCTACAATACAGGTTACAATACTAATAGATATCGATCGATTTTTAGAGTCCGAGATAAAAAAGCATCCTTTTTGGTTTCTCCGGTTAAATTTTCCATCTACGCATCAAAAAATGTCGAGGAACCCCAAATATCTTTCAATCGGAGTACCAATGCCTCGGACTATCTTAACACGGAAGATAAAGGTATCCAAATCAACTGGGAGTTGAAGAACGATACCTTACGAATGGATAATTATTTCAAAATCGAAGGCCCGTGGAGGGGACAAGAGCTGGATATCAGAATTCTCTTACCCAGCCATTGCAAAATAGAATTTACGGAAAACGTACCCAGGGATCTAAAATTTTATGATCTCGAAGGCCAGATAAAAGAATACAGATAATTGATTTTTAGTTAAATACTTCTCTATTGATGTGTGAAAAGGGTGCTGTCAACACCCTTTTCCTATTTTTTCTGATCGATTTCTTTCAACAGCTCCATTACTGCTCTTTCCAACTGTTCATCCCGTCCTGTAATAACCTTTTCCGAAGAATTGGCAATTTTCACATCCGGCTCCAATTGTTTGTTCTCCAAATAAGAACCATCCGCCAAACGATATCCAACGATAGGAATTCCGAAAACCAAGGTCGGATCCTGTAAACGTTCCCATGAAACACTTGTCATCGTACCCGGAACAGGCATTCCGACTAATTTGCCTATATTCTTATATTTATAGACCCAGGGAGTCCCATGCGCATTCGAGTAATTAGCTTCACCGATAATCATAATAGATGGCTTATTCCAACGACGGCTGGGCATATCGCATGCTTCGCGTCCGCGAATAACCTGAGTAAAATACTTCTCTCCGCTAAACAAAACCTCTATATCCTCGTGCAAACGTCCCCCGCCATTGAAGCGAGTATCAATCACAATCCCTTCCCGATCATTGTATTTTCCTAATATATCGGAATAAATCGAACGGAAGCTCGGATCACTCATACTTGCAATATGTACATACCCTAACCGGCCTCCGGAGAGACGATCGACCTCTGCGGCTCTTTGCTTAACCCAACGTTTGTACAATAACTGCCGCATACTGCCTTTAGAGATCGGCTTGATGACCTCTTCCCAACGCTCTTTCGATTTCGGATTATAGAACGAAAACAATGTCTTCTCTCCTCTCTTTTTATTCAACATCGGAAAATAATCCGTCCCGGCTTCGATCTTTTGTCCGTCAATCTTCTCCACAATATCTCCAACCTGTACTTTTGACCGGGCATTGTCAAAAGGTCCTTTTTCCAACACCTCCGTGACAATCAAACCCGGCCGCCGCTCATTCCATTCAAACAACAATCCCGCTTCGGCTGTTTCATCTCCTCTTTCCTCCGGATAGAAACGACCGCCAGTATGAGATACATTCAATTCTCCGAGCAATTCACTTAACAATTCCGAGAAGTCATAATTATTGTTGATGTAAGGTAAAAATTTTTCATAATCCTTCGTCACTGCCGGCCAATCTACCCCATGCATATTTTTATCATAAAAACGTTTAGCCTCCTGCCGACGTACCCTGTCAAACATATAAGCCCTCTCGGCCACTTTATCCAATTCCATCGTGGCCTTGTACGTGATTGGGGTCTGTTTATCGGATTGCAAACTGATCTTTTGCATATTCCGGCCTCCCAATAAAAAGAGATTATTACCCGATTCGTCCAACATTAAAGAGCCCCAATTCCCGTTTAATTTATGCATCAAACGAATATTTTTACTCCGTAGATCCATCTCCCACAAACCAAGGCCGCTCTCAAATGAGGCTAAATAATACAACTTATCTCCCGTCCGACTTAAAATAGCATCGCCCAGCTCGGAAGAACTCGGAGTTAAGCGCACGATTCGATCTTCTATCCCTCTCAATTCGACAACTATCTCTTGCTGCTGCTTCTCTTCCTGTTTTTCTTCTTTATAAGCCGATTTCTCTTCCTGCTTCAACAATTCGTAATCCTCTTTATTCAATCTATATCTATCATAAGCATCCTGATTTAAGAAAACAATCATCACGTCTTCCAGAGATCCCCACGAAGCGTGGTTTCTCATCCCATAACGTTCACTCGAAAACAGAATAGCATTCCCATCCAATACCCAACGGGGATTACCATTAGAGTATCCACTACGAGTCAAATTAATAATTCTCGCCCCGCCCGCGGCACTCACGATTCCAATATCCCCATAAGGATCATGCTTGTTTCCAATAAATTCCAAAGCAAACCATTTGCCATCCGGAGACCATTTATACGTGAATCCGTCTCCCGTACGATAATGCATGCTTCCATCGGTAATTTGACGTACTTTCTTATCTTTCAAGTTAATAACCATCAGCTTGTTACGATCCTCTATAAAAGCCAGCTCTTTACCGTCCGGAGAAAATTGCGGGGCAAAACGCTCCTTGGAAGAGACGGGCAATAAAGCTTTTTCATTGATCAACGTGGCATTCGGAAAATTAATCTCCTCTTTTCGGACAATTTCCGCCGTATAGATATTCCAATTTCCATTTCGTTCGCTAGCATAGGCCAACGTCCGGTTATCAGGAGCAAAGCTCAACCATTTTTCCTGTTCCGGAGTTTTGGAAATCTGTTTCGTCGTCACGTAATCCGTCGAAGTAACAAATACCTCTCCGCGCAAAATCAAAGCAATCTGTTTTCCGTCAGGTGATACTTCGGCATCGGTCGCTCCCGAAGTAAAATGAAGCTCCTCCTTATCATTAACAACCTGGTCTCCCCGTATTTCAATCGCAACCTTTTTAGGCTTCGAGGTTTCGTCCTTTATATAAATCTCGCCATCATACCCAAAGCATAAACGTCCGGTATTGGCTATACTTAAAAAACGCACGGGGCGACTTTCAAATGAAGTAACTGATACGACGTCACCCGGGTTTGTCAAATTAAACGAGTAGATATTAAACGAGCCACTTCGTTCGCTTAAAAAATAAACTTTCTCATCTCCCGGAGCAAAAACAGGATTCCGATCCTCTCCCTGCCAATCAATCAAACTCACGTGTTTCTTACTCTTTATATCATACAAATAAATATCCCGGGTGATCGAAGAGGTGTGATGTTTACGCCACTCATTCTCTCCCCCTTTTTTATTTTGATACAGAAACTGCTCACCGGACTTGGAAAAACAAATACTTTCGGCCGGAGTTCCCAGCACTTGTCGAGGCCTTCCGCCATCAACGGAAACCGCATAAAGTTCCGTTAAAGCCGGAGAAGGGAATAAAGCACTTTCTGCCGGATCTTGGATCTGAGCCCCATAAACAATTTCTTTTCCATCGGGAGTAAAAGTATACGGAATCTCTTTTCCCGAATAAGTGGTTACCCGTTTAGGAGTTCCACCGGTAGCAGGCATAATAAATATATCCAAATTCCCATAACGATCGCTCGCGAAAGCGATGTATTTACCGTCAGGAGACCAGATCGGATAAGCTTCATACCCGGGATTCGTTGTCAATTGCTCAGCCCTCCCGCCATCTGCAGAAACTTTATAAATATCTCCTTTGTAACTGAATACAATCTGTTTCCCATCCGGAGAGATACTCGGATAACGCATCCAAAGGGGACCCGCAGACAGCATTCCCCAAGTAAAACATAAAACAAGTGTCAAATACAATTTACTCATCGCTCTTTATTTAATATTATACCAAACGCAAAATAGAAGTCCCCTCAGACCACCTGAAGTACTCCCAATCAGCTCCCTGCACGAGAGCCAATCCGGGTTTAAAATTACATTTTTTATCATATATATCAATAATACACGATAACAAATCATCTCCCGGACACCAAACCGTCTTATCATCCGTTAAAAATCCAGCCACGAGCATTCCCCCGTAAAATTCCAGACCGGGAAGCTCACGAATAGAACCTCCCGTGTCCACCACGTCGACAACACACTTATTATCAACAATAACATATCCATTTCTCACCAAAGGATAACCCGGTAAGAAAATATAATTAGCCGCAATTTTTCTCATTATTTATTTAATCGATAGAATTCCTTATTACGCTCCTCTTCTTTCGGAGTTTGATACAATTTAAATATACCCGTATCCCAAATTTTTCCATTCCACTCTTTTTCTCCCTTTTTCGTTTTTTCCCCGTCTAAAATACGTATACGAAGCTTGTTATAAATAGAATCGCTCACGTAATAAGACCAGGTATAAACTCGTTTTATCGAATCCATTGTAACCCACGTATCCTTGATCTTTAGCGTATCATTTTGATCCGAAAGGAAATAAGAAAAAATCTTTTTACTCTTTTTTCTATCCCGGTGTTCAAATTTTAGATTTGTCTTAAAATTATACATCCCGGGAACAACATCATCCAATTCGATCTCAACATACGGATTTTGTTCATCCAACACAACCGTATCCCCCGTAACAACCTCTTTCTTCCAATTCCCGGCACACAATACATCGATGAATTCATCTTTTAGCCAAACTGAATCACAATCTAACGTATCGAACACCCACATCTTATACCCCGGCATTAAATTCATGGAATCTCGAAGTGTCAATTGCTTATAAACACGTGTTTTTTCCGTTAACCTGCGATTCAAAGAATCAATAACGACATCGTATATTTTAGTAAAAAGAGCCGTTTTAGCCGAGTAATAATGAACGCACGAATCAAACTCAGCCTGTGTGATCCCGTACTTTTCAAACAAATCATTATAATACATGTATTTCTTCCGGTCATCTCCGCCATATTCTTCCGTCCAGATAGTGAGAGCTCCATCTACCGTATGCATATCAATCAACAATGACGTAAATTCCTTTCTGTCTAAAGGGACTTTTTTCGAACAGGCCGTCATGCAGGTTACGATCAATATAATCCACAATATATTCTTCATATTCATACCTTATCTTTAGGTGTCGACTCCTCACACCCTTTCCATTTTTCTTTTATCAATTGATTAAATTTCGAAGTAAACAAAAATTCATTCAAGGCCTTATTAGTCGTATTCATAATCTCTACGTTATTGCCTTCCCACTCTTTTTTTCCTTCATGAATAAATAAAATGTTCTCTCCTATTTCAAACACGGAATTCATATCATGAGTATTGATAATGGTCGTCATTTGATATTCATGTGTCAATTCCGACAGCAAATTGTCGATAACGATAGAAGTTAAGGGGTCCAATCCCGAATTAGGTTCATCACAAAACAGATACTTCGGCTGCATGACAATCGCCCGGGCAATGGCAACCCGCTTTTTCATTCCTCCACTTATCTCTGCCGGATAAAATTTTTCCACGTTATCCAAATTAACGCGATTCAAACAAAACAAAGCTCGTTCCACCTTTTCTTTCTCACTCATATGAGAAAAAAGGTTCAACGGAAATTTTACATTTTCCAAAACGGAAAGCGAATCGAACAAAGCCCCTCCCTGGAATACAACCCCCAATTCTTCCCTGATCTTTTTTACCTGTTTCGTATCCATAGAGGTAATATCCCGATCGTCATACAAGATCCGACCGGAGTCGATCGGATGTAAACCGATCAAAGACTTCAGCAATACCGTTTTACCGGAACCACTTTTCCCGATAATCAAATTAACTTTCCCCTCTTCAAAAACGGCATCGATATCCGACAATACAACTTTCTTATCAAATGATTTATATATATGTTCTACCCGAATCATTATAATAAGATTTTAGTTAATATCAAATTAGAGACTAATATCGCTATACTGCTATCCACAACGGCTTTCGTACTTGCTCGTCCGACCTCCAAAGCTCCACCCTGAACATTATAACCGTAAAATGCAGGAATAGAAGTAAAAATAACCGCAAAAAACAAGGTTTTGATAATCGAATAGGTCACATAATACGGATTAAACGAAAAATGCAATCCATGAATATAATCATCATAATTTACTACTCCCGAAGCCAACCCGGAAAGGATACCACCGATAATACCGACAAACACGCTAAACACATATAAAATAGGATTGATGACCAAAGCCGCCGCAATCTTGGGGCCAACCAGATAGGAAACGGAGTTCACCCCCATGGATTCTAAGGCTTCTATCTGTTCCGTAATTTTCATACTGCCGATTTCCGAGGCAATATTACTACCGATCTTTCCTGCTAAAATCAAACTTACAATAGTTGAAGAAAACTCCAACAACAACGTTTCACGTGTCAGATAACCGATCAAATAACGGGGTAAAAGCGGGCTTGACATATTATATGCCGTTTGTAAAGTCAATACAGCCCCTATAAAAAAGGAAATAATCATTACCAATACGATCGAGTTTAATCCCAACTTTTCAAATTCATTGAGTAACTCCTTCAGATAAACTCGTTTTTTTTCAGGCTTTGTGAATATCTTCCCCAGAAATAGTATATAAGCTCCTAACCGATCTAAAATTTTCATCAATACTAACTTCTTTATTAATACCCGTCTCCAATCCTTTCTTCAAATTTTATCGTAAAAATAGAAATTATTCACGGATTTATTACTAATTTCGACAACAATAAGAGGAATTTAATTTCAAAATTACAATTAAAGATGAATAAAAACTCGTACTGCGTAATCATGGCAGGCGGACTCGGGAAACGATTCTGGCCTGTCAGCAACAAGGCTTGCCCCAAACAATTTTGTGACATCATGAACACAGGTAAAAGTTTTCTGAGACAAACCTTTGAACGAGCAAATCAAATCTTCGACACGCAAAACATCATTATTGTGACAGGAACCGCTTATGAAGATATCACAAAAGAACAAATACCAGAGATTCCATCCGAAAATATTTTAAAAGAACCTTTCGGCAAAAATACCGCTCCTTGCATAGCTTATGCTGCTTACAAAATTGCAAGAACAAATCCGGAAGCCTCTATGGTCGTTGTTCCCTCCGACCATTTTATTTTCAACGATAACGAATACATCAATAACATTACGAAAGGATTGGATTTTGTCGAGCAATACGGTGGATTACTTACCATCGGGATAAAACCGACCAGGCCGGAAACAGGTTACGGATACATTCAAATCAAAAAAAATAAAATCACGGAATACGTTTCAAAAGTCAAGACATTTACGGAAAAGCCGGATCAAGAATTGGCGAAAATATTTATGGAATCGGGTGATTTCCTCTGGAACGCAGGTATTTTTATCTGGAAAGTAAAAGAGATTATCAACGAATTCAAAAATCATTTGGAAGATCTTTACCTCCTGTTCGAGAATGAATATAAAAATGCCGAAAATCCTGATTCCGCCGAAAACATATCCCATATTTACTGCCAAAGTCCCAATGTATCCATCGACTTCGGCATTATGGAAAAATCTTCCAAAGTTTACGTGATCAAAGGAGAATTTGGCTGGTCGGACGTCGGAACATGGCACTCTTTCCACGAAATAAGCCCCAAGGACGAAAATCAAAACGTAAGCAACAATAAAAATGTACTTTTTGTCGATTCCAAAGAGTGTATCGTGTGTGTTCCCCACCAGAAGAAAGTGATCGTAGAAGGCATTGACAATTGTATCATTGCGGAACAAAACGATTACCTTATGATCTGCAGCCGGGAGCATGAAAATAACATCAGGCACTTTGAAGATATGTTGAAACAAAAAGGAGCTTTAAAATAAAGCTCCTTTTATATCATGACTTTAACCTCTTCAATACGCGCACTCTTTACCTGCAATATTTCAAAAGTAATCCCGTCAACGACAACCTGCTCGCCTTCATCCGGAATATCTTCATTATAATACAATATTAATCCGGCCAACGTTTCGTATTCTTCACTTTCAGGAAGATCCAGATTGTATTTCTCGTTCAGGTAATCCACTTCCAAACGACCGGAAAAAAGATATTCGTTTGGGGCCAGTACCTCCTCCTTCAGGTTTAAATGATCATGTTCGTCTTCGATCTCACCAAAAATCTCCTCCATGATATCCTCGATCGTCACCATCCCTGCCGTCACCCCGAATTCATCAACCACGGCAGCCACACTTTTTTGCTCTTTCGTGAAAAGATTCAATAAACGTAAAGCCGACATCGTCTCCGGAACGATCAAAATCTTACTGACAGCCTTAGCGATAGTTTCCGGATGATGAAAAAGAGCCGATGAATGTACATACCCGATAACATTATCTATGCTATCCTTATAAATTAAAATACGAGAAAAACCCGTCTGTACAAAAAGATCCCTCAATTCATTCAAATTCCCATCCAACGGCAAAGCCACTATATCCGTACGGGGAACCATACACTCTCTTAGCTTCACTTCGGAAAAGTCCAACGCATTCCGGAATAATTTTATATCATGTTCATCTTCGTTTAACGTTCCCGAAGCCTCTCCTTCCTCGATCAGATTATTTAAATCGATCTTTCCAAAAGCTTTATCTTCCTCCTTATGTGCCAATTTCTTTCCTGTAAAAATCCGTAATAACAATCCCCCGAACCAAACGGAAAAATAGGATATAGGAAAAAATAAGATGTAGAATAAAAAAACGGGTATGGCAAAAAGCCGTAAAAACAAATTAGGACGTAACCTGAAAATAACCTTAGGCAAGAACTCCGCAACAGCCAACATGATCAAAGTCGAGATCAACGTAACGGTAAACATTCGCAATCCCAATGAAATACCTACTTGCTCCAAACGGGGATCCAAGTAATCCGACATGAAAATACCGTAAATAACCATGACCACGTTGTTTCCGACCAGAATCGTAGTAATATACATTCCGGAATTGGATACAAACAAATCGATCAGCGTTTGAGCTATTCCCTTATTCGATTTGTCAATTTCAATACGCAATTTATTGGATGCCACAAAGGCTATTTCCATCCCGGAAAAAAAAGCAGACAGTAACAAACAAATTATTATGGCAACAAAAATGGTCATTTAGGTTGATTTTCTGATTCGGCTATTTTGCCCGTAACACTTTTAAATTGTGGATTATTCAATTGTTGATCCGACTCAAATCCGTTATTCCCCTCTATCAACTGTTCGTCAGAAGTAAAACGAGTATATCGATCGGTATAAAGAAACTCTTTTTTCATATCCCAATACAACAACTCCGTTTCCAACTTTTTCCCCTCCGAATTCACGACAACTACTTTATTACGAATCTCCCACAACATCTCATCCTCCAATTTTTTCGCGTATTCCGACACCAAGGAACCTACTTCGTTTCCCTCCTTATCGTATAAAATAGCATGTATGCCTTTAGGAAATTCATCGTATTTCTGCCCCTCTTTATCGTATTTATTATACTCAGGCGTAATCACTTTATATTTAATACGGGCAGAGTCGG
The DNA here is from genome assembly GCF_900543425.1 of uncultured Sanguibacteroides sp. Taxonomy (GTDB): domain Bacteria; phylum Bacteroidota; class Bacteroidia; order Bacteroidales; family Marinifilaceae; genus Gabonibacter. Next base: position 23,948 of record NZ_UQRQ01000029.1, on the reverse strand, counting down.
AATAGAGCAAGGTAAGATTCTCTCCCGACATTTCCGGTCTATCAGCCCGACTTACAATCCGATCAATCTCTTTCTGATCTGTTTTACAAGAGAAAAGCATTACCGCCCCTAAAACGAGGACGGTAATGCTTTGAATTCTCCATATATGACGACGGAATATAATCATATTATTCCCTAAATCTCGCGGCTGTTTTCTCATTTATCCAACTTCCGATAGTAACCGTATCTCCGGGTTTTATCGAGCGGAAGAAGGCATCATTCTGCGTGGGAAAATAGACCGAATATGTTTTTATTAAATCGTCTGCTTCCGTCGTGACCTCAGGATCCACCTGTTTAGCTTTGATGAATTTATCTACTGCAGCCCAAAAAACAGAATGTTGATCAAATTCATCCTCACCATACCCCTTACTCCCGAAAACATAGGCTTTTCCTATAACAATATAGGCTTTACCCGAATTCGGATTTATTTTCAATACTTCCAAAGCGTATTTTTTTGCCTGCGGATAATTCTTCGTTGTCAAATAAAGTTGAGCCAACATCATATTGGCATTTTCTTTTTCCTCTGCACTTTCAGCCTTATCTATCGCTTCTTTAAAATACAGTTCTGCTTTCCCTATATCACGCTTACCCAGAAACATAACAGCCAAACCATAAGCCGCATTGGAAGACGGCTCCAACCGATAAATTGTTTCTGCAACGGTCGTATAGATCGGAAGATCCGTACATTCACGTCTTCTCAACAGAGAAGAGATGCTCTTCAATTCATCCAGATTAGTTTTATTCGCTTCATATCTCGCCGTTAACAAGCCAGATAAAGTTTCACAATCCGCAAGACCTGAAGCAAAGAAAAAAGCATCCAAGTTTTTTTGACATCTCTCGAAATTTTCCCCAACTTTTCCACCTTCCAGGATGTTCTTCTTAACAAGACGAGACAAATCATCATATAGGCGCAACACCTCTTCTGAGGTCAACTGACCTTCCTTGGCCAAATCACAAGCCGTACACATCAACCGGTCAATCACAACAGGATGAGAGGCGGTTCCCTTCATCTCTACAGATTTCAATAAATAACCATAGGCTTGTTTCAAATTTTCAGCACTCTGGTCTCCGTATTCAAGCATTGCCATTCCCTTGCGTCCTAAAATATATCCTTCACCCGCCTTGGGATCGTTCCCAAAATACTTTATACGTTGATCGTACACCATCATCAAGGTATCCAAATACTCTTTCTTTTGAGTACTTTTATACATATACTCTATAATATCTTCTCCCCGCACGTAAGTATTCTGTTGAAATGCCGGAGCATTAAGAAACACGTATCTCCAGGCAGGTAAGGCCTCCTTGAAGTTCTTCTGTCTCCATAACTCCGTATAAATTGAAGCATTATACAACGTTTGTATACTATCTTTCCCAAATTTCGATTCACTCTGGGCTTTTAAACCGCCAACGGTAAGTATACATATCCCAAACGCTAATACAGCAATTCTTTTCATATGATCCCTCTATTTTTAAGTTTAAATTAAGAAACAATTTGTTTTTATATACCCCTAAATAATTTCATCCCGGGCAAATTTACCATTATTTTTTTTAAAAGTAAAGGCTTCAATGACTTTTTCTATATGCATATTTCAATTATTATTTCCTCTTTTGAAATTCTAACATTTGGTTTAATCCTACAATTACTAATTTTTCATCAAAAAAAACTTCTCGTTTTAAAGACTTTTTTAAGAAATGACTAGCTCCTCCAGTGAGGATTACTATTGCCTCCGGATTTTCTCGACGCAATTCATCAATATAACCACGTACTTCAAAAAGTATACCATTCATAACCCCGTTCAATATTGCTTCAGGTGTATTCATCCCCATATATCCATGAATATCAGAACCTTCAACCAAAGGAAGACTTAATGTAAATTCATTCAGCGCACGAAAACGAATCTGCATACCTGGGGAAATATTCCCCCCCAAGAACACACCTTCCCCATTTATGAAGTCAAAAGTAATGGCAGTTCCCATATCGATAACCAGCATATCTTTACCCGGGAACAAAAAAGCGGCGGCAACACATCCGGCGATACGATCTATACCCAAAGTCTGAGGAGTATCATATCCTAAACGAATAGGTAACGACATGAGTGGGTTCGCTTCACAAAAAAAAGTCGCAATCTCGCTTAAACAAGCCCTCAATTCTGTCGAGATCGCCCCGGTGCTAGCCATAATTACATTGACCTCTTTCCCCATTTTCCGCCAACAGAGGGCCTTCTCGTATAATTCGGGAATCCCTATTCCACTCTCGATAAAAAGATCATCTTCAAATACGGCATATTTGGTTCGCGTATTTCCTATGTCAACAACCAGATTCATCTCATATTAATTTTTCTCTGTAAATTCCTCCATTACCTCTGTTATCTCAGATACTCGTCCTATATTTCCAATCCCCGTAAACACGAGGGTCAACTTATCGTTTCGTTCACTCATTTTACAAGGAATAATCTGTTTTTGCACAAACTTTAAAACGGCCGTAAAAATAGCAGAAGCGTAATAAGGAGAATGCTGATCACTAATAAAATAAGCTATCATCTTACCGTTCTTTACCAATAAACGTTCTATCCCCAGGTTCACGCATCTTCTTCTGATCCGGACCACCTCCATCAAAGCTTCAACCTGTACCGGAATCTCTCCAAAACGATCCCGCAATTCAATCTCAAAACGTCGTAACGTATTTTCATCCGTGATATTATCCAATTCCCGATACAAACGAATCCGTTCACTCACATTTTCTACATAAGTCTCCGGAATCAAAATTTCAAAATCCGTATCAATAACACAATCCACAGAAAAATACTCGTTATTTTCCGACTTTCTCTCTTCCAACTCGGGAAATTCTTCATCCCTCAACTCCAGCAAGGCCTCATTCAATATCCGTTGATAAGTTTCGTAACCGATTTCGGCAATAAAACCCGACTGCTCTCCACCTAAAATATTCCCGGCACCGCGAATATCCAAATCTTGCATGGCAATATTAAAACCACTCCCAAGTCCGCTATAATCCTCTATCGCCTTCAATCGTCGTCTGGCATCCTGATTAACCATTTCCAACGGAGGTGTCAACAAATAACAAAATGCCTTCCGGTTAGAACGTCCTACACGTCCCCGCAATTGATGCAGATCACTCAATCCGTAATTTTGCGCCTGATTGATAATCATCGTGTTGGCATTAGGGATATCCAAACCGGATTCCACAATAGTCGTAGCTATTAATACATCATAATCCCCACGTATAAAATCATGCATGACCGTTTCCAAATCCTCCCCGTTCATCTGTCCGTGAGCTACACAGCTCTTCACTCCCGGGATCAGACGATGGATCATATATTGTATCTCCCGGATATTTTCCACCCGGTTATGAATAAAAAACACCTGTCCGCCACGTGCCAATTCATAAGAGATCGCCTCTTTTATAACTTTTTCGTCAAAACGATGCAATTCGGTAACTATAGGGTAACGATTAGGGGGCGGAGTCCGGATAATCGACATATCCCTGGCTCCCATCAGGGAAAATTGTAAAGTCCGGGGGATCGGTGTTGCCGTCATGGTAATCGTATCAACATTCAATTTCAAATGTTTCAATCTTTCTTTTACCGCTACCCCGAACTTCTGCTCCTCATCGATAATCAATAATCCCAAATCCTTAAAATGCACGTCGGAACTCGTTAAACGATGAGTCCCGATAATGATATCGACTTTTCCTTCGCTTAACTCTTTTAATATCCGCTTGATGTCGGAACTTTTCTTCATCCTACTGATATATTCCACCCGACAAGGCATACCCGCAAGTCTTTTGATAAAAGTATTATAATGCTGATAAGCCAAAACCGTAGTAGGTACCAGGACCGCCACCTGCTTACTATCGGCAACGGCTTTAAAAGCAGCTCTTATCGCCACTTCCGTTTTGCCGAATCCAACATCTCCACACACCAGCCGATCCATCACGTGCGGATTTTCCATATCTTCCTTTACGGCTTGAATTGCCTTCATCTGGTCAGGAGTCTCTTCATACATAAAAGACGCCTCCATCTCTTCCTGTAAATAACTATCCTTAGAATAGGCAAAGGCCGATTCTTTACGCCGCTTGGCATACAATGCAATTAACTCCCGCGCAATATCTTTTACCCTGGATTTCGTTTTCTGTTTCAAACGATTCCAAGCATCTCCCCCCAATTTATTAACAACCGGAGGAACTCCGTCCTTTCCCTTGTATTTAGAGATCTTATGCAAGGCATGAAGGCTGACATACAATTCCGAATTATTCTTATAAACCAGACGTATAGCCTCCTGTTCACGGCCGTCATTATTAATCCTAACCAATCCCCCGAACCGACCGATCCCATGGTCTACATGAACGACGTAATCTCCGGGGTGCAAATTCTGCAATTCACTAATCGTAATCGATTCTCTTCCTTTTCTGATTTGCGTCGTCTTTAACCGATATTTATGATAACGGTCAAATATTTGGTGTTCCGTGTATATACAAACCCGCAATTGTGCATCACAAAATCCCTCGTGTACGGTTCCCTCGACAGACTTAAAATTTATGATATAACCTTTATCCGAAAAAATATCCCGCAACCGCTGAAGCTGCATCTCATTATTCGAACAGACGTAAAGCGTGCATCCCTCCTGCTGTTTATGTTGCAAATGTTCTGCCAACAAATCAAATTGTTTGTTTACCACCGGTTGTAATTCCGTTTCCATTTTCAGAATTTCTCCCCGGAAATAAAGATCCGATCCCCATTCGATAACCGGATTCATTCCTATCGCTTGTAAAAGTTTATCGGCAACAATCAACAAATCACCCGGATCATCCAGTTTTAAGGTATTCAAACGATCACGAATCAATAATGTATTTTTCAACCACCAAATAACACCTTCCCCAAGAAAATCGGCCAAAGTTCCAGACTTACCGCCATCCACGGTCTCACTTAAATCCGGGACGAGTACGACGCGTTCTATTTGTTGTTCCGAAAGTTGTGTCTCCACGTCAAAGTAGCGAATACTTTCTACCTTGTCCCCGAAAAAATCCAAACGCACGGGACGCTCTTCCGCGAAAGAATAGATGTCGACAATACTCCCCCGAATTGAAAATTGTCCGGGTTCATATACGAAATCACTCCTTTCAAAATCATACTCCGAAAGCAAATCCTCCAAGAAAGAGATAGATAACTTATCTCCCTTGGATACAGGCATCGACATATCGGCCAAAACCTCTTTATTTACCACCTTTTCAGCCAAAGCCTCCGTGTAAGTCACCACCCAACCGACCTGCTTATCCACCAATGCGTTTAACACTTCCGTCCGCACCAGAATCGAATCGTTATCCTTATCCTCGAAATTACCGGAACGACGATAAGAGGCAGGCAAAAAACGAAGTTTTTCATCTCCCAAAAGAAACAACAGATCATTATAAAAATAAGCCGCTTCTTCCTTATCATTCAACACGAATAATTGTACCCCCTCTTTTTCCTTTCCAAGAATAGCCGTGATAAAAGAGAGCACCGAACCGACTCCATTTTCTATTTTCAATTTTACATCCGGGCTCCTATCCAAAGATTTTCGAATTTTGCCTACAACAGGATGTTCTTGAAATAATTGTAATAATTCTCTCGCTTCCAATATTTTTTATTTTGAAAAGAGAGGGTGTTCCCATACATCAGGATGCACCCTCTCTTGTTTTTTCAAAAGATATCTCAAAAGTTTTCAGGCATGGCCTTATGACAAAAGACTCCCTTCTTCCTCCATTAATCATTTGACATATAGTCATATAGACAAATATCCTCAGACCATCCCATCTACAGGATCAACATGGCATCCCCATAAGTCCCGAATCTATATTTTTCCTTAACAGCCTGGTTATAAGCCTCCATCACAAAATCGTACCCTCCAAAAGCTGCAACCATCATCAGTAATGTCGAATAAGGCAGATGAAAATTAGATATAAAAGCATCGGGTACACTAAAATCATAGGGAGGAAAAATAAATTTATTTGTCCATCCGTCAAATTCTGTCAAACGTCCTTTTGTTGTAACACAACTTTCCAACGTTCTAACGACGGTAGTACCCACCGCACATACCTTATGTTTTTCATCTTTAGCATCATTCACTATTTTCACCGTCTCGGAGCCTACCACAATCTGCTCGGAATCCATCTTATGTTTTGTCAGATCTTCCACATCAACTTCCCGGAAATTCCCTAATCCGACATGTAGCGTGATATAAGCGAAATCGATCCCTTTAATCTCCATGCGTTTCATCAATTCCCGGCTAAAATGCATTCCTGCTGTAGGAGCGGCAACAGCTCCCTCGTTTTTCGCAAAAATAGTCTGATAACGTTCCGCATCTTCCGGCTCCACCTTTCGTGTGATAAAACGAGGTAATGGCGTTTCTCCTAAAGCATATAATTCCTTCTTAAATTCATCATATTCTCCATCAAACAAAAAACGTAACGTTCTTCCGCGAGAAGTCGTATTATCGATCACCTCGGCTACCATACTATCATCTTCCCCAAAATACAACTTATTCCCGATCCGTATTTTACGGGCAGGATCTACCAAAACATCCCAAATCCGAAGATCCCTATTTAACTCTCTCAATAGGAACACCTCGATCTCGGCTCCGGTCTTCTCCTTATTCCCATACAACCTTGCAGGAAAAACTTTCGTATCATTAAACACAAAAACATCTTTTTCTTCAAAATAATCAATGATATCCTTGAATACTTTATGTTCAATCTTTCCTGTTTTTCTGTCCAATACCATTAACCTACTCTCATCCCGATTCTGCATGGGATGTAGCGCTATTAATTCTGTAGGCAACTTGTATTTAAACTTTGATAGCTTCATATGAGTAAACTAAATTTTATTATTTATCAAATTTTGAAAATCACAGTATCTCCTGCAATGTTTCAACTATTTCATCCATTTTACAAGCATCTTCCACTTTAAATCCACCCACCCGGGTCCGCCGTAAAGCAGAAAGATACGAACCGCTTCCACAGGCTTGCCCTAAATCATGTGCCAACGAACGGATATAAGTTCCTTTACTGCACACGATTCTTAACTCAACCACTGGAAGTTCCATTTTTACAACCTCAATCTCCCGAATCGTCACCCGACGACTCTTCATTTCCACCTCATCTCCTTTGCGAGCCTTCTCATAAGCACGGACTCCATCCACTCGTACAGCAGAGAAAATCGGAGGATACTGCTCGACTTCACCGACAAAACGGGTAATGACTTCTTCCATCAACATACGATTCACATGCTCATACGTAAAGGTCCCGTTAAAAGATGTCTCCAAATCATAAGAAGGAGTCGTATGCCCGAAAGTTATTTCCGCAACATATTCTTTCTCTTCTCCCATGTATTTTTCAATCTCCTTCGTTTCCTTCCCCACGCATACGATCACAACTCCACTCGCCAAAGGATCCAACGTCCCTGCATGTCCTACCTTTATCTTTCCAAACTTCTTTTTCAAACAGATCCGAACCTTATTCACTACATCAAAAGAGGTCCAATGTAAAGGTTTATCAATCACGATTACAGCCCCAGCATGAAAATCCCCTTCTTCACGGAATCGAATCTTACTCCAAATTTCTGTCATCCCAACACAATTGTCAATATTCCTACAACAGCACAATAAAGGGCAAACCAAATTAATTTCCCTCTTTTCACTATATTTATCATCCACTTACAAGCTATACAACCGGAAACAAAAGCAGCGACAAACCCGACAATTAAAGATATAATAGGTATACTATCGCCAGAAGAAAAATCCCCTTTCATCAAATCCAGCATAGCTTCTCCCAAAATAGGAATCAAAACCATCAAAAAAGAAAATTTGGCAACAATCTCTTTTTTATTTCCCAACAATATACCCGTCGCAATCGTCGAACCTGAACGGGATAATCCCGGCAATACGGCACACGCTTGTGCCAGACCTATAATAAAAGCATCCTTATACGAAATATTGGCCTTCTCCCGGGGTTTGGCATAGTAAGCAAAAGTCAATAACAATGCTGTCACCAATAACATACAACCCACAATCAACAAACCCGAGCCAAATATCTCTTCTACAAAATCTTTGAAGCAAAATCCCACAATCGCCACCGGAATCATCGATATAACTATTTTCAACACGTAAGCCATTTCATCGTTATACCTGAAACTAAAAAATCCCCGGAACAAAACAGAAACTTCTTTCCATAGGATAACAATCGTACTACATACGGTTGCCGCATGAACCGCAACGGCAAAAGTCAGATTTTCCTCCGCCTCAACACCAAATAATGCACCAAAAATTTGTAAATGTCCGGAACTGCTCACGGGCAAGAATTCTGTTAATCCTTGAATTATACCAAGTACCAAAGCTTCAAACCACTCCATAATCTATATTTGAGAACGGGAAAATTCCCACAACATCTTTTCGTCCTATCTAATATTACACTTATCTCTTTTCCTCTTTAGGTTTACGCATAATACCCCAAAACACGAAACCAAAACCAAATAAAACGACAATCGGGGCTAAGGTAATTCTTCTAAAACTAAAAATGTCATAGTTAAAGGTATCCGGAGAATCAGATCCGCCTCCCATCATCAATATAAATCCCAACACGACAATTCCGAAACCGATCAAAATAAATTTATAGTTACTTTTGGGTATGGGGAAACCATCCTTCTTTTCTTTCAAATCATTTACCATATATCTTTTTTTATGTATACAATTCATTTAAATCCCTATTCAAATAACGATAAACAGAATACCAAGCCGATATAAACGATAAAAACATACCGCAGAGAACGACAAACACCACCATGATAACGATTGTATCCCGGTGTATAATATTCATCACCCTTCCTATATTTTCTTGTAGAAAAAATATAGCTCCCAACAACACCAAATTCGCAATCATCGCACCGAAGAAACCTCTCCACATGCTATCATACACGAACGGCTTACAAATGAAGAACGGCTTTGCCCCTACCAACTGCATCGTCTTTATCAAAAAACGCTGTGAGTACACGGCCAAGTGTATCGTATTCCGGATCAAAGTAAACGATATCAGCATTAAAACGGCCCCGACAATCAAAAAGAATACACTTATCCGACGAATATTTTCATTGATACTTTGTATCATCGATTTCTGGTAATAAATATCATGAATGATATCGAATTTAGCCAGCCCTTTTTCGACCATCGCCAAAGAATCGTTATTCGCATACGCCGGATTCAATTTAATCTCGATAGAAGGCAAAAGCGGATTGGCTCCCAAAATAGCCTCAAAATCCTCTCCCATCTCTTTCTTGAAAGCAACAGCAGCTTGTTCTTTCGTTATGTACTGAGAAGAATAAGTGTAGGGGCGAGTATCCAGAATTTTTTGTACCCGCTTAATTTCAGCCTCATTCGTATTATCCTTGATAATGACGACGAAACCTATATTACGCTTAACATGATCCGACACCATGCGGGCATTCAATAGAATAAACACGAGAGCACCCACGACCACAAGCACCAAAGCGATACTGATCGTAGAAACAAAGTATGACCCTTTTACCCTTCTACTTCCTGTATGAGACATCTCTTTTCTTTAAAAAACACGACAAATATAATCATTCTAAAGCCGGGAACAATCATTTCAATAAAAAAAACAAAAAAAACAACCACTAAATTTACTCAATAACTACATGAGAAACAGAATTTAATACCTAAAGCTAAAATAATTCTTTATATTTTTTACAAGGATTCGTTTGTGCAAAAGAAAAAATGCTCTATATTTGCATTCGCATTTGCGAAAAAGCTACAGTTGGTAGAGCATAACCTTGCCCAAAAGCGAAGCGTCATTGACACAACCTTGGCGAGGTTTGAAGATACCAAAAGCGTTATTTAATATTTTGCGAAAATAGCTCAGTTGGTAGAGCATAACCTTGCCAAGGTTAGGGTCGCGGGTTCGAGTCCCGTTTTTCGCTCCAAGTTGCTCGAGTGGTGGAATCGGTAGACACGCGGGACTTAAAATCCCGTGGCCATTGCGGCTGTGCGGGTTCAAGTCCCGCCTCGAGTACCACAAAAAAACATAAGGAGGCCGACCGAAAGTTTTACTTTTCGGTCGGCCTCTTTTAAATCTAATTTTACTTATTTATTTTTAAAGACCAAATGATCATTATCTACCTCCACAACGATATGAGCATCTTTAGAAACCTGTTCGGCCAATATCTGTTTGGAAAGGTCATTCAATAAGTTCCGTTGGATAATCCGTTTCACGGGACGTGCCCCGAATTGCGGGTCATAACCTGCTTCTGCAATCCATTCGACCGCTTTATCCGTTACCTCCAAAACAATTCCGTTGTTCGCGAGCATTTTATTAACTCCGTTGACTTGTAACCGAACGATATCCACGATCTCGGACTTTTGCAAAGGAGTAAACATAATCACCTCATCGATACGATTCAGGAATTCCGGACGAATCGTCTTTTTCAACAATTCATACACCTCGTGATTGGTTTTCTCCAATACCTCCTCCCGGTTATCATCGTTCAAATCCTTTAATTTCTCCTGAATAATATGAGCACCGATATTAGAAGTCATAATGATAATGGTGTTTTTAAAATCCACTACCCGCCCTTTATTATCCGTCAACCGGCCATCGTCCAGTACTTGCAACAAAATATTGAATACATCCGGGTGTGCTTTCTCGATTTCGTCCAACAAAACGACAGAGTAGGGTTTCCGGCGAACAGCTTCGGTCAATTGTCCACCTTCGTCATACCCCACGTATCCGGGAGGCGCTCCGATCAAACGGGAAACGGAATGACGTTCCTGGTATTCGGACATGTCGATACGGGTCATCAAAGACTCGTCGTCAAACAAAAACTCGGCCAAAGCCTTTGCCAACTCCGTCTTACCGACACCTGTCGTTCCTAAAAAGATAAACGAACCGATCGGTCGTTTGGCATCCTGTAACCCGGCCCGATTACGACGTACGGCATCCGCCAAGGCTGCAATAGCCACATCCTGACCGACTACCCGCTTGTGCAACTCTTCCTCCAGGTGTAACAACTTTTGACGTTCACTCTGCATCATCCGGCTTACCGGTATCCCTGTCCACTTAGACACGACCGAAGCAATATCATCCTCCGTAACCTCTTCTCGGATTAAGGACTCTCCATGCTTCATATCGGCCAATTTCGCCTTAACTTCTTCGATTCGCTGTTCGGCAGATTTTATTTTACCGTAACGCAATTCGGCTACCTTTCCGTAATCTCCCTCGCGCTCAGCCCGAGAAGCTTCAAATTTATACTGTTCAATAGCATCCTTGTTCTTTTGAATCTCATCGATCAAAGAACGTTCAGATTCCCACTGAGCCCGTAACTTCGTACGCTCTTGATTCAAATCGGCCAACTCTTTCTGTATCTCATCCAACTTCTTGCTCTTTCCCTCCCGTTTGATCGCCTCTTTCTCGATCTCTAACTGTTTGATCTTACGATCCAATTCATCAATCTCCTCCGGAACGGAATTCATCTCCAACCGCAATTTTGCGGCAGCTTCATCCACCAAGTCGATCGCCTTATCCGGCAAGAAACGGTCGGATATATACCGATGCGACAACTCTACCGCGGCAATAATAGCATCGTCTGTAATTCTCACCTTATGGTGGTTCTCGTAACGCTCCTTCAATCCCCGCATGATACTGATGGCGCTCATCACATCGGGCTCATCGATCATCACCTTTTGGAAACGACGCTCCAAAGCCTTATCCTGCTCAAAATACTTTTGATATTCGTTCAAGGTTGTCGCTCCGATAGCCCTTAAATCACCACGCGCCAAGGCCGGTTTTAAGATATTAGCCGCATCCATCGCACCTTCTGATTTCCCGGCACCGACCAACGTATGGATCTCATCGATAAAAAGAATAATATCTCCTTCCGATGCCAAAACCTCATTCACCACGGCCTTCAATCTCTCTTCGAACTCTCCCTTATATTTAGCTCCGGCAACCAAAGCCCCCATATCCAAAGAATAAATACTCTTAGACGCCAGGTTCGAGGGCACATCCCCGTTAACGATACGCTGAGCCAAGCCTTCGGCTATAGCGGTCTTACCGACTCCCGGCTCTCCGATCAAAATCGGATTATTCTTCGTTCTCCGGGACAAAATTTGCAATACCCGACGGATCTCGTCGTCACGTCCGATCACCGGATCCAGTTTCCCGTTACGAGCCCGTTCATTCAGATTAATGGCATACCGTCCCAAAGCATCGTAATTATCTTCGGCAGACTGTGAATTTACCCTCGATCCTTTCCGCAACTCCTCGATAGCAGCTTTGACTTCCTTCTCCGTCATTCCGCTGTCTTTCAACAATTGCGAGACCTGATCCCGTATGGATAATAATCCCAGTATAATATGTTCCAAAGAAACATACTGGTCGCCCATCTCCCCCGCAATCTTTGTTGCTTTCTCCAACACTTTATTGGCATCTTCGGAAAGATAAGGCGATCCCCCGGAAACTTTCGGATAAGAATCGACTATCCGATCCAAGGCCGAAACCACGTTTCGTCCGTTGACACCCAATTTGTTAAAAATGAAATTAGTGATATTTTCACCTTTGGCAATGATTCCTTTCAACAGATGACCCGTTTCAATAGCCTGTTGCCCTTTTTCCTGCGCAATCTGCACGGCTTCCTGCACGGCTTCCTGCGACTTAATCGTATAATTATTCATGTTCATAATCTCATGCTCCTTTCGTGTTTAGGGAAATACAAAGGGTATACCGAATCTGTAAATTAAAAGTTTCACATTTCCCTTCACAAAAAAAGATACAGGATAAAAACATCATAATCAATGCACAACAACATCTTTTTGCCTTTATTTCAAAACAAGATATTTCAAAATTTTCACACGGATAAAGACATTTTGTCATTTAAAAAAGAGAAATGATGACAAAATGACAACAACCTGTTTATAATCTATTATATTCTACTCCAACCACTTCCGGAAAGAATCGGTAAAAGGAGGATACGCGATCCCTTTTTCCGTAACAACAGCAGTTATTAAACTATGGGAAGTCATATCAAAAGCGGGATTAAATACCTTTACTCCTTCGGGGGCCATTCGATGAGTATACCATTTTTCGGTAACTTCTTCAGGCGGACGTTCCTCAATCCGGATTTGCTCTCCCGTCAGGCATGCCAGATCAATCGTAGAGGTCGGCCCCAGGACATAAAAAGGAATACCGTAATGCTTCGCCAAAACGGCGACTCCGGAAGTCCCTATTTTATTTGCCGTATCTCCATTGGCCGCCACCCGGTCACACCCGACCAACACGGCTTGTACCCATCCTTTTTGCATTACGGCGGACGCCATATTATCGCATATCAACGTAACATCCACTCCCGCTTTTTTCAGCTCAAAGGACGTTAATCTGGCTCCCTGCAACAAAGGCCGGGTTTCGTCTGCAAATACCTTAAAACCGTAACCGTTCTCCTGCCCCAAATAGATCGGAGCCAATGCCGTTCCATATTCAGAGACAGCCAGATGACCAGCATTACAATGAGTCAGTAACCCCATACCGGGAGACAACAACGACAACCCCCATTCCCCTATCCGACGACAAGCAGCCGCATCCTCCGAGCGAATCGCCTCCGCTTCTCGCCGCATAGCGTCTTTTATCCCCCGTACACCATCGGATTTATGCATTCGAACACAATTTTCCATTCGTTCCAAAGCCGTAAACAAATTCACGGCTGTCGGACGGGAACCGGCCAGGTATTTTTTTATCCGGTCAAATTCTTCACAAAAACCCTCTATATCCTCACCCCCGTAATTCTGCATACAGACCGAGACCCCGTAAGCGGCCGCCACCCCGATAGCCGGAGCCCCTCTTACCTTTAACAAATATATTGCCTCCCATATCTCCTCCGGAGTTTTTAATGTCAGGTATGTTTCTCGATTCGGAAGTTGCGTTTGATCTATAATGACCAACGCACCCCGTTCATAATCCGCTCGAACAGTCGCTATATCGAAAATCGTATTCATTGATCAAACTTTTCTCGTAAACGTTTCAAATCTTTCCTCTCTTCTTCTGAAAAAGGAATTAAAGTATCTTTACGACATTCCGCCAAATGTACCACCTGACAATAGGCTTCGAGGTTCTCCATCTTCCAATAGGCCTCTTCGGCACTTTTACCCCAGGTAATCGCTCCATGTCCCTGCATAATAATCGCATTACGACCTAAAGCCAAAGCCGCAACAGCCTCTTCTAATTCTTTCGACCCCGGTCTTCCGTACGGGGCCAACCCCAGTTCTCCCAAAAATATCTCCGCCTCGGACACGACGCCTCCCATTGGCAAACGCCCGCATAGCGCAAACGAAGTCGTATAAGGAGGATGAGCGTGCACACAAGCCAATGCCATCGGGTTTTGTCGCATAATAGCAAGGTGAGTCTTAATCTCGCTCGTACTCGACCGTTCTCCCGCAAGCTGTCGTCCCTGCATATCCACCATACACATATCCTCCGGTTTCATAAATCCTTTAGAAATATAAGTCGGAGTGCACAACACCATATTCTCGTTCAAGCGCATGCTGATATTCCCTCCGTTACCATCCACGTAATTTCGTTGCCACATCCTTCTTCCGATATCGCAAATCAACTCCTTCAGGCATTCCGTTTCCTCCGCGTAAAAAATCTCGCTACAATCCATCAGATTTACATTAGGTTCTTAAAAGCTTATTTCCACAAAAATAAACATTTCATCCGGACACCTGCTTATTTTCAGAAAAGAATAATCCTTTTCACCTCCCTTTTTTGATGAATTTATCCGAAAAGATGAAAAAGCAACAACCTGTCTACTATCGCCAAAACAAAATACGGCAACACGGCCATTAACTGATAAAAGTTCCGACAATTTACAAAAAAATAAGAGACGTGATATTATTGTATTTTTATACTTTTGCAGCGTTTAAAATAATCAGTTACTTGTGCTTTGTCAAAATTCACGATAAAATCAACATCGCTCTCTTTATTGAACCGATCGGTGAGAATAGAACCGAAAACAAACAATTTATTCACCTTGTATTTTTTACACAAGGCAATTATTCTATCGATATTTAATTCAATTAAATTCATATCGTTATCCTCTTTTTACAAAAGCAGTAAAACCATCATGTTATGAACAACTAATGGTCAAATATTTAAGTTCGTAACTTTTCCTCCAGATTGGTATATAACAAGTAATCGGTAGTTGTTTACCTTTTCAATTAATGATTTACTCGTAAAATCCTTATTTTCTATCTGCAATTCAACAACTCCACCTGTATATTCTTTCATTTTTTCCACAATAAGCCTTTATATAATTGTACAATTAGGACAATTCGGTTTGGGCTTATTCTTCTTAAAATCCCAATAATTAGGATGAATTGAAACACCTAAACCGACATATTTAGGCTTTCGATCTTTAATAACTTAAGCATTAAAGGGTGATTTCCATTCTTCAATATCTTTGAAGTATAATAAATCACTGATACTGATGCACTCATGTCTAAATTCTGGTTTAAACATTTGCCTATAAACTACCCAAAAACAGAAATAATACAAAAAGATTCCCCGCCGCACCCACAAAAGAAAAACCCTCTCGATCATCTGACCAAGAGGGTTATCTTTCGATTTTTTAGTACCCAGGGCGGGAATCGAACCCGCACGTCTTTAAGGGACACTGGATTTTGAGTCACCTCGAAATCATATTTTCAATTATCATATATATCTAATATTCAATCACTTTATTCTGTCTTTATCTAATCATCTGATTGTTGGTTGACGTTTCAGTTGACATCCCAAACACTTCTCACAAAACAAAAGAAGTATGGAAGCAACAATAAATATTACTTGCTACAAATATAAGAAATTATCTAATGGAGAATGTCCCTTAATGGTAAGAATTAGCAAACAAGGCAAAAGGAATTACCATAGCTTAGGTATTTCGATTGATCCTAGATATTGGGACTTTGAAAAGAATCAACCCAAACGGAATTGCCCTAACAGGAATAATATCGTTTGCCTAATAGCAAGCAAGCTTAAAGAATACCAAAAACAGCTTATAGAACTCAAAACAGAAGATAAAGAGTTTACAGCTAAAACCCTCATTCAAAAAACCAACAACACCACTAAACGCAAAACAATAGGAGAATTATTCCTTGAGCGCATACAGGAGTTAAAGGTTGCCAAAAGATTAGGCTATGCTGAAAACCATGATGTAGCCTACAAATCATTGTTAAAATTCAACGGACATCTGGATATATACTTTTCAGATATTGATGTACCTTGGCTAAAGAAGTATGAAGCATGGTTACGAAGCAAAGGTAATGCAGATAATACAATAGGTATTCGTTTTAGAACTTTACGAGCGGTATATAATTTAGCCATAGAACAAGGTTTTGTGAAATCTGATTTGTATCCTTTTAAGAGTTATAAAGTATCCAAACTCCACAAGAAAACACCGAAACGTGCTATCATGAAAGATGATGTAATGAAAGTTATTAACTATCATGCAAATTCTACAAGAGGTACATTTCAACAATTGGCTATTGACATATTTGCTTTCTCCTATTTTATGGGAGGAATAAATTTTGTTGATATTGCTCATCTCTCTGATGAGAACGCAATGGAAGGACATCTAGTTTACACAAGAAGAAAGACGAAACAATTAATCAAGCTACCCCTGCAACCTAAAGCAATGGAAATAGTTCTTAAATATAGGACTAACGCACGATCGTATTGGTTTCCTATCCTTTTACCCCAGCATAAAACAGAGGAACAAAAGAAAAAAAGGGTTTCCAAAGTTATAAGAAGTGTAAATTATTATCTTAAAACTATTGGTAAGGAATTAGATATACCTATCAACTTAACGACCTATGTTGCAAGACATTCATTCGCCACGGTATTAAAAAGATCAGGAGTAACAACTTCTATTATATCAGAAGCAATGGGGCATAGTTCTGAAAAGGTAACACAAATCTATCTGGATAGTTTTGAGAATGAACAGATAGATGAAGCTATGAGTAATTTACTTTAGCTGCATCTAAAGTTAATAAATCAAGTAAGGTGAGTTTTAGCCAGAATGGTATATAACAATGTATTTTCTGGCTATTATTCACTTCAATTTTATCATTCATTCAAGATAATTTTCCATATTGCTCTTCTAGTTTCTTTAAAGATTTATTCCATTTTCCTATTTTATTTATTTCTTCCCGAGGTATATCTTTCTTTTTAACAGCTTCATAAAGTAATTTTTCCAAAGTAGGAACATCATAATAAACATAATTATTAGTATCCTTCAAAAGTATCTTTATATGCTCTGCTAAAAAGCCTTGTTCCCAAAAGTTTTCAACTTTAAAATTTATATGATAATCACACATTTTTTCATAATGCGTATTTCCTGTTTGTGGTATTAATTGCAAATTCCATTTATACTTAGTTTTAATACTTTCAATATCCAAAAATACAATATACATTTCATCGACTTTGTCCCGTGTTAGGGCTAAAGCTAACGCAATGTTATCCAAATCTTGTTTATCATCAGAAACCTTCCATACAGATAATGTATGCTCAAAAGTTCCTAATTCTGATACGGCATCTGAATCTAATGAAGGACCAATAAACCAAGCGTTACTATTTATTTTACGAGCATAGAGCATCTTTCTTCTAATGAATGTAATATTACGTTATATTTCATTTTGAGCCAAGGTTCTACAGGTTCGTCATACTTACGAAGCATATTAAGAGCCTCCCTATTTCCCCAATGCCCAAATAAATTAAATGCAGCGGAATTTACCTTGGTATTTTTAAGTTTTAAAACATTTAGGGCAATTGTTTGCGATATTGGAAATAAATCGTTATAATCATAATCTGTAAGCATTAAAATGATCTTCACTAATAAAGATTCATCTAGTATTTCGTTAGATATTATATTTATAACATATTCAGTCAATAAAGATAATGTAGCATCCTTATTTTCATTCATTAATGTTGCCATCAATTCCGTTGCCAAATTGTCTTCCCCGCTTACAAACTTTGTAGACTTGATTTTATCCAAAAAATAATCTCGATATTTTATTTTGAAATCCTCATTGCTTAAAGGGATCACATTAGACTCAGATGTCGTTTCAGATAAAGCTTCTAATGGAAATAAAAATGATTTAACACAACTGTTATACACTATTTTATCGTCATCAAGCCACCAATATGTTTGAAACTTTGATTTAGTTTGATCTTCTTGTAGCCATTTTATGGAAACATTCTCTTTTGATAAATTCTCAAATATGTCAATAAAATCCGATATTTGACCTATTACATCTGTCTTTTGGCTAATAATATCCATAGCTGAAAAATTAGTCATGTAATATTAAATCTGTATATTCATTTATAGCTTTTTCAATTGTTTGTGTCGCAATTTTCCAAAAATCTTTTTCTGATTGTTTTAAGATGTTTACATCACTTCCAACAATTGTATTAATATCTATATCAAGCATAATACGATCAACAGGAGGCTCTACACCTATTTGCATCATATTCCTTGATAATGTATAAACATTATTTATTATCAATTCATCCTTTTGCTCTAATTTCGTACGTAATACTTTTCTAATTTGCCACTCTACAGGATTCTCATCTTGCGTATTAATAATTTTTTGATATATCTTATTCAATAAAAATATGTCCATATCAAAAATAACTGTTGTACAAAGAGCTAACCTCGTAAATACATCTAAATATACTTTTGATATAGCGACTATAATCTCTCTCACCTTATGCATGAATATATCCATCGATTCATTTTTTTGAGTATCAATAATATCAAAGCGATCTGCTCCTATTGATACTTTTAATGTGTCATCAAGATATTTCATTTCTAATGATATCACATTCTCTTGAATAACGCCTTGTGGAGTAAGTCTAAGACCTAAACCTTTATTTACCGAAGGTAACAACCCTAAGCCACTGAATGCCTCTACGAATTTGGGTAAAGTGTGTTCATCAATAATTATTGGCACTCTAGCAAACAATGTAACTCGCCTATTTACAATTTTTTTCTCCATAAAAATTCTTATTATTCAGAATTCAAATATAATGAATAACTTTTATTTGAGATTCAATATTTCAATATTTTATTCGCAATTATGTTTTAAGAATATACGAGTGATCTTGTAGTTGTGTTTTCATTTGCTGACGTTAAGTGATTTGTACATTTATAAATATTCCGAACGAAATGCAGGTTCCCCTCTAATAATGTTCAGACTGACTTTGGTAAAAGGATATGAACAACTCTTTGTCGTATAGTTAATTTACAAGAAAAAAAAAGAACTTTATACATTGCCAAATCTAAGATATAGGATGCACATTTTCTGGTAAAAATAGTTTTATATACCCCAGCTAAAAATGTGCATTTCTGGTATTCGAGAAACAACCTTATACCTTTCTAATGAAATAAAATTCTAGCTCTATATAACGACAAACACTAGTATTTAACAAGTTGCAAGTTTTTATTGTTCTTCACGATCGAGTTTTGTATCTTTGTATCATATTAATAATCAAAGCAAACCATTTGAAACAACTATATAAATAAAGAATGATTTAGATTTTAAACTGAATCACCCTTTCAAGAATAATGGATAATATCCTAGTTCTATTACTCCTTGCAAGTCTACCAGCAGGGAGTATTTTTTGATCTTCAAGTGGCACTAAACTAGATACATCATACTAACTAACCAAACTATTAAATCATGTACACTTACGAGCAATTAAGACGATTAGCCGTTCAATCTGGCATCCCAGATAACAAGGTATCAATCGGTTTTTGGATAAAGTCTAAAGGACTGAAACGCATCAAAAAGCAAGTTGATAAAGTGAGAAAGATATACTACGTGCCAGATGAAAACACCAGAATCAAAGGGTTGCCAGTTCATAAAGATTAATACATAAGGATATATAAGATAACTGTATATCATGTAACCAGAGATTCCAACCTGAAATAAAGAGATTATCCATCTATAAAGATCAATATTTAAAAGTTGGGGATTTGACGGGGTATGCTTTTAGGGAATTGACAGGGTACATACTATTAACTAATAAACTAATAACTAGAATTGGTAGTAAAGGCTTGTCAGCCTATTCTACAAAATGAAAGTAGAACCAGTGAACCCGTGGATCATTTTTACATGGTTGTTTTAAAATGGAATTAATAATGGCAAATGGAGAAGAAAACAAGAATTATAGAATCATAACAAGAGATATTGCAGGTAAGTTGACCTTGCATGAAACTTATGTATTTACATGGTTACTTTTTAAATCAGATTATGAAACAGGTGAATCTCATGTACAGAGGGAAACGCTTCGTGAGGTTACAGGCATTAAAGATGTAGATACTATTTCCAAGTACACTGCCAAATTTGAAGATTTAGGTTTCCTGCGTAAAGAATACAATCACAGGAACAATGAAGGGCAATTAACCACACCCGTTACATATCATGTAAATATTCCAAAGAGTAACTGGATCAGGTTCAAGAAAGGTTTATTACTGGAAGATATTCCTAACGAGTTAAAAGCCTTCCTAGTACTACTTAAATGTTTATGTATCAATAATACCAATATTACTTATTATACAAAGACAGAAATATCAAGACGATTAAATTTATCTCCCAAAACGGTAAAGAAATATATTGATTTGGCAATAGAACATGGCAAACCGGTAGAGGTTAATAACTTCTTTCTTATAACGGATTCCAACATCATACTGGATACCCCACGTACAAGTAATAGCTTTGGATTAAAAACATTCGATAAACTAGCCAGAGAGAAGTATGATATTATATATAATTATTGTATAGAGAAGAATGTTGTTCCCCCTCCATACGATTACAAGCTAATGGAAATATTGTGTATTCACAGGTACGATCAACCAGAAACAGAACTGGAAGCTGCAATTAAAAATGGAGATAAAAATGCCAAGAAGAATTATAACTATTATTCATTGAAATATAACTTACCTAAATTATGCCCAATATGCCAGATCAAATACATAGTTTAGAATATTTCCTTACTTCATTGATAAATACCAAATGTTATAAAGAGAGAGCCTCTAGCCAAGAAAAAGAAGTGAAGAAAACAGTACTGTATTTCTAAGAAGTAACTTCATACTTATACGTAAATAGAAAAACAGAATCCAGATATAAATATTTAATCTGAATCCTGCTTTCTTGCGTTTGTACTATATTATAAAGGGCAAGCCTTTATCATCACCAATCAAAATATCATTCTTCATTATTTTAACTATAATAACGTTTGGAATGTCCCTTACGCTTATTTGATGGAGCTGAAAAATATCTTCTTGCCAAGAAGTAGAACAATACAGATATAGATATAACAGATTCAAAATTAATATCTATATCAATATGTGGATTTATAGAAAAATATATATTAATTGCTGTATTATAGACTTCTGCTTGCTTTTGCTCTACAATATCATGATTATTAAACAGCAACCTGCAAATATTTGTAATATCATTCAGATTCTTATCAGATAATTCTTGACAGGAACCTTGGCTTGAAATAAAATAATTACTTGTACAAATTTTAGCTAGTTCTTCTCTGTCTTTTGTTGTAGTTCGTAGCACTGGCTCCCATTCTATTATTATTTGTTTTAAATAATAGCCATCAATACGATTCATAAATAATAGGTTTACGATGTCCTGTATCACAGGATCATAACAATTTATATTGTCACCACCCTCTATTTTCTCCACCTTAAATGTTGTTTCTTCTACAAACATTTTCTCTAAATTAAATGATGTAATCATATAGCTTGAAATTTAATTACATTACAAATATAAGAAAATTAATATAATTTCTATTCAATCTACATTACCACCTTACACCCCAGAAGAATATCACAGCCATATATATATCCTCTATAAAACACCCCCTCCCCTTTAAATTTGAATTGCCATTATATACAGAGAGTATTCCATGCTAGAGTGGTGTACTATTTACATCCCCCACCCAGCCCTGAAAGAAAAATCATTAATATTAAAAACAAATTGCCATGTTAAAACAAGATTTTAAAGTGAACGAGGTTATCATGCCTAAAAGTTTTTCAGAGATTAATAACACCAAGTTAGCCAATAAAGTGGTCACGTTACCAACACCACCTAAAATTGGAGATATTCTAAAGGTGGTTGGTTTTAAAGGGGACGATCCGTTTAATGTTTGCTTGTCTTGCCTGAAAGGAGAGGAACAAGTGGACGTTAGGGTTCGTAACATAGTGAAAGGTTCTAATCAAACAGGGATAACGCCTAATGACGTTCCTTGTGATCCTGTTATAGAGAAACAATACAAGGACAGGTTAGAATACATTTACCCGTTAGCGGTGAATACCAACTATGGAGATTTATTTTCCATTTTGGAAGGACAAAACATTATCGCCTGTGGCAAAATGGATACCCAAGCCAATTACGGTGGAAGCGAGTACACGCTAACGGTATGGAAATTTGCCATATTGTTTGATGAAGAGTAGAGAGCGTTCTCTACTTCTTTTTTTTGTAAAAGCATTATTCTACTAAAGTGGTGATAAACAAGAATATTACCAACTCTTTAAAAGGTATGCCCACTTGAACGAGAGGTAAAAGATACAGGGACAGAGAGCGCACAGGGGGAGGGAAAGGATGTTGATATACCAAAGAGGAAGTCATTTTGGCTTTCTAACAGAAGGTATAAGTAACGGAATTTCTCTTTCCCTTGCCAAATCTGGCAGGTTTACAACACTCTCGATTTCCTAATTCCTTATGTATTTAAAGTAAAAATCAAATAAAACTATATCATGAACGAAGAATTAATAAAAGTACCAGTGGTTGAACTGGTGTACAGGAACAATACCAAACCTTCTAAAAGGTGCAAGATCGTGACAGCTAAAGATGTACACGAGTTACTTGTTTCTCCATTTAAAGATACCGTGGAACACCATATCTCAACTAGAGTTATCCTGTTAAATGGTAAAAACCAAGTACTGGGTATATCCACAATAAGTGAAGGTGCGTTAGCTTACAACATCACGGATATTAGGTTTATAATGCAACTGGCTGCACTTTCTAATTGTAAAGGTGTGATCGTTTGTATCAATCAACCTTCTGGAGATATTGAGCCAACTAAACTGGATGAAGAACTGGCACAACAAGTAAAGGTGGCACTTTCATACATAGATGTAGAGTTACTGGATTACGTTCTTTACTATGAAGAGGGATATTATAGCTATTCAGCTAACGATAAGATATGAAAATTTAGGTTGGTGAGTTTTTCTCTGGATTGGTATATATAACCATAGTAGGTAATAATTTCCACCACCATTGGAAAATAGAATAGAAACATACTTCCAGTTCAATTTCTTAACTGGCTTAAAGCTAAAGAAGCGATGAAACAAGTAGAAGTAATAATAGTGTTTAAAACTTTAGGTTGGTGGGAAATTTACAGATTCCCTATATAAACAGAAATTTCAATTATTTCCACCACCAGTAAAATATTAAAGATATGAATACAACAACATTAATTCCAAATCAAAATGAAGGTCTACTTCCAGTTTTATTTGGCAGTAGTGATATAAAGGAAGAACCTACTTACACTCCTTATGAATTAATAAAAGATGAGGAACCAGGTAAAAAGGAAAAAAGAAGGAAACATTTCATTGAAGCTAATACAGAACCAATAGATATGCAACGTTTAAAGGATGATTGTATAGTGCCAGTGTTCAGTAAAGACAATGAAATGACAATATCCCATCCTGCATTTATTGAAACAGTTCATAAGGTGGCTAGTGAATTGTTTAGAGGGGAAAGCATAGATGAACCTGATATAATGG
>NZ_UQRQ01000028.1 GCF_900543425.1 uncultured Sanguibacteroides sp. | reverse complement strand
TGCAGAACCTGTATGAATTACAACGAATTGACACCGAGATCGATAAAATCAAAACACTCAGGGGAGAGTTACCGTTGGAAGTTCAAGACCTTGAAGA
The DNA here is from genome assembly GCF_900543425.1 of uncultured Sanguibacteroides sp. Classification (GTDB taxonomy): domain Bacteria; phylum Bacteroidota; class Bacteroidia; order Bacteroidales; family Marinifilaceae; genus Gabonibacter. The sequence goes on along the minus strand of NZ_UQRQ01000028.1, from coordinate 37,849 downwards.
CGAGATCGCAGGTTTAGAAACTCGTATCGAAAACTTTAAAACAGAACTGAGCGAACTGGACAAAACAACCGCTCAAAGAAAACAAGACATAAAAAAGGCTGAAGACGCCATTAAAAAATATAGCGAACAATTGGATAATGTTCGCAATAATCGTGAGTACGATGCTTTGAGCAAAGAAGTTGAATTCCAAAAACTGGAAATCGAACTACAGGACAAACGAATCCGCGAATCACAAAAAAGCAAAACGGAAAAAGAAGCTTTAATGGCAGAAGCAACCAAGCGGTATGAAGACAAAGTAGCTGATTTGGAAGCCAAAAAAAGTGAATTGAACGACATCATTCAGGAGACTCATAAAGATGAAGAATCCTTAACGACCAAATCAGAACAATTGGCTGCCACCATCGACGAGCGTCTCGTAACGGCTTATCGCAGGATTCGTGCTAACGCTCGCAACGGATTGGCCGTCGTCACCGTGGACCGGGATGCTTGCGGAGGATGTTTTAATAAAATTCCGCCTCAAAGACAATTGGATATTCGTTCCCGGAAAAAAATTATCGTCTGTGAATATTGCGGTCGTATTTTAATTGACAAATACATTTGTGACTACGACGGTTCACAGCAACAGGCAGACCTGGAAGCAGCACTTGAATCTCAGAAGAAGAAGAGCAGAAGAGTAAAAAAAGCGGATGAATAAAAGAAGCTGAATATTTAAAATAAAATAAAGAGGTTGCCGGCAGAACATTCGGACAACCTCTTTTTTCAATTAAAAATTAGAAATCGTAAATTTAAAACTGTAAATAAAAATGGTTCCCACAAACTATGACCCGAAAACGAGCGAAGAGAAATGGTATCAATACTGGATGGAACACAATTTCTTTCATTCCTCGGTCGACAAAACAAGAACTCCATACTGTTTGGTAATTCCTCCTCCCAATGTGACCGGAGTGTTGCACATGGGGCATATGTTGAACAACACGATTCAGGATGTTCTCGTCAGAAGGGCCCGTTTGTCCGGCAAAAATGCTTGTTGGGTTCCCGGAACCGATCACGCCTCCATTGCTACGGAAGCCAAGGTCGTAAACAGACTGGCACAGGAAGGAATCAAAAAAACAGATTTGACACGGGATGAATTCCTGAAACACGCTTGGGCCTGGACGGAAGAGCACGGGGGAATTATTCTAAAACAACTCCGCAGGTTAGGTGCTTCCTGTGATTGGGCGAGAACTGCCTTTACAATGGATAAGGAACGTTCGGAAAGTGTTATCAAGGTTTTCGTCGACCTGTATAACAAAGGATTGATCTACCGCGGGGTAAGGATGGTGAACTGGGACCCTAAAGCATTGACCGCTCTTTCCGACGAAGAGGTTATCTACAAAGAGGAACATAGTAAGCTATACTATCTCCGCTACAAAATAGAGGGAGAAGAGGGGTACGCTATCGTGGCTACGACACGGCCGGAAACCATCATGGGCGACACGGCCATGTGTATCAATCCCAACGATCCGAAAAATCAGCATTTGAAAGGTAAAAAAGTAATTGTACCTTTAGTAAACCGTGTTATTCCGGTTATCGAGGATGATTACGTGGATATGGAATTCGGAACCGGTTGTCTGAAAGTAACCCCCGCCCATGACGTAAACGATTATATGCTGGGCGAAAAATACAACCTGCCCTCTATCGATATTTTCAACGACAACGGAACGCTTAGTGAGGCTGCGGGACTATATATCGGCATGGATCGTTTCGATGTTCGCTCTCAAATAGAAAAAGATTTAAAAGCAGCAGGACTGCTGGAAAAAGTGGAGTCCTATGAAAACAAAGTAGGTTATTCAGAGCGTACGAATGTACCGATAGAACCCAAACTTTCCATGCAGTGGTTCCTGAAGATGACCGATCTGGCAAAACCGGCATTAGATGCCGTCATGAATGACGACATCAAATTCTATCCCACCAAATTCAAAAATACATATCGTCATTGGATGGAGAATGTTAAGGACTGGTGTATCAGCCGACAATTATGGTGGGGACATCGGATTCCGGCTTGGTTTCTTCCGGAAGGAGGATTCGTCGTGGCTGAAACAGCCGAAAAAGCCTTGGAAATGGCAAAGGCCAAAAGCAACAATAAAGACCTCACCCTTGCCGATCTCCGGGAAGACGAAGACTGCCTTGATACCTGGTTTTCCTCTTGGTTATGGCCCATCTCTCTATTTGACGGAATCAATTACCCGGATAACGATGAAATCAACTACTATTATCCGACAAGCGACCTTGTTACAGCTCCGGACATTATTTTCTTTTGGGTTGCCCGCATGATTATGGCCGGGTACGAATACCGAAAGGCCATGCCCTTCCGAAATGTTTATTTCACGGGTATCGTTCGAGATAAACTGGGAAGAAAAATGTCCAAATCTCTGGGAAACTCTCCCGATCCATTGGATTTGATCGAGCAATACGGAGCCGACGGCGTCCGGGTAGGCATGTTACTATGCTCTCCGGCAGGAGGAGATCTGTTATTTGATGAGAGTCTACCGGAACAGGGACGGAATTTTACCACAAAAATATGGAATGCATTCCGTCTCGTAAATAACTGGAAAGTCGCTGACATCGAACAGCCTCTTCACTCAAAATTGGCAATCGAATGGTTCGAACAATACCTACGGAAGAGCGTCGAAATCCTGAACGCCCAATTCGACCAGTATCGGATATCCGAAGCCCTAATGACCGTTTATACCGGATTCCGCGATGAATTTTCTTCCTGGTTACTGGAAATCATCAAACCAGCTTACGAACAACCGATAGACCGGACAACTTACGAGAAAACATTGAGCCTGTTTGAAGAGATGTTACAACTTCTTCATCCTTTCATGCCATTTATCACGGAAGAGATCTGGCAAAATTTGCGTGAAAGAAAAAACGGAGAAAGTATTATGGTTTCCATATTACCGGCGATGAAAGAGTACGATAATCATTTTTTAACCGAATTCGAACACACCAAAGAAGTAATTGCCGGCATCCGCAATATACGTAAACAAAATAATGTCGCTTTTAAAGATGCCATCGTTCTTAAGATAAAAAATAACGAACGTTATCCGAGAAGATTCGAAACCATTATCCTCAAGATGGGAAATATTGAGCAGATAGAGGAAGTTAGCGACAGTGTTAAGGGAGCATGGAGTTTTATTGCCGATACCGTAGAATATTTTATTCCGGCCGTCGGACAAATAAACACAGATGAGATGAAAGCGAAACTGGAAACAGACTTAACCTATGCCAAGGGTTTTCTGGCCTCCGTTATGAAAAAACTCGGTAATGAGAAATTTGTAAACGGAGCTCCGGCGCAAGTGATTGAAAACGAAAGGAAAAAACAAGCGGACGCTGAAGCCAAGATAAAAGCCATTGAGCAACAATTGGCAGGATTATAAAAATAAAGGTCGCAATTGCGACCTTTATTTTTTTCTATTATATTCATCGATTTCCCGATAACTCTCCGATGTATAATCGCCCAGAAGGTGTTTGGCAAAATGGAACCACATCTTTCGTTGGAAGAAATCATCCTGAATTCCGGAAAACCCGTGGCGAATACCCGGAAGTACTACCAAATCGAAATTTTTTCCGGCTTTCAATAAAGCGTCTGCCATCCGAAGGGTATTACCCGGATGCACGTTATTATCCACGTCTCCCGTCACTAACAGTAAATACCCTCTCAACTGTTTCGCCAATTCCATATTAGTCGGGACATGGGTTTTAAAATAAGCTTCCTGACGAACGATCGTCGTATCTTTCCCCGTAAGAGAATCCTTTATCGTTTCCCGAACCTCCCGAACCTTTTCTTCAACTCCATGATGAGTCTCTCCCCACCATTGATTATAGATATTATTGTCGTGATTACCGGCAGAGGATACTGCAGCCGTATAAAAGTCAGGATACGTACACAAGGCAGCCGTAGACATAAAACCACCCCCGGAATGCCCGAAAATACCCACTCGCGAAATATCAATAAAAGGATGACGGGCGGCCAATTGTTCTATACCGTATTTATCATCTGCCAAGGGATAATCCCGTAAGTTGCCGTAGCCATAAGTATGATACCATTTATCCCGTAAAGGAGTTCCGCCGCGATGTCCGAAAGAAATCACTACAAAACCGACTTGAGCCAATCCTGCATTGTAAACAGAAGTAACACTAAACACCAGAGGGAAAGGTTCTGTCTGCGGTCCCGGATATACATAGGAAATGACCGGATAGGTTTGGGTCGAATCAAAATCAAAAGGTTTCCACATAAAACCATATAAATCGGTCACTCCATCGGCCGCTTTCACGGTAAAAGGCTCGGGCAATTTCCAACCCGTCTCATACAAACGGGAAAGATCAGGCTTCGGCAATTCGAATACGATCTTACCTTTATTGTCTCTTACTACGCTTCTCGGCTCCAAATCCGCACGAGAATAATTATCTACAAAATAGCGTCCGGAATGAGAAAAATCAGCGGTATGGGTTGCCATCTCAGGTGTCAGTATCTCAACACCCTTTTTGCCGTCAATATCGGCTTTGTTAATTCGCGCATAATAGGGAGGCTCTCCTTTTACCTGACCATAGGCACTAAAATACATCGTTCGATTAACCGTATCTATTTTTATCATTTTTCCGGCCGTCCAGTCGCCTGACGTAATTTCATTCTTTAGATTTCCTTTCCCGTCATAATGATAAAAATGCCCATGTCCAGTACGTTCGGACCACCATATGATATCCTCTCCGTCATTCAGAAAAGAGATATGATAAAAATCATCATTAAAATAAGGCTTATCCGTTTCATTTATCAAAACCTTCACCTCACCGGTAATCGCATCGACCTCACAGATATCCAGTTCGTCGCACGTCCGCTTTTTACGTTGCACATAAAATTTGTCCGTTTTCTTCGCCACATATAAAACACTCAGTTTCTGATCTTTCCACTTTTCAATCGGAACCTGAATCTGTTTTTTGGTATCCACGTCGAAAATAGAGAGATCGTACTGTGTCACATGCTCGTCTCCGGCAAAAACATATTTATACTTTTGCAAACGAGGACGTTCTCCCAAAACATCAATGACAAATAAAGAATTCACCTTCCTGTCATCCGACCGCCTCACGTAAAAACGATTGGAATTCTTAAACCACACGATTTTAGCTGCCATTTTCTGAGTAGAAGTATCTTCTTCCGCGTAAGCATAAGAATAATACATATCCCCATCAGTGGTTAATTGGGTTTCAACAGAATCTTTTACCCGCATCGCATATAGATTATGCTTTTTAGCGTACACCACGTAAGTACTGTCAGGAGAATAGCTACCGACAAGCCCCGTACGGGCTTTAGACTTCTCTTCTCGCTCTAAAGAATCCAGTTTCACTAATTGTTTCGTAGAGATATGATAAGAAAATGCAAAAGTATCCAGTCGAAAAGTCATTGTTTTTTCATCTTCTTTAAATCGGATATCCTGTAAAGCTAAGTTTTTACTATTTATCGGTTTGTGAGTGATCTTACTCAACTCCTTTGCCATAAAATCACGATCGAAAAGTTCTTGCTTTTTTCGGGCTTTCGGATCTACAAAATAGTAACGTAAACCGTCACCCGTTTTGTAAGTAAACCAAAATTTATCACTCTCTTTAAGAAATTTGGGTTCGACTTTCGTAGAGCCGATCAAATCATTGCCCTTTCCCCGCATAAATTGCTCGGCACGTTTATAGTTGGCCTGTTGACCGGAACAAATGAACGCAAGAAAACAAGGAAACAACCATAGAAAATATTTCATCATCATTATACTATATTTAAAATAAACCTTTCTTTTTAGAAACGGGAACGAAGATAGAAACATCTATTGGAATAATTTATTTTTTATAAAGACTTAATAATTTTTTAACAAACGAAGTCGAGGGATAAAACTCATCTACTCAAACGTTTGTATATGCTACAAAACATACCTGCAAATAAACAAATCTAAATTCTTATCACTAACTTTGTAGAGTATTAAAATAACGTAGACTTTATATTTAGCGAATTATGGAAATACACCCGATTAATAAAGAACTGGAACTACTGTTTCACCAGATCTGTCACCGGATATACCGGCTACAGAACGGAAAAGGATTAGACAGTTTGAAAAGAATCGGAGCGGATACCCAAGGACAAGTCGGGGCCAGCTATTTATCTCTGAAGACACTATCCCAAAACTACCCTCAGAATCTGGAACTCGCTCTTTTGTTATGGGGTACCAGAAGACGCGAAGAACAAATTTTGGCATGTTTCTTGTTACCTTCTTCAATGGCAATTAAAGAAAAAATTACACAATTGTTATCTTTGTGTTTCAATTTCGAGATCGCCGAATATTTTGGAACTCTCGTATTATCAAAACGAGAAGATATAGAAGAAATCGTACATGAGTTCTTGGAATCAGACGATCCCTATCTTCAGGTAGCCGCCTTAACCGCTATCGCAAGAAATCGGATCGACAAAAAGCTAAATACCCCGTTTTCGGCGAATTATATCCAAAATGTCACTCATAAAATCCGAGCGGATAAATACGTCCGACTGATTTTCGAGCGCTTGAAGAGCAGTGCTAATATAGAATGAAATTTTGAACGTTAATAAAGCATAAAGGAGAAGAGGAAAAAAGAAGAAGATAAATTTATAACAAAATGTTTCCTACATTTGCAAAGTAATTACAGAAAAAAAGTATTAATAAATGGTTTATATAAATTTACTATTATGTCAAAATTAGATTTAAGCAAGTATGGAATTACCGGTGTAACAGAGATCTTACACAATCCTTCCTACGAAACACTTTTCGAGGAAGAGACCAAACCGGGTTTAACGGGCTACGATAAAGGTGTCGTAACCGAATTAGGAGCTGTTAATGTGATGACCGGTATCTACACGGGTCGTTCCCCCAAAGATAAGTTCTTTGTTAAGAATGCGGCGAGTGAAGATTCAGTATGGTGGACATCCGATGAATATAAAAACGATAACAAACCAACATCCGAAACGACTTGGAAAGCATTGAAAGAATTAGCTATCAAAGAGTTATCAGGAAAAAGATTATTCGTGGTGGATACATTCTGCGGTGCGAATCCCAGTACCCGTTTGAAGGTTCGTTTTATCATGGAAGTAGCTTGGCAAGCTCACTTTGTTAAGAACATGTTCATCCGTCCGACGGAAGAAGAGTTAGCGAACTACGGAGAACCCGATTTCGTTTGTTTCAACGCTTCCAAAGCAAAAGTCGAAAACTATAAGGAGTTAGGATTAAACTCCGAAACGGCAACCGTATTTAACCTGGCCACAAAAGAACAGGTTATTCTAAATACTTGGTATGGCGGAGAGATGAAAAAAGGATTGTTCTCCATCATGAACTATTTGAATCCGTTAAGAGGTATTGCCTCTATGCACTGTTCTGCCAACACGGACTTGAACGGAGAAAACACAGCTATCTTCTTCGGTTTGTCGGGAACGGGTAAAACGACCCTGTCTACCGATCCGAAACGTTTGTTGATCGGGGACGATGAGCACGGTTGGGATGACGAAGGAGTATTTAACTACGAAGGCGGTTGCTATGCCAAAGTTATCAACTTGTCCAAGGAGGCAGAACCGGATATTTACAATGCCATTACCCGCGATGCTTTGCTCGAAAACGTTACGGTAGATGCTAACGGTAAAATCGATTTCGCTGACAAGTCGGTTACTGAAAATACCCGTGTTTCTTATCCGATTTATCATATCAAGAATATCGTAAAACCGATCTCCAAAGGGGGACACGCCAAAAAAGTAATCTTCCTGACAGCCGATGCATTCGGAGTATTGCCTCCGGTTTCCAAATTAACTCCGGAACAAACCCAATACTATTTCTTAAGCGGCTTCACCGCCAAGTTAGCCGGAACAGAAAGAGGTATTACCGAACCGACACCGACCTTCTCCGCTTGTTTCGGAGCCGCATTCCTTTCTTTACACCCGACCAAATACGGACAGGAATTGGTAAAGAGAATGGAAGCTGTCGGAGCTACCGCTTACTTGGTAAACACCGGATGGAACGGAACCGGAAAACGGATATCCATTAAAGACACGCGCGGTATTATCGATGCTATCTTAGACGGTTCTATCGATAAGGCAGAAATGAAGGAGATTCCTTATTTCAACTTGGCTGTTCCAACGGCTCTTCCGGGAGTTGACACCAACATCCTGGATCCGCGCAATACCTATGCAAAAGTTGCCGATTGGGAAACAAAAGCCAAAGACCTCGCCGGACGTTTCGTTAAGAATTTTGAAAAATTTACCGGAAACGCTCACGGAAAATCCTTGGTTACTGCCGGACCGAAATTGTAATCCGATATTACACCATATACTTAAAAGACCTTGTTGCTAAACAACAAGGTTTTTTTTATCTCAAAAAACAATCAAAACTCGATATAGAAATTAAATCATTATCTACGATATTTATAAAAATCAAATATTTGGCATCATCATTTCTATCTATATAATTCATGAGATTATTTTATTTATTTTATTAAAATAATAATAATTTATTTTTGATATTTAAATTTTACACCCTATATTTGAGATATATTTTTATTAATTAAATTAATTATTATGAAATTACTTAAGAAATGGACGATGCTATGTGCATTGTTATGTTTTAATGTATCACTATTTGCTGTAACTTCTGTAACAATAACAGCCGAAGTTCGATATTATCCAGCTCCAATAGAAAGATACATTATCGAATACCGTAGACTTGATCATAAAGAATGGATTCCTGTCAAATCCTTTATTTCAACTATCAAAATTACGGAATTAATCCCTGGTTACGATTATGAATTTAGAGCCCGCGCAGAAACAAGATACGGTTTAGGAGATCCTTCTAAATCTGTTACCGTCGAGATTCGGGATGATGATTATGATATTTCGTATAGATTAGATTGTCCTCCCCCTCCGGGACCTGCAAAATCATACGCTCCCTCCTTTCTCGATAAGATATACACTACCGATACAGTAGAAGAGGGAACTAAAATTCCGTATAGACAAGAGGAATAAAACTTGTACTAATAAAAAAAGCGCCGATCGGCGCTTTTTTTTATCCTAAATATCCTTTCATAATTCCTCGCTTGCTATTACGAACGAAAAGAATGATTTCATCTCTTTCCTTGGAAGCGGGCATTTCCGCTTCAATGCGTTCTATCGCATCGGAATTGTTTAAACCGGATTGATAAAGAATCCGATAGATATCCTGTATCTCGTTGATTTTTTCATTTGTAAATTCCCGGCGGCGCAACCCGATAGAGTTCACTCCGGCATAAGAAAGCGGTAATCTTCCGGCCTTCACGAAAGGAGGAACATCCTTACCGATCAAAGAACCACCCTGAATCATTACGTGGCGCCCGATATGTACAAATTGATGCACGGCAGTCATACCCCCCAAAATAGCAAAATCATCCACCACAACTTCACCCGCCAACTGGCAGGCATTCGTTATAATGCAATTATTACCGATTTCACAATCGTGAGCAATATGAGCGTACGCCATAATCAAACAATTATTACCAATTTTGGTGATGCCTTTGGCTGCCGTCCCCCGATTCACGGTCACACACTCCCGAATCGTGGTATTATCACCAATCATTACGATTGTTTTTTCTCCTTTAAATTTCAAATCTTGTGGAACTGCCGAAATAACGGCTCCTGGAAATATCTTACAATTCTTTCCAATGTGCGCACCTTCCAATATGGTTACATTCGATCCGATACGCGATCCTTCTTCAATCACCACATTCTTATCTATCGTTACAAAAGGCTCGATCACTACATTATCGGCGATTTGCGCTTCCGGATGAACATATGCTAACGGTTGTTTCATTCGTTTTTTATTTGATTTTAAATCTATTTTCTACACACTATTATTAAAATTCAGGATGCAAGTATACAATTACTTCTTGGTTTTTGCAACTTGCGCCATGAACTCTGCAACTTCACATACCAAATTCTTTCCGACAAAAGCGTAAGCTTTCATCGTCACAATCCCACGCCGAATCGGAGCGGTTTTCACTAATTTAAATATCAGCGTATCTCCCGGAACCACTTTCCGACGGAATTTTATTCCATCGATTTTCACAAAATAAGTAGAATAATTTTCCGGATCCTCCACTTGATTGAGAACTAAAATTCCCCCGCATTGAGCCATTGCCTCCACGATCAATACTCCAGGCATCACCGGTTCATCCGGGAAATGTCCCACGAAGAACGGTTCGTTCATGGTCACATTTTTACACCCGATCACAATATCATCGGTCACCTCGTATATTTTATCCACTAATAAGAAAGGAGGCCGATGAGGCAACAAAGACTTTACCTTATTGATGTCCATCAACGGCTCCGATGTAACATCCACATCGGGACAAACATCTCCGCGCTCCGCATGAAGAATAGCTTTATATATTTTTTGAGCCATAGCGGCATTTGCCTTATGACCCGGTCTCTCTGCAATTACCCGGCCCTTAATGAAACGCCCGCATAAAGCCAAATCCCCGATAACATCCAACAATTTATGACGAGCCGGTTCATTGTCAAAATACAATGTCAGATTATTCAATATTCCCTCTTTCACCTCTATCGAATCGTAATTGAATAATTTTGCCAACCGATCGACCTCTTCCTGAGATATCTTGCGATCCACGATAACAATAGCATTATCCAAGTCTCCTCCCTTGATCAGGTTATGCTGCAATAACATCTCAATTTCCCGCAAAAAAACGAAGGTACGGCAAGGAGCGAAATCTTTGGCAAAATCAACGTTATTCTCCGAATAGGTTGCATATTGCATCTTCAAATAAGGAGAATCATAGGCCACGACCAAATTCACGTTATAATCCTTATCCGGCAATAGGGTCAATTTGGTCAAACCATCTTCACTCACATATTCCATCTGCTCTTTCACGACAAAATATTTCCGATCTGCAGCCTGTTCCTCCAAGCCGATTTTAGCAATTTCGTCCGTATACAATTTGGAGCTTCCGTCTAAAATCGGAAACTCCTCCCCATTCAACTCGATCAAACAGTTGTCTATTCCACTCCCATACAAGGCTGCTATCGCATGCTCCATGGTATATATATGCACTCCATCCTTCTCGAGGCAACTTGCCCGATCTACAAATTTCACATATTCAGCTAAAGCTGGAATTTCAGGAGTTCCGTCTAAATCTATCCGATGTATCTTATAACCGAAATTCTCCATAGCAGGCTTAAAGGTTACCGTAACATGTTTACCGGTATGTAACCCTTTACCGCTTAGAGAAAACTCTCCTTTTAAAGTTTTTTGCTTTACTGTCATCTCTATTTCGACTTTAAGGTTTTTATCTCTTTCTCCAAATCTTTTATCTGCCCGTAAAGTTCTGGTAATTTACGGAAAACGACATAACATTTCTGATATTTTGGAAGATCAAAAGCGGGAGATCCCCGGAGTATGGATTTTTCCGGTATATTTGCCGCAATGCCACTTTGAGCCGCAACCTGCGTGCCCGCTCCTATGGTCAAATGCCCGATAACACCTACCTGTCCCCCGAAAACACAATTTTCTCCGATCTTAGCCGTTCCGGCAATTCCCGATTGGGCTGCAATAACCGTATTAGTACCAACGACTACATTGTGAGCGATCTGGATCAGATTATCCAGCTTAACCCCTTTACGAATAAATGTCGATCCCATAGTAGCCCGGTCGATACAGGTATTTGCCCCTATTTCAACATCATCTTCTATCACAACGTTACCGATCTGCGGAATTTTTTTATAGTGGTCACCCTCAGGAGCAAAACCGAATCCGTCAGCTCCTATCACAGCTCCCGCATGAAGGATACAAGAAGTTCCGACAACACATCCCTGATAAATTTTTACACCGGAATAGACGATCGTATTGTCTCCAATCGAAACACCGTCACCGATATAAGCCTGAGGATATATTTTTACATTATTCCCAATTTTCACCCCTTTACCGATATAAGCAAAGGCTCCGATATAGGGATTTTCTCCCACGACAGCACTATCGCTAACAAAAGAAGGTTGCTCTACCCCTACCGGTTTCGGACGCATACTCTCGTACATTTGTAATAAAGTAGCTATCGCATCATAAGCCGATTCCACCCGGATAATCGTACAAGAAAGTTCATGAGCAGGCTCAAATGTTTTATTCACCAAAACAATCGATGCCTCTGTCGTATAAATATAATGCTCGTATTTCGGATTGGCCAAAAAAGCCAATGTCCCCGGCTTTCCTTCCTCAATTTTTGATACATTATTTACAGAAATCTCAGGATCCCCTTCTACAACTCCATTTAGCAGAGCTGCAATATCTTTTGCTTTAAACTCCATAACTCAAAAATTTCGGCAAACTTACAAATTTTATTTCGAACTATGTAAATTTATTACGAATATGTTTCATAATTTCCCCGGTACTTATTCTTTCTCACACTACTCTTTACCAGAAGAACCGACAAAAAACACCAAAAGAATTCGTCTCTCCACACGATCCGAACTTCTTCCCTCAAAATTTAGGAATAAACCCGCATTAAAAATGATTTATACAGAAAATTGAAAGAGAACTCTTTGTTTTTAAAATAATTAATACTATCTTTGCCACGGTTAAACACTGAGGGGGCGATATGTCCCCTCTTGTGTTATTTTAAACATTAAAGAGAGGAATGAAAAGCAAGGAGGAAATTAAGAGTATTATTGAGCGCATCGCTCAAGAGCAAAATTTATTTTTAGTTGATCTGACGGTTTCCACGGAGAATAAGATTGAAGTTTTTATTGATTCGCTAAAAGGAGTAAATGTGGGTACTTGCCGCACAGTATGCAAAGAGTTGGAAGCTCTTCTTGATCGGGAAAATGAAGATTTTGATTTAACCGTTTCCAGCGCCGGCATCGGCTACCCGTTTAAAGTTCCCCAGCAATACGAAAAGAACCTGAACAACCAGGTAGAGGTACGCCTACAAAACGGAAATAAATTGCAGGGAAAATTAAAGGCCTATTCCGAAAAGGGTATTACCTTGGAATGCGAAGAGAAGCAAAATGTCGAAGGCAAGAAAAAGAAAGAGACCGTTCTGGTTGAAAAAAATATAGATTTCATAGAGATAAAGGAGGTTAAAGATATTGTTATTTTCTAATATAAGAGAAAGATGGAAAATATTAATTTAATAGATTCATTTGCAGAATTCAAAGAACTAAAAAATATTGACAGAGCAACTTTAATGAGAGTATTGGAAGATATTTTCAGAAGCATGCTTATAAAACGTTACGAAACAGACGAAAATTTTGATATCATTATCAATATCGACAAAGGAGATTTGGAAATCTGGAGAAATCGTATCGTAGTCAAAGACGAAGAGTTTGAAAATCCCAATACACAAATTTCACTGACAGAAGCCAAAAAAATCGATAATGACTATGAAGTGGGCGAAGAGGTAACAGACGAGGTTAAATTCAAGGATTTCGGGCGCCGTTCCGTTCTGGCATTAAGACAAAATCTTTCCGCACGCATATTGGAGCTGGAAAAAGATCATGTCTTCACGAAATACAAGGAAAGAGTAGGACAAATCGTCACCGGCGAAGTTTATCAGGTATGGAAAAAAGAGATTCTGGTATTGGATGACGAGGGTAACGAACTGATTTTGCCGAAACAAGAACAGATTCCAAGTGATTTTTTCAAAAAAGGAGATACGATCCGAGCCGTTGTCATTCGCGTGGAAATGAGAAACGCATCGCCCTATATCGTACTATCGAGAACTTCTCCCGTATTTCTGGAGCGATTATTTGAAAACGAAGTTCCTGAAATTTTCGATGGTTTGATTACCATCAAAAATGTAGTTCGTGTTCCGGGAGAACGAGCCAAAGTGGCTGTCGAATCCTATGACGATCGTATCGATCCGGTAGGAGCCTGTGTCGGGATGAAAGGATCCAGAATCCACGGTATCGTCCGGGAATTAAAAAACGAAAACATCGATGTTATCAATTACACGAATAACGTCCAACTATACATCACAAGAGCTCTTAATCCTGCAAAAATCAACAAGATCGAGATTGATGAAAAGAATAAAAGAGCCAATGTTTACCTAAATCCGGAAGAGGTTTCCTTGGCCATCGGTAAAGGAGGATTAAATATCAAACTGGCGAGTCAGCTTACCGGATACGAAATAGATGTATATCGTGAATTGGATCAAGCCGAGGAAGAAGATGTTAACCTGGACGAATTCTCAGATGAGATCGAACCGTGGGTAATCGACGAATTGAAACGGGTAGGCTGTGACACGGCTAAGAGTGTATTAGAATTAAGCGAATCAGAATTAGAGAGCAGAACCGATCTTGAGGTCGAAACAATCAGAGAAGTTCTTAAAATCTTAAGAGCTGAATTTGAATAATAAGACCTGAAGTATAATGCTTGTAAAATTAAAATCTTAATATGGCAGTAAGATTAAGTAAAGTTGCTAGAGAATTTAACGTAGGCCTGTCTACCATTGTAGATTTCCTACAAGATAAAGGGATTAAGATTTCATCTGATCCAAACGCAAAATTAACCGAAGAGCAATACGCTTTGGTTGCAAAAGAATTTTCAACGGATAGTGAAGCCAAAAAAGAATCTATCAGAGTTGATCTAAAAACAAGCCGACAAAAAAAAGAGGCTGTGACTATAGATACGTTATCGAATAGTCAGGAAGAAGACGAGGAGAATAAATTCATATCAATAAAGGATGAGGTTAAGATCGAAAATAAAATCAAAGTTATTGATCGCATCGATCTGAATCGTGTAAATAAACCTCACCAAGAAGAAAAAGCCGAAGAGAAAAAAGAGAGCAAAACGATAGAACAGCCTCGGGTAAAAGAAGTTATTCGTCAAACGCCCAAAGTTGAGAATCGTCCCGCTACAGTAATACCTCCGGTAAAAAAACAAGAACCGGAAAGACCTGTGGAAAAAGAGGTAAATACGGAAATAAGTTTCAAATCTCCAACCCCTACGCTAAAAGAGGTGAAGGTTGTCGGTTCTATCGATCTGGACTCTATTAATCAACGGACTCGTCCTCCCAAGAAAAGCAAACAGGAGAGAGAACGTGACAAAAAAGAGCTTAAACGCAATAAAACGATCGTCCCAGCTAAAATCGATTCCCCGGAAGATGATTCTGTAGAATCGGGAGATGAGCTGGAAACCCGGAAAAAAAGGAAAAGAATAGTGAAGAAAGACGAGAAGATTGCTGTAGACTCACCAAAATCTTTAAAAATAGAGGAGAATAAAAAGAAGCTCAAAAAATTAAAGAAGAAAAAAGCGACGAAAGCCGAAATTACGGAAGAAGATGTTCAAAAACAGATTAAGGATACTTTTGCCCGATTAGGTAGTAAAGGTAAAACGAAAGCGGCAAAACACAGGAAAGACAAGAGAGAGGCCGTGCATCAAAAGATGCAAGCTGAAATGGAGCAGGCCGAAATAGAAAAGAATATCTTGAAATTGACGGAGTTCGTTACCGTAAGCGAATTAGCCAACATGATGGATATTTCCGCGACAGAGATTATCTCGGCTTGTATGTCTCTCGGCTTGTTCGTCTCCATCAACCAACGCTTGGACGCGGAAACGATCAACGTCGTGGCGGAGGAGTTCGGATTTGCCGTCGAGTTCGTTAGCATCGACATTCAAGAAGCCATCGAGGAAGAGGAGGAAGACTTACCGGAGCATTTAGAAGCCCGTCCCCCCATCGTAACGGTAATGGGACACGTCGACCACGGTAAAACATCTTTATTGGACCATATCCGTAAAGCCAATGTTATCGCGGGAGAGGCCGGAGGTATCACTCAGCATATCGGAGCCTATAGTGTGAAATTACAGGATGGGAGAACGGTAACGTTCTTAGATACTCCCGGACACGAGGCATTTACAGCCATGCGTGCCAGAGGTGCGCAGGTGACGGATATCGCCATTATCATAGTAGCTGCTGACGACAATGTCATGCCTCAGACCATTGAAGCAATCAACCACGCAAGTGCAGCCGGAGTTCCGATTGTATTTGCCATAAACAAGATTGATAAACCGGGAGCACATCCCGACAAAATACGGGAAGAGTTGGCCAATATGAACTATTTGGTTGAGGAATGGGGAGGTAAATACCAATGTCAGGAGATTTCAGCCAAACAAGGACTTCATATTGAAGAATTATTGGAAAAAGTACTTTTAGAAGCAGAAATTCTGGAACTAAAAGCCAATCCATATAAAAAAGCAACCGGATCTATTATAGAGTCTTCATTAGACAAAGGCCGGGGCTATGTAGCCACGGTATTGGTTCAATCGGGAACTCTACGAGTAGGAGACGTTGTACTGGCCGGACAATATTTCGGACACGTGAAAGCGATGTTCAACGAAAGGGGGCAAAAAATGGAAGAAGCAGGTCCTTCAACTCCGGCATTGATCCTTGGTTTGAACGGAGCCCCGCAAGCGGGAGATAAATTCAATGTGATGGGGAACGAAAAAGAGGCCCGTCTATTAGCAAACAAGCGGGAACAATTACAACGTGAACAAGGTCTAAGGACTCAAAAACACATTACGTTGGATGAAATCGGAAGGCGAATCGCTATCGGAAACTTCCAGGAATTGAATATTATCGTAAAAGGAGACGTTGACGGTTCTATTGAAGCCCTTTCTGATTCGTTAATAAAACTATCGACTCCCGAAATCCAGGTAAACGTGATCCATAAAGCCGTAGGACAGATCTCGGAAGGAGATGTTATGTTGGCAGCCGCATCCAATGCCATTATCGTCGGCTTCCAGGTTCGTCCGTCATTGGGAGCACGTAAACTGGCAGAGAAAGAGCAGATCGATATCCGCTTATACTCCATCATCTACACGGCAATCGAAGAGATTAAAGCCGCAATGGAGGGAATGCTTTCTCCCGAAATGAAAGAAGAGATTACGGCGACCGTCGAAGTACTGGAAACATTCAAGATTTCCAAAGTAGGCACCATTGCCGGTTGTATCGTCAGAGACGGAAAAATATCCCGTAACTCGAAAATACGTGTTATTCGGGACGGTATTGTGATCAACACGGGAGAACTCGGTTCTTTGAAACGATTTAAAGACGATGTAAAAGAAGTTAGTAAAGGATTCGAATGCGGATTAAATATTAATAATTTTAATGATATCCAAGTCGGAGATATTATAGAAGGATTCGAAGAGGTCGCGGTAAAGAAAACGCTATAATATTCCGGAAAAACATTGTGATTTCCCAATATTTTAGTAATTTGCCAATTCTGAATCTTTAAAAATTTGACCTATGAAAAAAGTATTGATTCTTACAGTCGTTTTGGCTTTGACGGTAATAGCAAGCGCACAGGTTTTAAAGCCTGTAAAATGGCAAATTTCCGTAAAGAAAGTAAGCGAAGGAGTTTATGACATCATTTGCAAAGCCACGATCGAAAACGGTTGGCATTTATACGACACGAAGCTTCCGGAAGGAGGTCCTCAACCGACTACCTTCCACATAGATAAAGATGAAACTTCCGGGATTGAACTGGTAGGAGAATTCAAAGCTACGACCAAAGCATTGGTGGAAAAGAGTACGGCTTTCAACATGGATTTGGGATATTTCAAAGATTCCGTTACCATGGTTCAACGGGTAAAACTGACCAAAGAGAAGGCTAAATTAGTCGGTTACGTTGAATATATGGCTTGCTCCGGCGGACAGTGCATTCCTCCCTCGGAAGAAGAGTTTGAGTTCGATTTGAAAAAATAATTTTTAGGGCCGCCAGCGATGACGGCCCTTTTTCCATGAAAACATATATTATTACATTTTTAGTCTGTTTATTGGCTTGTCGGGAAACAACTCCACCTGTCAAACCGATTGTTTTCCCGGAGAAAGGGGAGGTATCGCTACTCTTTTGCGGGGATATCATGCAACACCTGCCACAGATTCTCAATGCATATGACTCCGTTCAGAAAGAGCATAACTACTTAAGTTCATTCCGACACATGGCCAACTACTGGATTCAAACAGATTTTACAATTGCAAATCTGGAAACGACCCTTTCCGACAAAGACTTCAGCGGTTATCCGAGATTTTGCTCTCCTTGGCAATTAGCACGGGACATGCACCAATGCGGTATCACCACCTTTGTCACAGCCAATAACCATTGCTGCGACAAAGGTGAACAAGGTATAAAAAAGACTATCTATTACTTGGATTCCTTACACATAGACCATACGGGAACATTTTCGGATACGGTCAGTTACCGAGATCGATTCCCCCTTTATCTCGAAAAAGGAAAATTTAAGATAGCCTTATTGAATTACACCTACGGAACAAACGATTTACCCATACCTAAAGGATGCGTGGTTTCGCTTATTGATACCAATCAAATCAAACGGCACCTTCAGAAAGCCCGGCAGGACTCAGCCAGTAACATCATTGTTTTCATGCATTGGGGATACGAATACCACTCTACTCCAAACGCCTCTCAAAAAAAACTGAGCAAATGGTTACATCAGCAGGGTGTCGATATCGTTATCGGTTCTCACCCGCATGTAGTGCAACCCATAGAATACACGATAAACGGAAAAGATACGGTCGGCATTACCGTCTATTCATTAGGTAACCTCATATCCAACCAATATTATCGCTATACGGATGGAGGCATATCGGTCCGATTGACGTTAACTAAAAAGGCAAATGGCCTTTTCCGTTATCAAATGAAATACCTTGGACATTACCTGTACCGTCCTTATGAAAACGGAGTCAGAAAGTATTATATCGTCCCGGAACCTATGGCCGACTCTATTTTAAAAGGTAATTATTCTATTTCCGGCCAAAAATATTTCCTTTACCTGGATTCATTATTGAAACCGGTAGAAAAAATAAAAGAACAAAATATTTAAATTATCGTAACAAACAAGTCAAACACTAATAGATAAAACATGAAATTAGCAGTTATCGCCCACGATGGGAAAAAAGCAGAGATGGTCGCCTTCCTAAACAGGCATCTCGAATTTTTACATTCGGCAAACATTCATATTGTGGCCACAGGGACAACGGGGAAACACGTACAAGAAGCAGGGCTCAATGTTGAGAGATTACTCTCCGGCCCTCTCGGTGGAGACGCCCAAATCGCAGCTCTCGTGGCAGAACATAACGTACAAATGGTATTTTTCTTTCGGGATCCATTGGATAAACACCCGCACGAGCCTGATGTTCAAATGTTAATGCGTGTGTGTGATGTTCATAATGTTCCCCTCGCCACAAATCCGGCTTCCGCAGAATTGATGTTGAGAGGCTTTGAGGCGATCAATAAATAAAATTATTAACATTTTCATAAAGCTTTCTAATCGTTTGCAAATTATAGATCAGAGCGTTATATTTGCAAACGTTAGAATTAGTATATCATGAAAAAACGGCGTGTAGCATTTATTCCTCTCATCGTAGCGAGCATTATTATGCTACTTTATGTTGTCATTCCCCATCATCATCACGGGGAGATGATATGTTTTACGCAAACCCACTGTACCCAAGAGGAAAAAACCGGAAACTGCAAACACGATCATAACCCGAATTCTTGTGACAAAGAATGTGAGTTCCAATCACTATTTCAGTTGGATATCGTAAAACAACATCAAACAGATTGCAATTGCTGTTCGCATTTTACGCCGGATATTTTATTTCTTCCGTCGTTTCTTTTAACCGAAGTGTACGATGATTTCCATGACGATAACGTTTCCCGGAAATACATTATTCCATATCAGGAACGACTATATCCCCTATTCGTAAATTCAACCCTTGCCGGACGAGCACCTCCCGTTATTGCATAACGGGAATTCGCGTGTATTCACCGAGTCCGTATTTCTCACCATTTTCAATTCAAATTAATCCTTCATTGTAAGGAATTCATATCATTTTTTATTCGATCAATATGAGAAATATATCTATTCTATTACTCGTGTTCGTTATTTTCTTTACGGCATGTCAAAATCAGAAATCTGAAAAACAAGAAACGATATCCGCCCGGGAAGCGGACCATAATCACGATGAAAATACACCTTGTGATAAAGAGACTCCGAAAAATACGGAGCCTAACGAAGATGAAATCATTTTCACAAAGGCACAGGCCGCCAAAACGAACTTTGAGGTTCGGGAAATTCATCCCAGAACCTTTCACCAAATAGTAAAAACAACCGGTCAGATATTACCGGCGCCAGGGGATGAAGCCATAATCGTAGCCACAAGTAACGGCGTGGTTTCTTACAATTCGAAACAGTTATTGGAAGGAAGTAGCGTAAAAAAAGGAGAAACATTATTCCATATCTCTTCCCAAAATATGGCCGAAGGAGATTATTACAGTAAATTGAAAATCGCTTACGAAACGGCAAAAAACAATTACGAACGGGCAAAATCCCTTATCGACGATAAAATCATTTCCCAAAAGGAGTACGAGACCTTGCAAATGGAATATAAAAATGCCAAACTCGCATTCGATGCCATTGCCGTAAATAAAACGACAAAAGGCGTTGGAATAAAGGCTCCCATCAACGGGTATGTGAAAAATATACTGATTCGGGAAGGGGAATACGTCACCGTAGGACAACCCATTGCAACATTGTCTCAAAACAAACGTTTGGTACTCAGGGCAGAAGTTTCCGAAAAATATTACAATGCCCTTAAAAATATCAGTAGTGCCAATTTTCAAACCTCTTACGATAATAAGGTTTATTCCTTAACGGAGTTAAACGGACGCCTACTCTCTTATGGGAAAACATCCGATAACGACTCTTTCTATGTACCCGTTTCCTTTGAATTTGATAATAAGGGAGAAGTTATTCCCGGTTCTTTCGTGGAAGTATTTCTTATCTCTTCTCCTATTGCAAATACACTGACGGTACCCGTATCCGCCTTGACAAACGAAATGGGAATATTTTATGTCTACATCCAATTGGATGAAGAAGGATACCGTAAACAGGAAGTAACTTTAGGGGCTAATAACGGTAAAGAGGTTCAGGTTACAAAAGGAATTAAAACCGGAGACAAAGTAGTAACGCAAGGAGCCTACCAAGTGAAAATGGCCGCAAACTCAGGTGCAATTCCTCATGGACATACTCATTGATAATCAACACATATCAATTATTCAGATTTATAGACTATATTTATGTTAAATAAGATCATACAGTATGCTCTTCATAACCGTTTAATCGTTATGATTGCAGCCGTAGGCTTACTCTTATGGGGTTCCTATACGGCAAAAAACATGGAAGTAGACGTATTTCCAGACTTAAACGCACCGACAGTAGTTGTCATGACAGAAGCCACCGGAATGGCACCGGAAGAGGTTGAACGTATTGTTACCTTTCCAATAGAAACTGCAGTAAACGGAGCAACGGATGTACGAAGAGTACGTTCTTCTTCCACCACCGGATTTTCCGTGGTATGGGTAGAATTCGAATGGGGAACCAACATTTATACCGCCCGTCAAATCGTTTCGGAAAAACTGGCTACTTTAGGAGAAACCCTACCGGATAATGTCGGCCAACCGACCTTAGGGCCACAATCTTCCATCCTGGGAGAAATGATGATCCTCGGTCTCACAGCCGACAGCACCACGTTACAGGATTTACGAACGATAGCGGATTGGACAATTCGCCCCAGGCTCCTGTCTACCGGAGGCGTGGCACAAGTTACCGTTATTGGTGGCGATATTAAAGAATACCAGATCCTGCTCCATCCGGCTCGAATGAAATATTACAATATCACCATGGAAGAGTTGTTACCCGTGGTAGAAGGGATGAACCAAAATTCCACAGGAGGAATTCTTTACGAATACGGAAACGAGTACATTGTCCAGGGACTTCTTTCAACCAATAATTTGGAAGATATCGGGAAAGCTGTAGTAAAGACCATCAATAACCGTCCTGTTCTCTTAAGCGATATCGCCGAAATTACGACCGGAGCAAAAACGCCGAAATTAGGATTAGCTTCCGAAAAAGGAAAATCGGCCGTATTATTAACGATAACAAAACAACCCAATACCAATACATTGGAATTAACCGACAAAGTGGATCTGGCCCTTAGCGAACTACAAAAAACATTACCTGCCGACGTAAAAATCTCCTCGGATATTTTTCGACAATCCCGTTTTATCGAAAGTTCTATTTCGAATATACAGAAAGCCTTGTTTGAAGGTTCTATTTTTGTCATTGTCGTACTTTTCTTCTTTTTAATGAACATCAGGACGACCGTTATTTCGTTGGTCGCCCTTCCGCTTTCCCTCCTTGTGGCCATTCTGGTCTTACACGCCTTAGGCCTCACTATAAACACCATGAGCTTGGGAGGGCTTGCCATCGCTATCGGTTCATTAGTGGACGACGCCATTGTAGACGTTGAAAACGTGTATAAGCGACTACGAGAAAATCAATTAAAACCGGTAGAAGAGCGTCTCTCTTCCTTAAAGATCGTATTCGAAGCCTCAAAAGAAGTACGAATGCCTATTTTAAATTCCACGTTAATCATCGTAGCCTGTTTTCTTCCGCTATTCTTTCTTTCGGGAATGGAAGGACGCATGCTCATCCCGTTAGGAATTGCTTTCATTGTAGCCTTATTTGCTTCTACAATAGTAGCTTTAACTCTTACACCCGTATTATGCAGTTATTTATTGACAACACCAAAAGCCCTAAAGAGAAACGAACGGGAACCGATCGTGGCCAGAGCTTTAAAAACAGTCTATAAAAAAGCCCTCAGTTGGGCTCTAAAACACAAAAAATTAGTCGTTGGTTCCAGCATAACCCTATTGATTTTCACCATCGTTATCATGGCCCATTTAGGAAGAAGTTTCCTTCCCTCTTTTAATGAAGGTTCCTTAACGATAAACATTAGTGGAATGCCGGGGATATCCTTGGAAGAGTCGGACAAGATCGGGAAAATAGCGGAAAATATTTTATTGGATATCCCGGAAATTCAAACTGTCGCCCGTAAAACCGGACGAGCAGAATTAGATGAACATGCTTTAGGAGTAAACGTATCGGAAATAGAAGCTCCGTTTCTATTGGATAAGCGTAACCGCGATGAATTTTTAGCAGATGTACGTCATCAGCTAAACGAGCTGCAAGGAGTGAATGTCGAGATCGGCCAACCGATTTCTCACCGAATCGATGCCATGTTATCCGGAACAAAAGCAAATATCGCGATCAAACTGTTCGGGGACGACCTGAATAAATTGTTCACGATCGGCAGCCAAATCAAAAATGCCATTGATAAAGTAGAAGGAATCGCAGATTTGACATTGGAACAACAAGTGGAACGTCCCCAATTACAAATCAAACCTAAACGGGACATGCTGGCCAAGCAAGGAATTACCTTACCCCAATTTTCCGAATTCATCAATATCGCCCTTTCCGGAAAGGTAGTTTCTCAAGTATACGAAGGAGGGAAAGTTTTCGATCTTACCATAAAAGTCGACGATAAGAATAGAAAAAACATGGAAGAAATAGGGAACTTGATGATAGATGCCAACGGCAAAAAAATACCGTTACATTACGTGGCAGAAATCATTCCCTTCGTGGGGCCCAATACCATCAGCCGGGAGAACGTTCAGCGTAAAATCGTTATTTCCGCGAATGTAGCCGGACGTGATTTAAACGGGGTCGTGAAAGATATCCAGAAAACAGTAAAAGAACAAATTTCTCTACCGGAAGGATATCACGTGGAATACGGGGGACAATTCGAAAGCGAACAGGCTGCTTCCCGTACCTTATTCATTACTTCCCTGATCTCCGTCCTGATCATTTTACTCCTTTTATTCAATGAATTTCATAGCCTGCCCTTATCGGGAATCATCATGGTTAATCTTCCTTTAGCAATTATCGGAGGAGTCATCAGCATATGGCTGACGTCAGGAATCATCAGTATCCCCGCAATTATCGGATTCATCTCGTTGTTCGGTATCGCCACCCGAAACGGTATACTGCTGGTATCACATTACAATTATTTACAAGCACAAGGTTACTCTTTATACGATAGCATTATCCACGGTTCCCTTGATCGACTGAATCCTATTTTAATGACCGCTTTAACCTCCGCATTAGCTTTGATTCCCTTAGCCGTCGGCGGCGATCTTCCCGGCAACGAAATCCAAAGCCCCATGGCTCAGGTGATATTAGGCGGTCTGTTAAGTTCTACCCTATTAAACGGATTTGTCGTTCCCATCATGTATCTTCTATTAAAACACAAAGAGAAAAAACAGGAAAACCTCGAAACAAATAGTATATAAAACAATACACATGAAAAATCATTATCTATCATTAATCATAATAGCCGGTTTAATCCTTTTGACAACCGGAGTTCATGCCCAAAATTCCATTCCCCGGGTATTGAAGGAGATTGAAGGAAATAATAAAACCCTTCAGGCAAAAGAAAAATTGACGGATGCCCAGAAATTAGAAGCTCAAACGGGCAAATACCTGGAAAATCCTACCGCCGAATTCGAGAAAATGTGGGGAAATCGCAATAATCCGGAATCAGAATACTCTTTCACCCTAAAACAATCTCTTGATTTTCCCTCGGTATATGGACAAAAGAACAAATTAGCCGAATTGAAATCGACTTCTCTCGGTCATCAACTGGCAGCTTACCGGCAACAACTACTTTTAACGACAAAACAAACCTGCATCGAAATCATTTATCTCAGGAAACAAAAGGAGCTGCTCGACAAACGATTGACAAACGCCGAACAACTCGCAACCAGCTACCGGCGGAAAATTGAAAGCGGGGATGCAAACCAATTGGAAGTAAATAAAATCCAACTGGAATTACTTGCCGCACGTAATCAAAGTCGTCTCAACACGGCAGCTCTTTCCACAGCGGAAGAACAATTACGCAACCTAAACGGGAACGTTTCTATCGAATTCAACGATTTGGAATACCCGGAAATCAATGCACTCTTAGATTTAGATGCCATTTATAGCGCTTATCTCGCTGCCGATCCGAACATGAAAGGCCTTTTGGAGGATCAGGAAGTTGCCAACCAGGAAGTGAAGGTCAGCCGATCATTGACCTTACCCAAATTTGATTTAGGCTACAAACGCAATGCTTCCGGCAACAATGTTTCCGCCAACGGCTTTGTCATCGGCATCTCTATCCCGTTATTCGAAAATAAGAATACAGTGAAGAGGGCAAAAGCCCAAGCCGAATTCGTTACAGCTACGATTGAAGAAAGTCGTCTCAATCTTCGCTCCTCATTGCAACAATTGTACGAACAAGCGGTAACATTGCAAACTTCACGCAATGAATACGCTACATTATTAAAAAACCAACGCAATGTGGAACTTTTGAATAAAGCGTTACAGGCCGGTCAGCTTTCTATTGTCGACTATTTCACGGAATTAACGACCCTATACGACAGCCTGCAAAGCTTTCTCGACGTAGAACGGGACTATTATAACCTATTGGCACAATTGTTCCAATATGAACTATAGTGATGAAATTCAGTGATTCGGTGATTGAGAGATTCGGTGATTAAAAAAATCACGAAATCTTTGAATCATCGAATCATATGATTTCTTTAAGGACCTCTTCCATTTGAGAAAGCACGGGAGCACTACTCTGCAGGCGTCTCTCACTATTATGTCCCCCGGCAAACAGACGAACGTCAAATCCTAAAGCTTCCGCGACCTCGGCATCATGTAACGTATCTCCTATCATCAAGGTTTCCTGAGGTATAATGGAGTACTCGGAAACCATTTTTTCCCCTCTGGCTATTTTTCCTCCGGCATATATATTGTCGGAACCGCATATCCCGTCAAAATAATTCCGGATCTGAAAACGCTCCAACATCTCTTCCAACAAATCCTCCTGTAATGCCGATAATATATACTGCCGAATACCTTTTTCCCGTATTGCCGAGAGAATCGGAACGATACCCATCGTTAATTCGACATCACGACTCAAACTCCCGTATGTATCCACAAATTCCCGAGAAACAGCATCCCAGTCATCCCGGCCGAAATCATATCCTAAAGCCTCATAAAACTCTTTCACCGGGAAACCAAATAAATCCCGGTAACGCTCCACGGT
Organism: uncultured Sanguibacteroides sp.; assembly: GCF_900543425.1. GTDB lineage: Bacteria > Bacteroidota > Bacteroidia > Bacteroidales > Marinifilaceae > Gabonibacter. The sequence goes on along the minus strand of NZ_UQRQ01000028.1, from coordinate 11,758 downwards.
CATCCGTCCTAAATTCTTCCTGGTCAACATCCGATTTAAGGTTTCCACACTAATTCGAATATCATCCAGCAATGTCCCGTTCCAATCCCAAACAATATTTTTATATCTCATCCTTCTCCATTTTCTCTATGAAAAGATTCTATACCTGTCCACCCTAAACGTTTCGCCGCCACTTCTTCAGGAAATACGCGATAGATCACGTCTGCCTCGCTACCTAATTGTCCGTCGGCATTGAATAGCTCCACGTGCATTTTAGCCAAACGGCTTCCTTGTTCTACAATTCTGGAGCGCAACAATAGCTCTCCTCTATCCGTGTATACCGTATTACGGTATTTCACGTTCATCTCAACCGTAACACCCGCACTCTTCACCTTTGCAAACACGTTCCAACAAGCAATCTCGTCCATTAGCGTAGCCTGAATTCCGCCATGCAAAACATTGAAAAAACCTTGGAATTCAGGACGAGGCATCCAATGACAGGTGATATAATCACCCTCCTCGTAAAATTCGCACCGTAAACCACGCTCGTTGGCAGAAGCACAACCGAAACAATAATATCCCTCGTGTACTTCATAAGCATTATATAATTTCTTCCTTTCCATACTTTAAAAAAGAGGCCCGCTAAATAAGTTTAGGAGCCTCCTTAAATATTATAAAGATATCACTCGATATCGTTCAATTATTAAAATGACTGCGGATTAACTCTGCACAAGCCTCCATCTCTTCTTTTGAATATTGCTTTTTCGGATTTGCAAAATTCAATTCATTTCCCTCCTTTAAGGGAACCAGATGAACGTGAGCATGAGGTACATCCAATCCCAACACGGCGATCCCAACCCGCTTGCACGGAACACTCTCCCTAATAGCTTTAGCGACTTTTTTGGCAAATACCATTAAACCAGCTAATTCTTTATCCGTCAAATCAAAAATATAATCTTCTTCTCTTTTAGGAATTACTAAAGTATGTCCTTTTTGCAAAGGTGCAATATCCAGAAAAGCATAATAATGCTCATCCTCGGCGACCTTATAGGAAGGAATTTCTCCTTGAATAATTTTGGTAAATATGGAAGACATAAGCCAAATTGAATTTTAGTTTAAATAGAAATATCCATAATCTCAAATTCCATCAATCCGGCCGGGACTTGTACTTCCACCTTATCACCTAACTTCTTGCCGATCAAAGCTTTCGCTATAGGCGTTGTAATAGACAACTTTCCAGCCTTAAAATCCGCTTCGCTTTCGGACACCAAAGTATAAGTCATAGTGGCATTCGTTTTCGTATTACGAATCGTCACCTTATTCAATATTTGCACCTTAGATGTGTCGATCTGGGATTCGTCAATAATCCGGCAATTCGAAATAATATCTTGCAATTGAGCGATTTTTGCCTCCAATAAACCTTGGGCATCTTTTGCCGCATCATACTCGGCATTCTCGGAGATATCACCTTTTTCGATTGCCTCACCTATGGCTTTAGAAATCTTGGGCCGTTCTACATTTTGCAGATTATCCAATTCATCCTGTAGCTTTTTCAGGCCCTCTTTTGTAATATAAGACACCTTTTTCGTCATAATTATATGGTTTTATTTAATTACTATATAAAAAAAAATAAATGACACTTATCCTCCAATAAGTGCCTTTATCTAAAAAAGAATTCCATTTCTCCGGAATCCTCACCTCCTGACTACAAATTTAAAACCTTTTTTTTTATAAACCAAACTTTCCATTGAAAAGTTATACTTTTCTTTTCCGTGTCGATTGCTTAGACACAGCACAGGCAACGAAAACAAAACGTACAAAAAAGAGAGCAAGAATACACCAACAAATAAGGTGAATTGGTATTTATTTTCTTAATTTGCAGGCCGATTCAAAAAACAAAACAATGGACCATCACACGCTGGAAAAAATCAAGGCCGAATATCACGATAACGACGACCTAATTCAACTTTATGAAGAGTGGGGGGATTCCCCTTATTTACAAGAGATATTTCATATTTTAGACGAGCAAAATCCAGAATGGGTAAAAGAAAAAGAGCTGGGAAGCTGGGCTGCCGAGTTTATTTTAGATATCTTACTCGAACACGCGGACGAGCTGGAAGAGTTATCTCCTCAAAAACGAACGGATATGTTTCGGGAAGAGATTGAAGAACGTTATGCCGATTTCCATAGTTGCCGCCGATTCGCGTACATCAACAACCTTTCCCTGCAATTTGAAGAAGATCGGGAGACAAACTGCGAAGATTTGGAGGAATACATGGATGAAAACGGCGAGCAAATAGGATTTCCCCGCTTTTAATTCTTCTACCTTTATTAAGGTAAATATTCCGATTGAATATTTCGCATGGCCGCAAAAAGATTATTCCGTACATGTGGAGACAAAGCCTCCAACTGATCTATAATCTTACCTACGGCATCCCTGTTCGTTGCTTTCTCAAAAGGGCAATATTTTCTTTGTTTTTTAAATTGCCGAAGCGTCGCATACTTCAACGTTTCGGCATTACCAAGATAAATCAAAGGGCGAATAATCATAAAAGTATGTTCGAACATTTCCAGACGGGCAGGCATACTGCTGATCGTTCCGTTAAATATCATACTCATTAACAGGCTTTCTACCGCATCGTCCCGATGATGTCCCAGAGCCAACTTGCCACAACGTTGTTCCTTTGCAATATCGAAAAGCATTTTCCGACGATGCCAGGAACAAACAAAACAAGCCGGCTTTTTAGGGTTTTGCTCCATATCGACCCGAATCGTCCGATGGATGTACTCTACCCCCAAACGTTCACAAAAGGATTTCAAATATTCGCTATCCACCTCGTATTCCACATTCTCCACATCAATATGGGCCGCCACAACCGTATAATGTTGTTTGGAATCTTTCGAGCGCAAAGCTAAAACCTCGAGCAGAGCCAACGAATCCTTTCCTCCCGATACTCCGACCAAAATACGATCTTCATCCTCGATCAAATTATAATCATATATTGCTTTTCCCACTTTACGGAAAAAATCACGTATAAATACCTTATCTTGCTTTTCTTCTGTTACCATTCTTTTTTTCATTTTTCCCGTGTAGTCATCCTCTATTCGACAAGATCATCGTCAACCGGATAACAGTATCTCGATTCCCGGTCTCCATTTGCATGCAAATTTACGAATTCTAACAAACATCGTATTTCACTCTCGCAATTATTTGTAAATTTGGACGCTCAATCTAAAATCAAACCTATGCTTAAAAAAGTTCCCCATACCTATACCATCGTATTTTCAATTATTATCATCTGTGCCGTTCTAACCTGGATAATTCCGGGAGGTGAATATGCCCGGGAAACAATCGATGTTAACGGAATCGAGCGCACTATAATCAAAAGTGATTCTTTCCACGAAGTAGCCAAAACACCCCAAACCTGGGAAGTCTTCTCGGCGTTGTTCAACGGATTTGAAAAACAAGCCGGGATTATCGCTTTTATTTTAATCATCGGAGGAGCATTCTGGATCATGAATAACAGCCGGGCCATCGACGTGGGTATCTTCTCTTTTTTACATTTTACCGCTGGATTAGAACACCATTCATTTTTAAAAAAGGTCGGGATTAATAATATCATCATGACATTGATCATGTTATTATTCAGTAGTTTCGGAGCTATTTTCGGAATGAGTGAAGAGACTCTTGCCTTTATTGTTATCATCATTCCTTTGGCTATCTCCATGGGATACGATTCCATTACCGGTTTATGTTTGGTATATGTTGCAGCCCACGTCGGATTCGCGGGAGCGATTCTAAATCCGTTCACTATCGGTATTGCCCAGGGATTATCCGATCTCCCTCTTTTTTCCGGCTTTGAATACAGATTACTTTGCTGGGCTATTTTAAATGTCGTACTTATCACGTTTGTCCTTCGCTACGCGGCAAAAGTAAAGGCCTGTCCCACTTCTTCGATCGTGTATGAAATAGATACCAATTATTGGCGTCGTACCGAGATAAAAAACGACGAAAAAATCGAATACTCGTCCACAAAATCCGGCTGGTTCGTCTACCTGTTCATCTTAATCGGTCTCATCATCTTCTCCTTCAAATACCCGACAAGTACATTGAGTATCGGAGAACATACAAGTTTCACAACCTGCATCATCCCTATCCTTACGATATTGTTTGCAATATCCGGCTTCTTCGGGATTCGGAAGTCATATCATTTTTTAATTCTTACCATCCTCGGTTTTACCATTATCTTCCTGATTATCGGAGTAATGGGCTATGGCTGGTATCTTCCCGAAATTTCCGGATTATTTTTAGCTATGGGGATATTCTCCGGATTTGCCGCGGGCAAAAGTGCAGACAGCATTGTAAAATTATTTATCGAGGGAGTCAAAGATATATTGTCTGCCGCTCTTATCGTGGGATTAGCAGGAGGTATTATCATCATTTTGCAGGAAGGACACATCATAGATCCCATTTTACATGCTTTGGCCACTTTAATGAGTGAGGTCGGAAAAGTAGCTGCAGTCGGTATCATGTACATCATTCAGACCTTTATCAATATCATTATCCCGTCAGGTTCCGCAAAAGCCGCTTTAACCATGCCCATTATGGCTCCATTCTCCGATGTCATCGGCCTTTCCCGACAAGCTACGGTAATGGCATTCCAATTCGGCGATGGTTTCACAAACATGATCACGCCGACTTCCGGTGTGCTGATCGGGGCTTTGGGTATTGCCCGTATCCCTTACGACAAATGGATCAAATTCTTCTGGAAATTTCTAATATTACTCATTCTCATGGGTTTTATCCTCCTGATTCCAACAGCCACCATGTCATTAAACGGATTTTAAAGTCATAAAAAAAGCTGCGTTAAATGACGCAGCTTTTTTTTATCATAGATCTAACTTAATTCTGATCAGCATAAGCATCGATCGGATCACAAGTACACATCAGGTTACGATCTCCATAACCATCGTCTACACGACCCACTTGAGGCCAAAATTTATTTTCAGCCACCCAAGCTAATGGATAAGCAGCCTTACTACGCGGATAAGAGTGGTTCCACTCGTCAGCAGTCAACACTTTGTGCGTATGAGGGGCGTTTTTCAATACGTTATCTATTTTATCAGCTTTCCCTTCTCCCACTTCAAGCATTTCCTCACGAATTGTCTTTAAAGCTTCAATAAAACGATCCAGTTCCTCTTTCGGCTCACTTTCCGTCGGTTCAACCATCAAAGTACCATGAACCGGGAATGACAAAGTCGGAGCATGGAAACCAAAGTCCATCAAACGTTTAGCAATATCCAATTCAGATATTCCATACTCTTTGTTAAACATATTGCAATCCCATATCATCTCATGTCCGACACGTCCTTGCTTCCCTTTAAATAAAATCTTAAAGCCCAACTTCTCGAAAGAAGAAGCCAAATAGTTGGCATTCAATATGGCCATCTCCGTAACCATTCTCAACCCCTCGCCTCCTAACATCAACAGATAACCGTATGTTACAGGCAACATACCCACGGATCCGTATGGAGCAGCAGCTACCGCATGAATCCCATGTTCCCCTCCGGTTTTCACCATGGTATGAGTCGGCAAGAATTCTACCAGATGAGGTGCGACACAAATCGGACCAACACCGGGACCACCGCCGCCGTGAGGCATTGCAAAGGTTTTATGTAAATTCAAATGACAGGCATCCGCACCGATAGTACCCGGACTGGTCAAACCGCATTGTCCATTCATATTGGCACCGTCCATAAATACCTGTCCTCCATTCTCGTGCACGATATCACATAACTCTTTAATCGACTCTTCAAAGATTCCATGAGTAGAAGGATAGGTAATCATCGCTCCGATCAGATTATCCCGATTCTCTACTGCTTTCCGACGGAAATCTTCTACATCGATATTACCTTCCGGATCCGTTGCAGTCACGATAATCTTAAATCCGGCCATCGTACTGGATGCAGGATTCGTTCCATGAGCAGAAGCCGGAATCAAAATGACATTCCGGTGTCCTTCTCCGCGAGAAATATGATATTGACGAATAACCATTAAGGCCGTATACTCTCCGGCGGCTCCGGAATTGGGCATTAAGCTGCAACCGGCAAACCCGGTTACCTTGCATAACATCTCTTCCGTTTCACGGATCATCTGTTGATAACCTTCAACCTGTGAAAACGGAGCAAACGGATGTACCCCACCCATTTCCGGCCAAGTAACCGGTAACATTTCCACAGCCGCATTTAACTTCATGGTACAAGAACCCAATGAAATCATAGAGGTTGCCAACGAAATATCCCGACGTTCCAGGTTTTTCATATAACGCATCATTCCGGTTTCAGAATGATAAATATTGAATACGGACTGTTGCAAGAACTCATCCTCACGTAACATGGAAGGTTCAAGAACCGTACGATCGTCGAAGAATTCAACCCGTTCTGCTACTTTACCGGCAGCTTTGGCAAAAATCCCGATAATCGTATTTATCTCCTCTTCGTTGATCTTTTCATCGGTAGATAAACCGACAACTTTACCGCATCCGCAATTGCAATAGAAAAGATTGATCTCTTTTTCTAATGCCGCATCCCGAACGTTTTCCTGACAAACTCCTTCCGGTAATTCGAATCGTAAGGTATCAAAGAATTTATTATGTTTCAGCTTATACCCGTATTTTTGAATTTCTGTAGCCAAGATGACAGCTGCAGAATGAATATGACGGGCAATCCGTACTAAACCTTCCGGTCCGTGATAAGCCGCATAGAAACCGGCCATCGTTGCATTTAAAGCTTTTGCCGTACAGATATTAGAAGAAGCTTTTTCTCTCTTGATATGTTGTTCGCGGGTTTGTAAAGCCAAGCGAAGAGCTTTGTTTCCCTGAGCATCTATCGTTACCCCGATGATACGACCTACAATATTACGCTTATACTCTTCCTTGGTTGCCATATAAGCAGCGTGAGGACCTCCGTATGCCATTGGAATACCGAAACGTTGGGTGGTTCCAACAACAACATCCGCACCCCATTGTCCCGGAGGAGTCAATAATACCAAACTCATCAAATCTGCTACAACAGACAATAAAGCTCCGTTGGCATGTACCCGGTCAGCAAACGCTTTATAATCGCGAATCTCACCGTCTGCAGCAGGATATTGAATAATAGCACCAAAAACGTCCGGAGTAAATTCAAATGTATCGTAATCTCCATACACCAATTCAATGCCTTGAGGAACGGAACGGGTTACCAATACATCCTTCGTCTGAGGGAATATTTTATTATCAACAAATAATTTATTGGCCCCGGCTTTCTTCATCTCCTTATTTCTCAAACCATACATCATGGTCATAGACTCAGCCGCTGCAGTAGCCTCATCCAATAAAGAACAATTGGAAAGTTCCATACCGGTTAGCTCAACAATCACGGTCTGGAAATTTAACAAGGCCTCCAAACGTCCTTGTGAAACTTCTGCCTGATAGGGAGTATAAGAAGTATACCAAGCCGGATTTTCCAAAATATTACGTTGAATCACAGCCGGGGTAATCGTATCATAATATCCCTGCCCAATAAAGGTACGATATAATTTATTCTTAGATGCCACCTTCTTCATCCGGGCAAAAAACTCGGATTCCGTCAAAGGAGAAGGTAAATCCAACTCTTTCTTTAGTTGAATGGATTCAGGAACAGTTTGATTGATCAATTCATCAAGTGACTTGACACCGACTACCTTCAGCATATCCTCGATATCCTCAGGACGCGGTCCGATGTGCCTCCACAAAAATTTTTCTGTAGCCATTTATTTTACTCTGATTATTAATAGTTTATACTCTATTTATTCGTTTCGTCAACGATTGTGTAAAAGTAACGAAAATTCTATTGGACACAAAATATCTCTCGATATTTAATGGAAACTGACACTCATAACCCACAGGGACGGGTATAATGTGCTAACAATTGTAGATTAAGAACTTGAAAAAGTTAATCACAGCATCATTGAATCGCCATATCACAGAATTAAAAAAAACGGTTAAGAAACTTAACCGTTTTTAAAGGCGGGTGGAAGATGGAAACTGAACCTATATCCATTGTTCCCTATGTATCAATATATTCTGGCGTTCTGTGAATTATCGGGTCACGAGTACGGAATGATAATCTTTCGCCACGTTGCATTTCGTATGCGTATTACAGATATAATCATAAATATTTGTATTTCATACTAAATTCTCTGCTTTATGCAGTAAATCCGGGAATAACCTTTTTGAAATGAAATTTGATTGAAAATTAGAATAAGCCTGCCGCACAACGCAACAGGCTTATTCTTCGCTTTTTGTTCCGTCCGGCGCCGTGTATTCTCCGGATACGATCACATGGAATCCCTGATGGAGGTCCGAACCTATGCTCCGGATCTGATACAGGTGGATAGGACTGGCCATCGGAGCGGGATCACTTACAGAGAGCGTTACAGGACTGGTATAGTCGGCATCCGGCAGCACGGCAGCCGAGGTGGGGCATCCCACCCATTGTACGGAAGAGAGGGTGAAGTTCGTGGCCCCCCAAGCTGAACTTCGCCACATTCTGTTTTAAACTGAAAGCATTGCCAGTATTCGTTGCATTGCGGATAGCTGTCGCGTTGAAAGCGGGCAGGGTTATCTACCCGTAGACATCACAAGCGGGGCGACTAAGGCCTCAGTACTTTCACAAATCTGGTCTTCCAGGTTTTGCAACGACCCGATTGTCCCCTCCGTCATCGGGTGGTTGGCAACCATATACAACGTATGTTCTCCTGGGACCGAAGGTATGCTGACGTTCATCTTATAAGTTGTCCCGTCCATTCCGGCGACGGATGCCTGTCCAAACCCGTCAGCGCCGTGAGCCTGAAGAAAAAGATCGCCGAACTGTGCCCCGCAAAAAAGGATTTATCAAAAAGTCCACAAACAAAGAAGGGGAAATGCCCCTGCCATAATTTTCCGATCATCATAACATCTGGTATGGATACTCGTGTCGGATCGGCGTGTATAAACTTTACCGTTCAAAATCTTTCAACAGCGAGAGCTTATCTTCCTTAGTCTTTACCCGCAAATAATTCTGGTAGCTGCTGAACCCGGCCATCAGCACCAGTTCCATATTGGTTTTGTCGGCGTGCGTCGGCGAGATGCGCAACCTGTCGAGCGCATGGAGCCGGCACTTGTTGATCAATCGGCAGAAGTTCATGCCGTATTCCGTATTGATGAAAGCCGACAGGTAGCTGCGGTTGGTGTTCAACCCGACGGCCAGGTCGGTGATGCGAAGGTTGGGGTTCATGTAAGGCTTTTTGTCGCGCAGGTAGCGTTCGAGCCGTCTGCGGTCGAGGGGAATAGGTGCAGTTGCTTTCTCCGGCGCTTTATGCGCTGTTTCGCCGGACGTATCCTCCTCCTCCGTGCCGGGCCGGACGATCAAGTAATTGTCGGCGAGCATGTTGTAACATAGGATGACGTAGAATGCGAACGTAGGCATCACGCCGAGCCAGACGAAGCCGGAGGTCGAGAAAGCGGGTATGCCGATAAGCAATCCGGCCAGCGGTATCGGTACGCTAACCAATATAAGGGCCTGCATGGCGGCCAGCCATCCCAGCGAGGTACGCTGTTCATCCGAGGAATAATCCACAATGAAGCGCCGGTAATGCCGTATATTCCGCAGGCTCAACAGCGGATACAGGGTGTTATACACGACAAAGACAATAGTGGTGGTTATATACACCACGTTAAACCAAGTGCCGGGAGTCAGTACATCCTCCCGGTAAACGGTTGTTACCTGGCTACCGGCGGGAACGAGGGTGTATCCGATAGCGGACAGGGCCGTTATTAAAACCGGTATGATCCAATGAAGCCAGCTAAAGCGCCGTGGGTTTCCGGTTCCCGTTACCACCGATACAAAGCGGCAGAACATCACTTGATCGAGCATCAGGGTCAGCAGGAACATGGGCTGGTAATAGATGAAAGCCTCCGGATACGCAGCATAGAGCACCAATCCCAGCCAGCCAAGCGAAGTGATGAAATAGGTCAGCGCAAGGAATAGCCGCAGCCCTCTTTCCTGCGGGTTGCGCCGGTAAAGGGACGCATCCATAACCAGCATGACCATACATGCCATAGCGCATACCACGGGGACCGAAAAAGCGATGGCTTCCATCAGTTCGCGTCCGATCATGGCTTGCCTCCTTTCTTTTTTGCGCCCGTCTTACCTGCCGTTCCGTTCCGTTCGACGGCGGCGGCGTGAGCATAACGGCGGTAGTCGGCAAATCCCGTTTGGCTGATTAGCGAGCTGATGCTCCGGCCTTTGTTGGCGGGCAGGCTGCGCAAACGTTTCAGTTCATCGAGTCTCCAGCGGTTTAGGTAATGGGGAAAGGTCACGCCGTAGGTCTGGTTGATAAAGGCCGAGATTACTGTCCGGTTCACATCAAGCGCCTCTACCAGGTCGGTGATCTTGTAGTCGGGATTCAGGTAGGGCTTTTGTGTGCGGAAATAGCCCTCCAGTCGCTCTTGGCTTATCTTCCCGGAATGGTAACGACGCTCCTTCTTCTGAGGCGATGCTTGTGGCGGTTTAGGTGCGGGTTTCTCCGATACGGCATAAAGCAGGTATTTGCGGCGGATGATATGGTACGACAATAATATATGCTGTGCGGCGATGGCAAACGCCACGATAAGCATCCAGAGCGAAGTAAAGATAGTTGCGCGGGGCATAAACGAGGGCAGCAATGACGATAGCAACGATGCCAAAGACAGTCCCACAAGGAACAGGAGCCATAGGGCCGGTTTGCGGAGCGATGAGTCCGAACCGTTCACTTTCCGGTAATAGCGCACAAGCACCAGTATGGTTAGCACATAATAGACGATCCCGAAAACGACCCTCAGAGGGGGCTTCAAGGTAAAGAAGCGGGCGTAAGCCTCGTATCCCGTCGGGAATACCTGCGCCTTGCCCTGCACGATCTCCAGTTGGACGTTGAATGGTACGAACAGCGACCACACGAGCATAACCGCCGCAAGAAGTCCGGGGAGCAGGCAATGCAGCGGGGAAAACTTCTCAGGCTGCCCTGCGCGTGTCAAAAAGCGTATGATGCGGTAAAAGAAGATGGCCGGCAGGGTGAAAGTGAGTATGCAGGCCACATTCAGCCATACGAACGCCGCCGGAAGGAACTCGTAACAGAACGTAACGAACCACCCCAGCGCCGAGCAGGACAGATAGACGAGCAGGATGCTCTTCAGGTTCCGTTCCTCGCGCATCAGGCAATCCCGAAAAGATATGCCCACCATCATCCCGCAGGCGATGGCGGAAAAAACGGGAATGAGCGTCTTTATTGCGACCGGATAAACGGCGGTGATATCCATATATCAAATATAGGGCTTTTATGCAATAAATATAACGAAAATTCCCGGAAAATCCGATTTTGTATCTTTTTTCAGAAGAATTACAAATTGGCATAATAAAAAATCGCTTGTATTACAAATTCGCATAACAGATTCGGACGAATTGTTATCTCCCCAATTTGTATTTCCGGTAACTTTACCATAATAAAACGGCCAATTTTTATAGGCAGGACAAATATGACGCAATACTATGACATACGATCCTCTCGGCTTTCGGCTTTACCGATGGCAGGAGTCGCTATGTTGTCATTATGGCCGGAACTTTTCTATAAAAATGTGTGTATTCCCTCTGTTTTTATGCCTGAAAATTTGGAAGTTACAAAAATTTGTGTAAACACACACACACACACACACACACACACACACACACACACACACACACA
>NZ_UQRQ01000027.1 GCF_900543425.1 uncultured Sanguibacteroides sp. | reverse complement strand
CTTCCGTAACTTTATTAGACATCCTTGTAAAATACAATCAAAAACACTAAATCACCATGCAGAAAATTAATAAACTATTAAATATCCTGACCATTGTAATGCTCGTTATTACAGTTGTGTTGATTGGACTGTTTTTTGGAGGAGGCGATCTTCCGAATGCCCAATACACCACTCCTGTCTACACGGACCAATTGATATGGTGGGCATATATCCTGTTCGGACTCTGTGCCGTTGCAGCATTGGCATTTCCTCTTGCCAGGCTGTTCACCAGACCGAAACAAGCAATTAAGAGTCTTATCGCTCTTGTGGGAATTGTTATTCTCGTGTTAATTGCTTATTCATTGTCCGACGGTACATTATTAGACATGAAGGGTTATGACGGACCGGATAATAATCCGGGAGCATTGAAGTTTGCCGATACCATCCTATTTACCATGTATTTCTTGGGAATCGGTGCGATCGGGTCTATTTTTGTAACAGAAATTATCAGAAGAGTAAGATAACTCGTTTTCTGAATAAAATAATAAAAAGAATATGGCAAAAAAAACACCGGAAATTAATGCCACGTCAACGGCAGATATTGCCTTTTTGTTGTTGATCTTCTTCCTAGTATCGACAACAATGGACGTTGACTCGGGATTGTTCAGACGGTTACCGCCTATGGCGCCGGAGAATCAAGCTCCGCCGAAATATGCCAAAAGAAATATTCTGGAGATATTGGTAAACAGAGACGACCAGTTAGCTGTAGAATCGAAATTGATTGATATATCCGAATTAAAAGAAAAGGCGAAAGAATTCATTCTGAACCCCCAAAATAAAGACAATTTACCAGAGAAAGTGAGCAAAGACGTTCCTTTATTCGGTAAAGTAGAAGTTTCAAAAGGTATTATTTCCTTGCAAAGTGACCGGGGTACTTCTTATAAAATGTATATTGCCGTGCAAGATGAACTTACTGCTGCATATAACGAGATAAGAGACATGGTGGCCATGAAGCAATGGGGAAAGAAATACAGTGAGATATCGGAAGACCAACAGGAAGCCGTGAGACAAATCGTGCCTACGGCTATATCCGAAGCTGAACCAAGAAACATCGCAAGCAAGAAAGGAGGGAAAAAATAATGGCTAAGTTTAATAAAGGAGGAAAAAAAGAGACCCCTGCTATTTCAACAGCATCTCTCCCGGATATCGTATTCATGCTGTTATTTTTCTTCATGGTAAGTACCACGATGCGGGAAGTAACCCTTATGATTGAAAACGCGATGCCTGAAGCCAGGGAGATCACCAAGTTGGAGAAAAAATCCTTGATTAGTAATATCTATATCGGAAAACCGAAAGCACAGTTCGTCGGTGCCTATGGAAGTGAACCTCGTATTCAATTAAACGATAAACTGGCCACAGTCGGAGACATCGCTGAATTCGTTTACGCGGAACAAGAAACCCGGAAAGAAGAAGATAAAAACAGGATCACTAACAACTTGAAGATTCAAGCCGACACGAAAATGGGTATCGTAACGGATGTAAAACAGGAATTACGTAAAGTCAATTCCTTGCGCGTTAGTTACGCCACACGTAAAAAGCTATAATATCTCTATGATGAATAGAAGTAAAGGGGACGAATGTCCCCTTTTTTATTCACCACATCCTTTTCGAATCTAAAAAAAATGATTAGATTTGTCCCCGGAAAGTCAAATAGACCGCCCAACTTACGGTTCCGTAGTTCAATGGATAGAATGAAGGATTCCGGTTCCTTTGATTGGGGTTCGAGTCCCCACGGAATCACAACCGCAAACAGAAACCCCTTGTAAACATATTATTACAAGGGGTATTTTTTTTAAAAGGAGAAATCACGAGGGAAGGCTTATTATAGATTTAGTGATAGCACTTGGGGACGGGGTTAAAGTGCTATCTCTTGATATAGTTCACGTTTTAGATTGAGTCCCCAATCCCGCCATCTTTAAATCATAAATCATAAATCTAAAATCGTAAATCATTCTATCTTCATCCACTTCACCGCATCCGCCACGATCGCCACGTCTTTTCTTTTTTGTGGATCTTTATCAGAAAGTACTACCCTTGCCTCCCCCGCCGGGAAATCATACTCGCCAAGCGAGGCCCAACCACGAGATCTCATACGTTTGGGTATAGCAAGATCTAAATCCACCGCCACTTCCTCTTTTTTATCCCCGTGGAAAACCGTGTAGTGATTAACCACTCCTCCAGGGGGAGCGAACCCGGGAACAAGAAGCTTTTTATACACCTTAGCCATGACCCGGTAACGACCCGCCTCCGGAAGATTCACCCGCCACGTGGCAGTCGATTTCCCCTCTCCTCCCCCGATACAGTAACAGCCTCGAATCGAGTCCCCTTCCGCCTCCAGAGTGATCACAAATTCCCAACGGGAGGTTTCGCCCTGTTGAAAATTACCTCGCAAGGGTGGTTCCTTCCTGAACCATTTTTGAAACAAGGTAAGGTTACCGTTCTTCAGCTCGAAACCGTCATCCTGGTCATCCACCACGAACTCATTCTTGTTCCCACCTGCCAAAAATTCTTCTACCGAGATAGAACGCCATTCCCCGCCTATTTCTCCGAAACTTCTCCCGTCTCTCTCTTCATAATTATCAAAAATAAAACCAGCCGGGCGGTTAGCGGATAGTCTCGTGAGCATACCGGACCCTCTCTTCAACACGAGGGTGTACGCCTTCGCTTCCCCGGGACCCACGTAACAAGCAAAATCTTCCACGTCACCATATTCACTCGTCAAGTTGTACTCCATGGAGACCACCCCTCCCGTCTTGCCGACGTTCATAACCCGCCCCTCCATTTTCGAGAGCTTCATCACGGGATCGTAATACACCCCATCATTTTTTACCCTGAAAAACTGCTGGTGTTTAGCGTGTACCCACTCCATCACGATACTATCCACGTCCACTCCCCAGCGAGCGCTCCACGCTCCCGCTAAAGAGTCATAATCAACCTCCCCGTGACCGCGCAGGCTATCGAGACTGCCACGCCACGCCCGCAGAGGAACGTGTATCGAGAAACGAGACCGCAAATCTCCTGTTTTAAGATACAAGATCCACTCCCTCAAATCTTCCCGCAAACCGGGATCTGATAATATATCTTCAAGAGTATGTTCCAAAAAGTAATCAAGCATGAACACCTGTTCCGAGAACGAGAAACTGCTAACAGGATGTCTCCTGTTTTGTAAAAGTTCGAAAACCCTCCCCATAAACGGGTATTTTAAAGAATGTACCCAGGCATTCCTGTCATCATCGAGTGACTTCACCTGGCTACCCGTGTAATACGGTTCTCCTCTTTTGTACCCGATCCCCCGTAACGGGTGACTGTTATCACTCGGGCAATTACCGCTGAACAAGGACTGGTACAAGGGATTAAACACCGCAAAAAATTCATCCCCCGTCTTCACCTTTTCCCCCGTCACGACATCGAGCATCCGGTACTCGAATCCCCGTTCCCGGAAAAAGACGATACCCGGCTCCGTTAAACCCGCCAACGGTTTACCCACGCCGGAAGACAACCGGAAAGAGACCGGCACTTCCGAGAAATAAAGGTAAGGATTACTGGGCTCGTACCAACCCATCTTGGGAAACTTCCTGTAATCGTACCAGTAATAGATCGTCTCGCTACGCCAGAAAGAAGTGAACAAGCGTTGACTAACCCCCGAGAACATATGCGCTAAATCCCGGCCCCAGCTCGTCAGGTTAAATCGAAAACCGAAACTCGAGTCGACCGGGGCGGTATAATTCAACGCGTTAGCACCGTACAACGAGATCCCGTTCAGCGGGTTATGACTCATGAAACGAATACCGTCCTTTAGCTTCTCGGGAACTCCCTGCGAGACTACTGTCTTTTGAAGAGGGTTTTCTACCTCTAACGTGAAAAGGGTAAAATCACGACCCGTCGCAAGAGACATGAAAGGATTAGAAGGAGGTATCGACACCGGGTACCAGCCACTCGCCGGCGTCAACAAGAGAAAATTATCCTCGACAAAAGCACCCCGGCGACCCGTCGGGAAAAAGCAATCGTTATAAAAAACAGCCTCGTACTCCTTATCCGGCAAATGCAGGTCACAATAACGATCGTCAACCGTACCCTCGTAATCGATACTTAAAGACAAGGTATCGCCCGGTAACAGGAAGCAATCGATCGAGATTACCTGTTCATCACGGTCGTGAGGCAAGGCCTTGGCCCCGGATTTAACCGACAAGACCCGTAAACCGGGGTTAAGGAAAAGAACGACCCGATCCAAAGCCTCTTTTCCCGGGTTATAAACCAAGAGATTACTTTCCGCTTTTAATTTATTACCACCCTGCCGTAACCGGATAGCGTGTTTCTTGACCCGGCAGGTCTCTTCCCGCCAGTTACGAGAGAAACTCGCACGGTAATCTTCACGAGCAGAACGGTCCCGGTAATAAGAGTACTCTAATAAAAAAGTACAGCCTAATCCTACCAACAAAAATAATAAACCAATGAGTAACTGATTTTTACGAGTCGACCGATGATTCGGGATCCGTTTGAACCGGCTCACGCTCCAGGCCAACAAACCCAAGCCGAACAAGGAGTAAGTCAAACGATGCAGTAAATAACGGGGAAGGTTTAAATGACCCACCAGCTCCGAGAATAAATTGGGCACGCCGCTACCCGTGTAATCAAACGTCCCGTGTTGAAGGTAAGGCAACCAGAACAAGCAGCCAACAAGCCAAGCTAAGAGGAAAAAGATAGCGAGATAACGGGAACCCGTGATACTGCTTAGCCAGAAAGAAAATCCGGCCACGAGCAGCCAGGAGGGAATATTCAGCGTCAACAGGTAAAACAAGTAATACGACCAACTAACCGGCGCTAAGCTCGTCAAATTCACGAGAAAAACAGAGAAAAGGATCACGACAACATTCATCGACAGGAAGAGCATACCGTTACCCGCGATCACTCCCCAGAGATAAGTCGTGTTATTCACCGGGCGAGCCAACAATGCTTCTAAAGGTACTAGACGAGCAAGCCGCCAAGGAATATCCGCCATCATCACCGCCAGAAACAACGATTGAATAACGCTATAAAGGTAAGCGTTAACCAAGGGCATGGAACAAGGAAAAGCAACCATTTTCCAGTTTCCTGCCCCCGGACCCTGCCAGTAAACGTGACACGACACGATCCCAACTAACGAGAACAAAGCGAAAAAGCGGAAAAGCCAACTTCGGCACTGTTGTTTCATCTCGTATTCCGCCACGTGAAAAAAAACACTCGTGTTCATGTCATCTTATCTTTTAATTATAACCTACGCTAATACAAGCGCATGGGATTGCCAAACTAAACTTTTTTCCTGGATACAAACTAACCGGGAAAAAAGAAGACCGTGATTTATCCCCTTTAAATCGTCCGGCTTGCCCATTCTCGCAGCTATTGAAGCATCCGGCTTTGGTACAACAACAAGCGTCACTATTAATCTTGTATCAAAACTAACAGTTGATCTCCAATGGCCAAATTCATACACTCCGCTCTCTTCTAAAGTTACTCCAACGTAACAATACATTCCTATATCTGTCCCGATCCCCAAACCTTCGTAAAGATCAGCTACAATATGTTTCCTAATATAAATCTCCTTACCAGAATCAAACTCAACACCCATAAAACTGACCACCCAATTTTCTCCCTCGTAACAAAATTGAGTTCGCTTAATCGGATTAATTTGTGCCATACCCGTTGATATCCCCCCGACCAGAAAAACCAATGCTAATACTACCAATTGAATCGTTTTTTTCATAGCTTTTAATTTTAAAGGTTTAGTAAAATGGTTATTTAAATAAATATTATCATAAAAGATGATATTTGTGTAAAATTACGACAATTATTTTTTATATCAGTGCACCACTGATATATAATATTTATTATTATATCATAATCTATGCTAATATAGTGCAACAAGACACGACCGGGCTATAAAAGAGCCCGCTAAACAAAACATTTCAGAAAATACTTGAATAATTATTTTTAGACCCCGGAATAAGAAAAACAACACCGACCACCACAATTCCCCACGGAATCACAACTAAAACGACAAGATCATTGTAATTAAATCAGTTACGAGGATTTCTTTTTAGAAAGAAAAATTACAAGAGAAAGCAATATAGGTAACGACGGGGAATACTTCCCACTTCTACTAATCACGAATAATATTCTTAGTAGGATACTTCAGCTTTATTTGAGACATCGAGATGGCTAAAAAATAAGCTAATCCTACAGCCACAAGTAATTGAATCCCGAAAAGAGCAAGGTTCGACCAAGATAACCCCTTAAAATCTCCATACACGTTCCACAAAAGTAAAAAACACATAAAAGGTAATGTTCGCCAGTAAAAATATCGGCGAATAAGTCGTTTTTGAATTTCGTTATTTCTTTTCATGGCACTAATTTGAATACAATTCTTATATTATTTTCATCTTTTGCCAAACCATATTTTCAATTACACGAACGACAATACTATAAATTCATCCCGCTTTATATCCTCTCCTTTTGACAGGGAATCAATTTAAATCCATCAAATTTAAATAAAATTATATCAAATACAAATTATTATATTTTAATTGTTTCGCCTATTCCGGACGACGAGAGCATATCTCATGATCTTTTTGTATATTCGCAAAACGAATTTTCGGGATATGCAAAAACTTTTCAAATTCACCAAGCTGAAACTGATTGCCGGATATCTTATCTTACTCTTTCTGGCAACAGTAGCCATCATCTTCATTTACAAACAAACACTACAATTAACAGAAAAAGACCCCGGAGAAGTCGTAACGCAAACCAAATTATTCATTATCAGTAATACCTTGGCCAAGCTTTATGAAGCGGAAGGAATCGGTATTGCATTTTCACAAACGAATTCAAAACCAAAATTCAACCGGTATTTGAAGTTAATCAGAGAAGTCCGGGAAAATATGGATACACTTAAGAAATTAACCACAATAAATCTTCAAAAAAAAAGGATAGATACGATCAATTACCTTCTTAATCAGAAAATAAATAACCTCAAAGCCTTAATGGAAGTGAAGAAAGTTTCTCTCCCGGAAGACTTTTATAACATTGCCATCGAACGAGTGGAAGCGGTAAAAGACAGTACCGCTAACGACATAACGGATAATACTCCGAAAATGATTACCACCTACGATAGCGTCTACACGATTAAAAGAAGGAAAGGTTTTTTTAATCGGCTCTTCAACGGACCGGATTCAACCCTTCAGGTCATCATTCACCGTCAACCTGTCGATTCGATTCCGCCGGAGCCTGCTACGACGGCAGCAGCCGATACGATGGTAACCGTCATTAAATCGGCCTGGGATGAGTTTCAGCAACAGAATCAAGAAATGGCAAGAGAGATCTATCGGAAAGAGATTGCTGTTATTCAAAGCGGACAAAATATCACGGAAAGGATAAAACGGATCCTCAGCGACCTGGAAAGCGAGGAGTTCGACCATACTATTGCCCGGATGGAACAGCACCAACAACTGACGCATAACATCACTCGCACGATAGCCTGGATTGCGATCATATCCTGCATACTGGTTATTGTCTTTATTTTCCTTATCGTAAGCGATATATCCCAAAGCCAACGTTACCGAAAAGCCCTGGAAGAGGCGAAACTATTTACCGAGAAATTATTACATAGCAGAGAACAGCTTATGCTGACGGTAACCCACGATATCAAAGCTCCCCTCAGTTCCATCATGGGTTATATCGAGCTATTAAGCAATACTTCTTTGGAAGAACGACAACGTTATTTCCTCCAAAATATGAGAAGTTCTTCGGAACACATCCTCCACCTGGCTAATAATCTACTGGATTTTTCCAAGTTGGAATCCAATAAAATGGAATTGGACCATATTCTCTATAATCCGGCCCGTCTATTACGGGAAGCAAGCGAGAGTTTTTTACCGCTCGCGGCCAAAAAGGAATTAACCCTTCAAAGTAATATCAGCTCGGCCCTGGACACTAATTATTCAGGTGACCCGATGAAGATCCGGCAAGTAGTTGTCAATTTACTATCCAATGCCATCAAATATACCCGGGAAGGAAAAATCGAACTATCCGCCTTTATGAGCCCGACACAAGCGGAAACTTTAATCATCATCGTAAAAGACTCCGGGCCGGGTATGACAGAGGAAGAGCAGGAGCTGATCTTCAAAGCATTTACACGGTTAAATGCACAACATAATAACGGAGCCGAAGGGACGGGGCTCGGACTAACGATCACCCAACAGTTGGTTCAGCTCTTGGGCGGGGAAATCAGTCTTGAAAGCAAGAAAGAAATCGGTAGTAGTTTTACAGTCAAACTCCCTTTGTTGAAAGCAGAATCTCCGGCAGACGACCAATCCGAGAAAGTGGAAACTATCCTGCCGGAAGTTCAACAATTGAAAGCCCTGTTGGTAGATGACGATCCTCTGCAACTCCATATGAGTACCGAATTGCTCAGACAAAAAGGTATTATTTGTAAATCCTGTAACGATCCGACAAAAGTATTGGAATACCTGGAAAAAGAGCCGTTCGATATTATCCTTTCCGACATCCAAATGCCCGGTATGGACGGATTCGAATTAATTGAGCAAATCCGGAATTTTCCGGATCCTGACATTCAAAAGATTCCGGCAATAGCTCTCTCGGCCAGAGGGGATATGATGGAAACTCATTACAAAAAATCAGGTTTTTCAGCTTACCTGAATAAACCGTTTACACCCCAACAATTATTCGAATGTATCGCTAAATTAACCGGATTCTCTGCAAAAATAGCACACCCGAAAGAAGAGGATGAAATAAAAGAGGGGCCTTACGATCTAACCAGCATAAAAGTATTTGCAGACCATGATCCTCAAACAATAAAGGAGATCATCCGATCCTTTACAGCGGATTGCGAGACCAATTTCATCTTATTACATCAACTGTTTGAAGAGAAAGATTTCACCCAAATCAGCAGATTAGCCCATAAAATGCTCCCCATGTTCAGGCAATTTGCCATAAAGGAGGTCATACCACTTTTAGCTTTTTTGGAGCAAACGGATCTCACCCATACTCCTGAAAACCAGACAGAAGAATACATAGAAAACATCACCCGACAAGGGGAAACGATCTTAGAAGAATTGAAGAAAGAGCTCGAATCATAAGTCTTCCAATCCGAAATGCTTTAATTTGCTGTACAATGTTTTCCGGTCGATCTGAAGGATGCGGGCAGCTTCGCTCTTGTTATTCTTGCATCTTATCATCACGTCCCGGATCAACTCTTTTTCCATATCCTTCCGACTTCCGACATTTTTTTCGGGAGAAGGAGTCTGTTGTTGCCATAATTCAGGCTGCAGGCACTCTTTAACAATAAGTCGTCCGGGACACAAAAGAGTAGCTCTTTTCACAACGTTCCGCATCTCGCGAAGATTTCCCGGCCACCTGTAATTCCGGAAAATATCGGCGACGGATTCATCAAAACCAACCACTTCTCTTCCCAAATCCTCATTGGCTTGATCCAGAAAATGATTGGCAAAAACCATAATATCTTCTTTCCTCTCCCTTAAAGGCAGAGCCTGAATAGAAAATTCATTCAGCCGATGAAACAAATCTTCCCGGAATTTCCCGGAAGCGACAGCCTCTTTCAAATTCTCATTCGTGGCAGTAATGATACGTACGTCAAAAGGAATATCCTTTATTCCTCCGACCGGATGAACCTTTCGTTCCTCTAACGCCCGCAACAGTTGAACCTGTACATCGTACGAAAGATTTCCGATCTCATCCAAGAAAATAGTACCTCCGGAAGCCAGAACAAAATAACCTTCCTTATCGGAAACCGCCCCGGTAAACGAACCTTTTATATGACCAAAAAACTCACTTGCGGCTAAATCCCTTGGAACAGCACCACAATCCACGGCAATAAAAGGAGCCTCCTTCCGGCTACTCATCGAATGGATCAAACGAGCGATATACTCTTTACCCGTACCGCTCTCCCCATTGATCAAGACACTCATATTAGTCGGTCCGACCAAACGAATATACTCGTATAACTGGTCGGCTTTCTCGCTTATCCCTTTGATATAAGTAATTTCCGATTTTCCCGCTAAAGAGGTTTTCCCCTCCTCCGCGGGTTTCGTTTCCATCTTTAAAGCTTCCTGCAATTTTTTCAAAATTTCATCCGGAATAACCGGTTTGGATACGTAATCGAAAGCTCCTAATTTTATAGCCGTTACGGCGGTCTGAATATCGGCGTAACCGGTCATTAAAATAACCTGCGCCCGAGGTGTTTTCTCTTTAATGATACGAAGCAAATCTATGCCATCTTTATCCGGCAAGCGTAGGTCCGTGAGAACCACATCAAAAGCGGTTTCTTCTAATTTTTTTACAGCCTCTTTGCAAGTAAAAGCATTATCCACTTCAAACTTGCGTTTCCCTAACCAATTTTTCAACATGATACAGAAAGTCGTATCATCATCGACTACTAAAATTTTTGCCATAGATCGATTATTTATCTTACGAAAATAAACCTAAACGACTAAACAAAAAAAGATTTAACGCTATTTAATAAATAGGGAATTTCGTTACAACATATCTCAGGTTTTCTCTACATATACATTAACGTTGATCGAAAAATCTGATCATTAGTAAAGTAGAACATAAAAAAGAGGCTGTCCCGGAATAAATCCGAACAGCCTCCGACAAATGCACGATTATGTACCTCACTTATTTCTCCCCCTCACTGATGAATTTCCCGTCTTTATCATATATGACCGTGATAGTTTGTTCATCTTTTTTCAGAATCAACTTATATTGGTCATTATCCCCTTTATAAGCCTCCTCAATCGTATAACCTTCGTATTTTTTCGCAACGGCGTCCTTTACCGCTTGTGGCAAATCCGCTACCTCGATCTTGGTCCAAACCACGTCTGCCCGTGTGATCAGACTTAACATCATCTCCTGCTTCGTGGTATCCGGAATAACCGTATCCCTGGCAATAGTCTGGTGAGACGCTGCTACTACATAACTAGAAAAACTAAACACAACAACTGCTACGACTACGATACTTTTCAATACATTTTTCATAATTTCCCGTTTTAAAATTAAACTCATTATATATTCAATTCACTTATTAGATTCCAGCTTATGATCAGGTTCCGTCAAAAAGTGCGGTAATAACAACCCCGATACGGCTACAACGATAAAAAATCCAAAAACTACCATACTTTCAATTTTTAATTTTCAACCTCTTTGCCCTTTCTATAAGAAATAGTGTGCCAAAACATAATTTTTTTCCATGTCGATATTTTTAGATTGATTATCAACACTATAACCTATCAATTATTTTAATGCACAATCTCCCCATATTGTAGAAAAACGGGGACAACTGTGGCAATTTTCCACACTCACCCTTCAATTGTGTTCCCCAACAGATTAATACGCCCAAAAAACTTTTATTATTCCTCAAAAAATCGTAGTATTGTTTTTTATTTCAATACATGAAAACACTATTATATTGGTTCCTGCTCACAGGACTACTTATCGGCTGTCAGGATGACAAAATAGGGAAGAAGAAAAATCTTTCGGAAAACTACAATATCAACCAATTTGTAGAGTCCCATATGAAAGAAGAATATTTTTGGGCAAAAGAAGTTCAAACGAAAGAATTAGACAAAGAATCAGCCCCATCCAGCTTTTTTAATGCCATAAAATATGAAGGAGATAAATGGTCTCGCTTAACCGACGAGTCGGCCGACGGAACTCTATCCGCCATCGAAGACGGAAATGATTACGGTTTCGGCATGCGTGTTACCATTTGGAATGACCTATCCGGTAATACCCTTTTCACCAAAATCAATATGGTTTTTCCGGCGTCTCCGGCAGGAAAGGCCGGGTTGCGTAAAGGGGACATTATTACGCGGGTAAACGGATCAACCCCGAATCTCTCCAATATACAAACGGCATTAAATGCCGACAAGATAACCATTCAAGTAACCCATAAAAGCGGTTCTTCCGAGAGTATCAGCCTGAACGCCCAAAAATACGAGGTTAATCCTATTTTAAAAAATACGATACTCGAAGAAGGAGGTAAAAAAATCGGTTACCTCGCTTATGCCAGTTTCGTTTACAAGAATCAAAGCTCTTTAGACGACCTGACCCGGATATTCAACGAATTTAAAACCCAACAAATAGACGAATTAATACTGGACCTCCGGTATAACGGAGGAGGATACAATAATGCGGCCGTCCATCTGGCCTCTCTCATTGCCCCGGCATCGGCAGTTTCGACAAACAAATTGTTGATTTATAAGCAGTGGAACGAAAAATACCGGGTAATATATCAGAATTCCTCTCTTATGACGGAAGAACATTTGAATGCCAAAGTTCCCGAAAGCGCTCGGTTGGGAATGGAAAAGGTATGGGTTCTTACGAATAAATCCACCGCTTCGGCCTCTGAAGTCGTTATATCGGGCCTAAAACCTTATATGGATGTTATTACCGTGGGAGAAACCACTAACGGTAAAAATGCCGGAGGAATTGTTTATACTCCTTCCGACGCAAGTATCAAACAATGGAATGCCTATCTGATCACATTCGAATATACCAACAGTAACCGCGAATCCGTAAGCAACGGGATTGTACCCGATTATCCAATAAGTGAAAACGATAACGCCTATTTCCGGGATCAAAACGATTGGGGAGACAAAAACGAATATTTAATCGCTTACACGCTCCATCAAATAACCGGCCGAAGCCTATACCGTTCGGCCCGCACAACATCGGAACGAGCCATTCCTGAGACATTGGAAACAGAAGGACGTTATATTATCTCCTTTTAACTAAAGAGCCTCCACTACTCAGATTACGAGAAACAACAGGGTTTCCGTCATATAAAAGCAATCCGGAAGAGGATATCTCTGCGTCTAATCTCTGGCGTACGTAGATCTCTCCTTTGGCAGCATCGCTTACGTCGGCATTACACGTATCCGTCAATAAGTCCCATGCTTTCAAATAAGCGGCTGTAGAGAGGTTCAAATCCAACTGTTTTACGTCTCCCTTCAACTCCAAACGGGAAGCACCGGAAGCCTCGACCTTCAACTCGTTTCCTTTTACTTCCAGTTTCATATTAGAAGCACCGGAAGCCATCACCTCCAGTTGATCGACCTGCAATAGTGACGAGCCCTCAATCCGTGCCGCAGAAGCAGCCTCCAAACGAACAAGCCGGGGTAAGGTCACCAGAACATTCATCACCGTGTATCGACGTATACGAATTCCCGGTTCTATAAATACGCTCAATTGATTATTCTTTATCTCCGTCTTGATATAAGGCAAGATATTATCATCCGACTCCACCGAGATCGTTGCCGTCTTATCCAACGTCACGTAGAGCGTAATCCCCTGCTGAACGGATATTTTCTCGAAACGGACATCCGACGGACGTTGTGACATCAATACATAACCCGTTCCCGTTACTCTTTTGTCCTTTGCCCATCCGCTCACCGCAAAAAGCAAAAAGCACAATCCCCATAATAGACCTTTCATTATTCGAATTTTTAATATTCATATTCATTTTTTCCCCTCCAATAATCCGATAGATTGCAGATACTGGGTTTCACTCAGTTTCAATTGCGTTTTAGCCTCCACCCAATCGCTCCATGCTTGCTGCCACTGAGCCTGGGCTTCCAACAAATCGGTCAGATTATCCATCCCTACTTCATATTGGTTTGTCGTAATCTTCAAATTTTCTTCCGCCTGAGCCAAAGCAGTCCGGGTTAATTGTATACGGGTTTGGGCATCCTTTAGTTTAAATCGATTCCCGGCAATCTCCAACTGCATTAATTCAGCCATCTTCTCTTTATTTAAACGGCTTATCTCCTCATCGACCTTCGCGGAACGAACCTTATTCCGGCCTTCCCCCCAGTTGAAAACGGGAATTTGTACCGAAGCCAATGCATTAAAAGAGTGATCATGGGCTCCGTCTCCGTTTAATTCCAATCCCCCGCTAAAACCATATCCTACCGAGACTCCAACCTGAGGTAAAAAACCGGAACGGACGACACGGACCTCCTTTCGTTTCATTTCGATCTCTTTTTCCAGCATATTATAATCGGGACGTTGCTCCAAATGATCAGGCAAAGCCAATATTTGCGGACTTAATGTCGAGGATAACGAATCCGTCAATTCTATTCTTGTTGCCAGATCCAAGCCGACCAAACGACAAAGATTCATCCGGGAAAGCTCCTGTCCGTGTTGGGCTTTCTGTAATTGCAAAACAGCCTCATTGAACTTCACCTGTGCTTTTAAGACACTATTTAAAGAAACCATACCGGTTTGTTGAGCATCTTTCAGATTTTTTACTAATTCCTCCACAACCTCTTTGTATTTCTGCGCCACAAGAACCAGCTCCCGAATCCGTACACATTGCCAATAAGCCTGTTCGAGTTCGACAAGAACTTGTGTACGATTTAAGCGCACGTTCTCTTTTGCTAATATTTCCCCCGCCTTTGCAGCCTGATGAGCAGCCCGGATTTTTCCTCCCATAAAAAGCGGTTGTTGTAACTGTATCCCTGCCATATAGACTCCCCTCATCGAAAGGGAAATCGGAATATCCGGTAAAAAAGCATACTCTTTAAACACGGGCTTTCCATCCGGTCCGAGCATAGGCTTTCCGTCTGGTCCGATAACCAGATTCGGTTCCAGCTTCTGATTCTCTCCGGGCACATAGGTCGGCAGATATCCCCCGTCCAAGCTATATTCCTGCTTTTTCTGATTATAAAAATAAATACCGGAAAGCGAAAGTTTCGGATAGTAATTAGCTCTATACTCTTTTTTAGTCCAAACGGCTTTTTCTTCCTGTTGACGAGCAATTGCCAATTGCTGACTATACTCAAGTGCCATTTCCCGACATCGATCCAGACTTAACACGACTTGCGCTTTCACCGGATTCAATCCCAACGCCAATATGATCATGAATAAAAATCGCATTTTCTTCTATTATTTAAATTCTATTGTTTCAAAACTCTTTTTTTTAACTTAATCCCACATGAAAATCTTTTCTCTGCCGTTTCGGATGTTTGATATTCAAAAAGAGAGAATAAAGAACCGGAAGAATAACCAACGTAATCACGGTTCCAATAAATAACCCTCCCATTATAGTCACGGCTAAGGCCCCAAACATATCGTCATTCACCAACGGAATCATTCCCAATATGGTTGTCATCGCGGCCAGAAATACAGGACGCAACCGGGAAGAAGAAGCATCCAACAACGCCCGGAAAGGATCTTTCCCCGATCGGATCTGAATATCGACCTCATCCACCAATACCACGCCGTTTTTGATCATCATCCCGACAAGCCCGAGTGCTCCCACGATAGCAACAAAACCGAACTCTTTTCCGGCCAATAACATTCCGAAAACAACTCCGGTAATCGCCAACGGTAAACATAACAAAATCATCGCGGGACGCTTAAAATCTTTAAAAAGTGCAATCAAGATCGCTAACACGAGAACGATAGCAACCGGAACATTTTTAAATAGATACTGTTTGGATTGCGTACTGGCCAGATATTCTCCTTGCCATTCGGTCGTATATCCCGGAGGAAACTGAATCGTATCAATCTTGGCGAGAAGACTGTTTCGCACTTCATTAGCCGTATACCCCGGAGCATTATTACATTGGGCAGAAATAGAACGTTGACCGTTATAACGACGTACGACAGGGACCTCCCAAATCGCACTTATTCCATTTGTAGCCTGATTTAAAGGCGTTGAACCGATTGCCGACGTTAATAACTCATCCGCCGAGATCATCCCGCTTATCAACTCTTTTATGGTTTCCATGTTCAATAGATTCGTGGAAGGAACTAAACTCCATACCGGAACATTTCCCAGTTTGCTTAAACGTTGACCATCCTGCCCCACGCTTTTCACATAAATCGGTAAACCGTGTTGTCCCTCGTAATAAGATCCCACCGGTAAACCGTCTGTCGTCGCCAACAAAGCCATTCCGACATCTTCGCGGGAAAGATTGGCCACCCGGGCTATCGGTTGATAATACTCCACGTTTAAAGTCGGAGTCATGGGGCCCCAGTCATTGGTCACCAACATCGTGGTCGAATCATCCCTCATGATCTCTTCCACTTGGGCACACAACCGTTTTAAAACAGCCGGATCGGGACCGGAGATCATAAACTGCACGGGATAGTCCATATACATCAGATTGTACTGTTTCATGCGTACATAAGCCGAAGGATAATGTTCCGATAAATATTGCTGTAACTCGTTCAAATTAGTCTTCAATGTTTCCGGAGAAGTAAAGTCCACGATCAACTCCCCGTAGCTCAAAGCCGGTTCTGCCACCGTCCGAACCAGATTATACCGGGAAGGAGTCCCACCCAAACTCGTCGTCACCATCGTGATCTCGGGACGGGAAGAGAGATAACGCTCGATAGAGGCCAAATCCTCTTTCACCGTTTGCGGATTCGTCCCGTAAGGCATCTTATATTCTATATACAATTGATTGTAACTCAAATCCGGAAAAAATCCTTGTTTTATATATCGAAACATATATACACTAATCAACAGCAAAACGACAGTTGCAGCCAAAACACCAATCCGGTTATACACGGAGAACTGTAATACACCTCTAAACATCCGGTATACCCTCGTATCGTACATCTCTTTTTCGCTAACCTGCTTGTCCGGATTTACCTTTAATCCCCGGTCTGCCTGAATCGGGACATAGGCTAAGGCCA
Organism: uncultured Sanguibacteroides sp.; assembly: GCF_900543425.1. Classification (GTDB taxonomy): domain Bacteria; phylum Bacteroidota; class Bacteroidia; order Bacteroidales; family Marinifilaceae; genus Gabonibacter. The sequence continues at coordinate 23,259 of NZ_UQRQ01000027.1, read as the reverse complement.
AGATCCAGCTCAACCATAAAGAGACCGCCAGTACGATAAAAAGATCCCGGACATATTCACCGGTCGTATCGGGAGAGAGATAAATCGGCAAGAAGGTTAAGATTCCTATTGTTGTCGCCCCCAACAAAGGCCAGGCTGTCTTTTTGGTAATATTTACCAAAGCATCCGGTTTCTTAAGCCCCCGTTTCAAATCTACCAATATCCCATCCGTAATCACGATAGCATTATCCACCAGCATCCCCATAGCCACGATAAAGGACGCCAACGAAACCCGTTGCAACGTTCCGTGCATCATATGAAGTATCACGAAAGATCCTAAAACCACGACGATCAAACCGACACCGATGATATAACCGCTCCGGAAGCCCATGGATAACATCACAACCAGAATAACGATTAGGACAGACTCTATCAAATTCACCATAAATACGTTAATGGCACTTTGTACCCGGGAAGGCTGGAAAAACACCTTTTGAAAATCAATCCCCGCCGGAATAATTTCTCGCTTCAATTCGGCCAATTTCTCATCCACCTTTTTACCCAGTTGAATGATATTCCCTCCTTTTTCCATGGCAATAGAAATAGCAATAGCAGGAATCGTATCATAGATCAACCCTTCTCTCTGGGGCTCCACGTACCCTTTCGTGATATTCGCTACATCCGAAAGCCGGATCTGATCCTGCTCATGTCCCTTTATCAAAAGGTTACGAATATCCTCGATGGCCTTATAAGCTCCGTCGACATTTACTCTCACGCGCTTTTCTCCGCTATTAAAATAACCGGAATAAACCGTCTTATTCTGCCCGTTCAACGTCATGATAATCTCCGCTGGATGAACCCCTAAATTGGCCATCTTATCTTCCCGTATATCGATATTGATACAAGCCTGCCGCTCTCCGTATATATCCACACTACTTACCCCGTCTATATCCAATACCGTACGACGAACCAATTCGGCATAATCGGACATCTCCTGATAGCCGAATCCATCCGAGGTCATGGCATAAAACATTCCGTATACATCCCCAAAATCATCCATTACCAAAGAGGCACTTGCACCTTCCGGTAACTGAGCTTGAACATTTGCCACCTTCCGTCTCAAAATATCCCAATTTTGTTGTAACTCCGCCAAAGGTACCGTACTACCCAGTTCCACCGTGATCATCGATAAATCGTCCATCGAACGGGAAGAAACATGATCCAAATCCCCCATGGAACGTATGGATTTCTCCAAAACATCCGTTACCTCCAATTCGACCTGATAAGCCGAGGCTCCCGGGAAAGTGGTTACAACCAAAGCCTGCTTCACGGTAATAGCCGGATCCTCTAATTTACTCATTGTAAAAAACGAATAAATCCCTCCGACCACCAACACAAAGACGAAAAAATAAACTAAGGCTTTATTTTTTAATGCATATTCCGTAAAATTCATATTTTATAAAATTACAAGTTGCCAACCCGCCGGTTACAATAGTTTATAAACCGTAACCGACAAAGCATTATAAAAGTTTTCCAACATTAGAAGTCGATACCGGAGGAAGTTGACGAACCTTTTGTCCCTCCTTTAAACGATTGACCCCAGCTGATACGATCCAAGATCCGGGTAACAATTCCGATTGAACCAAAACCATTCCGTCCTTCTGAATTTCAACGATCTCTACCAAACACCTGTTTACCTTTCCATCCTCTTTTTGATAAGACCATACATACGATTTTCCACCTTCCTGAAAAAGAGCGGAAATAGGGACCAAGGTCAGATCATCTTTTCCCGGCATAAAGTCAATCGTGACAGTAACACTCATCCCCGCTGCCAAATTCAATTTTTGTTCCGGCTTCAGGCGGAAGCGGACTTTAAAGAGTTGATTGTAATTAGCCTGCTGTGTGATTTCCAATAACTCCAACGGAATCTTTACTCCCGAATAAACATCCGCAACACAATAGAAACTCACGAAGTTCTCCCGATGAATATAATCACTCGATGGAATATCTATATCTACCTCAAAATAATGATCATTGATCATGGATAATACAGGCAGACCCTGATTAACGATTTCATGAGCATCAAAAAACTTTTTTTGAACATACCCATCGAAAGGAGCCAGTAATTTAGTATCATTTAAAGCATTTCGATGCGCTTCATAAAGAGCCGTAATCCGTTTCAGCGCAGCTACCGCCTTATCATAATCATTTACCGGGACGCTCTTTCGGCGATAAAGTTCCATAATTCGCTCGGATTCTCCTTTTATCTGTTTATACTCGGCAGCCGTGGCATCAAATTGCAATTTATAATCCCGGGGATCAATTTCAGCTAATATCTGCCCCTTTCTCACGTATTCTCCTATTTCTGCCTGAAATTTTATAATCGGACCCGCAACCCGGAAGGCCAATTTTACATCCGAGGCCGCTTTTATTTTCCCCGGATAATTTGTACTACATTCTCCCTCATACTTTTGAACCTCCGCCGTTTTTACCAATTGCGGAATCTCTAATCCCGGCGCAGCTCTACGGCAGGATACAACTACGAATAAAGCTCCTATCACAGGAGCCCATTTCAATACCGAAAAAAACATCATCTTCATAATATACAGTTAAAGATCATAACCATATACTCAAAAGACTAAACAAATGTTTCACTTTCTTTTCCTAAACTCTATAAAAAGGTATCGCCTTTACACAACATAATAAAAGCCTGAAACTGTCAAGAATAAATATCTATTTCAGGAATTTAAAAAAACAGAACGAACCTTTATAACTGTCCTGTTGCTTTCAAATAACGAGTTTCACTTAAACGTAACTCGGCTTTGGCATCGATCCAGTCGCTCCACGCTTTTTGCCATTGAGCCTGTGCTTCCATATAGTTGGTTAATGTTTCCATCCCCACTTCATATTGATTCTTACTGACAGTCAGATTCTCTTGTGCCTGAGATAATGATTTGCGGGTCAATGTTACCCGGGTTACCGCATCTTCCACGTTAAAACGAGCCCTGGCAACCTCTAACTGCATCATCTGTGCCATATCTTCCTGTCTCAAGCGACTCATCTCTTTTTCAGCTTTTACGGAACGTACTTTATTTCTACCTTCCCCCCAGTTGTAAATCGGAATCTTCAGGGAAGCCATTGCCGTGAAAGAAGAGATTCCCGAACCCTGTCCGTTCAATGTAATCCCATCGGAATACCCGTAAGAAGCAGAAACTCCCAGTTGAGGCAAAAAATCGGAACGGGTCAGTTCCACCTCTTTACCCTTCAACTCGACCTCCTTCCCTAACAGGTTATATTCCGGGCGCCCCGTGATGCCGGCCTTTGCCTCAAATAACCCCGGAGTCATCCCCTCCCGGAGAGTATCGCTAACCTGTACTTTCGTATAAAAATCAATTCCGACGACCCGGCATAGATTCATACTGGCCAATGACTTACCGTTCATGGCCTTTTGTAATAAAAGCTCAGCCTCATTCAGTTTTACCTGTGCTTTCAACAAATCATTCCGGGAACTCATTCCAATTTCATAAGCATTTTTCAGGTTATGTACCAACTCTTCCACGACCGATTTATACTTTTCGGCGGAAACTACTAACTCACACACCTTCAGGTATTGCCAATACACCTCGTCCGCCTCTAAAATCACCTCCATTCGATTGTATTCCTGATTCAAATCCGCCATCTCTTTTCCTATTTTTGCCATACTGAAAGCCGAGCGCACTTTTCCTCCCATAAAAAGAGGTTGTTCCAACAATACCCCCGCCGTATAAATCCCCCGTAAGCCCAAAGCCAAATTGATATCAGGCATAAAAGCATACTCGTTAAAAAAAGGTAAGCCGTCTTTCCCCATCACGGGCAAATGTGTTGTCGGATCGAGATATAAATTAGGGACTAAATTTCCTTGTCCATCCTGAATGTACGTGGGTAAATAACCGCCGTTAATCTTAAATTTCCACTTTTTTTGCATATAGGCATACATCCCCATGGCCGAAACCTTCGGTAAGAAATTAGCCCTGTAACTTTTCACGTCATAGGTAGATTTCTCTACCTGTCGAGCTGCCATAGCTATTTTCTTACTGTTCTCCAAAGCCATTTCCCGGCATTTTTTTAAATCCAGTGATATTTGAGCCTGTACCGGAATAAAACCTGCCAACAATATGATTACAAATAAAAAGCGCATTTCTTTTTGATTTAAATTTATCATTCGTAAAACGTCATTCCTCTTTTTGATCTTTAAAGAAGATGGCATATAAAACCGGAATAAATACTAACGTAATTACTGTCCCGACCAATAATCCTCCCATAATAGTCACCGCCATAGAACCGAACATATCATCCCCCAAAAGCGGAATCATCCCCAATATAGTCGTCAAAGAAGCCATCATTACCGGACGGAAACGGGAAGAAGAGGAATCCAACAGCGCTTGCAACTGACTCTTTCCAGAAGCGATTTGCAAACCGATCTCATCTAACAATACGACTCCATTCTTGATCATCATCCCGATCAATCCGAGAGCTCCGACGATAGCCACAAACCCGAACTCTTTACCGCTTAATAGCATTCCCGCCACAATACCGATAGTTGCCAAGGGTAAACACAAGAAAATAATGATCGGTTTTTTGAAATCTTTAAATAGCATAATCAATATGGCAATCATCAGGATAATAGCTAACGGGATGTTGGCAAAAAGGTACTTCATCGATTCCCCACTCGCCTTATGCTCCCCTAACCATTGCATCGTATAACCCTCCGGTAGAGTGATCGTATCTATTTTCCCGGCCAGAAGGACTCTCGCACTTTCGGCCGTATATCCCAATGCATTATTGCATTGAGCTCGCATGGCCCGTTGTCCGTTATATCGCCGAACCACCGGATCTTCCCATTTCATGTTCACCCCGCGGGTAACCTGATTCAAGGGAGTAGAACCTATGGTGCGGGCCAATAACTCTTCCCCCGAAGTCGTTCCCATCAACAACCCTTTCAAAGACTCTTCATTGAAAGCGGAGGTAGAAGGCATCACGCTCCACACGGGAATATTATCCAGCGCCTCGACTTTCTCTCCTTGACTATTCCGGCTCTTCATGTATAAAGGTAATGAACGGGTTCCCTCGTAATAAGCTCCTACCGGTAATCCATCCGTCGCCGACAACATCGACAACCCCACATCGGAACGAGAAAGTCCCGCGGAACGGGCTATCGGTTGATAATAATTTACCATCAACACGGGCACCATCGGATCCCAATCTCTCGTGACAAGCATAACTGCCGGCTCATCACGCATAATACGTTCGGCTTTAGCCGTTAATTCTTTCAAAACGGCAGGATCAGGACCGGAGAACATCAATTCAATCGGAAACTTTTTGTACATAAGATTATAACGCTTCATCCTCACGTAAGCATCCGGATAATGAGTCGTCAGATAATCCTGAATTTCCGACAAAGAACTTTTTAATGCATCGGGGCTGGTATAATCTACAATCAACTCCCCGTAACTCATAGACGGTTCTGCAATAGAACGCACTAAATTATACCGGGCAGGAGTTCCTCCCAAACTCGTGGTCACGTGAGTAATATCCGAACGATTCAACAAATAACGCTCGATTTCGGCTAAATCGGATTTCACTCGCTCTATTCTGGTTCCTTCCGGCATCTTAAATTCCACGTATAACTGAGAATAACTCAGATCAGGGAAAAATCCTTGTGGGATATAACGATAACAATAAGCCGTAATTCCTAATAAAACGACGACAACAACAACGGCTAATTTCTTATGCCATAAAATATAAGTTAAGAAAGTCCGAAACAAACGGTATATTTTACTGTCAAAAAGTTTCTCGTCACCTTCTTTCGGTTTTATTTTCAATAATTTATCCGCGTGAATAGGAATTTGCGTCAAGGCCAATATCCAACTCAACAACAGAGAAACTGCCAATACGATGAATAAATCCCGAACATACTCTCCCGTTGTATCCGGAGAAATAAAGATCGGGAAGAAAGCCAATATGGCTATCAAGGTAGCCCCTAACAAAGGCATGGCCGTCTTCTTCGTAATATTGGTCAATGCCGCCGGACGTTTAATGCCCCGTTCCAGATCCACTAATATCCCATCCACAATGACAATGGCATTATCTACCAGCATCCCCATCGCTACAATTAATGATCCCAATGAAACGCGTTGTAATGTTCCGTCAAAAAGATAGAGGACCACAAAAGAACCCAATACGATAATCACCAGACCAGTTCCTATGATAACGCCACTCCGGAAACCCATGGTTAACATCAGAATCAATATAACGATAACAACCGATTCCACCAGATTCACCATAAAAACACCGATAGCATCACTTACCCGTTCCGGTTGAAAAAAGACCTTATGAAAATCAATACCCACCGGAATCCGGGAAGTCTTAAGATCTGCCAGTTTTTTATCGACAATTCCCCCCAATGAAACGATGTTTCCTCCTTTTTCCATTGAAACGGCCAATCCGAAAGCACGTTTCCCATCATAGCGCATCTCGTTACGAGAGGGCTCCTCGTATCCCTTGGTGACGGTAGCAATATCCCGTAACCGCAGTTGATCTCCCTCATGTCCCTGAATAATTAAATCTTGAATATCCTCGATAGAGTGATAGCTATCATTCACGGCCACCCGGATACGTTGGTCCCCACTATTAAAATAACCGGGATAAACGGTTTTATTCTGATTATTTAATGTAGCCAAAACCTCCATCGGATGCACGCCCAGATTCACCATTTTATCTTGAAGAATCTCGATATTAATACAAGACTTTCGATCCCCGTACAACTCTACCCGACGCACCCCTGCAATATCCTGTAACTCCCTTTTTACCAATTGGGCATAATCCATTAATTCGTCATCGGGTATACCGTCGGTCGTTATCGCGTAAAACATACCGTACACATCCCCAAAATCATCCATGACCACGGAAGGACGGGTTTCCGACGGTAAACTGGCTTGAGCATTTGTCACCTTCCGCCGTAAAATATCCCACTTTTGTTCCAATTCATCTCCACTGACTGTACTCTCCAACTCCACCGTTATTAAAGACATATCCGCCATAGACTTGGATTCGATACTGGAAATAGCTCCCATGGAACGGATTGATTTTTCCAGCACATCGGTCACTTCCAACTCCACCTGATGTGCAGAAGCCCCGGGATAAACAGTAAGAATCATCGCCTGTTTCACCTTTATCTCCGGATCTTCCAATTTACTCATAGAGATAAAAGCAAAAACACCGCCAATCACGAGAACGGCAATAAAGAAATTCACCAGTGCTCTGTTATTCAAGGCGTATTCCGTCAAATTCATAGCAATCCTCCTACGTTAGTCGATGACACTCCTTTCAAAAGTTCGACCTTCATTCCCTCTTTCAACTCATGAACTCCAGCCGAGATAACGATCTCTCCCACCTTCAATCCTTGTGCGACGATTGCGGTTCCATCCTTCAGTAATTTACTAAGTTTTACCCCTCTCATAGAAACAGTTTGAGTCGAAGGATTATATACCCAAACAGCTGAATCTCCCTTGTTTTCAAAAATAGCAGACAACGGAATAATTGTCAATTCACTAATCTGAGGATTATATTCGATGTTTACGTTTACACTCATCCCTGCAGCTATATCAAATCCCTTTTCCGGTTTCAGACGAAGACGCATCTTATAGAGCTGGTTTAAATTAGCTTTCCGAGTAACCTCTATCAATTCCAAAGGGAAAACCTTATTCGGAAAAACATCGATAGTACAAGAAAAAGACTTGAACAAATTCTGACGAACATAATCGCTCGAAGGAATATCGATCTCTACATCGAAATAAGTATTATTGATCATGGAGATTACCGGTATACCGGCATTTACCGTCTCATGAGGATTAAAAATTTTTTTCTGGATATACCCATCGAACGGAGCCAGCAAACGCGTATCTTCCAAGGCATTTTTATGAGCATTGTATTTAGCTGTTATCTGCCTTAAACCATACACGGCTTTTTCATAATCGTTCACGGGAACACTCTTCCGTCTATACAATTCGATCACTCTCTCGGCTTCTCCCTTTACTTGCCGAAATTCGGCTTCTGTAGCAGAAAACTGAATTTCATAATCCCGGGGATCTATTTCGGCGATTAAGGTACCTTTTTTCACGAAAGCTCCTACCTCTAACGGCATTCTCAAAATAGGACCAGCCACTCGAAAAGCCAGATTTACATCGGAAGCCGCCTTTATTTTTCCCGGATACACTATGGATAATTCCCCTTGATGGTCTTTTACCGTATCCGCTTTCACCACCATTTTACTCTGAGTCCGGCCTGATTTTGACGTACGACACGCCCCTAAAAATAACACCATACTCAACATTAGAAGAATAAACTTATTCGTCATACACGCTGTTTTTATAATTCGTTTATTAACCACCACGCTAAAAAAAATCATTTCATCTTAGGGTTATCCGTTCACCCCCAGATTTTTCCCACTTCTTTCCTATACAAAAAATAAGCCAATCCGAAATAAATAAACGTCAAAACCCATAGGCTATAAAACTCATAAGAGACCTGAGACAGAGTTGCCCCCATATTATTGATAGAGATAAAACCGTTTATTCCATGAGTAGAAGGAAATACATTACCTATCCAAAGCCAATATTCAGGAATCGCCGTTTTAGGCCAAGAGATTCCGGAAATAAACATCAAAGGAACAGAGGTAAAAACAAATAAAAGATAAGGCATTTCCCGCTCTTTGGATAAAAAAGAGAGCGTCATGGCAAAAAAGACACATGAAAGCAAAAAAGGCAGAAAAAACCACATGAGTTCCGACTTTGCCCCGATCTGTGTCATCCCGAATATACGGGGGACAATAAATAAAATCCAATAACCCATCACGAAATAGATCGGAAGATAGATCAACCCCTTTCCCAATATGACACGCAAAGGATAACGATAATGTATGTTCCGGGGAATCATTCGCTTTTTAACGTTTCGATCCCTTTCTGTTCCCGCGATAGTACCCATTCCCAATAATAACGACTGCTGTATTACCAGAATCAAAACAGCCGGAATAAGAAAAGAGGTAAACCCGCTTTGAGGATTATACATTTTCACTTCACGTACTTTAACCGGAGAAGCCGCTACTTGTTGCCGGATTTTCGAGGCGTACTCCATTCCATCCACCTGTATCTTTTTCCCCATAGCCAAAGAGACGTCCGTGGCCGCCGTCAACAAAGTCTTATAATTCAACAAGGCACTCATATCACAAAAAAGCGAAACATGAGCCTGCTCTCCTCTGGCCAACCACCTACTAAAATCAGACGGGACCTCCAATATACCATAGATCTCTTTCCGATACATTAATTTTTTCGCCTCCTCCATATTACTACAATATGCCACCACATCCACGCCTGCCGTGGCATTCCAATTCCGGATAAACTCCCGACTTTCCGACGATTTATCTTGGTCTACAACGGCAACCGGGATTTCCCGTGCCACCTCATTACTATAGATGTAGGCATAAGTTATCGGATAAGCCAAGGTAAGAGCCACGAAAAAAGTAAGTACGGCATGATCCCGGAAGATCATGTAAAACTCCCGCCTCAAAACATAATATATATCTTTCCAGAAATCAATCATTCATTCAATAAATTATTCATTCTACCGATCACGGCATATATTTAAATTTCAACAAATCCAATTTCAATTTTTTCAGAATCAACAACGGCAATAACATAAACACCAATAAGGCGGCATAAGACTGCCAGGAGTAAATCATATCCAAACCATTAAGGGCCTGATCGATGTAAATCAAAAGATAATGTCTCATTTGAAAAAGATTACTCATTACCTGAACTAAAAAAGGCATGGAACGGACAGGATAAGTAAAACCACAAATAGAAAAAGCAAGTACTCCCCACAAAGCACAAGCGCTCAAGGCGATTCGATTGCGCCGAACCAGTCCCGTTAAAAATAAGGCTATCCCCTGAGAGGCCAATACCATCATTACCATCCCCAAAAACATCGGGAAGAAACCGCTATTCAAAGGGAAATGAGCATAAGCATAAAGTAATGCCAAGTAAAACATCCCCATACAAATAAAGACAATAGCCTGAGGAATAAGCTTGCCCATCAATGATAATACGATCGAGTTCCGTCCCATCTCCAACCACTTCCGGGAAGTTCCCCGCTTCACCTCTTCCCCGATGCTGTATGCTGTCATAAACATCACGAACATGCAAAGAAAAGCCGGTAAAAGAAAATTGGCTAAATAGATGGAATAACTCAACCACGGGTTATTTAACGGATGAGTATCCAAAGCAACAGGCATCAACCGGGCAGACAACAAGGGACCTCCCTCTCCCTTGGCCAGCAATAACGTTTGCTGAACCGCTCCGTTAGCCAAAGATGTCTGTGTTCTCATATCTTTGTATACCAAAGAGGCCGGAAGAAAATAGGTATCATTCGTGTAAAAAGAGATAACCGGTTCTTTTCCCGTGGAGACATCCCGTCTAAAATCTGCCGGGATATGGAAAATGCCGTATACCTCACTCCTCTGCATAGCCTCTCTCGCCTCTTTAAAAGAGGTCGTCTGCATGACAACTTCCGATTGCGCAAAAGAGTTCAATGTACGAATCAATTGACGGGACATAGCCGTATTATCTTCATCGACAACGGCTACCGGTAAATCTGTCGGTAAACCGTCTTTCAGTAAGTCCATGAAAAAAAGGAAACAAAACATCGGGGCAACTACCATCACAAACCAATACAGCCAACGCCCGGAGAGAATTCGAAACTCTCTCTTCATCAACTCCCACAATGCCCGTATATCTTTTTGCATCTCTATTTATGATTTAAGATCTTCAACAAACGACTTCCGCTTTCCGGCAATTTAATCCCTCGCCTTTTTCAACACACTCATCCCCGGACGTAAACCCTCTACCGGTTCCGTCGGTACAGCCTTAATCTCAAAAGTTTTAGCATCGTATTGTCCGGTCGTTTTGGTTGCCCTCCAAGCCGCATAACTTCCCATATCTTTCATCCGGGTTACCTTCAGAGTAATCTCCTTATTATCCAAAGCCGGCACATAGGCCTTGAAAGTAGCTCCCATTTGCAAATCCTTCAACAAATCTTCCCGAACATTAAAAACAACCCATGTATCGGACAAATCCAATACGTCCATGACCGGAGAACCCGTTCCGACCAATTCTCCCACGTGAGGATAGCGTTCGGATATCTCGCCGTCTATCGGAGAAATTAAGAATGTCTCGTTCACGTATGAACCGACCTCGGCCACAGCACCTTTGGCCCGGTTTACCTGAGCCTCTGCAGCTAATTTATCCTCTTTCTCCGCTCCGTTTATGGCCATTTCGTATTGAGCTTGCGCCGCTTGCTCCGTAGCTAACATCGCTTTATAATTCGCTTCTGCCTCATCCCTTTTCTGAGCCGACATAACTCCGTTTTCGAATAACCTTTGTACGCGCTCATAAGACTTCTTAGCTACATCTAAAGCAGCCTGAGCCTTTCTCCAGGTCTGAAATGCCATGGTAATCTTTTCCTCCCGGGCTCCTTTCTGGGCTTTATCGCTTAATGCTTGTGCCGCCTCTTCCGCCGCACGAGCCTGTGAATACTTTGCTATCACCTCCGGACTATCCAGAATAGCGACCGTATCACCCTTTCGAACCCGATCCCCTTCATCCACCAAGAAAAGGGCAATTCTCCCGGGTACCTTCCCGGAAATCCTGACCTCATTCGCTTCCGCTTCTCCCTGTATGATTTCCGGAAGCGGTTTCCTAAAAATAAAACCGAAAACTCCTACCAAAAGGACGATTAAAACAATTCCGGCAAAAATCTTTACCTTACCGTTTTCCTTTTTTTCATTTTTCATCACCATATCGTAATTATAGTTATACCTTATTTATCAACCTCCAACAAGGTTCCGTATGCTTTTTGCAGATAAACCTCACTCAATTTCGCCTCTATCTGTGTATCGATTAGTTCGGCGTTGGCCGACAACCAAGCCGTCTGTGCTTCCAATACGTTTAACACCGGAATCGTTCCTTCCTGAAATCCCAAGTTGGCAAATCGAAGATTCTCTTCCGCTTTTTCCATGTTTTTACGTGCCATCTCCAACTTTTTGGCTACTTCCTTAACCTTAAACTCGGATTGATTCACTTGCAACTCGATTTTTTCTTTCGCTTCCTGCAACTTATAATTCATTATGTTCGTCTGGGCCTTCGCGTGCCTCAAACTTTTCCGGGAAGCTCCCCAATGAAAAATCGGAGCCTTTATCCCGATACCAACGCTCCACATCCCATCGAATTTAGAACTGATCCCATCATAAAAAGAGGGCGTGCTGGCAAACCAGTTGGCCATCAAAGCAACGGTCGGCAAATATTCCGATAACGCAATTTTCTCTTTTTTCTTGTAGATATCGGTTGCCAAAGTCAAGCTGGCAACCTCGGGCCGACGATTAAAAACCTGCTGGATATCCACATCGGAAACCTCCTTTATTTTCATATCCATATGCTCTTCCCTCAAAGGAATTACCGTATCGATCGGTAATCCACAAATCTGGTTCAATACCATACGCGATAGACTTAATCCGTCTTCCACCTTTGTCAAAATCATCTCTCCCTGATTCAATTTTACCTTTACGGAAAGTACATCCGCTTTCGTCGCCACTCCGGTCTCTTCCATCAACAATACATCGTGTTCAAATTTTTTCAAAGTCTCCACGTATTTCTCCGCCATCTGCTTCCGACTCACCAAAGAGACAATCTGCCAATAGGCTTCATCCGTGGCAACGATAATGTTCTGTAACTCCTGAGATCGATTACTCTCCGCCAACTTCTCGGATAACCCCGCCATCTGATTATAAGCTCGAATTTTTCCACCCATATAAATCGGCTGCGTCAACCCGACCTGCAATACGGCCAGATTACGTTCGTCAACCGTCATGGCACTTTTGGGCAACAATGCATAATCTTTCGGAACATATTGACCGTTCACCACGATCGGTTTTCCATCCGGCCCCGACATCAATTGATCCGGCCGGAAGGTAAACTTTCCATTCTCTATCGTACCGACAGGCAGATGAGCATCCTCAGCCAAAAGATTGATCTCCTTTTGATTCCGCATATAGGTACCCATAGCATCGATTCCGGGCAAATATTTCGTGAAAGCTTCTCTTCTCTGCTCCCGGCTTGCACGTATCTCTTCATCGGCTATTTTCAAATTTTTATTATTCTCTATTGCCAAACGTCGAAAATCTTCTAAGCTCATTTCCCGCTGGGCGTACAAATTCATCAACACGAACACAAAAACAAAACTAAAAATAACCCTTCTCATATCTTTAAACATTAGTTATGTGAACATTAATAAAAACCGATTTCAATGTTCTACGTCATTTCTTCTCTTTTTATTATACTTTCCGGTATGTAGTTTTCTAAAAAAATTACTCCGCTTTTACCAAGGAGTATAATTGCTCGTACTGCGACCGAACGGCTGATAATGCATACGAAATATCCTGATGCATGATCAGATAGTTGATCACTCCGACCCCTATGTTCAGCAAATTCTTTGCCAAAATAGAGGTGTCCACGTCATCCCTCACTTCTCCCTCTTTCTTTGCCTGCAATATCAATTGTTCCAATTTGGATAACCAGGAAACTTTCGTATTCAACACCACTTCCCGAAACTCGGGATAAATGGAAATCACTTCCACCAATAGCGAAAGGCATAAAATTTCCGGAATATCGCTATCAAAACTTTTAGCACTATAATTATCAATTTCCAACAAATGCCGTATCGTCACATCTATAAACTCACGTAACGAGTGTATCTGCTTAAACTCCTCCATCCTCTTCCGGTTCAACAAACGATAGTATTCGCGGATGCCCTCTTTCAATACCTCTTCCTTATTGGTAAAGTGGTAATAAAACGTACCCTTCGTTATCCCTACGGCTCGTTCCAAATCCGATAAGGTCACAGCTTTATAGCCCCGCTTCAAAAAAAGCAAGAAAGCCGTTTCAATGATCGTTTCCCTGGTACTATTCATTTTTTTATCAACAGATAATATTGTTCAAACTGCATCCGCATATCCGAAAAAATAAATTTCATATCCGCCTCCTCGAACTCCAAATTCAACATACTGATCGATACGGACATTAAATTTCTCGCTAACACGGATGTATCTAAGGTTTCCCGGATTTCACCTTTTTCCTTTGCCTTCAAAATAATATATTCCCAACAGGCTAATCGATTTTTGGAAACACCGTATATCCGCTCCCTAAACTCAGGAAACAGCGAAGCTACTTCCAGTACCAATTGGAAAAACAAGACCTCGATCACGTAGGTATTGAATAATTTTTTCGAAAGATCGGCACTCTCCTCCTTATACTGCAATACCAATCCGAAAAATTCCCGTAAAGAAGAAATCCGGACCAACTCCTTATCCTCGATTTCACGCATAACGGTAAAATATTTCTCAATCCCTGCCTTCAGTATCTCTTTTTTATCCTTAAAATAGTAATAAAAAGCCCCTTTCGTCAAACCGGTAGCCTGCTCCAAATCTTTTAGAGAACACGCTTTATAGCCCCTCGTCAGGAATTGCACAAACGATTTACTGATAATTTCTTCTCGCAACTCAACCATTTTATACTTTTTGGTATGCTAAATATACCTGCAAATATATAAAAAAATGGAATCCAACGGTTATAAACGATAAAAACTAAAAAATCAACCTCATCTGCCCGACCAATAGTTTACCTTATAAAAATCAAAAAGGTCGTTTCGTCCAAATGGCGAAGCGACCTTTTTCTCTAACATTAAAACACCTATTATGAAAACTAATCAAAATACGCTCTCAACTCTTTTATCTTACCCTTTTTTGATTGTATTGTCACCGTTACCTCTTTCGAATACCAATCATAAATAAAAGAGATCCCCGTGTAACGATTTACCTTCCGTTGAGGAATATCTATTTTCCGCTCTTGCTCTCCATCACCGAGAATCAGTTCGAGATCTCCATCCACCTCTCCTTTCAATTTGACAGAAATACTGGACATAGACTCCTTTTTAAAAGAAAATTGTTGATGCCAGATAGTCTGATTCTCTATAAAAAATTCTTTTTCATACGTTTTAAAAAAACGAATACCACTATCCATATAGAGCATAAATAAGACAAAACTGACAAATAGTGAAATTAAAATAACGCACTTCTTTTTCATACTTACTAATATTAATCAAAAAATACCTTTAACTTTTTGATTTTACCTTTCTTTGACTTTATTGTTACAGTCATGTCTTCCGAATACCAATCATACGAAAACGAAGTCCCTCTATAACGATTGACTTCCTGCTGAGAAATATCTACTTTCCACTCATTTTCTCCATCACTATAAATAAATTCAAGATCACCCTCTACATCTCCTTTCAATTTTACTAAAGCACGCCCCAACGAAAGCGACTTTTTAAAAGAAAGCTGTTGATGCCAGACCTCCTGATTTTCGATTACGAACTCCTTCTCGTAAGAACTAAATAATTCTATACCACTATAATTGTAGATGATCAATAAAATGACACAAACAAACAATACAATTAAAAAATTTCTTTTTCTTTTCATCTTACTTATTTTTATTGATTCGTTGGAATAAGTTCTCCATTTTTCTCATATAATAAATCGCCATTATTTAAGGCATCCATTGCTTTATCACTGGCAGATCTTTTATCCAGACCCGAATATTTTTTAAATATATCATATCCGACTTTATTATTATGCAAATCCATTCTCTTTTCCAATGCACTTTGATCCGAACGCTCTTCATGTGCATTTCCAAAACGTCTTGCCAATACAACACCACAACTAATGGAGTTTAAAATATTAAAATAACAATGTCGAAAAGCATCACTTTTATCATGCCTTCCATTTTTTCCAAATATAGCTTTTGTTTCTTTTTCCGCTATTCCAGCATTTTTCCTTATCTCCAATGCTTGTAAAGGAAATCTCATAATTAAAATTACTTCATCTTGCGTTAATTTTTTATATTCATCATAAGGGTCTAACTGAAATGTCTCCAAATCTATCCCTAATTCCGCCAACTCCGCTTCCGTATGTTCATATTCACCTGAAGTACTGCCTGAACTACCACTTCCTCCCGAACCACCACTACTCCCTCCCGAAGAAGATCCCGAACCACCTAATAGATGAATAGTATAATAAACATTTACCACTCCAGCCTTGGTCCTGAAAAAATCTTTACATTTATTCATATATGCTTGCAATACATCACTATACTTTTTTTCTGTCAAAGGCCCGTGAGTATTCAAAATTATTTCGACCCATTCCATTTCAACAATAATGTCAGGAATTTTTGATGTTTGGATTCTTTGAACAAGGAAACGACCATTTCTAAGAAATATTTCTTTTCTCGTTTCATAACTCACTCCATATATAACAGACTCTCCGTCTATTATTCCATTTTCAATTTCTATATAATAATCAATATGACTGAGATATGCAGGACCTAACAGATCAACAGCACGGGCCACGCTATTTTCAATAATCACATCCCCGTTATTCACAGTCTTACTCTTCGTAAAATCTTGCCTCGGCATACATAAAGATGATTCAACAGTTAAACCTTCGTTCTGCCATTTTTGAAAAAAGACAGAACGCATAGCCTGAAATTCATAAGGTAAAGCATCGTACTCTTTTTGATCTATTAAATGCAATTCTCCCGATAATTTTATCGACTCTGAAGATTCTCTTTTATCATCTGTTATTTTGTAGATCAAACACCCGTTAAT
The DNA here is from genome assembly GCF_900543425.1 of uncultured Sanguibacteroides sp. GTDB lineage: Bacteria > Bacteroidota > Bacteroidia > Bacteroidales > Marinifilaceae > Gabonibacter. The sequence goes on along the minus strand of NZ_UQRQ01000027.1, from coordinate 6,474 downwards.
TACTCCTGTCTCCCGATTTTGCACGGGAACAAGATAATGTAATCCCTCCCGAAACCCTATACCAAAACAAGTGTGGTCCAATACCAACCGAACATCCTTAAGTTCAAGGATTTTTTCTAATTTTTCCTTTTGGTTTTGTTCATCAAGTTTCTTAACAAGATTTAATCCGGCTTTATTATCACCATCATAATAAATACTTTCAACTTTACTAGTCTCTCCTAACTCATGAACACATCCATACAATAAAATAGAGATAATACAAAAATAAATCACTCTTTTCATAATACTCGCTTTTAATTAACAATATACCACCTAAACTCATTGCAATATTGTAAATTATTTTATCAATTGCAAATATTATAAAACAAATATCAACAACAAACACAATTCTATTTACACCACAAAGAGGACATTTAACTGTTTAATAGAAAATTATCTGCAAAAAGAATCGAGAATCAAATCGAATCACAAATCCAGAATCATCCTATATTACACGAATGCCTATACGTCAATAAGCCGCCCGAATAACAGGCGGCCTATTGACGTATAAAAAAACAATCCGTTGTCTTACTCTACCGAAACGATCTCTTCCAACTCTTCCCGGGTTCCCGGATGAGCTTTTAATTCATATTTGCTGATGCGATTCATAATTACGGCGATTGCTCCGTCGCCGGTCACGTTACAAGCCGTTCCGAAACTATCCATCGCAATATACAAGGCGATCATCAATCCCTGAGCCGTTTCGTCAAAACCCAACATGGACTGCAATAATCCCAAAGCCGCCATGATCGCCCCGCCGGGAACTCCCGGAGCCGCCACCATGGCAATCCCCAACATAAGAATAAACCCGGCAAACTGTCCGAAAGAAATATCCATACCGGACATCAACATAATAGCCATCGCACAGGCAACGATCTTCATCGTACTTCCGGAAAGGTGAATAGTCGCACAAAGCGGAATCACAAAATTGGCAACTTCCCGGTTGACTCCGTTCTTTATCGTCTGTTCCAACGTCACCGGGATGGTGGCCGCAGAAGATTGTGTTCCCAATGCTGTCATATAAGCCGGTAACATATTTCTGAAAAGTCGGAACGGATTCGACTTGGAAACGGTCCCCGCTATAAAAAACTGGATAAACAACAAAACAATAGTCATGATAAAGATCACAACGATTATCTTCAAGAATACTCCCATTACCCCGGAAACCTGACCGGAATTAGTAATGTTTAAAAAAATACCGAAAATATAAAGAGGCAATAAAGGAATAATAATACCCACGATTACCTTATTGATAATATCCTTAAAATCTTCCATGGCCCCTTTCAACGTGATCCCGTTAATAACAGACATTCCCAATCCCAAGGTAAAAGCCAGGATCAAAGAGGTCATCACATCCATCAACGGCGGCATAGCTACTGTAAAATAGGGAGTTAAAGCCTCTCCACCCGTCGCCTCCAAAGGATGCAATTGTTCCGCCGAATCGAGCAACCACGGGTAAGACAAATCACAGGTAAAATAGGTAAAAAAGCCCGAGAAAATAGTAAAACCATAGGCCAGAAGAGCGGTAAACACTAACAGACGTCCCGCTCCTTTACCCACATCGGCAATACCGGGAGCCACCAATCCCAATATCAACAAAGGAATAATAAATCCCAAGAAATTTCCGAACAATCCGTTTACCGTCAAAAAGATCCGAACTAACCAATCCGGAAAAAAGAAGCCACAAACCACACCGAGTACTATAGCTATTGCCACCTTCGGTAACAAACCCAATCTCTTTTTTTTCATATTTTTCTATCATTTATTTTCCACGAATCAGCCGCACCCTCATCCCCGTTTACTTGTAAAAATTCTATCACTCCAAATACGTTACCACCAATTCGTATCACATTAATTTTTAACCCGTCCAAAATAATACCCCTTTATCTATTACGCAACACCCTTGTTCATAAAAAGAAATAAGAAAAAATAATGCTTTGCTTGTTAAGCCTTTTTTCCTCCTATTTTTTAAACCACTCATGAACAATCTGTTTAAAAAAGAGTATTTTCGCAATAAATTAAGAACGTAATCCATGACAAAAGATAAATGGCACGGGCATATTGCCATCTTCTCCGCAAACATTCTTTTCGGCCTGAACATTCCGATCGCCAAAACATTGATGCCGGAATGGATCAGTCCCATGGGACTTACCTTCGCGCGTATGGCTTTTGGAGCCATTGCTTTCTGGCTTGTTTCCATTTTCTTTATAAACGAGAAAGTTACTAAAAAAGATCTATTAATTCTGTTTTTTTGTGCCGTACTCGGAACCACGGTCAACCAACTCTTTTTTATCGTCGGGTTAGGTATGACCTCTCCTATCGACGCGGGACTTATCGTCACCATGAATCCCGTGGTCGTCATGATCATTTCTGCTTTAATACTAAAAGAACCTATCACCTCTAAAAAAGCGGGAGGTGTATTTATCGGGGCCTGTGGTGCCTTGTTGATTATCTGGCAATCGGCATCTGCTTCCGCGGGACAGGGCAGTTCGTTACTCGGTAATCTCTATTGTTTCCTGAGCGTTGTCAGTTACGCCACCTATCTGGTAATCTCCCGGCCCATCGCCCAACGTTACTCTCCGGTCACCCTAATGAAGTGGATGTTTCTTTTTTCCACTTTACTCACGATTCCGTTCAGTATTACGGACATACAGGAAGCCAAGGTCTTTACCGCCGAAACGACCTGGAATGCTATCCTAAGCCTCTTTTATGTCGTATTCGGAGCCACCTTCCTCGCTTATTTCCTGATCCCTGTTGCTCTGAAGCGAATCCGGCCAACCACGATCAGCATGTATAATTACGCCCAACCTCTTATCGCTTCTGTCGTGGCTATCCTAATCGGGCAGGATAGCCTGACCTGGGATAAACCGGTAGCCGCAATCTTAGTCTTTACGGGTGTTTACTTCGTTACCCAAAGTAAGTCCCGGGAAGATCTCGAACAGGAAGAGAAACAATAAATCATTATATTCCTCCTTCTTTATAAAAGCAAATACCGCATCCCAAAATCGGTATGCGGTATACAGCATTATTATCGTACTAAAAATCAATCTTCCAAATACTCTATCTTTCCGGAACGAAACAATCGAAGTTCTTGTTTTAATCGATCGATTTCGCATTGCATATCCTTCACCCGGCCCAATAAATGACGAATCGCATCTATTCCTTCGATGTTAATAGACAGATCGTAATACATCCGGGTATATCTTTCCAACTCTTGTAACTGAGAAAGCTGCAAATAGTGTTCACCTCCAATGATTCGGACATCGATAAGCCCTCCATCCTCCAGCAACACGATGAACGAGGGATCTATATGGCATTTCTGACAGTATTCACTAACAATTATCAAATCTGTTTCCATAGCGGTGTCTTTTAATTTAATCCCTGAATTTCTTTAAACAACTCTTTCTGCTTCTCCGTCAAATTCGTCGGAATTTCCACGGAATAGGTCACGATCAGATCTCCGTATTTTCCATCTTGTTTATATACCGGAAAACCTTTTCCCCGCAACCTAACTTTAGCGTTATTTTGAGTCCCCGGTTTTACTTTCAGTTTTACCTTACCGTCCAGCGTTTCAACCATTTGTTCTCCGCCCAATATAGCCGTGTATAAGTTCAATGGTGCCGTCACGTACAAATCATCGCCCAAGCGTCTGAATGTCGAATCCTCCGCAATCACGAAGGTAATATACAGATCTCCGGCAGGTCCTCCGTTTACACCCGGCCCTCCCTGTCCTTTCAACTTTATGGTTTGCCCGTCCGCAATCCCGGCAGGAACCGTAATTCGGATATTTTTCCCGTTTACACTCAATACCTGTTTATGTGTTTTAGCCGCATCCCTCAAGTTCAGATGCAATTCGGCATTATAATCCTGCCCGCGAAAACCGGCAGGTCCTCCTCCTCTTCCCCGGCGGGAACCGAACAAAGATTCGAAAAAATCCGAGAATTCCCCGTCTCCGCCCATACCGGAAAAACCTCCGTCCGAAGACCACTGATAAGAACCTCCTCCAAAACCTCCCTGCTGTCCGTATCGCTGTTTCTGAGCTTCAAACTCATCGGCATGTTTCCAATTCTCCCCGTATTGATCGTATTTCTTCCTCTTTTCAGGATCACTCAACACCTCGTTTGCCTCGTTGATTTCCTGAAATCGCTGCTGCGCATTCGGATCATTCGGGTTTAAATCGGGATGATGTTTTCGCGCTAATTTTTTAAACGCTTTCTTAATATCGTCCTGAGAAGCATTTTTATCTACCCCCAGAATTTTGTAGTAATCTATATAGGCCATGCTTTCATTAATTTAGACGTTATATAAATAACAAATACCGTACCTAACAACACTTATACGTGAAAAATTCATTTACTGTTCGGATAAAACAAACCGAAAACCCTTAAACGTAAAATTTGGCATATAAAAAAGGGACACCGACAAAAAGTCAGTAGTCCCTTGTATTTTAATACCCCGAACCTATTATTTCAAAATAATCTGTTCAAAATAGGTTTTGAATTTATCTTTCAACAAAGACTGGATCTCCACGATCTTATCGAATTCTAATTTTCTCATTCCTACCTCTCCGGCTACATATTTACTAATAAACTGATCTTTCCCAAAATTATTGATTAAAGCTATTTTCCCATCGATCTCTTTTTGATAAATTTGAGCCAATAATTTTGCATCGGCCTTCTTTAATTTTAGTATTTTGGCCTCCTCCTTTACCCGACTGTCAATCTCTCCCTTAATTTCATTACATCTATTCAGCATCAAATCATACACGGTAGCATCGTCACCTAACTCTTTTTTTAATCCCTCTACCCGCTTGGCTTGTTCTTCAGCCGGCAAAGCCTTTTCCGTCGCCAATGCCTCTTTCTCTTTGGCCAAATTCTCTATGTATTGCTCATAAGTCAATTGCGGAGCCTCTTCAACCTGCATTTTAAAGGTGATCGGATAAGTCATCATAAAACGTACCGGTTTTCCCTCCAGCAAAGCCGGAGACCATTTGGGCATCATAGACATGACCCGAACGCCTTCTTCATCCAATAACGGGTGTACCGAACGAGCAACCATTACATGGGTAATCGACCCGTCCTTCTCCACGATGAAAGAGATATAAACCCGTCCTTCAATCCCCTCTTTTTTGGCATCTTCCGGATAAACTACATTCTCTCCTATCCATTGATTCATATTTCCTTTAAACACGGGATTCTGGTCGACAACCACGCATATCGTCGTATCCTCATCGACCAATCGCATTCCAGCGGCTTGCGCTTCCGACATATAGCCGACAAACATCATCATTCCTAAAACTATTCCCGTTTTAGCTAAATTGTAATACATCTTCAAATGATTCATAGTTGTTTATTTATTTGGAATTCTTTTTATAAAAATCAGGTAAACTTACAATTTATATCACAAAATTGCTAATTGTCCCTTATAAATTTAGGTCTTTTATAAATTTTCCTCCCCCCTTTATAAAAAAATAACCGCCCGATATTTACATCGGACGGTTATCACTCAAATTCAAAACTTAACTATTCATTTAAATATGCACGAAGCATCCATAAAGTCTTTTCTTGCTCGGAAATATAAGGATTAATCATATCCTGCGTCCCATCGTCTCCAGCCTCGGCTGCCAAAACCATAATCTGATGTTCTTTCTTCAAAAGAATTAATAAATTCTTAATGATATCCTCTATACAAGTATTCGGATCACTTACCCCAACAACCTCTTTAATCTCAGATTTCTTCATATAATCGGAATAAGCGTGAAGCGGAGTTTCTCCCAAAGCAAGAATACGCTCTGCTATTTCATCCACTTTTTCTATCGCATCCCGATAATATTCTTCAAATTTTGCATGTAAGCCGAAAAATAACTTACCTTTGATATTCCAATGGAAACCTCTTAAATTTTGATAGAATATTTGGTAATTAGCCAAAAGATCATTCAATTGATTCACGATTTCTTTTGATTTTTCTGCGTCTAATCCAATAAAATTTGTTTTCATATTCATTTATTTTTAATTTGTTTATATTCTTATTATTTTTTCTGTTACAAATGTAAGCCGCTTATTCACATAAATCAAATCAATTACATCTACATAAATATATACAACATTTATAAACATTGATATTCAAACAATTATATTTACATTTTATAAAAATCAAACTATATTTTTTACGTTTCCAATAGAAAATTAGTTATATCCACACGATTTTATATTTCATTCTTTATATCTGTTCTCTTCCGTTTACCCGTAAAAAACAAAAACCACATGTAAAACGTACCTTTACGCAAAAGATCTAATTACATTTTCAAAAAAAAAATCCTCCAATCATTTGGAGAATCCGGAATTTGCTGTACATTTGTACCCGCAATCGGATAGGTCGCACGGGCGCTTAGCTCAGTTGGTTCAGAGCATCTGGTTTACACCCAGAGGGTCGGGG
>NZ_UQRQ01000026.1 GCF_900543425.1 uncultured Sanguibacteroides sp. | reverse complement strand
TTCCACCAATAATCTGGTGCGGAAGATGCACGCTTGCGAAACGATGGGTGCTACAACCGTTATTTGTACGGATAAAACGGGAACCCTGACCCAAAACCAGATGACCGTGTACAAAACCAACTTCTACGGTCTGAAAGATCAACAACTAGCTGATAACGAGAATTCTCGACTGATAAAAGAGGGTATTGCCGTGAATACAACTGCATTCCTCGACTTTTCCGATCCGGACAAAGTGAAAACCTTAGGCAACCCGACCGAGGTTGCCTTATTACTCTGGCTAAACGGACAACAAGCAAATTACCAAGAACTCCGGGAAAATGCCACGGTGATCGACCAGTTAACCTTTTCCACGGAACGGAAATACATGGCCACATTGGTTGACTCTCCCGTCATGGGAAAAAAGATTCTATACGTGAAAGGAGCTCCCGAAATCATCTTCGCTCAATGTAAGAACGCATTGATCGACGGGGAAGGGCAACCGATCGCCAATTACAAAACGACCGTGGAGAACCAATTGCTGGAATACCAAAATCAAGCCATGCGAACACTGGGTTTTGCTTACCAAGTCATCGAGGATAATGAATCGCATTTTAAAGACGGACGCTTATACAACACCGAATTAACCTTCCTTGGTATCGTAGCAATTTCTGACCCGATCCGCCCGGATGTACCGGACGCGGTAAAACGCTGTTTTGATGCCGGAATACAAGTAAAAATGGTGACGGGAGATACACCGGGTACGGCAAAAGAGATCGGAAGACAAATCGGTCTGTGGACAGAAAAAGATACCGATCGGAACGTGATCACTGGAGTTGAATTTGCACAATTAACCGATAAAGAGGCCTTGGATCGGGTACTGGATTTAAAAATCATGTCCCGAGCCGATGGACAAACAACGCCTCGTTCAATTGCTACAACAAAAACAAGTCATCGTGGCCGTTACCGGGGACGGGACGAACGACGCCCCCGCCTTGAATCATGCACACGTGGGTCTATCCATGGGTAGCGGAACCTCCGTGGCTAAAGAGGCCAGTGACATCACCTTGCTAGATGACTCATTCAGTAGTATAACCTCTGCCGTGATGTGGGGACGTTCTGTATATCAAAACATTCAACGATTTATCTTGTTCCAGCTTACCATTAACGTGGCAGCCTTGATTATTGTATTACTAGGCTCTTTGTTCGGCTCGGAACTTCCCATCACGGTAACACAGATGTTGTGGGTAAACCTCATCATGGACACGTTTGCTGCCGGGGCTTTAGCCTCACTCCCGCCTAGCCCGGAAGTGATGAAACGAAAACCGAGAAACTCGAATGCCTTTATCATCGTCCCTCAAATGCAGAGACTGATATTAGCCACCGGAATCACGTTCGTGGTTATCCTACTCGGCTTGTTATATGTACTCTCCAATTATGCCGGAGGTATTGAGGCCGGAACACCGGAAGGACTTCGTAACCTGACGATCTTCTTCACGGTATTCGTGATGTTACAGTTCTGGAACATGTTTAATGCAAAGACTTTCGGAACAAATGATTCCGCCTTTAAAAATATATTCAAAAGCGAAGGCTTCCTCACCGTGGGAATGGCAATTATCGTGGGACAGATACTCGTAGTCAACTTCGGTGGTTCCGTTTTCAGGACCATCCCGTTGACCTGGAGCGAATGGATCTGGATCACGCTTGCCACGTCTCTTGTACTTTGGGTGGGAGAAATATTCCGGGCGTTCAAACGAATGAAAAACAGAAAGTAGTGTAAAAATTATTGGGGATCATGAAAAGGAATAGCACAAACTACTGGATATATCTCGGCATGATGACCGTCTTCTGTGCTTTGATTTACTTTGCACTTTGCACGGGTCAACATATCGATCATTCAGAAGTCAGTAGTACGGTAAACACGGAAATGAGTTCATTTGAACTATTCAAACGAATCATTTCCGACAACCTGACAAACTCACTAACGATCTTGTTGTTACAAATCATCGTGATTTTGATCACCGTCCGTATTTTCTCATTCCTTTTCAAATACATCGGGCAACCCGGTGTTATGGGTGAAATCGTGGCCGGAATCGTCTTGGGACCTTCGTTGCTGGGATATTTCTTTCCGGAATTCTCTGCCGCACTATTCCCTCCTGAATCACTGATGAACTTGAACCTATTAAGCCAGATCGGGTTAGTTCTGTTTATGTTTGTCATCGGACTAGAGTTAGATTTCAGTGTCATAAAAGACAAACTAAACGAAACTCTGGTCATCAGTCATGCCGGAATCGTGGTTCCTTTTTTCCTGGGAGTGGTAGCTGCCATCTGGGTATACGCTGACTACGGGGCACAACAAGCGGAATTTTTACCTTTTGCCATGTTCATCGGGATCAGCATGAGTATCACGGCCTTCCCCGTGTTGGCCCGAATCGTGCAGGAACGTAACATGACAAAGAGCCCTGTCGGAATGTTATCCATAGCCTCGGCAGCCAATGATGACGTCACCGCATGGTGTTTACTGGCCATCGTAATCGCCTTAGCTAAAGCGGGTAGTTTCGTCAGCGCCCTCTACACCATTGCCTTAACGCTCGTCTATATCGCCTTCATGTTTATGGTCATGCGTCCGTTTCTGCGTAAAATCGGGGATATTTATGCCAACTCGGAAGTCATCAACAAGACCTTCGTGGGATTCATATTCTTGTTTCTGGTACTTTCGTCGGTAGCAACAGAAATCATTGGTATTCATGCCCTTTTTGGGGCATTTATCGCCGGGGTGGTTATGCCCACGAACATCGGGTTCCGTAAAGTCATGATGGAAAAGGTGGAAGACATTTCTTTGGTATTCTTTCTTCCCCTATTCTTTGCCTTTTCTGGATTACACACGGAAATCGGTTTGATTAACACGCCGGAGCTATGGGGTGTGTGCTTACTGTTCATCGTGGTAGCCATTGCCGGAAAGTTTGGGGGGTGTACGCTGGCTGCACGGGCTGTGGGCGAAAACTGGAAAGATAGTCTTATCGTCGGCACGCTAATGAACACACGGGGACTCATGCAACTCGTGGCCCTGAACATCGGGTTCGAGATGGGAATCCTTTCTGCCCAAATGTTCGTGGTATTATTGATCATGTCTTTATTGACCACGTTCATGGCAACCCCTATGTTGTCGCTCGTGGAAAAGATATTTGCCAAACAAGAGGAAAAAGCCCATCACCACGAGAAAGTGTTGCTCTCCTTTGGTCGTCCCGAAACCGGTAGAACCTTACTGGGTATGGCTGATCTTTTACTAGGACATCGGCTACAAAACAGTCAACTTATTGCCACGCACTTCACGTTGGGAACTGACTTAAATCCTGCCAAAGCGGAAGAATTTGCAGAAGAGAGTTTTATCCCCCTTCGGGAAGAGGCTCGCCATCTGAATTTACAGGTAGATGAACGTTATCAAGTAACCGACAAACTAATTCAGGAAATGGTTCACGTGGCCAAGAAAGAACACGTGGACTACCTGTTCGTCGGAGCAGGACAACAATTCATGCAGGACAATAGCACGGCCCCCGGAAAACTAGGTAAACGATTCACCACGATTTCCCGCTGGCTGAAACAATTAAAAGATCGCCCGTTACATTTACCGGGAACGCTACTCCGGCAAAAACTGGAATCTATCATGGATCACGTGGATTGTTCCGTGGGAATCTTCGTGAACAGAGGTTTCACGCAGGCTTCCCATATCTTACTTCTCGTTGATAGTGAAGACGACTTGTTTCTCTTCAATTACGCCAGAACCCGGTTGGGCGAACAAAGCATGACCATCCGAATTTGCTTTATCAACGAACAGGTGGATAAACAACTACAATCCAGAATCATGAATGATTTCGTTCAAATCGATTCAAACAAATTCGTACTGGACAAACCATTAACCATGAACACTTTTATTGAAAACAAAGAAACCTTATTAGTGATGAGTTATACCACTTGCGAAAAGCTGTCAAAAGATCAGGAACTTTTTGCAAAGTTACCCTCACTCCTAATTATAAGACCGAGACAATTAAAAGTTGAGAAAATTTAGAGTAATGTAGAATTTAAAATTTAGAATTCAGAATGGAAAAAACTACCCCCTCTGGCTCCCCCTTACACCGGTGAAGCAACGGACGCAAGAAGACGTTTCAATGTTACATTGTAGCGTTTCCTCCCCCTGTGCAAGGGGGAGTTAGAGGGGGTAGCTAAAGCGCTGACTTTGGGCGGCTGGAATCTAAAATCTAAAATTTAAAATTAATATATGGAATTTCTAATCATCATAGGACTTATCATTTTAAACGGGGTACTCGCCATGTCTGAAATAGCGATGGTCTCTGCCCGTAAATCCCGTCTTGAAACAGAAGCCAAAAGCGGGAACAAATCCGCACAAAGAGCATTAAAATTAGCAAATCAACCGGATCGATTCCTTTCGACCATACAGATTGGAATCACGTTAATCGGTATCCTTACCGGTCTTTATTCCGGGCAAGCCCTCGCTGGAGACTTGGCAGTATGGGTAGAAAAAATAGAGGTGTTACAACCTCACGCATTACTAATATCCAAAACGCTTATCGTAATCGTCGTGACTTATCTCACACTAATTTTCGGGGAACTCGTACCCAAACGCATAGGAATGGTCGCCGCGGAAAGAATGGCAAAACTAATTGCCGCCCCGATGGATATTCTTTCCCGTATAGCCTCACCTTTCGTGTGGTTACTCTCTGCCAGCACGTCATTCATGATGAGACTATTGGGATTGAACAAATCGGGAGAGAACAAAATCACGGAAGAGGAAATTAAAGCAATCATCCAAGAAAGTACCGCCGAAGGTGAGATTCAAGAAGTAGAACAAGACATCGTGGAACGGGTGTTTAATCTCGGAGACCGGGATCTCGGCTCCATCATGACACACCGGAGTGATCTCATCTGGCTGAACATACAAGATAGTAACGAGACTCTACGAGAAACGGTAAACGCACATCTTCACACTATTTACCCGGTGGCTGACACGAAATTGGATAATATCGTCGGGGTTGTTTTCCTGAAAGACCTTTTTGGAAGAATGGATACCCCGGATTTTAATCTAAAATCCATCGTTCGCCCACCTCAGTATTTTCCCCAGAATCAAAGCGTGTATAACGCCATGGAACATTTGAAACAGGGACATATAAAATATGGATTGGTCACGGATGAATTCGGAAGTATCGAAGGGATCGTGACGTTACAGGATATTCTAAAAGCCTTGATCGGAGACCTGCCGGAGCTTGGAGAAGAGCCGGACATCGTGCAACGGGAAGATGGTACTTATCTCGTGGACGGCCAATGTCCTTTCTATGATTTCTTGGCCTATTTCGATATGGAATGTCTTTATGCAAACCATTACTACAACACGTTAAGTGGACTGATCTTAAAGATTTTGGAACATATTCCCCAGACCGGAGAGAAATTGACCTGGTATAACTTCGAGTTTGAAATCGTGGATATGGATGCCGCTCGAATCGACAAAGTCCTTGTCAAAATAAACAAAGAGTAAGGGGTTTCCCTTACTCTTTATGATGACTACACTGGTGTTCTTCCCCTTCGTGATGATGATGGCAACCGATGCCGGAATCCAGGATAAACCCTTTTAAATAACCTTCCGCTATTTTCCGGACATCCCCTTTACAACCACGGAAAACTTTAATTCCTTGGTCACTTAATACCTTTAAAGCACCGTCACCCATGCTGCCGGCAAGCATCACGGTAACCCCTTTTTCTTTCAACACAGAAGCAATATTCGATTTACAACCGCATCCTTGTGGAGAAGGGAGTGTTTCAGTATTCGTGATATTTTTATCGTCATCTACCGTGAACAGCGTGTAATATGCGCAATGTCCAAAATGATCATCAACAACGTTTTCTCTTGTTGGTACTGCAATTTTCATGATTCAATTCCTTTCTTTTATATAAATAAATTCTCTGTTATCCTTTGAAATATTTATCCAAACAAAGGTACATGATTTTTTCAAAATCGCCTCGTATATCCATGACAATAAGGCAAAGTTCCTTTCCTAGTATAGTAATTCTGATGATAATCCTCTGCCACCCAAAATGTTGTAGCCGGAGCTAACCGGGTCACCACCGCATAGCCCTTCACTTTTAACTCCTGTATCAGCTTTTCAGCCACGGCCTTCTGTTCCGGACTATTATAGAATATTTCCGAACGATATTGTTCTCCGTAATCCGGTCCTTGGTGATCTTTTTGCGTGGGATCATGTATTTCGAAAAATAACTTTGCCAACGTCTCGTAATCGGTCTTCGATGTATCAAACAACACTCGTACCGCCTCCACGTGTCCCGTGTTTCCCTCACATACTTCCTCGTAAGACGGGTCCTCAACTTTCCCGCCAATGTATCCGGACTCAACGGCAAGCACCCCGGGAGCCTTTTTCATGTAATACTCCACACCCCAAAAACATCCCCCGGCAAAAATAGCCGTGTCTATTTTCAATTCTTCCGCGGGAACAAATTCCATCGAGATCGAATTCACACAATGACGGGTATTCTTCGGGGTAAAACCCTCCCCCATGAACACGTGCCCCAAGTGCGCCCCACAACGAGCGCAGACAATCTCTGTCCGCCTCCCGTCAGCATCCGGTACCCGTTTCACCGCTCCCGAAATCTCATCATCAAAACTCGGCCATCCGCACTGGGAATCAAACTTATCCTCTGAACGGTAAAGCGGAGTCCCGCATTGCTTGCAAACGTATGTCCCTTTTGCCTTAAAATCATAATATTTACCCGTGAAAGGTCTCTCCGTCCCTTTATGAATGATTACCTGTTTTTCATCCGCTGTTAACTCTTTCTTTTGTGCCATAATCATGTAGTTTACTAAAAACAACATCAAGAATAATATAATTGTTCTCATCATCGCTTTTTTATACTCTGAAACGTATTTCCCATCATTTGGTTATTTATTTTTAATGACAATATAACAACTTTTTGAATGCATTTCACATATAAAGAAATAAACTAAACTTAAAAAATATCAGAGAAATGACTACAACAAGTGCAACAACATCTACCGGCCCTAAAGGATTCAGATGGTTATATCTTATCCTGGGGATCGTGTTATTCGTTTTTGGTGTCGGTATTATCCGGCACCCGGTGGCTTCCTACTTCGGACTGGCCATGTATTTCAGTATCGTTATCATTGTTATCGGAATCAGTGAAATCATGAACGCTTTTGCAGGCGGTAACTCCCGGCATTGGGGATGGGGATTGTTCATCGGGTTACTTGACCTGATTATCGGTTTTATCCTATTGATCCACCCGATCATCACAGAAGACATACTTCCTTACATCGTCGGCTTTATTCTCATGTTCAAAAGCATTGATTACATTGCCGAATCATTACAGATGTCATCACTAAAAATCAGAGGCTGGGGATGGATATTCATCGCAGGAATCATCACCTTGTTCTTTTCCTTCATGATCGTTTTCTATCCCCTATTCGGAATATTTAACATCATCATCTGGACCGGTCTTAGCTTCCTCTTCGCCGGTATCTCTTCATTTGTATATGCCTTTGTAGGGAGAGGATAACAAACTAGAGGGTGTGTCAAAAGTCATTTTTCAAACTCCCTCCCCCCTTCGGGGTACTCCCTCTATAAACAGAGGGAGAGTTGAAATACTCCCTTTCTTTGGTAAGAGTCACCAACTCCTCCTCTGTTTATAGAGGAGGTGGCACGAAGTGACGGAGGAGTTTCTTGAGGATAAAATACCTTTTGACACACCCTCTAGTTGAAAAGATAAAAGTAGAAAATCAAAAGGCGTTGGCTTTGTACGGCTGGAATCTAAAATTTAAAATCTAAAATAGAATGAAGCTTTGGGATAAAGGATATGATATAGATGGTTTTACGGAATCATTTACAATAGGGAAAGACCGGGAGCTAGATGTTATGCTGGCGGGGGCCGATGTCATTGGGAATTTGGCTCACTTGAAAATGTTACATGCCGTGGGCTTGGTGAACGGGGAGGAATATAAATCTTTACAACGAGCATTGGTTGATATTTACGGGATGGTGGAAAGAGGCGAGTTCGTGATAGAAGAGGGAATTGAAGATGTACATTCTCAGATTGAGTTATTGTTGGTGCGGGAATGTGGGGATGCGGGGAAAAAGATTCACACGGGACGTTCTCGGAATGATCAGGTGTTACTTGATTTGAAATTATTTACCCGAGAGGCAATATTCGAGACGTTGGAACATATAGAACGTTTGTTTGATTTGTTGATACGGCGGGCAGAGGAGAATAAAGATGTGTTGATTCCCGGTTACACGCATTTGCAGGTGGCCATGCCTTCTTCTTTCGGCTTGTGGTTTGGTGCTTATGCCGAATCGCTTGCTGACGATTTGTTGGCGTTAAAGGCGGCTTACGATATGGTGAACACGAATCCTCTTGGTTCCGGGGCGGGTTATGGCTCGTCGATTGCTTTGAACCGGCAAATGACGACTGATTTGCTCGGATTTTCAAGTTTGGCTTATAACGTGGTTTACGCCCAAATGCAAAGAGGAAAGATGGAAAAGAACGTGTTATTCGGGTTGGCTGCCGTGGCGACGACTTTGGGACGTTTGGCTGCTGATGTTTGTCTTTTTGCTTGTAATAATTTCGGGTTTGTACATTTGCCGGATAAGTACACAACAGGGTCCAGTATCATGCCGCACAAGAAGAACCCGGATATATTCGAGTTAATCCGAGCGAAATGTAATCACTTGCAGTCGCTTCCCATGCAAATGGCTATGATCTGTACAAACCTGACTTCCGGGTATTTTCGGGATATGCAATTGACCAAGGAGTTGTTTTTACCCGCTTTTCAAGAGTTGAACGATTCCCTTTTTATGGCTCATCTCGTGTTTCAGGAAATGGAAGTGAAACGGGATGTTTTATGCGATTCCCGTTATGCCTATATTTTTTCCGTGGAGGATGTGAATGAACGAGTAATGGCCGGGATTCCATTCCGGGAGGCTTACCGGGAAATTGGTATGCAAATTCAAGAGGGGCATTACCGTGATGGGTTACGGGAGATTCATCATACACACGAGGGAAGCATGGGTAACCTTTGTCTGCCGGAGATTAAAGATAAATTCGAGCAAAGAGTATCTGGCTGGGATATTACTACGGTTCGTGAGGCGGTAGAAGACCTGTTGGGGAACAGGTAATCTACATTTTGGGAACAGGTTGTAGGGATTTTTTCCACACTTGTTCTACATCTTTCCACATACTTATTCTTTCAATGTTGTTGTGCAAGTAATTGATATACATAACTATGTTTCGCAATTACGATTTCTGTTCAGCGATGGCATACAATTCTCTATACTATAAGCAAATGGTTGAATGATTAAAATTGATTGGTTATGGGAATTTGTATATTTTTTATCGTAATAGCTATTTCGGGACTTTTGTTACCGCATTTCTTAGCAGAACCTGAAATGAAGTAGTGTGAACGTAATTATCTTTATGATAGACAATGATTAATATAAATACGACGGATATACGTCAATATCTGTTAGTAAGAGCGGGAGTTTTATTCGTGTAGTTGGAGGTTTGAAGAGATTTATTACATTTGTTTCTAGCAGGTATCTCTTTTTTAGAGGGTTACCTGCTTTCTTTTCCTAAATTCCGTTAAAAACTTTTTTGTTTAGTCGATTAAGGCTATTTTCGTGTTAGAAATAAATCGACTTATGGCAAAGATTTTAATCGTGGATGACGATACAACATTTTGTATCATGTTGAGAAAATGGTTGGAAAAACGTGGATTTGAGGTAGATACTGCTTTTTCCTACAAAGACGCTGTAAAACAATTGGATAAAGCAGGATTTGATCTCGTGTTGACGGATTTGCGTTTGCCGGATAAGGATGGGATCGATTTGCTCCGGGTGATCAAGGAAAAAACACCGGAAACACAGGTACTTCTAATGACGGGGTATGCCGATATACAGACTGCGGTTACAGCGATTAAACTGGGAGCTTTTGACTACGTGGCTAAGCCTGTTATCCCGGATGAGATTCTTAAAAAGTTACAGGAGGCTTTGAAGTTGGAGGCTGGTCCTGTTGCCAAGTCTATTCCTGCGAAAGCGAAAACGACGAGCTTTTCTTATATAAAAGGAGTGAGCGAGGGTGCCGACCGGCAATATGAATATATTCATCTGGTAGGGCCTACCACGATGACGGTTTTGATTAACGGGGAGAGTGGTACGGGTAAAGAGTATATCGCTCGCCTGATTCACTCGATGAGTAACCGGAAGGATGGGCCTTTCGTGGCGGTTGATTGCGGGGCGATACCGAAGGACCTTGCCGCAAGTGAGTTCTTCGGACATATTAAAGGTTCTTTCACGGGCGCTGTTACCGATAAACAGGGGTATTTCGTGACCGCATCGGGGGGTACAATTTTCTTGGATGAGATTGGTAATTTGCCTTATGACGTGCAAGTTCAGTTGTTGCGCGCACTCGAAGAGCGAAAGGTGCATCCGGTGGGTGGGAATGTTGATATTCCTTTTGATGTTCGTATTATTTCAGCCACGAATGAGAATCTCAAAGAGGCCGTCGCAAGTGGTCGTTTCCGGGAGGATTTGTATCATCGTTTGAATGAATTTTCCATTCAGGCATTGCCCCTTCGGGAGAGAAAAGAGGATATTCTGATTTTTGCCAATCATTTCTTGGATAAGGCGAACGAGGAGTTGGGGAAACAAGTGGCTGGGTTTGATGAGGAGGTTATGCGTATTTTTAGAACTTACTCGTGGCCGGGGAATTTACGGGAAATGCGTAATATCGTGAAACGGGCGACGTTGTTGTGTATGGGGAGTTTGATTTCTAAAACTTGTTTGCCCCCGGAGTTGGAGCAAAAACCCGTGGAGCCTGAAAAGACATCTACAACACGGCGAGAGATGGAAATTGAACTGATCAGGGATGCCATGCAGAAATGCCGGAATAACAAGAGCGAGGCTGCCCGTATGCTCCAGATAGACAGGAAAACATTGTATAATAAATTAAAAAGTTTCGGTCTGGAGGACTTATGAGATATTTTGAGAGATTATTGGCGTGTTTCTTTTTCCAGTAATTGGAGAACATCGTTTCCTTCTTGTAGGATCTTTTCAATATTCTCTCTTATTTTATTTTCCTCTGTATCCAATGGCATTTTTTCCAAGAAAAGCAATGAGGGAATGACATCGTTAATTGCTAGTTGCTTGAACATGGGTAGCATTTTGTGTGCTAACTTGGCAATCTGTTCCGTTTCATGTGATTCCAGATGTTGGGCCAATAGCTGAAAATTGGTCTTGCAATCCGATATAAAAGACCCGATAATTTGATTGGCGGCATCTTTATCGTTATCGGCAAAGACCATGATCATGTCTAAATTGTAAGGGGCGTTTTTATCGGAGGTTTGTGTTGTCGGTTGATTCATCTCTATTGCGCATCCTAATAGGTCGTTTACCCTGCTATAAAGTTGTTCCGGGGTATATGGTTTGTTTAGATAAGCTGAAAAGCCTGCTTCTTGATACTCCTTTTCGTGCATATCGTCACGGGCAGACAAAGCAATTACCGGAATGTTTTTTATTTGTTGGTTTGGGGATTCACGGATTTGTTGCACAAGTTCGAATCCGTCCATTTCCGGCATCTGGATGTCGGATAGAACAATATTATAATTCCCTTTTTCCAAACGGGATAGCGCCTCTTGAGGATGCGTACATGTATCACATTGAATGCCTGCTTTTCTGAGTAATTCTGTTGTGACGGTCAATTGAAGGATGTCATCATCGACGATAAAGGCTTTCATCCCTTCATGCATAACCGGGAGTGAAGAGGGTGTTTCTGTCGGTTGGGATTCCTGTGATGTGGCCTTTATCAACGGGAATTTAACCGTGAAGGTACTTCCCTCGCCTTTTTTACTTTCGAGGGTTAATTCACCATCAAGTAAATGGACGAGTTGTAATGTGATTGTTAAGCCAAGACCTGTACCTTCGGCCCCGTTGTTGTGCTGCGGGGTTAGGCGGGTGAATTCTTTAAATATCAATTCTTGTTCTTCTTTCGTCATTCCCGGTCCGGAGTCTTTGATTACAATGATAAACTGGTCGTCTTTTGTACCGGAAATAAAGGCGGATAAAGAAACTTTTCCTTCCCGGGTATATTTTATGGCGTTCGATAGGATGTTAACCACGATTTGGCGAACTTTCATGGAATCACCAAGGTAAAGTCCGTTTAGGACGTTGCTAATATCGCTTTTCAATTTCAGGTTCTTTTGTGCCGCTAAAGGGAGGAAACTATCCGCCGTCTCTTGTAACAGGCGTCCCGGGTTATATGGAACCGTGTTGATTTCCATTTTGTTGGATTCCAATTTGGAGAAATCAAGCATATTGTTGGCAAGATGCAGGATATGTTCGGCAGACCCCTTCATGTTTTTGAGAAAATAGTGCTGTCGCTCTTCCAGTTGGGTGTTATTTATTAGTTCAATGTACCCGATGATGGAGCTTAGAGGGGATTTTATGTCGTGAGTGACAGTTAGCATGAGTTTCTCCCGGTTATGTAGTAACCGTTCCGTGTATGTTTTTGCCGCTTCTAGTTCCCGCCTGTATCGTTGACTTTGCGTGATGTCATTGATAATAAGAACGACGAAAAAGACCACTAGTACGCAAGCGATGATTGCGATCCAGGATATAGTTCTGGTGAGATGATGCGTCGTGATTTGCTGTTGTTCTAAGCGTATCATCGTGTTTTCGAGTTCTTCTTTTTCAAGGTCTTTCAGTACTCGCTTGAGGCGTTCCGTGATGTGTTGACCACTCTGGATAACGATATCCTCTCGCCGGGAGACTTCCGCATCGATCTCTTCTTTTTGCTGCTGGTACTGGCTCCATGAATCCCGAATTACGTTCATTAATGTGTCCGTGTTGTTATTTGTTGTGACCATACTGAGCGTGTCAACGATGCGATGGAGGGTCGTATCGACTTTTAGGATGGAATCTCTTTTTGTTCGGAATAATCCTTTTCTTTCCCGGATGATATAGTTACTGTCAATAACGGTAATAATCTTTTCCCGGAGATCGGGGATGACATCTGCCGAATCTTTGAGCGTACCTATTTTTTCAATTGTTTTGTTATAGAAATCTTCGGGTATATAGTATTTTTTGACGTAATACAGGTCTTTCAAATTCTCGATACGTTTGCCTAAAAGCGTATTTATCGTGTCTATTCGCAGGTTCTGTTCTGAGCTTATGGATAGATTTTTCAAGGTATCCATATTATCCTTGATGTCCTCTATCAATTTCATATACGTGTCAAAATTCTTCTGTGTCCCCGTTTGGGAAAAAGCGATTCCGGTATTTTCTGCCTCGTATAGTTTGGTGAGCGTGTTACTTATGATGAATAGTTTTTGTTGCATGACGATTTCATCATTCCCTTTTTGGGTTAAGGCAATAGTTTGTTTGTAGATAAAGACAATTGCAATTGCTCCTAACAAGAGAATTAGGATATATCCCGTGATGAGTTTGAGCTTGGTAAATTTGAAAGGTCTTTGCATAGCGAACAGATTTATAGCAAATGTATAAAAAAATAGTCAACCAATTAATAAGGTTGACTATTTTAGACGTGCCGATGTACTACTCTTTAAAGTTCGTTTTTGTAAAATGAATAAGTCTCTTCTATAATTTCTGGTGTTGCGGCATCCAATTGATATAAAATCTCCCGGCAAAATTCCAAAGGAGCATTACCGTTAGCCGTTACGATGTTATTGTCTCTTACGGCTTGATCGTTTATGTAA
Source organism: uncultured Sanguibacteroides sp. (assembly GCF_900543425.1). Taxonomy (GTDB): domain Bacteria; phylum Bacteroidota; class Bacteroidia; order Bacteroidales; family Marinifilaceae; genus Gabonibacter. The sequence goes on along the minus strand of NZ_UQRQ01000026.1, from coordinate 27,762 downwards.
TTAGCTTCACCCGTGTACTGGGTACCCGCATATTGTTTGAGGTAATCCAGTGTGTTACTTGTATGTTTCACATGGTTGAGGAAGCCATGCATTCCTAGATACACGGAGGCATTGCAGATTCCGGCAACCAGTTTGTTTTCTGCGATTGCTTTCTTCACTAATGATGCGATGGGGTTCGCCTCGGGCAAAAACCAGTTCATACCGCCGATGAGTATAAGTCCTGCATAGTCATTCGGCAGGTCATTAATATCGTAATCCGGCAATACCCTGAACCCGCCTATCGAGCTGATGGGATCTTTGGATAGAGATAACGTTTTCACCTTGTATTTAATCGGACATCCCGGTTTGACCCCCATATTTAGACAGGTGGAGATATAAGCACCTTCCCAGTCTGCAAAATTGTTTAGCAGTACAAAAATCACTTCTTTTTTATCCATTCTTTTAATATTTGGTTTATTCTATTTGCCAGATCGAAATCTAATATCATCTGTATTCTTTCTACAAATATAGGGAAAAACAAGAGTAGTTCGTTATTTGGATGCAGATTGGGGCATGGCAAAAAAGAACCCTCTATAACATTTTATGTTTTAGAGGGTTGTGTAGTAAAGTGGTGATCCCCACGGGACTCGAACCCATATCAAAGGAACCGGAATCCTTCATTCTATCCATTGAACTAGGGGACCATATTATCCGATTGCAAAGCTAATCAAATTTTTAAAAAAAGGGAGCAAATTGCTCCCTTTTTTAATGTATAATAGATAAACTATTTTACTTTTTTACGAGTAGCGTAGCTTATACGTAAAGAATTTGCTTTACGCAATTCTTGTTTTACGTCGGTTACGATACCCATTTTCGTAAACTGATCAACTTTTAAGTTATTCGTGATCATATTCCGTTCTTCCTCTTTACGAGTTTCTTGTTCAGCAGCAACGAAACTACTGATTTCATTTACGTTTGCCAGCTTATCATTCAACTGAATACGAGGTTCACTTCCGTAAGTAGCCACGTACTGGTCTTTCGGTTTTCCGATAAAGATGTTACTTACTAAAGATTTTTTCTCTAGTTTGCTAATCTCTTTTGCTTCGGGCATACCGTTATCAACCATCACGAGAACTTCTCGCATCGTGGTACTAACCATGAAGAAGAATAATAGCATGAACACGATGTCCGGTAGAGACGCTGTTGAAATAGCAGGAGTCTCTTTTCCGCCTTCTTTTCTAAATTTAGCCATTACTTCTTTCCTCCTTTCCCGATGTTTTTAGGTTCGGCCTCGGATATTGCGGTCGGAACAAGTTTTCTCACGGCGTCCATTTGTTCTTCCGTAAGTTCACTATATTTCTTACCCCATTTTTCCATGGCTTTTATATCCCTAATTTCATTATATGCTGCTGTCAATTCATCTTGAACGGCAATATACATTTTGTATGAGGTCCCCCGGTCACTTTGTAGAGAGATAATTCCTCTTGAAACTTCAGCTTGACCAAAGAAAGGAATTTCCTTAACAACTTTACTCGGTAAATCTTCTCTATTTTGCGGGTTCAAAATAAACTCTTTAGCCTTTTCCTTCAGGTTCTCAATTTGCATCAGTTCCCCGTTCACGGCCAACAAATCGTTCTTATTTACCAAAACTTGTAAGATATTACGTTTGGCAACAGGAGGTGCGATAACTTGATCTGGTGGCGGCATGGGCGGTAACCGTCTGAATAATCCCGAATCCACATCCATTGTTGTTGTCATCAAGAAGAATGTCAACAGCAAAAAGGCGATATCCGCAGTGGAAGAGGCATTAATCTCTGGTGTTTTTTTTCTTGCCATAATCTCTTTTTTATTCTTCAGGAAAATTATCTAACGCGTCTAATAATTTCTGTTACAACAATAGCACCGATAGCTCCTATACCTAAGAAATAGGTTGTGATTAGGATGGTATCCGTGAATTTTAAAGTTCCCGGAACGTTATCTGAACCGCTGTATCCCGGAATGTTCATGATTGTTCCGTCAGACATAGAGTAAGCGATTAACACAAGAACGATGATTCCTGCGAGAGCAATAAAGCTCTTCATTGCTTCTTTAGGTCTGGTGAATAATCTGGCAATCGGGAATACTAACGCCGCAACAATAGCAACGCCAAACAGTAGATATGACCACCATAGTAGTTGTTCCGTGTATACCGGGGTAACATATTGTGAATTTGGAAGTTCACCTCCAAAATAGAATAACCCCAGCAACACGACCGTAATGACGAACATTACGATGGTCACAATATTTAATATTTTGTTTATTTTCTGCATGGTTTAGTGTTTTTGATTGTATTTGACAAGAATGTCTAATAAAGTTACGGAAGCATCTTCCATGTCATTCACGATTCCCTCGATTTTTGCAACACAGTAGTTGTAGAACACTTGAAGAATCATGGCAACGATCAAACCGGCTACGGTCGTAATCAATGCAACTTTGATACCTCCGGCAACCAAAGACGGTTGAATATCACCTGCAGCCTGAATCTTATCGAAGGCGTCGATCATACCGATTACAGTTCCCAAGAACCCTAACATCGGAGCCAATGCGATAAACAAGGCGATCCAGGACATTCCTTTTTCCAATAATCCCATTTGAACTGATCCGTAAGATACAACTGATTTCTCAACCATATCTATACCTTGGTCGTAACGGGAAAGCCCTTGATAGAAAATACTTGCGATAGGGCCTCTTGTTGTTCTGCAAACTTCTTTAGCAGCCTCAACTCCTCCGTTTTCCAGCGCATCCTCTACTTTGTCTATTAATTTTTTAGAGTTAGTAGAAGCCAAGTTCAAATAAATAACTCTCTCGATAGAAATTGCCAAACCAAAGATTAGAGCCAAGATAACGAAGCTCATGAATGCCGCTCCACCTTCGATGAATTTTTGTTTTACTACAGCATGGAATGAAGAACTCTCTATATTTTCTTCGTCATCCATGGATAGGGTCGGTGTGCTTGTTGCAGGTTCTTCTGTTTCCGTGGTTTGGATATCGACACTTACTGTCTCATTTTCCTGTGCCATTAGCATAGATGATGCTCCAATAGTAAGCATTCCAAAAACTGCTATTAGTGCAAATAATTTTCTCATGATCTATTTAACTGATTTTTAGTTTATAAATAATTAAAATTTAACTCTATATTTTGTTTTCTTCTCACTTTGTTTACTTGTACTTGGTTTCCACCACAAATTAGAGCGGCAAGGTATAAAAAAAATGTTAAAACCCAATGCGTTTTGGGGATATTTCTCCCTTAAGCGTGTTATTTAAACATTTTTTTATTTCGTTAGGGTCTTTATATTTGCCTAACACGTACATCATCTTGGTTACCGCTGCTTCTGTCGTGATGTCATAACCACTTATTACTCCGCAATTTAATAACTCTCTACTGGTTTCGTATTTTCCCATTTCCACGCTTCCTCCTTGACATTGAGTCACGTTATAAACATATATTCCCCGGTGTAATATTTCCTCTATTTTGTTAAGAAAAACTTTATTTGTAGGAGCGTTTCCGGAACCATAGCTCTCTAAAATGAGGCCTTTTAATCCGGGGATATTCATAATGGCATCCATGATCTCGGGGCGCATGCCCGGAAATATTTTGAGGATAGCGATATTCGTATCTACATCACAAAAAGCGGAAACGGTTTCCGTGCGGGGAGTGTAATCGATTGCACCGTAATTGTAATGTATATGAATCCCGATTTTTGCCAAAGGGGGATAATTGAACGATTGGAAGGCATCGAAGCTCTCTGCATTGATTTTCGTGGTGCGATTCCCCCGGAACAATTTATCTCCGAATAACACGGATACTTCAGGAACAATCGCTTTACCCTCGTCGTATGCCGCGGCAATTTCCACGGCGGCAATCAGGTTCTCTTTTCCGTCCGTTCTGATTTTTCCAATGGGCAGTTGTGAACCGGTAAAAACTACCGGTTTATCTAAGTTGTTCAGCATAAAACTCAGGGCAGAGGCAGAATAGGCCATCGTATCGGTTCCGTGCAGAATAACGAATCCCCGGTATTTATCGTAATTTGTCAGGATAATCTGACATAATTCTTTCCATAGTTCGGGTTGAAGATCGGACGAGTCGATGATCTCGGGTAAGGTATAGCTGTCGATCAGAAAACCGAACTCTTTGATCTCCGGAACTTCTGATGCGATCTGGTCGAAATTAAACGGACATAATGCTCCGGTTTCAGGATCATTTACCATACCGATGGTTCCCCCGGTGTATATGATTAATACTGGTTTTTCCATAAACGTGGTTTTGGACTTTAAACAGGAATAACTTTATTCGCACCTTTCACTATGCAAATTAAATAAATTAGTCGCATTGTTTGTCGTAGTTGTCTCTATTTTTTTTACTTCAACCCCTAATATTTCAGCAATTTTAGCGGCTATATACGGAATATAACTACTTTCATTTCTTTTTCCCCGGAAGGGAACCGGAGTAAGATAAGGTGCATCCGTTTCCAAGACAAGGTGATCTGCTCCTACTTCCCTTACCACCTCGGCCATAAGCGATTTTTTATAGGTAACAACACCCCCGATGCCCAATAGGAATCCGAGATCGATGGCTCGTTTGGCATCTTCCGTGTTGCCGGGAAAGCAATGAAGGATTCCTTTCATGTTGTAATGTTGACGTTTTAGCACGGCAAAGATTTCATCAAGAGATTCACGAGAGTGAATAATGATCGGCAGATTCGTTTCTCGGGCGACATTCAATTGTCTTTCGAATACCTCTATTTGCTCTTTATAGTAAGTTTTATCCCAGTAGAGATCGATTCCACACTCCCCGATACCGTAAATCGTGTACTTCCCGAGAAGTTTCTCAAAGGCCGCGTACTCCTCTTTATAGGAAGCATGAACGGAAGTGGGATGCACCCCGAGCAAGGGGAGCATTACGTGTGGGTGTTGTTCCGCGAGAGTCAACATGGAGGAACGAGTGGTCCGGTCGATGTCCGGCAGTATAATATACTTCACGTCGGCGGCCAGCGCTCTTTCCACGACTTGCTCCCGGTCTTCTTCGAATTCTTCGGCGTAGATATGAGAATGTGTATCTATAAACATATGGAATTTATTTGCTGTTTAGTCAGAAACAAAGATAATGAATCATCGGGGGAATCTCAATATTTAAAGAAAATTTGGATTTCGTTTGATTTTTGCTAATTTTGACCCAATTCTTCCGGCATAATTATGAATATTGTGATAGATAGGATACAACAAGGCAATGAACTTGCTTTTAAAGAACTGTTTGATGAATTCTATCAAGCCTTGTGTGCGTTTGCAACAACTTACCTGAAGGATGATGTATTGGCTGCCGATATCGTGCAGGAGGTTTTTGTTAAATATTGGGATCGTCGTAATGATTTCGATAATCTTTTTAAGGTCAAATCTTTTCTTTATACCGTTGTCCGTAATGATTGTTTGAATACAATTCGAGATAAGAAGGGAAAAAGAGAGGATATTTCGGTTATTGAATCGGATATTTTCTATGTCGATAATTTAGTGGAAGAAGAGGCTTATCGTATTTTTTATAACGCGGTAGAAGCTTTGCCGCTCCAGACCCGGGAAGTTATTCAATTAGCTTTAGACGGATTGAAAAATGCAGAGATCGCAGAACATATGGGAATAGCGGAAAGTTCCGTGCATACCTTGAAGAAGCTTGCTTATAAAAAATTGAAAGTGACGTTGAAAGACTATTATTATCTCGTGTTTATTTTCTTACCCTAATTTTTTCTTTGAATATAATTGTTTGTTTATAAGCATATTGTCGCTTCGTATCAAAAAAATAAGTAAAAAAGTCTGTTTTTCGTTCCCCATAAAAACGGGTTTTTGTGTTATATAAATAATGAACGATGAATGGATGCTAAAAAGGATCGTTTGATAGTATAAAAATAGATCAAATGTGATTTTTTACTAATTATTTGATAATAAATAAAGAAGGAGATTTCTAATATGATAAAAAACGAGCAAAAAAGACCGGAAAAGAGTGATTCAATAAACGATCCTTTTTTGATAGCTCGATGGATTGCAGCTTTTTTGACGGGCGAATTGACGGAAGAGGAGAAGGGTGAGTTGGAGGCCTGGCGAAAAGCTTCGGAAAAGAATGATGATTTGTTTGAACGTATTGTAGATGAAGAGAATCGTAAGTTAAAAAGAGCTCAGTTCACCTCTTTCAATAAAAAAATGGGATGGGAGAATTACCAGGAAAAACAATTTCGGAGAAGACAACGAAAGTTCCTTTCGCGTTTTTTACCTTATGCGGCCGTGGTTATGATCTCGTTGAGTGGTGCTCTTTATTTTTTTATTAACCGGGAGCCGGATAAAAAAGTATCTGTTGCACCGATGAACACGATTCTTCCGGGAACTCCTAAAGCCATATTGACGTTGGCCGACGGCCAAAAGATCGATTTGGAGATCATGAGCGGAGCGATCAAGACGGAAAAAGAGCAGGCTTTTATTTATAATACCGGCCAGCAGCTTACTTATAGCGATACTTGCCTCGCGGAGATATCGGATACGGTGGCTTACAACGAGATCACGGTACCGAAATGCGGAGAATACCAATTGAGCCTGAGCGACGGTACGTTGATTTATTTGAATTCGATGACTAAAATTCGCTATCCGATCCGGTTTACCGGGGAGACAAGGGAGGTGGAACTGGAAGGAGAGGCTTACTTTATTGTGGCGAAAAATACGGAGAAACCGTTTATCGTAAAGACAACTTCTTATGATGTGACAGTTTTGGGAACCCAGTTTAATGTTTCGGCCTATACGGACGAAGCGAATGTGACCACTACCTTGGTACAGGGTACCGTGGCGGTTTCCGGCAATAAAATCGACAGAGTCAGACGATTGATTCCCAATGATCAATTTGTTTTAAACAAAACTACGGGCCAAACGGAATTAAAGCAGGTGGACGCCAGCTATTCTACAGCGTGGAAAGACGGCAAATTCCGTTTCCGGGATGTTCGTTTGGAAGATATTATGCGGGCTGTAGAACGGTGGTATGATGTCAAAGTTATCTATGAAGATGAAGAGGTAAAGGATTTCCGTTTTGGGTTTAACATGGGACGCCATGAAATGATAGAGCCTCTATTAAGGATATTCGAGTTAAACGGTAAAATAAAAATTCAAAAGGAAGGAAAAGTTTTAAAAGTAAAGCGGGATCGATAAAGAACAGGAGATGCCGGTAACATCTCCTGCCTAAACCATCTCGCTCGAGCGAAATAATCTATTAATGCAATTTAAAGAACAAATTTATGAAAAAAATTCTGATGTCTCTCCGGAATCCATCCGGAAGATTAAAAAAAGCATGGGTTATGTCAAAATGGACTCTATTATTTGTTCTTCTGGGGATGTTAAATGTACATGGGGCGGTCTATTCCCAGAATGAACGGCAGGTAACACTTTCAATGAAAGACGCTTATTTGAAAGATGTGATTTGGGCAATCGAGCGTCAGACGGCTTTTATTTTTATGTACAATCAAGAAGATCTGGACAAGGTGGGGAAGATCGATGTCGAACTTAAAGCTTCCAAAATCGAAGAAATCTTAAAAGTTTGTTTGAAGGGAACGGGATTGACTTACGTGATTCAGGATGCGGTGATCGTGCTGAAACCAGTCGCTCCCGACGACAAAGTAAAGGAGATCCGCATTGTTGGAAAGGTGATCGATGAAAAAAAGCTTCCCTTACCCGGTGTAACCGTTCTGGTAAAAGGAACGAGATTGGGAACTGCTACTGGTTTCGACGGAAAATATTCGTTGAAATTGCCGGAAAGGAAAGACATTGTGTTGGTCTTTTCATTTATGGGAATGGAGACCCAGGAGATCAAATACGCCGGCAAAGACACCATCAACGTGACACTGAAGGAGGATAAGGTCAAACTTCAGGATGTGGTCGTAACCGGATATTTAAACGTCCGGAAAGAGAGCTTTACCGGCAATGCAACCACTGTAACGAGAGATCAGTTGATGAAGGTCAATAACAAGAACGTGATAGCGGCATTACAGGTTTTCGATCCCTCTTTTAGAATCAAAGAGAATAAGTTATGGGGATCGGATCCGAATGCTTTGCCGGAATTTAATATTCGAGGCGAATCTTCCATAGGGCAACAAAAAGGGTTGGATATCGAGAAGGAACGAAGGACTCAAAGAACGAATCTGAAGAATAATCCCAACTTGCCGATTTTTATTTTAGACGGTTTTGAGGTAGATGTACAAAAAATCTACGATATGGATATCAACCGTATCGAGAGCATGACCATATTGAAGGATGCTGCCGCTACTGCCATGTACGGTTCGCAAGCTGCTAACGGAGTGATCGTGGTAACTACCGTAGCTCCGAAACCGGGAGAGATGCAAATCTATTATAATTTTTCCGGTAGTGTGGATATGCCCGACCTATCCGATTACAATCTTTGTAATGCAGCTGAGAAATTGGAGGTGGAACGTTTGTCCGGTTTGTATACTTCCGATAATCCGGATACCCAAATAGATTTGACGGCTAAGTATTACCAGAAATTGAAAGAGATACAGAGGGGTGTAGATACCGATTGGATGTCAAAACCTTTGCGTAATGTTTTTGGTCATACTCATAGTTTGAATTTATCAGGTGGTGTGGAGAATATTCGTTATAGCCTCGATTTGAATTATAATGAGGGTAAAAACGGAGTGATGAAGGGATCTTACCGGCATATTTATGGGGCGGGATTGACGTTTGATTATCGTGCCGGTAAATGGTTACAATTGTTGAATACGGTCAGTTATTCGGTAACTCGTTCCGAAGACTCTCCTTACGGACAATACACGGAGTATACGAAAGCTCAGCCTTATTCTGCCATTTATGATGAAAATGGGAAATTGATCAAAGAAATTGAAACGGGCGTCAATACAACGATCAATCCTTTGTGGAAGGTGGCTAATCTGAACAGCTTCTTTAATAAAATGAACCAAAATGATATCACGGATAATTTTCAGTTGAATATCGTATTGATAGAAGGTTTACAGTTTAAAGGACAATTTGGAATCCGGAGCGTAACTTTCAGAACGGAGAATTTCACGGACCCTGCTGATCCTTTCTACTCGATAGCGGCTGCTGAGGATAAAGGAGAATTGCGAAGAAGCGATAATAAAAACTGGAATTGGAACTTGAAAGGTATGTTTTATTATAATCGGGCGATAAACAAACATTTTATTAATGCAACGGCCGGAGTAGAGGTTTCAGAAAATCAATCCGAAACGACGTCTGTTACCTTAAATGGCTTCCAATTGGGTAATATGAATAAACCGCAATTTGCGGCTAAACAGCCGAAACCGATACAGGAAACGGAGTCTACCAGCCGTAAAGTTGGTTTCTTGGCATCCGTAAACTATTCTTATAACGATGTTTATCTGTTCGACGGTTCTGTCCGATTAGACGGTAGTTCCGATTTTGGAAAAGACAAGCAGTTTGCTCCTTTCTGGTCTGTCGGCGGCGGTATTAATTTTCATAATTACGCTTTTTTGAAAGACCATTGGTTAATCAGTCGATTGAAATTGAGAGCAACTTACGGTTCTACCGGAAATGTAGGTTTTGCTCCCTATTCGGCGATTACAACTTTCCAGACGGCTACCGATACTTGGTTTTATACGGGTCCTGCCGCTAGCTTAATGGCTTTGGGTAACCCGAGGTTAACCTGGCAAACAACAGATAAATTTGATATCGGATTGTCGGTAACCTTCCTGCATGACCGAATCTTTTTGGAAGGATCTTATTATCATAATAAAACACGGGATTTAATAGATGATATGAATATTCCGACTTATTCAGGATTCTCTTCTTATAAGGTAAATTCCGGTTCTACTCTAAACGAAGGTTTTGAGTTAAGCATGAATGCAACTGTGTATCAAAACAACGACTGGATGGTGACGTTGAATGCCAATTTAGCTTCAAACAAGAGTAAGATTACAGCCTTGGGAGAAGAGATGAATACTTATAATCAGAAGATTTTGGCGGAGTATGAGAACGATCGTACAGAATATGGCGATGTATTGAGTCGTCCTGTAGCCTTCTATTATAAAGGGAAATCTTTGAGTGCGATCTATGCAGTGCCTTCGGACGGGATAGATCCTGCTAACGGAAAAGAACGGTTTATCAAAAAGAACGGGATGTCCACTTATACTTGGAATGCTAATGATCAGGTCGTCGTGGGGGATAATAGTCCAGATGCACAAGGTTCTTTTGGGGTGAATCTTGCTTGGAAAGGGATCACGATGAGTGCGTATTTCGATTATCGATGGGGGGGACAAACCTATAATTCGACTTTAGTAGATAAGGTGGAAAATGCTCAAATCTCTACTGAAAACGTGGATAAACGGGTATTGTCTGCCCGTTGGAAACAAGCCGGAGATATGGTTCCTTATTATGATATCAGTAAAAATCCGACTAAAAACCCGACCAGTCGTTTTGTTCAGGATGATAACCGTTTGGATTTTACGAGTCTTTCTATCAGGTATGATTTTAATTCCGAATTGATTCGGAAATGGAAAATGAGAAATTTAAGTATTCTTTTTAGTGCAAACGACCTGTGTAAATGGAGAAGTGTAAAGGAAGAACGGGCTATTAATTATCCGTTTGCAAGAAGTTTCAGTTTTACGGTAAATGTAGGATTTTAAATAAAAGTAAATATGAAAATGTATGTTAATATATTCGTGTTGGCCCTTGTCGTAATGTTTTCCTCCTGTAAGGATTGGTTAGACGTTACTCCGGACGGCCAAGCCACGGAAGGAGATTTGTTTTCCTCCGGTAATGGCTATCGTTCCGTGTTGAACGGATTATATAAGGCCATGGGTAATACACAATTGTATGGAATGGATTTAACCTATGGAATGATCGATTGTATGGCCCAGATGTACGATTTGGAGACAAACGGGGCCTTTGCGAATGAAAAATATAAGGATGCTCAGAAATTTGACTATAAAAGTTCGAATCTATCCGGTTCTATAGAGGATATATGGGCAAAGGCTTATAATATTATTGCTAATGCCAATGCTTTGATTCAAAATATCCAGAATGCTTCTGATAATATATTTGCGGAAGGAGAAATGGAACGTAAAATGATATTGGGAGAAGCGTTTGCTTGTCGCGCTTTGATACATTTTGAATTGTTGCGTTTGTTTGCTCCGGCTCTTGTAAATGATGACGGACGTACTTATATTCCTTATATAGATGCTTATCCGACACTCCAGACCGGAAAATTAGGCGTAAAACCCGTTCTGGAGAAAGTAATTACCGATCTGAAAACAGCGCGGGAACTAACAGCTGTATTTGACACGACTGTTGTCGGTCGAGCTGTGAATATTGTGGGAACAGGACGTTTTTGGAATCTTTTTGAGGTTAATGGCGCAAGTATAGACAAATATATTGACGGTTTTCAGAGTGAACTGGTAGATGATTTCTTTAAAGGAAGGGGATATCGATTGAATTATTATGCCGTAACGGCTCTTTTGGCCCGGGTTTGTCAGTATGCCGGGATGGAAAAAGATGCATTCGATTATGCCGAAGAGGTGGTAGGATTCAAAATGAAATTGTTAGATGGAAGAGAAATATCCATGTTTAAGGATGATTTTTCCGGGATAATGGCAGTGGATGGGCATATGACTGAAAGTTTTGAAAAGAGGAGTGATTTAAAAATGGTATCTAACCTGATATTTGCGGCTTATGATAAGTTAGCCTACGAGAGGGATGGTATTTATAAAACTTATTGGACCGCTTCAGTTATTCCCAATTGGTTTCAAATATCGGATTCTTATTTTAAACGGGGAGATGTGGATGAATCCGAAACGGATTATCGTTGGAGATACTTGATGTATATGGGGAACTATTTATATCCTGTATCCGGTAAATGGTATCCTCATCAGAATGATGTCCGTACGCAGGAGAGGTGTGTGCCGATTTTTCCGGTAATACGTGCTACGGAAATGCAATATATTATGGCAGAATACTACGCTCGTAACGGAAATATTGGAAAAGCTTACGAAATATTGAATGCTATCCGTGAAGCTCGTGGTATTAGGGGTAGTTCGTTATCCGGTTTGTCATGGGCAGAATTTCAGGCAGATTTGATACATGATGCTCGGAGAGAATGGATATCGGAAGGGCAAATGTTTTATCTCTATAAGCGTTTGAATGCCGGTTTGAAAATCGGTGATCAAGTACGACCGATGACTCGTGATGAATATTTATTACCTGTGCCTGCTGATATAAAATGATAATTAATAAATCGGATACGATGATGAAAAAATATATTTTACTATTGATTTGGATTCCTATGTTTTTGATTTCCTGTGATAAAGAAAACATAGAGGTATTTCATGGGACAACCCAAATCTATTTCGATAAATTCTATATGAATGCGATAAAGCCTGGAACGGAACAGGCAGATTCTACCGTAATGTCGTTTTTCTTTTTTCCGGAAGATACGAAAATGATCGAGGCTTCGTTGGTGGTTAATCTATCAGGGACTCCTTTGACTTCCGATCTGAAATTCGGCTTAAAAGTGATAAAAGAGGGTACTACGGCAAAGGCGGATGAGTATAAATTGGATGAATATTATACTTTTCATGCGAAACCGATTTCTTCGGGACAATTGGAAATTAAAGATACGATACATGTAAAACTTTTGTATAGCGATCGATTGAAAGATTTGGAAGAGGGTGTAAGGTTGGTAGTTGAATTAGTACCAATAGATGGTCTTCAATTGGGACAGTACGAACGTCGTCGGGCCGTGATTATTTCTACTGCCCTCGAATCACAACCGGAATGGTGGACCCAGGAAGTGGAAATAACGCTTTTAGGACGTTATTCGCAAAAGAAATATAAACTGTTTTTACAACATGCTGACCCCAAAGGGGAATTTAACGAAGAGTTGATAGAGAATCGTCCGGATTTGGCCCTCGAATATGTATTGAAATTTAAAAAATGGTTGGCCGATAATCCCGGACAAACGGATCAATATGGAGAAATAACGGTGGAAATTTAATAATTAAAAAAGATCTGTTATGAAAAAACTAAATATATTGTTTTACTTGTCTTTCTTCCTTTTAATCGGTTGTTTGGAAGACGAAGGAAATTATGACTATAAAAATATCAAAGAACCGAAATGGTATGCCGATCCTATAGCACAACCGATAAGTGTTTATGGCAAAGAAGGAGAAATTATGGAATTTCGCGGGCATAAAGCTTTTAAATGGGAAACCGATTCGGCTCAACGGGAAAAAGAGGTCCGGTATGAGTGGGTTCTAAAAGGGGTTGTCATAGGGGAAGAAGCTGATTTTGATATAAAAACCGATTCGGTGATCAAAAAGATCAATCTGACAGAATTCCCGGCAGAAAACGAATACCTGTATGGAACGTTTACGATTATCGATAAGGAAACGGATACCCGTTTCATCTCAAAGGTAACTTATTTTATTACGGCATCGAGGGGATCAGGTGATTGGTTTGTATTGGCGGAAGACGGGGCGAATGCCAAATGTTACTACATCGACCGTATGGTGGATCAACAAACGAACAAAACAACGTTTGAAATTAAGGATTCTTACGATAAGGCTAACGGAGAAAATATTCCGGGTAAACCGTTGTTTCTGGCTTATACCAGAACAGCTAGGAATATCGGCCCGTTAGGCTCGGGAACCATCATCACGGATAAAGTAGCTTATGAATTTCGTTCTGAAAATTTTTTGAAAGTCGGGGAGTTAAAAGACCAGTTTGGCGACGGAACTCCGGAGAATTTTAAACCGTTGGCTCGTGTGGATGCATGGGAGAGAGAGGCAAGTGTGGGTAGAACCACACTCCTTACGACAGAAGACGGACGATTATTCAGGAGACAAATGTCCAAGAATAATTTAGGAGGAGATTTTATCAGTACCCCTTATTTTTTGGATGAGAAAGGATATAAGATTATGAAATTCGGACGAAAAGTCTATGGTCTAAGTTCATTTCCTTGTTATGATGAAAAGAATAGCCGGGTGGTAATGATCGTTTTTACAACGAAACAACCGGAGGGAGCGATGCCTTGGGATCCGAGCTATCAAACGAGCAAATTACTTCCGGTACTTTACTCTTCGTTCGTGAGCGGATGTCCTGAAGTATGGAATATGCCACAAGGTACTAAAATGCTGGATATAGGGACTAACGGAACTGAAGGAGGATTTATGGGATCTCCTTTAATACTAAAATCTACATTACTCTATAATTTGAATGGTAAAACATGGTATGGAGAGTTCGGTGTGAATGCGACGACGGGAGAAGTGGTACAGGCTACTGCCGGATGGGGGCCCTTCCCGGGAGCGACTCTTTCCAAATTGGTTGAATGTCCTACGAAATTACCGGATGATTCGTTTGTTTTATCTGCTTCGTCATACGAGTTACCGATAATTGTTTACACGGATGGAAATGCGGTTAAGTATATAGATAAAGACAGGGAATACAAGAGCTTCACTTTGGTTCCGAATTTTGGAGAGAAGGTAACTTTTGTGGGATGGGATGGCAATTATCAAGTTCTTGTAGTTGGAGGAATAAATGGAAAATTGGCTTTCTATAACGTAGTGGATAGGGATGATCCGAAATTGATGAAGGCGGAACAATTGAGTGGTAAAGTAGTTTCAGCTAAAGAAATCACAACGAAAGTAAGTGGAAGTGAATACTAAATTTCAAGAAAAGTTTGTAAAATGATAAATCACATTGTATGGAAGAACCAATTTTAAAGTTAGAACATTTATCCCATCGTTATAGTGTGCAGTGGGCGATACGGGATATCGATTTCGAGATTACGAAGAATGGTATTTACGGATTACTCGGCTCCAATGGAGCCGGGAAATCCACGACCATGAATATCATGTGCGGGGTGTTAAAGCAGACGGAAGGGGATGTATATATCAAGGGGGTGAGTATACGGGAAAATCCGGTGGAGGCAAAACGCCATATCGGTTTTTTGCCGCAGGTGCCGCCTTTGCATCCGGATCTGACAGTATGGGAATATTTGGAGTTTTGCGCAGAGATCCGGCATATCAGGGATCGGGAGGTACCCAAGGCGATAAAAGAGGCAATGGGACGTTGCGGCATCTCTCATTTTGCCAAGCGGGTGATCCGGAATCTCTCCGGGGGGTACCAGCAACGGGTCGGGATTGCTCAGGCGATCATCCATAACCCGGAGTTCGTGGTATTGGATGAGCCGACAAACGGGTTGGACCCGAACCAAATCGTGGAGATCCGCCATTTGATCAAGGAGATTGCTGAAGAACGTACGGTGATTCTCTCCACGCATATCTTGCCCGAGGTTCAGGCCACCTGTGATTATATCCGGATGATCGAGCAGGGAAGTATGGTTTTCGCCGGAACGGTAGATGAATTTGATAATTATATTAAACCGAGTACGATTCTGGTTTCATTGGGGGCCATGCCTCCGACAGAGGAGATCGAGGCACTTCCGGGAGTAGTCCGGGTGGAAGAGCTGGGAGGCCCCCGTTTCCGCGTACAATTCTCGGATGCCCGGGAGGCGATGGATCATATCGTGGAAGCGAGTTTCACACGCGGCTGGCAGTTATCGGAGCTTCAACAAGAAAAGAGCTCTTTGGATACGATTTTTGCCGAATTGTCTAAAAAATAATTGATTAAATTTATTTCGTTAAAGATGAGAACAATATTTAAGTTAGCAAAAACAGAACTGAGAGATCTATTTTATTCTCCGATAGCCTGGTTAATTCTTATTATATTTACTTTCCAGACCGGTATGCTGTTTTCCGGAATGATTCATAATTTTGCAGTAGCGCAGGAACAAGGGGCAGAATATGGAAATTTGACTTATTATTTATTTGCCTCTTATAATGGTTTATTTGCTAGTGTACAGTCTTATCTGTATCTTTATATTCCTCTGTTGACCATGGGGTTGATGAGTCGGGAGTTGGGTAGCGGCTCCATTAAACTGCTCTACTCTTCCCCGATCACGAATACGCAAATTATTTTGGGTAAGTATTTAGCCATGTTGATTTACGGGTTGGTGTTGATCGGCGTGTTGGTGGTGTATGCTGCTTATGTTGCTTATACGGTTCAAAATGTGGACATCACACTTATTCTTTCGGGATTGTTGGGAGTCTATCTGTTATTATGTGTTTACGTATCGATCGGATTGTTTATGTCCAGTTTGACTTCTTATCAGATCGTGGCAGCCGTGGGTACGTTGGCTGTTTTGGCAGCTTTGACTTATGTAAAAGGGATGTGGCAAGGTATTCCTTTGGTTCGGGAAATTGCATATTGGTTCGGGCTTTCCGGTAGAGCTTGGGCTTTCGTGGGAGGTTTGGTTTCCACGGAGGATGTACTTTATTTTTTCGTGGTAGTCGCTCTCTTCCTTTTTATGACCATTATTCGTATGCAAACAAGGCGCCAAAAAGTGAGCTGGATGATTTCTTTGGGTAAGTATATGGGAATTTGGATTTTAGCTATAGCATTGGCTTATGTATCTTCGCGTCCGGTATTTAAGTTCTACTATGACGCCACTCAAATGAAGATAAACACGTTGACGCCAAATAGCCAAGAAATTATTAAACGCGCTACCGGAGGGTTAACCCTCACGACTTACGTGAATATTTTGGATAAATTTGCTTATATCGGTGATAATGAGAATTATATAGCTGATCGTGGTGCATTTGAACAGTATATTCGTTTTAAACCGGAGATTAAGATGAAGTATGTTTACTATTACGATACGATTAAAAATGATCGGTTGGAAGGGCAATATCCGGGAATGACATACAAGGAGAAAGCGGAAAAAGAGATCGAACGAAAAAAGATGAACCCGAAAAAGGTGTTGAGTCCGGAGCAGATTCGTGCGCAAATTGATTTGGTTACTACCGAGGGAAACCGCACAACTCGTTTGTTGGAACGGGAGAGCGGAGAACGAACATTTTTACGGATGTTTGATGATAATGATCAATATCCTAGTGAAGCGGAAATTTCTGCTGCACTCAAACGCTTGGTAATGGATAAATTGCCCGTAATTGGTTTTTTAACCGGACATGGAGAACGGGAGACCGACCGACCGGGAGACCGGAATTATTGTATGTTCACACATACGCCTTCTATCCGTGCAGCGTTGATTAATCAGGGGTTTGATTATAAAGATATCCGTTTGGATCAAGAGGTACCGGCAGACGTGAATATCATGGTGATCGCCGAAATGAGACAACCCATGACAGAGGTCGAGAAAGTAAATTTTGATAAATATATTGCCCGGGGTGGAAATTTGATGATTATCGGAGAGCCGAAGCGTCAGGAGGTGATGAATCCGTTGGTGGAACAATTCGGCGTAAAGTTTATGGATGGCTTTTTGATTCAACCTTCAAAAGACAAGAAATTGGTAGAAGAGGGTAAAGATAACGGCAATTTAGGATTCTTGGTCGGAATGGTGGCCCCTGCAAACCCGCTCGACTTGATTATCACCCGACCGACAGAGGGTGCCAAAAAATTGAGTTACGTGTTTAAACAAATGCATCCCGGTTTTGTGATCACGATGCCTAGTACGTGCGGTTTGGAATATTCCGAGGATAAAGGTTTTAACGTTACTCCCTTGTTTATGTCCGATTCTACGTGTTGGAATGAAGTGGAGTCTACGGATATTGTAGATCAGGTGGTTGAGTGTAATCCGAAAGCCGGAGAGGAGCAGAAATCTTATGCCGTCGGATTGGCTTTGTCCCGTGAGATGGGTGAGCGGGAACAAAGAATTATCATATTGGGGGATGCCGATTGTTTGAGTGACGGAGAGTTTAATCATAAGCGGGCAATGATATGGGCTACCAATTATGTTCTTGTTCAGGGCGGATTCGATTGGTTGTCAAATGGAGAAGCCCCGATTAATATTACTCGTCCGGCTTCAATAGATAGAAAACTTTTTGTATCGGCAAATGAAGCGGAAGTTTTACAATATATGCTAATTGGGGTATTCCCAGGGCTCTTACTCTTGCTCTACCTGTTTATCTGGATCAGGAGAAGAGGTCGTTGATGACTTTTTATGATTAGAGATTGTGTTATATGTTAGAGAATAGATTTCGAGATTAGTGATTAAATGTCAGGTGATGAAGGGATTGGGAGATTTGACGAGTCTCCTGATCTCTAAACACCGGATCATAGATTAAAAGATTTACGATTTCGGATTTTAGATTCACAATTTAAAGATGATGATATTGAGTGATAATATAAAGCTATTTCAGGACAAGACAATTGCTATTGGATGATTATCGATAACGAACATATCGTAGTAAATGATCTAAAAATAAAATAGTAAGGTGAATTAAATTGTGTAGAGTAAGAATCGTAGTGTGAAGGGCGAAAGAGGCGAAAGTTCTTTCGCCCTTTTTGATTCCCGGCTAAAAAGATTGACAATGAAAATGATTCAAAGATTAAGAGAGAATTTACGATTTCGGATTTTAGATTTACGATTTAAAGAGGACGAGATCAAAACTCAATTATAAATCGTAAATCATAAATCAAAAATTAATTTGTAATTTACAATGAATGATGAGAATTAGATAATTCTGAGATTAAAAGATTTAGTGATTAAAAAGAGAGAAGGAGGTATTTTATTAAAGAATCGGCCGAGTACAATGTGATCTGAAAATAATTCGAAGGAGGATAATGACGGGGAAATATAGTCCTCGATAGAATGAACATGGAGATGATAGAGAAAAATTCATCTTCGAAATTAAATTTCTACTAAACATTTAAATTTTAAGATCATGAAAAAGATTGTGATGTTATTAATGGTTTCGGTATTCTTCCTGATGGGAGGAGAGTTTGATGGAGTGGCTCAAAGTAATGAAAATGGTACTCCTCAAATTATAAGTGATGCTCGTGGAGAAATAGTTGTAAGAGCTGGGAATACTGCTCAATGGTCATATGAACTATTAAACTTAGAAAATTGGAGTTATGCTGCGTTATTTGTTCAACGTCCTGGAGAGCAACCTAAATTTATTATTTATTTAGATTGTAATGGAAATATTCATAGAGCAAATCCTTCAGATTATAGATTTGATATATCTTATAATTATTATAAAAATATTATTTATGTAACCTTGTCTAATGCTCAGGCTTCTGATGAAGGAGTTTACTATCTCATGGTGAGAAAAGGGACAACAGACTATTTTTCTGCTGGTGATCAATTAACCGTGCTATATCTTTGATTCCGATAATATTTCGGTAGCACTTCGGGACGGGGTTAAAGTGCTATCAATTAATGCATGTAAATAATAGATTAAGAGATTCTGTTGCAGTTAAATCATTTAATCACAGAATCTCTTAATCACAGAATAATTGTCAATCTACAATTTAAAATTTACAATAGATGTGTGGTGTTAACTTAAAAATAAAATAGTATGAATTGGCGTGATTTGATTTTGGTAGCGGTATACGAGCTGAAGCAGCAAAGCCGGAGCCGGACGTTTTTATTTTTCGTGTTGCTGGCCCTGATCGGGGTGGTGGGGTGTCATGCGTATTGGCAAGGATGGGGGAATAGCGGTAACTGGAAGATGGTGGCGTTGCCTTGCTCCATGCCGTTGGTGAATGCTTACCTTTTCGGGGTGGTACAGTCGGTTTTTTTGATCGTGATGCTGGCGGATGTGCCCCGGCGATTGGCACGGACGGGGGCTATAGAAAGTCTTTACGCCCGTCCGGTGGGGAACGCAACTTATTACTGGGGTGTGATCTTGGGAAATCTTATGCTTTTTCTGCTGGTCGATATCGTCGTGATCACGGTTTCTGTCTTGGCGGTCAATTTAGCAAGTTTAGCCCCGTTGAGTTTAAAATACTACCTTTTTTACTTGTTGACGTTGACGATTCCCTCGTGGGTGTTTGTCGGCGGGTTGACGTTGTGGTTGAGTTATTTGTTCCGTTCCCGTGTACTGGCGATGGTGATACCCGTGTGTTGGTTAGTGGGATCGATCTTCTGGCTGCCTTATCAGGTTCACGGTACGCTGGATTATATGGCGGGCGGGATCCCGAATTTGTTCTCGGGAATCACGGGGCACGTGAACCCGTGCGGCTATTTGTTGCACCGGTTGACGTATTTTTTGGCGGGGACGGGGTTGTTAGTCTGGAGTGCTGGAAAGATGAAGCGTTTGTCGAATGGTACGGTTGGTTTAAGGCTAAATCGTTGTTTAGGTGTTTTTTTGGTAATAGCCGGGTTACTCTGCGGCATGGCGTTGGAAAATTCCTATTACCGGGATCGGCAGGTACGGACGGACTACCGGGATAGTTTCCGGCGGAATTGGCAGGAGAGAACTTGCCGGGTGAGGAGTAATGCGATCACGTTGAGACAGGAGGGTAGGAAATTGAAGGCGAAGAGCGAGTTGACGGTTTATAACCCGGGGCGGGAGGTGCTGGATCGGGTCGTTTTGGTTTTGAATCCCGGTTTACGGGTAACGGGTTTACGGTCGGGAGGAAGCGATTTGGCTTACCGGCGGGATCACCAGTTTATCCTGATCGATCGTCCTTTGGGAGCGAGGGATTCTTTACGCGTGCAGGTGGCTTACGAGGGGAAAATCGACGATCGTTTTTGTGATTTGCACTTGAGGGATACGGTGTACGAGAATCCTTTTTCTAACGATCGTTTTTTTGCCACGGGTCGTCGTGGAGCTTTTGTAGAAAAAGAGTTGCTTTTATTGACCCCTGCCTCGGCGTGGTACCCGGTGGCGATACCTCCCGTGAATCCTTTTATGCCCATGGCCACGGGTCGGGATTTTACCCGTTTCCGGTTGGAGGTGGAACACCCGTTGCAAAAGGAGATTATTTCTCAGGGTCAGAAGTTTAAAGCGGAAGGAACCATTACGTTCGTGTGTCATAATATGTTGAACGGGATCTCTTTATGCGGGGCCAATTATCAATGTTATACCATCCCGTTAGATGAAGCATTTGGTTTGCGATTAAGTACCGAAACTCGGGATAAACGGTTTGTGAAGAGTTTATCCCAAATAAGTCAGGTCGATTTTATCTCCTGGAAGGAATTTCCGCTTTTGAGCGCATTCGGAAGTTATCGATCAGGGAGTTGGTATGAGCCGGAGACTCCGTACCTGAACTTGTTGGAAGTTCCGGTGTCGTTCCGTTCGGATTCTCATGCGGGAAAACCGGAGGCCGGGTTAGTGGAACCGGGGATGATATTTTTGCGGGAACGGGGATTTGATATGAATATTGTTCAAGTCATGGCTATCGATAAAATTGAAAACGAGGAGGTTTTTTCGAAGGTCGTTTATGCCCTGTATGACGGAGTATTCTTTTCTAAGCGGAAACAACAGGATAGTCATCCCTTGATGGATCTTAAGAAGAAAGAGACAATGTTTGGCTGGGATTATTCGGAAAATGATAATAACGGCTCTTCTTTGAATGAGGTTCAACGGGTTTGGGTGCACGCTTTAAGATATCCTTTCATGGGGAAAATATTTGAGGAATTGTTTTCAAAGAATTTCAGTACGGGACGGGGAATAACAAAAATGTTTGCTCCGATGAGTGTGAAAAAGGAGGATAACGGTTTTTTTATCGGACGTTCTTTGACGGATATATTATCGGAGAACGAGAAAGTCGAGTTATTGGATAAATTGGAGGATTTATGGATTCGATTGACCTTGGATATCCCGGGACAGGAACTGAGACAAAGTTTGGATAGTTTGTATCGTTTCCGGATGGGGGAAGTGGATTATGATTCCCTGTTACAGGCATGGAGTGTACGTTGGGGGGTAAACGTGGAGGATATCATAACGGATTGGATTACCACGAAGAACGAACAATATTTTAAAGTGAGAGATGCCGTGAGTTATTTTGATCCTGCTTCCGGGCGTTACAAAACCGAGGGAATGATTATGAATGCCGGGAAATACAGGGGGATTGTTTCTATAGAATACGGTCCTTTGAATAAAATGCAACGTAGTGTTTGTTGTTTGGAACCGGGGGAGGTAAAAGCTTTTGTTTTTGTGACCGATGGACCTGTTATGTGTATCAATACCGGCTTATCGGCTAATCGTCCGGCGGTTTTTACTTTAGAAAACAGAAAAGCTGAGGTATTGGAAAAAACCTGGGAGTTGATACAAGAGTGGCGTCCCGTACCGGTATCCGAATTTCTGAAAAATGAAAATCCGAACGAGTTTATAGTCGATGATCAGGATGCCGGATTCGAGGTAAAGAACGGTAATCTCTCGTGGTTCCAGAAGGGACGGAAGGCTACTCCCTTACTTGTAGGTTACACTCAAGCGGGAGGAGATGCCAGACGCTGGCAGCGAGTGATAGATGCCGATGCTTGCGGCGATGCTATCCGGGGGTATCATTATATCGGCGGCGGTTCCGGAAAGTCTACCGCGACATGGCGGGCGGATATTCCGGAGGCGGGACGCTACCGGGTCATGGGAAAAGTATATCGTGTCTACACGCGACCACCCGAATTTTCGGACTCACCGTCGGGCGGAATCTCTTTTGACGATTCCGGAATTATCTACTATTACACGCTCTCTTTCGGGGAGCGGGAGGAGAAAGCGGAGGTCAGTTTGGATGCAGAGCTATCCGGGTCTTCGGGCTGGGCCCTTATTGGAGAATACGATCTTCCGGCAGGCGAGGTGAGTGTAACTCTCTCGGATAAGGAGGTACGTCGGCGGAAAGAGGTGGCTATCGTGGCGGATGCCGTGAAGTTTATAAAATTGAAATAAGAAGTTATTATTTAAATAACATTTAGGTAGCACTTAGGGACGGGGTAAAGTAACGATTGCAAATGATTTGCGATTTTGAATCATGATGTTTTATGTATGGACGAAAAAGTTTTGTATTTAATTTTTCGAATCTGTTTCAGAAAGGTCTGGTCTGGAAATTTAATGTGTTTGCATAGGTGTGGCTAAGGCTTGACGATATAAATTCCATATGATGATTTTAGGCGAAGGATTTGGTTGCTTTTATTTGACCGGAATTATATCGTATTGTAACTATATTAGTAGGATGGGATTGCATAAATTGAAAAATGTATTCCTGTCCTGCTTTGTGTTTTTCGATAAGTACGATGTCTATTTTCGGGGTAACAGTTTGATTTAAAGATTTAAATATCTATATTAGTGAGGCTAAACCTAAATTGAAAGCTTATGAACACGTGTTTGTCCTTTCACGTGGCGGTGTACGAGATAAAACAGCAGAGTCGAAGTTGGATCTTTCGTTTTTTTGTCTTGTTCTCGTTGATCGGGATCGTGTCGTGTCACGTTTACTGGCAGGGACAAGGTGGTGTGAACTGGAAGATGATGGCTTTGCCTTGCTCCATGCCTTTGGTTAACGCTTACCTGTATGGCGTTATTCAATCGTTGTTTTTGGCGGTAATGATGGCGGATATTCCCCGCCGGTTAAGTAGGCCGGGAGCCCTGGAGAGTTTACAGGCTCGCCCGGCAGGTAACACGACTTTCTACTGGGGAATTATTACTGGTAACCTCGTTCTTTTCTGCCTGGTTAATGTCGTGGTGATTTTGCTTTCCGTTCTTGTTGTCAATTTAACCAGTCTTGCCCCGGTGGGGTGGGGTTATTACCTGTTTTACCTGTTGACGTTAAATATCCCGTCTTGGCTGTTAGTGGCAGGTCTCTCCTTGTGGATCAGTAGTGTTTCCGGTTCCCGTTTTTTGTCGATCAGTCTTGCCGTGGCGTGGTTGATCGGTTGCTTGTTCTGGTTGCCTTACTTCCAGCACGGGACGCTCGATTACACGGGTAGCGGCGTTCCTAATTTATTCTCGGGTCTGGTGGGACACGTGAATCTTTCCCGTTACTTGTTGCATCGTTCGATTTACACGTTGGTCGGCCTGGGCTTTTTGGCGTGGGGTGTAAAATACATGAGGCGCTTGCCCAACCGGTCGAGCACCCGGAAGCGTCATGCCTCGGGCGGGATCTTGCTCGTTTTGGCGGGCCTCGGTTGTGGCGTTTTGCTGGAATACTCTCATTACCGGGACCGGTCGACTCGTGAAGATTACCGTTCGAGTTTCGAGCGTAACTGGCGCGAGGAAACCTGCCGGGTAAGGAGACACGCTATCCGATTGCGTCAAACGGGCAAGGGGTTGAAGGCGGAGAGCGACCTGCTGGTTTATAACCCCGGGAAACGGGATTTGAATCGAATCGTCTTGTTTTTAAACCCCGGTTTGCGTGTCTTGTCGGTGAAATCCGGGGAGAACGCCTTGTCTCACGACCGTGACGGGCAATTTGTTTTGATCGATCGATCTTTGGCACCGGGGGACACTCTATCCTTGCGGCTGGCGTACGAGGGGAGGATCGATGACCGTTATTGTGACTTGCACCTTTCGAGCGAGGAACACGAGGACGTTTTTCACGGGGATCGTTTTTTCCCGACGGGTCGTCGCGGTGCTTTCGTCGAGCATAATTTGCTCCTGTTAACCCCGGCCAGCGGTTGGTACCCGGTGGCCATTCCCCCGGTTAATCCTTTTATGCCGATGGCAACGGGTCGTGATTTCACTCGCTTTTCTTTAGTCGTGGAATCTCCCCTCCAGAAAACGGTAATCTCTCAGGGGGTACCGGGGAAGACGGGAGATGAAATTCGTTTTACCAGCCGGAACCCGTTGAACGGAATCTCGTTATACGGTGCTAACGTTAAAGACTATAACTTGCCGGTAGATAAAACGTTCGGTTTCCAGGTTAATTTGACCGGGTGGGGAGACAGGTTGAGATCGATTTTCTCGGGCGCGAGTCGCGAGGCTTTCTCCAGGTTGAGTAAAAATCCCCCGATGTACTGGTACGATTACAGGAACTTCCTGTCGATGTCGTGGTATGAACCGGGGTGGCCTTATCTTTACTTGTCGGAAGTGCCGGTTTCTTTTCATTTATTCTCTCACGAGGGGAAATCCTCGGGTGGACTGGTAGAACCTGGGATGGTCTTTTTTCACGAGCGGGGATTCGACCTGGACATGACCGGGGTGATGAAGGCCGGTAAGGTCAAGACCGGGGAAGACTTTTTATCAGCATGTGATGACCTGCATAGCCGGTTGATTGACGGCGTAATCAGGCAGCGGGGGAGTCATCCCTTGTTGGACCTCGGCCGGCAAAAAGTAAAAGTTACTTACGTGGCGGATAGTCCCGTGAGAACACTTGGTGCGGAATCGAATGTTTGGGTTTATTCTTTAAAATACCCGTTCATGGGTAAAGTGTTTGGAAGGTTAGAGAGACAAACACGTGTTATGAATAAAAGCCAGAGTATATCCGGGATGATTTTTGCCGGTCAAAAATCGTTTCACGATTATTTCACCGGTCGAACCTTGCTGGATCTTTTATCGGACTCGGGTTCGGAGAGGGGTATCAGGAACCAAGTGTTTCACATGAAGACACAGGATCTTTTGATCAGGTTGACGTTGCGTGTTCCCGAGAGGGAATTGCGGTATTGTTTAGATAGCTTGTATCGACACGCTCGTGGCGAGATAGATTATGACTCGCTGCTGGAGAGGTGGGGGACTCGCTGGGGATTTGACATGAATAGTCTTGTAGAGGATTGGATGGCGACCAGGCACGAGCAATATTTTAAAACGAGGGACGAGGTGGTGCTTTACGATCCCGTTACCGGGCTTTCCAAACTCGAGGGAAAGATCATGAACGCCGGTAAGACGGGAGGCGTGGTCTCCATCGAGTACGGTAGCGTCGCCGAGATAGATCGTGTCAGCTGTTATATAGAGCCCGGGGAGGTGAAATCTTTCTCGTTCGTGGTGAAGGGGGACTCTTTTCACTTGAATACCTGGTTATCGACGAATCGCCCGAGTTTTTTTCGTTTTCCCGCGAGGAAGAACCGTGAGGATGGAGAACCCTGGGAACTTGGCGGGGAATGGCGCACTATCCCGGTAGAAGAATTTCTGGCGAGCGAGAACAAGAACGAGTTCGTGGTAGATGACCAAGATGCCGGTTTCGAGCTGGTGGACGGTAACCTCACCTGGTTTCAAAAATGGTTCCGGAAGGCACCCCGTGTGCGGAATTTCCAGGATGGAGAGACCTCTCGTTGGGAACAGGTGATCACGATGGAGGCGGAGGGAGACTCGATCCGGGGATGTTACTGCATTGGCGGGGGAGAGGGTAAATCGACAGCCACGTGGCGGGTAAATCTCCCGGAGGCGGGACGTTACCGGGTAGTGGCGAAAGTGTATAGACGATCTCTTGTACGCGGGCCTGGCAGACCGGGAGGAGTAGTTTATCATTACACGGTTTTCCACGGGGATAAAACAGAGGACGTAGCCGTGAATTTAGATATCGCTATACCCAAGCATATAAGCTCTCGTGACTGGGCCTTGCTTGGGGAGTACGATTTTCCGGCGGGGGAAGCGAAAGTGGTGCTTTCCGATAAGGAGGTTCAGAGAAGGAAGGATGTGGCTATTGTGGCGGATGCGGTAAAGTGGATAAAAATAGAATGATTAAAGATATAATGATTGAGTGATTTAGAGATTGGGTGATTGGAATGATTTACGATTTCGGATTTTAGATTTACGATTTAAAGAGGGTAAGATCAGCATTTAATCATAAATCGTAAATCATAAATCAAAAATTAATTTAGAAGGTGTCGGTTGGGGGGACAAAAAAACCGCTTCTTTTTGGAAGCGGTTTTTTTATATAAAGACTTTGATTATACATGTCCTTGAGCGCACATAGCTTCAGCAACTTTGATAAAGCCACCGATGTTGGCACCTTTCACGTAGTCGATCTTGTCTCCGTTTTTACCGAATTTAACGCAAGTATCGTGGATGTCTTTCATGATCTGAGATAATTTAGCGTCTACTTCTTCAGCAGTCCAGCTATATCTCATAGAGTTTTGGCTCATTTCAAGACCAGAAACGGCAACACCACCGGCGTTAGCAGCTTTACCCGGAGCGAAAGTAATGTGATCGTTAGCGTATTTAACGGCCTCAGCGGTACAACCCATGTTAGAGGTTTCAACGATCATCTTACATCCGTTAGCAACTAATTGTTTTGCATCTTCTTCGTTCAACTCGTTTTGGATTGCACACGGGAATGCGATATCGCATTTAACTTCCCACGGTTTACGTTTCGCGAAGAATTTAGCACCGAATTTCTTAGCATACGGTTCTACAACGTCGTTGTTACTTGCGCGAAGTTCCAACATATAGTTTACACCTTCTTGAGTAAGACCTTTTTCGTCATAGATATATCCGTCAGGACCAGAAATGGTAACAACTTTAGCACCTAATTGAACTAATTTCTGAGCGGCACCCCAAGCAACGTTACCGAAACCAGATAAAGCAACTACTTTACCGGCAATTTTTTCACCCTTTTCTGCCAACATATGTTGAGCAAAATATACGGTACCGTAACCGGTAGCTTCCGGACGTACTCTTGAACCACCGAATTCACGGTTCTTTCCGGTTAATACACCGACAAATTCGTTACGAATTCTCTTGTATTGTCCGAACAAGAAACCGATTTCACGACCACCTACACCGATATCACCGGCAGGTACGTCGGTATCAGCTCCGATGTGTTTGCAAAGTTCAGTCATGAAGCTTTGGCAGAAACGCATTACTTCATTATCTGATTTTCCTTTCGGGTTGAAGTCAGAACCTCCTTTACCTCCACCCATAGGAAGAGTCGTCAAAGAGTTTTTGAAAGTTTGTTCGAATCCCAAGAATTTCAAACCGCCAAGAGTTACTGACGGGTGGAAACGTAAACCTCCTTTGTACGGTCCGATAGCACTATTGAATTGAA
>NZ_UQRQ01000025.1 GCF_900543425.1 uncultured Sanguibacteroides sp. | reverse complement strand
TAAATATTCCAACAGGATTTCCAAAAAGGGATTTTCAACAAAAGAGATGTATATCGCCGGAACGGGAGAATGGAGAAAAGTTGGCTTGCCAACCGCTTATTTCGACAGGAATAATGCCCTGGAGGTGATGGATGATTTGGGGTACAAGTACGCGATGACCCAATACGTGGAAGATAAAACTAGTTATACCATGTATATGGATAAGGGAAGAGGAAGAATGGCAGATTTTATTTATGGTAAACGAGATATATTCGTGGAGAAAGCAACATATCTACCCAGGAACAAATCTGTCCTTCACTATCAAGGATTGAAACACCTTGTTTCTCCAAGAGTGGAAAATTTGTTGTTTGTTACTACAGGACGGACAAGTACGATACGTTATACAAATCCTGTGGAAATAGATACATTCTGGGCGGGATTTTGGAGCTTCGTACAAGCTGGTTCTAAATTTGGTAATGAATTTGATTATATGAACGAAAGAGTAAAATATAAAAAAACAGGATTAAAATGAAAAACATAATAGGAGTAATTTTATTATTATTGATAATATTTGGTGGATGCAAGTATGATTCAATGGAACGGGCAAAGGCAGAATTTAATAAAGACTATTTAAAGTCTCGTTCAATGTTTGACAGTTCTCTTGTATCCATATTTCCTTCTTATGTTCATTCTTTATACTCGAGAATTATAGGATACGCTTTAGATTCATACGAATATTATAGGTTTAACGGAATGATTTTGGAGGTTTCTTATTCAGACTCTCTCGCTAGGGCATTGGTTAATAGTAAGCATGAAACTGTTTATTCTTCACAAGATAGTAATTTGTTGATTGTCGGTAGACTCGGGGAGAGCACGGTGGAACGTTATCGGGAATTTGAAAAAAAATATCCTTGGTCGAACAGTAAAGGCTATATACCGGTACCTAATTTTTATGAACATAACTATTCTATTGAAACTTCTCTTGGAGATATTGATCCTCTAAATAATCGTTTACCCGAAGGATATACTATTTACGTGGTAGATGCCTCGCCCGGGATCTATATCAAAAAAGAGTGGTTGACGGAAGGTTTAGGTCTTCCTCCCGAGTGGAAGAACGGTTATTCCCGGGGCTACGCAATCAGTAGTGATACCACTAAAAATATTATTTACTGGTTAGCGATTTGGTGATTTTATTTGTAAAATAGGGATATAGTTACGGGGGAATGTCTTTTGGGCATTCCCTCGTTTGTTGTTTTATTTGAATTTTGAATATAATGTTTTAAATTTGTTATCGGTGGTAAAGTCCGGAACCGTTTTGACAGCCACCTACACTTACCTGGCTGACGGGACGAAGTTAAGGGTAGCGGACGCGAGTGGTAGCGGATTCTATTACTTGGGTTCTTTGACGTATGCGAGAAACAGCGCGGGAACACGGTTAGAGGGGGCAAACACGGCGAGCGGCCGTATCCTGGTGAAAGGTAACACAAGAGCGGGAGATACTCCTTGCTACTACCTGACCGACCATCTTGGTAGTGCTCGGACCATTGTAAACTACTCGGGTAGTGTGATAGAACAGAACGACTATTACCCCTTCGGTACAAGATACAGCCAAGCGGGTGGTGGCATGGAAACTTCCAATCGTCTTAAATACAACGGCAAGGAAGAGCAAACCACGGGAAACCTCGGTTTCCTCGACTACGGTGCCAGGATGTACGACGCCGAACTCGGGCGGTGGTTTACCGTCGACCCGATGGCCGAAAAGTATTATTCTTTAAGTTCTTATAATTATTGCGCGAATAGTCCTATTTTGTTTATTGATCCGGATGGACAGGCCTTGGATTGGTTTGTTGATGCCGATGGTAGCTTGTATTACGATCCATTTATGAAAAAAGGAGACGAATCGAAGCTTGGAGATTCCTGGAGTTGGTTGGGTGAAAACGGCATGTTCGGAACCCCGGACAGGAATATTTTAAATAAATATTCCAACAGGATTTCCAAAAAGGGATTTTCAACAAAAGAGATGTATATCCCCGGTACGGGAGAATGGCGGAAAGTTGGCTTGCCAACCGCTTATTTTGATAGAGAAAATGCTTTGGATGTAATGGACGATTTGGGATATAAATATGCAATGACCCAATACGTGGAAGATAAAACGAGTTATACCATGTATGTAGATAAGGGAAAAGGGCGTATGGCTGACTTTATTTACGGAAAACGTGATATCCTCGTGGAAAAAGCAACATATTTACCTAAAAACAAATCTGTACTTAATTATCAGGGTGTTAAGTATATTGGAAGTCCGAGAATGGGATGGCGTTTTACAACATCTTTCGAAAAAAGTAGAATACGTTATTCCCATCCAGTAGTAATAGATGCATTTTGGGCTGGGTTTTGGAATCTTGTGAAATTTGGTTCAAAATTTGGTTCTGAATTTGATTATAGAGATAAAAATATAATATATAAAAATAGGTAGTTAAAATGAAAACGGCAATTGGTATAATACTATTGTTATTTATGATGCTGAATGGATGCAATTATGATCCAGTCGAACGGGCTCGAACGGAGTTTAATAAGAACTACTTAAGAACTCGTTCTGTATTTGATAGTTCTTTGGTATCTACATTTCCAGTTTATGTTTATGATTCTCCTGCTATTATCAAGGGATATACTTTTGCTTCTTATGAGTATTATAAGTTTAATGGAATGATTTTGGAGGTCCCTTATTCAGATTCTCTTGCCCAGGCATTAGTCCGTAATAAATATAAGATAGCTTACTCTTCTCAGGATAGTAATTTGTTGATTGTCGGTAGACTCGGGGAGAGTACAGTGGAACGTTACCGGGAGTTTGAGAAGAGTTACCCTTGGTCAAATAGTGAAGGATATATACCGGTACCTAATTTTTATGAACATAACTATTCTATTGAAACTTCTCTTGGAGATATTGATCCTCTAAATAATCGTTTACCCGAAGGATATACTATTTACGTGGTAGATGCCTCGCCCGGGATCTATATCAAAAAAGAGTGGTTGACGGAAGGTTTAGGTCTTCCGCCCGAGTGGAAAAATGGCTACTCCCGGGGCTACGCAATCAGTAGTGATACCACAAAAAATATTATTTACTGGTTGGCGATTTGGTGATTGTTCTTGTAAAATTAGGAATATGGTTACGAGGGAATGTCTTTTCGGCATTCCCTCGTTTGTTTTATTTTTAATTTCGAATATAATGTTTTAAATTTGTTAGTAGCGGTAAAGACCGGAACCATGTTAACATCCCACTATATTAACTTGGCAGATATGGTTCTGTGTCGATCCGATGGTCGAGAAATATTACTCGTCGAGTTCTTGTCATTATTGTACTAATAGCCCTATTTTGTTTATTGATCCGGCTGGAAGATTTTTTGTACTTATTGATCATACGGGAATTACTTTGAAATGAATTGATTTTTAAGATGGTTCCGATGCTATTTTGCGGGTAGCTTTATTATGAAACATTTTTGTTTAAAACAAATTTGTTTCATATATTTGTTTCATAAAACGGATTTTACAATGAATACACCATTTATTTTCGGAAGAATAGCCAAGTCGGAAAATTTCACCGACAGGGAAAAAGAGACCGCATTGCTGGTCTCTAATTTTAATTCACTCATCAATACGATTATAATTTCTCCGAGACGTTGGGGGAAAAGTTCTCTTGTTGCCAAGGCTGCCGATATTGCAACTTCGCAAAATGAAAAACTCAAGATTTGTAAGATTGACCTTTTTAACGTGCGCAATGAAGAGCATTTTTACGAACTCCTTGCTATGAACATTCTGAAAACCACCTCTTCGAGATGGGAAGAGTCTATTGATTCGGTTAAAAAATTTTTCACCCGAATTATTCCCAAAATTGTTCTTGCCGGTGAAATGCGAAACGAAATCTCTCTTGAGTTCGATTGGAATGAAATAAGAAAAAATCCAGATGAGATTTTAGATTTAGCTGAACGAATTGCGATAGACAAGGGAATTCGTATAGTTGTATGTGTCGATGAATTCCAGAATATTGCCGAATTTAATGATCCGCTTTACTTTCAGAAAAAACTGCGTTCGCATTGGCAGCAACATCAATATGTTTCTTACTGCCTCTATGGAAGTAAACGACACATGATGCTTGATGTATTTACCAATTCGTCAATGCCGTTTTATAAGTTTGGTGATTTGCTGTTTCTTGAAAAAATAGACACCCCTTCGTGGATTGCATTCATCACGGAACAATTCTCAAAGACAGGTAAAATCATAACCGAAACACAAGCACGCCTGATTGTCGGCTTAGCAGACAACCACCCGTACTATGTTCAACAGCTTGCGCAACAAGCATGGCTTAGGACAAGTGATTCTTGTACGGAAGAGATTGTAAAAGAGGCTCATATCACTATCGTCGAACAATTAAGTTTATTGTTTGTAACGATTACGGAGTCGCTAACCAATAATCAGATAAACTTTTTAAAAGCAATGGTTGCAGGAGAAACAACCTTGTCATCAGCCAAAGTGATTGCTCGCTACCGCTTAACATCGTCCGGTAACGTAACTCGTTCAAAAAAATCTCTTATAGAGAAAGATATTTTGGACAATAAGGCGAATAAACTTTCGTTTCAAGACCCGATGTATTACTACTGGATTAAAAATCAATATTTTGCATATGGGTTATAGTCGGAGATATAACCGTCAAACATGGGAGTACTCCGCTTTCGTTCTTTGAATATGGGTATATATTTTTTAATATAGTTAATTGTCAGATATCTGTGTGAGCTAAAGTTGGGTTATAGAGAGCTGCGCTTTACTAATATGTACAATTTTTGTAGATTTGCTGGTGATCTAAAAAACCTTGATGATGGTTCTTGGATGTGATTTTTGTCACCCCAAAAGAACCGTCCCTGCAGATCACTAATTTTTTGTTTGAATTTATCGTATAGTAATCCGGAGGGAGAGGGGGTGTTGGTGTAAGGGGAACTTGGATAAAAGCTGTTTGTTTTTCTCAATTATTTCTAAATAGATTCTTTGTATAAAATATTGTTCGTATATTTGCGAACAATGTAAAAGTATGGAAAAGCCAGAAATGAGTAAACAGGAGAGATTAGCACGGATTGCCAAAGCAATGGGACATCCTCACCGTATAGCGATACTTTCTTTTCTTGCAGGTCAGGATACCTGTTTTTTCGGTGATATTCACGAGATTTTACCCATTGCCAAAGCAACCGTATCACAACATCTCAAGGAGTTGAAAGATGCCGGGCTGATTCAGGGGGAAATTGAAACACCCAAAGTAAGATACTGTATAAATAGAAGAACCTGGGGCTTGGCCCGCGAGCTGTTCCAGAATTTCTTGAGAGAATTGCCGGAAAATAAAGATGTATGCTGTTAGCATATATTTTTTATATATAATGTTCGCAATATTACGAATAATAAATAATTATAATTTATGGATAAAAATAAGATCAAAGAGATGGTAAGGCAAAAATACAGTGAGATAGCCTTACAAGATAAAGAGACAAATCAATCCTCCTGTTGTGGTTCCGGCGGATGCTCCACGGAAGTATATCGTATTATGAGTGAGGAGTACAATGAACTCGATGGTTACAATCCGGATGCCGACTTGGGGTTGGGGTGTGGTCTGCCTACTCAATACGCGAAAATTAGAAAAGGGGATACCGTGATAGATCTGGGGAGCGGTGCCGGAAATGATTGTTTTGTTGCAAGAGCGGAAACCGGGGAAACCGGAAAGGTAATCGGTATTGATTTTACTCCTGCCATGATTGCCAAAGCCAGAAAGAACGCTGAAACGCGAGGTTTTAACAATGTCGAGTTTCGGGAAGGGGATATTGAAAATATGCCGGTATCGGATGAGGTTGCCGATGTTATTGTCAGTAACTGCGTTCTTAATCTCGTACCCGATAAACGTGCCGTGTTTGCCGATATTTACAGAGTATTAAAGCCCGGCGGGCATTTTAGCATATCCGATATCGTTCTTACGGGTAATTTGCCGGAGAAGATCAAATCGGCGGCTGAAATGTATGCCGGTTGTGTTGCAAGTGCCATCGATAAAACGGAATACCTCGGTTATGTCGCGGAGGCGGGATTCACGAATGTAATCCTTCAAAAACAAAAACCGATTATAGTACCTGACGATATACTTAAGCGTTATTTGAGTGATAACGAGATTACAGAATATAAAGCTAACCCGACGGTAATTTTCAGTATCACGGTTTACGCGGAAAAGCCAAAACCTTGTTGTTTGTCGAATAGTTGTTGTAAGTAAATCATAAGTACCCCATAGACCTTGGCATAGTAGGTTGCAAATTCGTTTTGCAAGAATTCGGATTATTTTTTTATAAAATGTGAAAGCTCATGCGGCTATAGAAAATACGCTATAGTCCAATAGTGTTTTTATATTTAAAGAGAACAACATAAAAAAAGCGAACGTCAATCATGGGATGCCGCTAAGAAGAGTAGCCAAACGTTTTTGGAACCCTATCAATAACCGTATGCCGAGAATGATTTTATAGATTTTATATTTTATTGTAAGTTAAAAAAAATTATTATATTTACGAAGTTGTTGAAATAAATGTTGTTTGTGAGGACATGTGTGATAACAAATAAATATTTGTAGTATGAAAATAGAAATTTTAGATTCAAAGAAAAAGATCGGTTTTTTGTTTTTGAAGGGGATTTGGATGTGTTCGTTAATAGGACTTGCGATCGCTGTTTTTATGGCAATTAAATATTACTTTACCGGATTGGCCGGTGAAGATTTTGGGAAACAAATATTTTATGTTGAAGTATGGTTTATCGTATCCACTTTGCTTGGAATCGGGGTCGTCCTCACGCATCGTTATGCCAATAAGGTCGTGAAGCATATCCTCCGTATGGTGGGAATTATCTATGGTGTTTGCACGGGAATTCTGCTCAGAGATATAACCAACAAGCATGCAAGCGGTATTGATTGGGGCGATTTAACTATGGAATGGTATAATATAGGTACGGTGTGTGTCGTGATAATAGCACTCCTGTTTACCTACCATTGGGTTTATATCCGGATTAAAGAATAAGATTAAAGAGTCTTAAGTATAAACGGTTAAATATAAGTCGACTTTATGATTGAAAGTACAGGCATACCCTCGGGCGACGAGGATATTAAGGCTACGATTATGTCCTTAGAAAAACAGGCTTTAGAGCAATGGAATCATGGGAATCCCGATGGGTTTATAGAGTTGTCATCCGATGATGTCGTTTACTTCGATCCCGCTTTGGAGAATAAACTTGAAGGTAAGAAAGCCTTAGAGGAATATTATGATCGTGTTCGGGGGAAGGTTAAAATAGATTGGTATGAGATGATCCGGCCTGTTGTATTGTTATCCTCGGAGACTGCCGTCTTAGTGTACGATTATGAGGCTCATAGGGATGGGCAGGTGTTTAAAATGCATTGTACAGAGGTGTATAAGTCAGATTCATCCGACCGATGGCGGATCGTGCACACGCATTGGTCTTTTGTCTTGCCTAATACTTAAAATAACCCGCGGGGACGGTTCTTTGGGGTGGTTTTTAACCCCAAAGAACCGTCCCCGCAGGTTATTCGGTGATTTCGCTTTGCTGGTCTTCTTCCAGGACGAGGTTGATTTTGTATTGGTGTTTGCCGGAATAATCGGTCGCCTGAGAGGTGGTGACTTTCAGGTGGTCGGCGGGGATGCCTTGGGTCGTCAGGTAATTGAATGCCTGTCTGTTGCGTAATTCTATCAAACGATTTATTTGCGATTCCACAAATGTCGCGGACAGGAGAGACCGTGTTTTTTCCTGTACGGAAAGGCTGGAGATACTTGGGTCTACCTTGCTGTTCAGGTAGCTGTTGAAGTTCGGGTCTTTGGTTTCGATCTCCATAATTTTAGCGTAATCGATGGCTTGTAGCGTGGTATCGCTTTTTTCGGGATGTAGTGAAAGATAGTAATCTTTTTTGATATCGAACAGGGCTATCTCGTTGTAAGCGGCTTCCCGGTTGATCTCTTGTTCCAGGGTCAGCGTCATGTCCGGTTTAGCCTTGATTAATTCCGTTAAGGCATTGAAGGTGGAATATTGTTCGGATGTGAAATCCCATTGGGTGGCAGTCAGGGGAATGGAACTCAATTTGTCGGGAGAGAAACCTAATGAATTGGCTAAAAAAGAGACGGGAGACACGGCTACTTTGATCAGAAGGTTTGTCAGCGTTTTAAAGATGAGTTTACGGTATGAAAATTCGGGAGAGGAGATATTTCCGCTGACAGGAAGATTCATGTTGATTTTATCGTTTTTGTCTTTGATCAGGTAGAGGGCCGTTTTTAAGGGAAGATTATACTCTACTTTAAGTCCTTTTTGTTTGTTTTCCAATTCGCAAGCGAATACGTCTAATGAGTTACGCCCTTCCAATTGGCTTTTCTTTACCGTGTTTATGCTGGTGAACGCAAGGTTCCCTTTTCGGATCGGGTAACCGAAATATTGTAAGCAGTAAGGGGTAAATTCGATCAAGTTCAGGTTTTTGATAGCTAACGTCAGATCCAGGTTGCTGATGTCGTCCAGTTTACCTTTCCAGTTGATATAGGCTGATCCACCGTCCGGTAATTTCGTTTGAAGGCGGATGTGGTTAACGCCCGATAGAGTCAACGTATCGGAAATGATACTTAATTTGTCCATGCGAAAGGAGAACGGCTTGTGCAGGGTATGATCGTTAAACGTGAAATCGGATTCGGTTATGGCCAATTTCCCCAGGCGCAGATCCATGGGGATAGATGCGGTAGTATCCGGTGTCGCTGCCGATGTTCCGGAGGCGTTATCCGCGTGCCTTTCCGGTTCTTCTTTGAGAAATGCCGTGTAGTTGTTATGATCGGAATAAAGTTCGAATGAGGAACTTAATTTATTGATGGATAATGATTTGAAATGGAACTTGGCTATTCCGGGATTGACTTCTTCTATGTCCAGACCGATGGAGTCGATGGCAACTATTTTTTGTTCTTTTTCATCGGTAATGTGTAGCCCTTTCAAGGAGGTAAGTCCTTTTACCGTAATATCCATGATGTGGTTGGTATTTCCCGCGATGTCCAGATTCGCGGAAAAAGAACCGTTTAATTTCCCGACTTTCAAATAGTCCGACAGGTAAGCCTGAAGGTTATCGATGGCAAAATTTTCTAAACCCAAATGGACCACATAACTACCGTCTGTCAGGTTATACTGGGTTTGGGTCTGCAACGATCCTCCATTGCTGAAATTCAAATTAATGCCTACGTCCGTATTTTCTCCGCTGAAATAGACTCCCGGAATATGGAGGTTCATATCTTCCATGTCCCATACGGAATTCCGGATCAGGTCACGATACAGCACATGCCCTCCCGCAAGGTTGATGTTATAGATAGCAATTGTCAGGGAAGAGCTGGTGGAAGTCGTATCTGCCGGGGAGGTTAGCGTATCTGCCGTTTGTTTTTTCAAAAGGTCGCTGAAATTGAATGTTTCGCCCCTTTGCCAAAGATTTACCTTCGGGTTAATAAGTGATATCTCGTTTATTTTTAGTTCGTTAACTATCAGTCGATATAGCGAGAGGTCTACGATTAACGTGTCGAATGAAATAAATTTGTCCGAATCGTTTGCCTCGTATAAGGTAAAACCGCTAATCCGATTGTAACCCGTGAAAAGATTGGCATAGAGTTTTTCTATGACTACTTTTCGGCCGATTAATTCTTTCCCGTGTTTGTTGATATAATTTTTAGCAATGGGAGGGGCTATTGTGATACCGATAATTACCAGACCAAGGAAAATGGCCAATGTGATAAGTATAATCTTAGTAATTTTCTTCATGATTTTATTTTTATACATAGATCGTGATCAATTTGCGGGCGCAAAATTATTAAAAAAAACAGCAAAGTGGATTTTTTTTTTAAGAGGATTTGGAATCTGTTTTATGCCTGGATTTTTAGTTTGTCGTAAAGCTGTTTCTAAGTTTCAGTTTTTTATTAAAAAGAGTGATTTGGTTTGATTTTGTTACCTAAATGATTAAATGCTGTTAAAAATTAAGTTAAAATAGATTTTAGAGTCACCCTTTTTGCTCCTTTTGGTGTTATATAAGCAGAAGATTAAAGTTGATGATACTATGTTGAAAATTATTTTAGTTGTTGGGATGTTATTATTCAATTTGGTTGAAGTTGAAGCCCATGAAAAGAAAATGGTGGCGTTGGATGAATTGGTACGAAAATTTGAGGCAAATCCATCGGATGCACAAAATACTATTCAATTATTAAAAGAATTAAAGAATCAAGGTAAGCCGAATAACGATGTCGTGGAACGTTATTTTAAGACGCAGCACGAGACGGATTACTTGAAAGAGTATAATTGGTCGATTATCAGGGATTTTGTTGATGATGTCGATGCGCCGCAAATAAAATATTTATTTAAAAACCAACTCAAATTTATGCAGTCTTATTCCAAGGATGATGTTTTTCAAAAGTTGGATAATGTATTAGTAGGACATTTGGAGCGATTTTATAATAAGGATAAGACTCAATACCGGAATTATCTGGAGTCGTTGAAAAAATCAGGATATGAGCATTACGATGTCGTTGCCGATTATTTTTATATCCGGGAATTGCGTTCGGAACGTAAGTCAGAGGATTATTTTTATAAAGCTCGGAAGCTTTTCCGCTATTTCCCCGAGAATCGCAAAATGATCAAAGAGATTA
Organism: uncultured Sanguibacteroides sp.; assembly: GCF_900543425.1. Taxonomy (GTDB): domain Bacteria; phylum Bacteroidota; class Bacteroidia; order Bacteroidales; family Marinifilaceae; genus Gabonibacter. The sequence goes on along the minus strand of NZ_UQRQ01000025.1, from coordinate 31,858 downwards.
CGGACGGGGCGTTAGAGATCATGAATGATGTTTCCAGGTTAAAGGTAATACAGTTGTGGGCGGGTAAGACGGTAGAGTCTGCTAAGGATTTCGATGCGATATACAATTACGCTTTGATCTCTCAAAAATGTGGATTTAGGGATGTTGCCGAAAAGTACGCCCGTTTGGCCAATGCCATTGCAGAAAAATCAAAAAACCAGAACTTTCAGGAGAAGGCTCGTAAATTGATGCAGGTAGTGAAATAGTCTTTGATACGTCATAAAAATATAACAGAGGGTAATCGCGGGGGTTATCCTCTTTTTTTATATCTTCGCAATTGAACAGAAGAGTATAAGAATGGAAAAGAAAGGTTTAATTATTGCAGTCGACGGTTATTCTTCCACCGGTAAAAGTACGGTTTCCAAGATTTTAGCGGCTCGTTTGGGGTATACTTATATCGATACCGGAGCGATGTATCGCATGGTTACTTACAAGGCGATATCGGAAGGAATTGTTTCGGGTGACCGGGTAGATGACGAACGTTTGAAAGAGGTATTGCAAAAGATTGTTTTTGGATTTAAATACAACCGGGGAAAAAACCGGTATGAATCTTATTTGAACGGGATTTACGTGGAGGATGCGATTCGTCGGATGGATGTTTCCGATTCTGTCAGTTTGGTATCGGCCATTCCGTATGTGAGAGAGGTGCTGGTACGTAAACAGCGGGAGATGGCCGAAGAAGGGGGAGTTGTGATGGACGGACGGGATATCGGAAGTGTCGTCTTTCCTCACGCGGAGGTCAAATTCTTTATGACGGCCGATCCGGAAATACGGGCACAGCGTCGTTACAAAGAGTTGATGGAGAAGGGGGAGAAGGTGACCTATGAAGAGGTGGAAGAGAATGTACGTAAACGGGATTATATCGATGAAAACCGGGAGGTCAGTCCGTTGAGGAAAATGCCGGATGCTGTTGTCATCGATAATGGAAAGATGACCATAGAAGAGGAAGTGGAGGAGATGTTGAAAGTGATAAAATCAAAATATGAAGGTTGAGATTGATGAGAACTCAGGTTTTTGTTTTGGTGTCGTCAATGCCATCGAAAAGGCAGAAGAGGAGTTGACGCACGGTCCTCTTTACTGTATCGGAGATATCGTGCATAATAGTTTGGAGGTGGAACGGCTGCGGAACCTGGGATTATATACGATCGACCATGAGGCGTTTGCCCGTTTGAAGGATTGCCGGGTATTGTTCAGGGCCCATGGAGAGCCGCCCAGCTCTTACCGGATGGCCGATCGGAATCATATAGAGGTCATAGATGCTTCTTGTCCAGTGGTATTGAATTTGCAACAAAAAATTCGTAAGGCCTATTTAGCGGAATCGAATGCCCAGATTGTTATATACGGAAAACGGGGACACGCGGAGGTAAACGGTTTGGTCGCACAGACGAACGGGGAAGCCGTGATCGTGGAAGATGAAGCGGATGTTGAAACTATCGATTTCTCCCGCCCGATAATATTGTTTTCTCAAACGACCAAGAGCCTGGACGGTTTTCGGAGTATTGTGGAGAAGGTAAAAGCCAAGGCTAAGGGTTCGGTAATCGTGAATGATACGATTTGCAGGAAGGTAGCGAACCGTATACCTCAACTAAAGGAGTTTGCGGCTCGTCATGATGTAATCCTCTTTGTAAGCGGAGAGAAGAGCTCGAACGGCAAACAGCTTTTCGCCGTTTGCCGAGAGGTGAATCCCCGTACTTATTTTGTTCAGGGAGAGGATGATATCCGCGAAGAGATGGTCCGGGATGCCCGAAGTGTAGGTATTACGGGAGCGACATCGACACCTCATTGGGTTATGGAGGCTATTTTACATCGGTTGGAAACAGACCCTTTTAATGATATAGACCGTTTTAAACAATAATGTTTATCAGGAAATTACTATGGGAAGAATAAAAAAAATAGGTGTTTTAACCTCAGGAGGTGATGCACCGGGTATGAATGCCGCTATTCGTGCGGTTGTAAGAGCTGCTATTTTTAACGGTTGTGAGGCTTATGGTATTTACGATGGATACGAGGGATTAATTTCCGGTAACGTAAGACGCCTGCAATCTCATGACGTGAGTAATATTATACAACGGGGCGGTACGATCTTGAAAACAGCGAGAAGCGAAGCTTTCCGGACCCCGGAAGGGCGGACTCGGGCTTACGAGTGTTTAAAAAAGCATGGTATGGATGCCTTGGTAGTCATCGGGGGTGACGGAACTTTTTCCGGGGCCCGCGAGATGATTCAGGAACACGATGTACCTATCGTGGGAATACCCGGAACGATCGATAACGATCTTTACGGTACGGATTATACGATCGGTTACGATACGGCGGTGAATACGGTCGTGGAGGCTGTAGATAAGATCAGGGATACGGCAAGTGCTCATAACCGTTTGTTTTTTATCGAGGTTATGGGACGGGATGCCGGATTTATTGCCTTGCGCTCGGCTGTGGCTACGGGGGCTGAGGCTGTTCTTGTTCCGGAGATCAAAACGGATTTGGATGCCTTGAATCAGTATCTGGAGCATGACTATAAACCGCATAAATCCAGTGGAATCGTGATTGTGGCGGAGGGCGAAAAATCGGGAGGTGCGTATACGATTGCCGAAAAAATTTCCCAGAAGCATCCCGATTACGATGTACGGGTGACGGTTTTAGGGCATATTCAACGGGGAGGTTCTCCTTCTGCCTTTGACCGGGTAACGGCCAGTACCTTGGGAGTTGCGGCCGTAGATGCTTTGATGGACGATCAGATGAGTATTATGGTGGGAATTGTAAATAAAGAGGTCGTGCACGTACCTTTCAATAAAGCGATAAAAAATTCCAAACCGCTAAATCATAATCTGTTGGGGTTGCTGGAAGTACTATCAATTTAATTGACAATCAAAAGAATGAAGAGATTAGGAGATTTATGATCTCGGATTTTAGATTGACGATTTAAAGAAACAAGGATTTTATGATTGGGGATTAAGTGATTAAAGGATTAGGTGATTCTGTGATTGGGTGATTGATGATTTAAAGATGGTAAAATCGGGACCCGATCATGATCGTAAATTGATTTCAGACCTTATAAATTGGGAGTTTTAGCTTGATTTACGCGGATGTTATTATCCCTTTGGGGGTAGAGGGCTTTTTTACGTATTCGGTACCGGAGGAATGGGAACATGCGGTGGCGAAAGGGGGGCTTGTTGCCGTTTCTTTCGCGGGTAAGAAGCGTTACACGGGTGTCGTGTATGCTTTGCACTCCCGTAAGCCGGAAGGGGTTACGGTAAAACCCATAGATCAGGTTTTGGATGCGGGTTTTACTCTTTCGGAAAAGCATTTGAAGTTTTTGTTATGGATGAGTGAATATTACATGGCTCCTCCGGGGGATGTTATTCGGGCAGCTTTTCCTGTTGCCATGCGTTTGGAGAGTTATACTTGTGTGGGGTTGGCGGAACCGGATGTTGAAGATCAGGTGTTTAGCGATGCCGAGAAAAAGGTGTTGAATTTACTGCGTCCCGGGGAATTCCTTTCGATTACGGAGATTGAAAAATGCTTGAGGGGTTGCCAGGTGGTGAGTATTGTAAAGAGCCTGCTGGATCAGGGTGTCGTTGCGATAAAAGAGAAGGTCGATGATCTTTTTAAGCCTAAGCAGGAGAAGAGGGTTTGCTGGGTACGTCGGTTCGAGGAAGAAGAGTTATCTCGTTTACTGGATACATTGAAGAGGGCTCCGGTACAATATCGTATGTTGTGTAAATGGATCGAATATTGTGAGGAGCAGGGGGTAGGTTTTGTAAATCGGATAGATTTTTCCCGTTTGATCGGAGACTCTGCAGCAGCTTTAAAAGCTTTATGCGACCGGGGAATATTGAAAATAGATTCGGTAGTGGTTCGTTGTTTTCATGATGATGAACGGGATGAAGGAGAGGTTAACGAGCTTTCGGACACACAGCAACTCGCTTTAAAACAGATTCGGGATTCTTTTCAAAAGAAAGATTGTGTTCTGTTACAGGGGGTAACTTCCTCCGGTAAAACAGAAGTATATATTCATTTGATACGGGAAGTATTGGCTCAAAACAAACAGGTGTTGTACCTGTTGCCGGAGATTGCGTTGACGGTACAGATCGTGAGGAGGTTACAAAAGGCTTTCGGCAATCAGGTGGGAATCTATCATTCGGGCATGTCCGATCGGGCCCGGATGGAGATGTGGAAGAAACAGAATGGAGATACACCCTATCGACTTGTTTTAGGAGTGCGTTCCTCCGTTTTCTTGCCTTTCCGGGAATTAGGCTTAGTCATTGTAGATGAAGAACACGAGGGGTCTTATAAGCAGAAAGAACCTTCGCCCAGGTATAACGGAAGGGATGCGGCAATCATGTTGGGAAAAATGTTCGGGGCTAAAATCGTTTTAGGATCGGCGACACCCTCTTTTGAGAGCTACGGGAATGCAATGAGTGGAAAATACGATTTGATTCGTATGGATGTCAGGTATGGGGATGTGAAAATGCCGGAGTTGGTTTTTGCCGATATGAAGGAGTTCCGTCGGAAAAAATTGATGAAAGGTGCTTTTACCCCGGTGTTGTTCGAAGAGGTGAGACGGGCGTTGGAAAAAGGAATGCAGGTTATCTTGTTACAGAACCGGAGAGGTTATTCTACTTATTTGCAATGTGATCATTGCGGGGCAATTCCCCGTTGTAAGCATTGCGACGTGAGTATGACCTATTATAAATACAGGAATACCCTGAATTGTCATTATTGCGGAAGTCTTCGCCCCGTACCTGCCCTGTGTGAAGAGTGCGGGCAGGGGCATTATATTCAGCGAACTCCCGGAACGGAACGTATCGAAGAGGAGGTGTCGGAGCTTTTCCCGGAAGCCCGTGTGGCCAGGATGGATTTGGAGGTGATGAACAGCAAGACGAAGTACAAGACTTTGATCGATCGTTTTGAAGCAGGAGATTTCGATATCTTAATCGGAACGCAGATGGTCTCCAAAGGACTTGATTTCGAGCGGGTGAAATTGGTCGGGGTCATGGATGCGGATAGTTTGATCGGATATCCTGATTTTCGATCCGAGGAACGTACTTATGCTATGTTGACCCAGGTAAGCGGACGGAGCGGACGGAAAGGGGAGCGGGGAAAGGTCGTCATACAGCTTTCGGACTCGGATAATCGGGTTTACCGGTGGGTGGCACAGGGAAGTTATCCGCTTTTTTACGAAGCCTTATCACGAGAACGGGAATTTTTCGGGTATCCTCCTTTTGGCCGTTTGATACAATTGGAGTTGCGTCATAAGGACGAGATTGTACTTCGTCGTGCTGCTAATGAGTTGGCGGAACAGTTGAGATCGAGGTTGGATAGGCGCGTATGCGGCCCTGCCGTTCCTGAAGTTTCCCGTATCCGGGAGATGCGACGGATACAGTTGTTAATAAAGGCAGAACCCGCTTTGTCCTTATCCAAATTGAAATCTTTTTTAAAAGGAGCGATCAGCGATTTACTTTCTCGGAGTGATTATCGGACGTTAAAAGTATATTTCGATGTAGATCCCATGTGACCCGTGACATTTTGCCGGAAAACAGAAGTCGATTGGGTGTTTTTCTATATCTTTGCCTGCGTTTGGGTGCAGGAATATAAAAATAGGTAGCAATGAGTAAAGAAACATATATATGGATTGCTTTCTGTGTGTTTGCTTTTATGGTCGGCATGCGTTTGAAGAAACGTTTCGGAAAAAAGCGGGAGCAAGAACAGGAACAAGTTCGGATTAACAAGAACCAGAGACCGAAGCAGGCCCGGGAGGAACAAGGAAAAGCTCCTGCGGGACGAAGAAACAGAAAAAAGACGTTGCGTTTGTTTATGATTTTGCAAATGACGTTGGTCTTCGGGTTGATGGTTTATATTATTCCTGCCTTATTGCGTGATTTGACACGGATCGGGAGTGTCGATGCGACGAATCTTTTTTTACGTGTGTTAATATTCATTTTTGCTCTTTTAGTTTTTATAACCAGTTATCTGAAATTGGTTCGTCAAGGGAAACAAAAGGATCAGATAAAATAGTGAATGCCGATCATCGGAAAATTTTGGAGGGGATTACTATTTTTTTGGGAAAAACTTAAAATTAGCATTAACATTTTTTAGCGGGCCCATTTTAACATTTGGGTGAATAATCTTTACTTTTGAGGAAACCGAAAAATAAGGTGGCGAATTACCTGGTTCGGTGTGTCTTTTGAAACATGTATCGGGAGTTTTACGTTACGTGTTATTATGAAAAGCGGAATTATAAATTTCTAATTAAAATATAAGTATATGAATACTGTTGATATTAAAGCATTAAATGAACGCATACAGCAGGAAAGTTCGTTCGTCGATATGATAAACATGGAGATGAATAAGGTGATTGTAGGCCAGAAGCATTTGATAGAAGGGCTTATGATCGGCATGTTATCAAACGGGCATATTCTATTGGAGGGTGTTCCCGGTTTGGCGAAAACATTAGCGATAAATACGTTGGCTCATATTATCAATGCAAAGTTTAGCAGAATTCAATTTACTCCGGATTTATTACCGGCCGACGTGGTAGGTACTATGATCTATTCTCAGAAGAAGGAAGAGTTTGTTGTAAAACACGGACCTATATTTGCAAACTTTATATTGGCCGATGAGATCAACCGGGCTCCGGCAAAGGTACAATCGGCCTTACTGGAAGCCATGCAGGAGCGTCAGGTTACCATTGGGGATATGACTTATAAATTGGACGAACCTTTTTTGGTAATGGCCACTCAGAATCCGATAGAGCAAGAGGGTACTTATCCGTTACCGGAAGCACAGGTAGACCGTTTTATGTTGAAGGTAGTGATCGATTACCCGAAAAAGGACGAAGAAAAATTAATTGTTCGTCAGAATTTGGAAAAGAGTTTCCCGGAAGCCAACACGATACTGCAACCGCAGGACATTATGCGGGCGCGTGAAGTGGTGAAAGAGGTTTACTTAGATGAGAAAATAGAAAAATATATTGTAGATATCGTTTTTGCGACGCGTTATCCTCAGGAACACGGGTTGGAGAAGTTTGTCACGATGATTGCTTACGGAGCCTCTCCTCGTGCAAGTATCAGTTTGGCCAAAGCGGCTCAGGCTTATGCCTTTATAAAACGGAGGGGATATGTTATCCCGGAAGATGTGAGGGCTGTTTGTCATGATGTATTGCGTCATCGTATCGGTTTGAGTTATGAGGCAGAGGCTAATAATCTGACAAGCGAGGATATTATCAGCGAGATATTGAACACGGTAGAGGTGCCTTAATCGATCTATGATTTCGGGTAGAAATCATAATCCCAAGCAAGTACCAGTTTTGAGGCTGGAATTTCGAATTTAGAATCGGTAAATCTAAAATGAATTAAGGTGGAAACTTCAGATCTGTTAAAACGAGTCAGAAAAATAGAGATTAAAACCCGGGGATTATCGAAAAATATTTTTGCGGGAGAATATCATTCGGCCTTTAAAGGGCGAGGAATGACTTTTAGTGAAGTTCGGGAATATCAATACGGGGATGATATCCGGAGTATCGATTGGAACGTGACGGCTCGCTATAACCATCCTTACGTGAAGATATTCGAGGAAGAACGGGAGTTGACGGTCATGTTACTGATCGATGTAAGCGGCTCCCGTAACTTCGGTACGATTTCAAAATTAAAGAAAAATCAAATTACTGAAATTGCCGCGGTCTTGGCTTTTTCTGCCATACAGAATAATGATAAAATCGGAGTTATTTTCTTTTCGGATAAGATAGAGAAATTTATTCCACCCAAAAAGGGAAGAACTCATATCTTACATATTATTCGAGAGTTGATCGATTTTAAGCCTGAAGACAAGCAGACCAATATTGCCGAGGCTTTACAGTATTTGACCAATGCTATTAAAAAGCGTTGTACCTGTTTTTTAATCTCCGACTTCATGGATGATCATGATTTTGAGCATCCTTTGATGATTGCAAATAAAAAACATGATATCGTGGCGTTGAGGGTGTATGATCCTCGGGAAAATGAGATTCCTCCTGTCGGGTTAATGTATTTAACAGATGCGGAGAGTGGCGAACACATCTGGATCGATACCTCCGATCGCCGGGTGCAGGAAGATTATCGCCGTTATGTATTTGAGCGGGAAAAGGATTTGGATCGTATATTTAAACATTCCGGGGTAGATGTCGCTTCTATCAGTTCGGACGAGGATTACGTGATGTCCCTGATTGCTTTATTTAAACGCCGGGGAGCCGGTTATTAAACATAAAAATGCGGCGGAAGAAGAAATATAAAAGCAAAAGATGAACATGAAAAATAAGTTAGTTATATTGATTGTTGTTTTGCTGGGATGTATCGCGGGTGTGAAGGCGCAAAACATTGAATATATTGCCGAGTTGGACACGAACTACATCATGATCGGCGACCAGATTCATTTGAAAATGAAGGTGAAGGCCGATCCGGGTGTTCGGGTCGTTTTTCCGTTGTTGAAAGATACGATCGTTAGCGGTGTCGAGGTTATTTCCGGTCCTGTTCGGGATTCGATAAAGGAGAAAGACGGCCGAATGTTAATACAGGAGGCTTACCTGATCACTTCTTTTGATTCGGGTGTTTATACGATACCTCCTTTGCCTATCCAAGTGGAAAAAGAGAGTTATAATAATGTGTTGCGGACAGATCCCATGCAATTGATCGTAAACACGTATGCGGTCGATCAGCAGAAAGGGAATTACGATATTGTCATGCCGATAGCGACACCCTGGACGTTGGCAGAGATCCTTCCCTACCTGTTATGGGTTTTATTAGGTCTTGCGATCCTGCTTTTGGTTTGGTGGATTATTAAGAAGCGTAGAGCCAATAAGCCTTTGTTTGCTATCGAAAAACCGGCCATTCCTCCTTATGATTTGGCGATAAAAGCTTTGAACGAGATCAAGGAAGAAAAATTATGGCAAAGTGGAAAAACAAAGGAGTATTATACGCAGTTGACGGATGCGATCCGGAATTATTTGGATGGAGAGTTGGATATTCCGGCTATGGAGCAGACTTCGTTTGAAACCATGCGGTCATTGGAGGGGTGTAAGGAAGTCGCTGCTCCGTTAAAAGATAAGCTGGGGATGATGTTTGAGACTGCCGATTTCGTGAAATTTGCCAAGGCAATGCCCTTGCCGGATGAGAATGCCCGGAATCTGGATATTGCTTTTGAGTTTGTCAACCACACGAATGAGCAGGTACAGGAATTGAAAGAGCAGGAAAAGCAGGAGAAGGAGATTCGTGAACGGGAAGAACGGGAGAAAGAGGAGGCAGCACGAAAGGAAGCGGAAGAGAGAGAAGAAAAGTAGAATTGATTTGAAAATATATTCATTTGTAGATTTGGAGAAGAGCGAACCTTTCGGGGACGTGAACTTTTTCAGATGTCGAATGTTCAAATGAAAAGATTATGTTTGGATATGAATTTGCAAGCCCTGGGTATTTTTGGATATTATTGGTATTGATACCGATGATTATCTGGTATGTGCTAAAGGAGAAACGTTCGCATGCTGATTTGCAGTTTTCTTCTATTAGGATATTTAAGATGATGAAACGGGGCAATCGGATTTGGGCTCGTCATTTATTGTTTGCCGCGAGAGTACTGGCTATTGTATTTTTGGTATTTGCCCTTGCCCGTCCTCAATCCAGTAACAGCTGGCAGACCTATAACAGTGAAGGTATCGATATCGTGTTGGCTTTGGATATTTCCGGAAGTATGCTGGCACGGGATTTCACTCCCGACCGTCTGGAAGCAGCTAAAGAGGTGGCCACGAAATTTATACTGGAGCGTCCTCAGGATCGGATTGGTCTGGTGGTTTTTGCGGGAGAGAGTTTCACGCAAAGTCCGTTGACGACGGATCAGGCCGTATTAGTCAATGTGATGAAGGATATTCATAGCGGGATGATAGAGGACGGGACGGCGATAGGATTGGGGTTAGCCAATGCGGTAAACCGTTTGAAAGACAGTCCTTCCAAGTCAAAGGTGATTATTTTGTTGACGGATGGAGTAAACAACCGGGGGGCCATTGCTCCCATGACGGCCGCGGAGTTAGCTAATACTTTCGGTATCCGGGTTTATACGATCGGCGTGGGAACTTTGGGAGAGGCTCCTTATCCGGTACAAACTCCTTTTGGTGTTCAATTGCAGCGTATGCCCGTGGAAATCGATGAAGATGTTTTGATGCAGATTGCCAATATGACGGGAGGAAAATATTTCAGGGCAACCGATAATGCCAAACTGGCTCAGATATACCAGGAGATCGATCAATTGGAAAAGAGTAAGATAGAAGTAAAGCATTTCAGTAAGAAGAACGAACAATATTTTTATTTTGCTTTGATCGGAGCATTGTTGTTGATATTGGAATCTGTTTGTCGGTACACGTTATTGCGGAAAATTCCGTAACGGGTATCGAGGAGGAGTTATATGAATAGTATTGAAAATGTGGTTTACCACTTAAAAAATAGAAGGTATGTTTAGATTTGCGCATCCTGACTTGTTATATTTATTGATTGTCATTCCGTTACTGGTTATATTTTATATCGTAACGGTAAGGCATAAGAAGAAGGCGATAGCGGTATTTGGAAATCCGGATTTGCTAAGTGGCTTAATGCCTTTATTATCCTTTAAGAGGGGAGCATTAAAGTTCGTTCTGATCTTGATCGCACTCTTTTTTATCATATTGGGTGTCGCGGGACCTCAATTCGGCTCTAAATTGCAACAGGTAAAAAAAGAGGGCGTGGAGTTGATTATTGCCTTGGACGTTTCCAATTCGATGTTGGCTCAGGATATAAAACCCGATCGTCTGGAGGCTGCCAAGCAGGCAATTTCCCGGATGGTGGAGAAGTTGAATAACGATAAAATCGGTTTGATCGTTTTTGCCGGTGACGCTTATGTGCAATTGCCGATTACAACGGATTACTCTTCTGCCAAGTTGTTTTTATCCGGGATAAGTACGGATATCGTACCGATACAGGGAACGGCTATTGGTAATGCGATCGATTTGGCAGCCAAATCGTTTACTCCGAACACGGAGGCTTCTAAAGCGATCATTGTGATTACGGACGGGGAAAATCATCAGGACGATGCTGTTGCTGCTGCTAAAGCTGCGAGGGAAAAGGGAATATATGTGCATACGATAGGAATGGGATTACCACAAGGAGGGCCGATTCCGGAAAAGGGAAATCCCGGCCAATTTATGAAAGACGGTTCGGGAAACGTGGTGATTTCCAAGTTGGATGAGGAGACATTGAGGGCTATTGCCAAGGCGGGAGAAGGAATGTTCGTACGGGCAAGTAATTCGAATGTCGGATTGACAACTTTATTGGATGAAATTAATCGGATGGATAAAACCTTGTTGGAAGAACGGGTATATAGTGATTATTCGGAAAAATATCAATATTTTATTTTAATAGGTTTATTGTTTGTATTGCTTGAATTTATCGTCTTAGGACGTAAGAATAAAAATCTATTGAAGATTAATATATTCGGTAATGAGGAAACCGTAAAAAATTAGGAGTATGATGAAGACAATAATACTGATAGCGGTTGCTTTGACGATGAGTTTAACATCGCAGGCACAACAGGAGAGAAAGCTCATTCGTGGTGGAAATACCTTGTTCCATAAGCAAGATTTTGAAAAAGCGGAAGTGGAGTATCGGAAGGCTTTGGATAAAGAAGTGGATTCTTATGAGGCGGCTTTTAACTTAGGTGATGCCATGTATAAACAGAAAAAATACGACGAGGCATTGCAACAATTTATGTCCTTGACCAAGGACGAGACGAATAAGGAGCGGTTGGGTGAGTTGTATCATAATATTGGTAATACTCTATTGTCTATGAATAAATTAGACGAGAGTATAGAGGCTTATAAGCAATCTTTACGGAATCGTCCGAACTCTCCCGAGACCAAGTATAATTTAGAGTTTGCCCGTAAACAAAAGCAAGATCAGCAAAACAAGGATGATCAGAACAAGGACCAAAACAAGGATCAACAGAATCAAGATCAAAACAAAGACCAGCAGAATCAAGACCAGCAAAACAAGGATCAAAATCAGCAAGATAAAGATCAACAGAACAAGGATCAGAATAAGGATCAACAGAATCAAGATCAAAACAAAGACCAGCAGAATAAGGACCAGCAAAACAAGGATCAAAATCAGCAAAATAAAGAGCAGCAGGGACAGGGAGCGAAGATTTCCAAGGAAGATGCCAAGCGTTTGTTAGATGCTTTGGAAGCTGACGAGAAGAAGACGCAGGAGAAGGTACAAAAAGAGAAAGTTCAGGCTCAGAAAGCGAAGAAGATGAAAATTGAAAAGAATTGGTAATTTTGTGTATTCTTAGAGGCTAACGGACACGTTTAAAAAAAGAACAATGAGGTCATTTATAATTGCAATTATCATATGTATTTTAGGGGGAGTAGAGGGATTTGCCCAGGATGTTAAACTGGAGGTCTCTGCCCCGAGTGTCGTGGGTGTAGGAGAACAGTTCAAATTGGTTTATACGCTGAGTAAAAAGGGTGAGAATATGAAATTACCCACCTTAAAAGGATTTGAATTGTTGATGGGACCTTCTGTAAGTGAAGCCCAGAACGTTACAATTATTAACGGTAAAGCGACAGTAGAGGCGTCGGTAACCTATTCTTATATATTAATTGCCGATGAAGAGGGTGAATATACTATCGATCCGGCCACGATCGTTGTGGATGGTAAAGAGATTAAGTCTAAATCATTGAAGATAAAGGTCGTGAAAGACGAGGGTACTTCTCGAGCAAATCGGGGCCAAGAGCAGGCCGACACGCGTGAGGTATCCGGGCGAATTACGGAGGATAATTTATTCTTGCGGCTGGAAGTTAACAGAAGCAGTCTATACGTGGGCGAGAGTTTAGTGGCTACATTGAAGGTATATTCGAGGGTGGATTTGAATGGTTTCGGACGTACGAAGTTTCCCGCTTTTGACGGATTTCTCGCTGAAAATGTAGATGTTCCTCGTGTCGAACTAAAGAGAGAAGAGTATAACGGGAAAATTTACGATGTCGGCGTGTTGAAGCAGGATGTTCTTTTCCCTCAGCATGCCGGTGTCCTGACGATAGAACCTTTCGAGTTGGATTGTAGGGTATTGCAGCGGGTAGGCGGTACGCCGGATTATTTTGATAGCTTTTTCGGAAATTCGCGTACGGTAACGGTATTACGACGTACGAAGCCGGTGAAAATAACCGTAAAGAATTTACCGGAAGCCGGGAAGCCTTTAGGGTTTAGCGGGATGGTCGGAACATTAAGTATGTCGACTTCCTTGTCTCCTGATACGTTAAAGGCGAATGATGCGTTGACTTATAAGGTGATATTCAAGGGAACGGGTAATTTGAAGTTGCTGGAAGCTCCGAGAATCTCCTTGCCTCCCGATTTTGATATATTCGATCCTAAGGTAACGAAAGATCTGCGGACTACGGTGAGCGGTTCCACGGGTACGGTTACCTATGAATACTTGATTATACCTCGTTTCGCGGGTGATTATACGATACCTTCCATTGAATATTCTTTCTTCGATCCTTTGGCAGCTAAATACAAAGTATTGAAAGGAAAGGAGTATAAGGTACATGTTTTAAAAGGAAATGATACGGGAGGGGGAATACCGGGGAATACCGTACAGTCCTTTAAAAAGGAAGATGTAAGGATGTTGGGGGAGGATATTCGCTATATTAAGACGGGAAATAGTGCTTTAAAAGCGAAAGGAGTTCAATATTTTGCTTCAACGGCCTATTGGCTGAGTTTCTTGATACCTTTTATCCTTTTTGTCATAGGAATGATATTGAATCGTCGTAGGATTAAGGCTAACGCGGATTTGGTAAGAGTGAAGAGTAAGGCTGCCAGCAAGATGGCGCAAAAGCGTCTGAAAGCTGCTGCCGTGGCAATGAAAAGTGGTAATTCCGAGTTATTTTATCAGGAAGTATTGAAAGCTTTATGGGGGTATGTCAGTTTCAAATTGAATATAGAAGTTTCGGAGTTGAACCGGGACAATATCAATGAACATCTTACGAAGCGGGGAGCTTCTGCCGAATTGATACAAAATTTTATAGATGTTTTGGACCATTGTGAATACGCTCGTTATGCTCCCGGAAGCAATCAGGGAGAGGAGATGGATAAGGTGTATAAAGATGGCTTGACTGTCATTACGAAATTGGATAAGGCTTTGTAAATTCGTAAATCTGAAATTATGAAAAAAATATATATCATATTGTGTTTGCTTTCATTGAATCTGAGTGTGTTTGCTGTTGATGTGAAGGCGTTGGAGGGTGAGGCAAACAAGATGTATCAGGACGGAGATTATCGGAAAGCAATAGAGTTATATAATCAGGTTTTAGATGCAGGGGTAGAGTCTTCCGCCGTTTATTATAATCTGGGTAATAGTTATTATAAGGCGGGAGAGATTTCCAAAGCGATTTTGAACTACGAGCGGGCTTTGGTTTTGAATCCGGGAGATAAGGATACGAAATATAATTTGACGCTGGCTCAGAAAGCGACGGTGGATAAAATTAAAGTTTTGCCGGAATTGTTTTTTGTTCGTTGGTATAACTCTTTTGTTTCCACTTTCTCGGCTGACCAATGGGCTTATTTTTCCGTGGCTTTGTTCATCGCCTTTTTGATAATGGCGGCTTTGTTTTTCCATTCCAATTCGATAGGTTTGAAAAAAACAGGTTTTACGGTGGGAATTGTTTTACTACTATTGACCGCGGTGACTATTTTCTTTGCCACGAAACAATATCATCGGGTGTCTGATCGGAATTACGGTATTGTAATGACTCCGAGTGTCGTTGTGCGGGGCGCTCCCGATAGTAGCGGAACGGAGTTATTTGTGGTGCATGAAGGATTAAAAGTTCAGATCGTAGAATCTTTAGGGGATTGGTATAATGTCCGGATGGCCGACGGAAATGAAGGGTGGATTATGAAATCGGATCTGGAAAAAATTTGATTATTTCGGATCGAGAAGGGAAATTTATTGTAGAGTTGGTTTTTACTTTGTAACTTTGTAGATAAATTATTCGGGTCGTTGAGGTGGTTGCATCTGTTTTAGCCGAAAAGATCTGAATGTTTGTTTCTTTTATGTCCTTCTTGATAATCATGTGGTTAGGTTATGGAAAATTATATTGTTTCAGCTCGAAAATATAGACCGGCAAGTTTTGATACGGTAATCGGACAACGTGCGATTACTTCTACGTTGAAAAATGCCATATTAAACAAACAATTGGCTCAGGCCTATTTATTTTGCGGACCCCGGGGTGTCGGAAAGACAACCTGTGCCCGTATTTTCGCTAAAACGATTAATTGCATGAATCTTCAACCGAACGGGGAACCATGTAACGAATGCGAGTCCTGTGTTGCGTTTAACAACTCCCGTTCTTTAAATATTCATGAATTGGATGCGGCTTCCAATAATAGTGTGGACGATATCCGCGGGTTGGTAGATCAGGTGCGTCTATTGCCTCAGGTCGGTAAATACAGTGTTTATATCATTGACGAGGTACATATGTTGAGTGCTTCTGCTTTCAACGCTTTTTTGAAAACCCTGGAAGAGCCGCCTGCCCATGCTATTTTTATTTTGGCTACGACGGAAAAACATAAGATATTACCGACCATCCTTTCTCGTTGTCAAATCTATGATTTTAACCGGATAAAGGTTTCGGATACCATAGAACATTTAAAGATGATAGCGGCCAAAGAGGGAGTGCGGGCCGAGGAGGAGGCTTTAAATATTATAGCCCAGAAAGCGGATGGAGCGATGCGGGATGCCCTTTCTATTTTCGATCAGGTGGTTAGCTTTTGCGGGAAAGAGCTGACTTACGCGAAGGTGATAGAGAATCTGAATGTATTAGACTACGAGTATTATTTTAAGTTGACGGATCTGTTTTATGCCGGTAAGGTGGCGGAGACCTTTCTTTTGTTTGATGAGATCATGACGAAGGGATTCGATGCGGGTAACTTGATTTCCGGTTTAGGAAAGCATTTCCGGGATTTGTTGGTAGCGAAAGAAGAGGTTACTTTATCTTTATTAGAAGTGAGTGCTTCCATTCGAGACCGTTATTTGCAACAGGCCAAAGAGGTGGATGTCGATTTTATCTTTAATGCCTTGAAGGTAATCGAACAATGTGAAATGCAATATAAAGTCCGGGTAGAAAAAAGGCTTTGCGTGGAGATTACCTTAATAAAGCTTTGTCAGATTAACGCATTAAAAAAAAAAGCCTTAGTATAGAGGAGTTTGCCGGTTTATTAAAGATTGACGGTTTTGTCGGCAAATTCAAGCAGGAGACCGATTCGGCCGTTTCCGCGAGTACGAATTCCCGACCGGAGGTGAAATCTGGCAAGACCCCTGCTATTCATTCCTTCAAGTTAAAGCAGGCTATGGCCGAGAGTAAGGATTATGTGGAGATTCGAAGTATACCGGAAGTCCAAAAGATTGAGAAAAAAGTAAAAGCCCAGGACCCCTTTGATGAAAAATCCGTTTCTTCGGTTTTAGGTACTTTTATTGACTCTTCTGTCGGCGAGGCCGTAAAAGTGGCTCTTACTTCACATCCTCCTAAAGTCAACGGATTTGTTGTTACTCTGGAGGTTGACAACGAGTTTTTGATGACCAAAATGAATGAGCTGCATCAACGAATCTTATCTTTTTTGATAGAACGTCTGAACAATGGTTATATCACGTTGAATATCGAGCTTTACAAGGAGATGAATGACGGGAAGGAAAAAAAGCGCTTATTCACGGCAAAGGATAAGTTTGAACATTTTGTGGGACTGAATCCGGCTGTCGGAGAGTTAAAGAATCTTTTCGGCTTGGAAATCGAGTAGTGTGCATGGATTAATTGATGGTTTTACCTTCGGCCAGACGCAGCAATTTCTGATGTTCTCCCACTATCCATACGATATCTCCTTCTTCAAATACAGTAGCGGGTGAGGGGTTCATGATAGAGGTAGAGCCTCTTTCTATGCCAATAACCAAACAGGCTTCTTTATCCCGGATTCCGGATTCCCGAATGGAACGTCCGATCAATGTCGCCCCTTTTTCGATGATGAATTGTTCCAGACTCACTTCTTCCGTGTTTTTTTCTTTGATCTCTTTTTCCCGTTGCTGGACTCTGTTTTCTACAAATTTGCGGAAAATTTCTATTTCGTTATCCGTGGCGGCCACGATAAGGTGATCAAACGGGTAAAGAATCTCCTCTCCGCCGGGTATGTTTATTCGTTCTTCTCCCCTGAGAATGGTTACGACACTAACCCCACAGGTTTGCCGGAAGTTTAATTCCTTGAGACTTTTTCCTACGCTCGGGGAGGTTTGTGCGACTTCGAATTCGGCTAAATGTAAATCTTTGGATAATAGGTGACGGACGAAGCGTTGTTTGATGGGCGATTTACGTTCTTCCTCTTGCTGACGTGCCGTGAAGTTTCGTAAGAAACGACGTTCCAGCAGAATCGAGTGTTTCTTCAGGCGCTTGGAGAAGATAAAAAGCAGGATGGTAACCGAGGCGATAGCGATAAGAAGTCCTGATGCCACGTTGATTAGTTTGGAAATCACAAACATAACGATCCAGATACATAGTGCTATCCGTAGGACAATCAAGGAAATCAGGGGACCCCGGTTGTACTTGTTATCGTTCCATAATTGCTGAAACTCCAGCGAATGATTTTTTTTCATCATAATGGCCCGTAAGAACGGGGAGATGACGAGAAGTATCAAAACGGCACTTATGATAGAGCCTTGAATTCCCGGAATTTTTTCCCGGATAAACGGAGTCACGTATTGTAAAAAAATAGCGATTAAGAAGATGGATAAGACCGTGTAAGTAATTACTATTCTGAACAGGGCTTTCAACAACTGTCTCCAGGTGTTCTTGTGGCGGATGGTGTTTGTTCCCGAGCTGTACCTTTCCAGAAGATGGATCCAGGATGCTGGCAGATGGGTGTTCAGAAAACGATAGGTCGGCTCGGCGATACGGATCATATAAGGGGTGAAGAATGTCGTAATGACGGAAACGGCAACGACAATCGGGTATAGAAAATGATCCGTCACCTTTAAGGAGATACCTAAGCTGGCTATAATAAAAGCAAATTCTCCGATCTGGGCCAGGGAAAATCCGGATTGTACGGCTACTTTCAGGGTTTGTCCCGAGAGTAAAACTCCCGATGTGGCACAGGCTATCTGTCCGATCATTACGGTTAAGGTAATGAGTAGGATGGGGAACCAGTATTCTAATAACATGGCCGGATCGATCATCATTCCCACGGAAACAAAGAAAATAGCTCCGAACAGGTCCTTTACCGGTTTGATGAGATGTTCGATATTTTCGGCTTCGATGGTTTCGGCCAAGATAGAACCCATGACAAAGGCTCCCAACGCGGAAGAGAATCCCGCTTGTACGGCTAACATAACCATCCCTAAGCATAAGCCCAGGGCCACGACTAACAAGGTTTCGCTATTTAGCCATTGCCTCACTTTTTTTAGCAAGGTCGGAATGAGAAAAATACCGGTTATAGACCAAAAAAGTAGAAATGCACTTAATTTTAGTATGCTGTCGATCATTTCCATTCCCTCGAAATGTTTGCTGACAGCGAGCGTGGATAGCAGAACCATCAATACGACCGCAAATAAATCTTCCACCACCAGTATCCCGAACACGACTCCCGCGAAACGTTGGTTACTTAATCCCATATCGTCAAAAGCTTTGAAAATAATAGTGGTTGAAGACATCGATAACATTCCTCCCAGAAAAAGACTATTCATGTGTCCCCAGCCTAAAAACATGCCGACGACATATCCTAATGTCATCATTCCTCCCACGACAGTAAGAGCTCCGATCATGGCTGTTCCTCCCACGTTCATCAATTTTTTGAAGCTGAAATCGAGGCCTAAGGCGAAAAGTAAAAAGATAACACCGATATCGGCCCATATCTGAATATCTTCCGTATCGGTTACCAGAGGTCCCCCGAAGGTATAAGGTCCGGCAATCAATCCGGCAACGATGTAGCCTAAGACGACAGGTTGTTTTAGCCATTTGAAAATAATGGTAATCAGTCCGGCCGAGAATAGTATAATTGCCAAATCCGATATTAAAACGGGTACGTGCGACATCTGAATCGTTTTAACGACGCTTCAAAGGTAATGAATTTTGCCCCGGATAATATTCCGTCGGGAAAAAAAGATGCTTCAGAATAGAAAATAAACCTGTTATTTAAGTTCAAAAAAAATATCTTTTCTTTTTTTTTAACATTATAGTCTGGACAAGGATATTACATTTGTCAAATTAATCTATGTGTGTTATGAAAATAGATCGTTTTTTACAAATTTTTGTTGTAAAGGAAAAGAAATTTTATCCTATGTATAAGGAACAGGCTTCTGTAATAGAGCAAGCTGCAAATCTTTTGTTAGAACTTTTGCAGGAACAGGATCCTGAAAAACAGAAGGTATTATATAAGGATATAAAAACTTTTGAGAATCAAGGGGACAGTATTACGGCAAAAATATACGAGGAACTGAATAAGACGTTCGTTACTCCTTTTGACCGGGAAGACGTGAATTCGTTAGGTTCCCGGATGGATACGTTTCTGGATTTCATTCATGATTCGGCAAAGCGGATTCTGATGTACCGGCCTAAAAGTGTAAATAAGACTTTGGTTGAGATCGGAAGGCATATTGCGGAGGATGCCGTTATTTTGAAATCGATCATGGAAAATCTGGAATACATCCAGAAAAAACCGCAGATGATTAGTGAGAAATGTTATCAGATCAAGGTAATCGAACACGAGGTGGACGATTTGTACGAACAGTTTATGAGCGATGTGTTTGCCAATGAAAAAGATGCGATCGAATTGGTTAAATTGAAGAACATCGGGCAAGCTTTGGAAGATGCCACAGACCGGGCAAAAGATATAGGGGATACTGTTCGGGGAATTATCATTAAATTTGCATAAGCCTATGTTGACCATTGTACTTATTGCGATTGTGGTTGCTTTATTATTCGATTTTTTGAATGGAATGAACGATGCGGCCAATTCGATAGCTACTATTGTGGCAACACGGGTATTTTCTCCCACTATGGCCGTATTATGGGCTGCCTTTTGGAATTTTTCTGCGATCTTTATTTTTGGAGTAAGTGTGGCTCACACGATGGGAGAGGGTATTGTCGAACCGACTAAGATCAATGAATTTTTGATTTTGGCTGCTCTGTTAGGATCGGTAGTTTGGGTTTGGTTATGTACTCGCTTCGGTATGCCTATTAGTGTTTCTCACGCCTTGATCGGAGGTTTGATCGGTCCGGTTTGGTTTACTTACGGGAGTTCTGCTTTGGTTTTTTCCGGAATTTTTAAGATAGCCATATTTATCGTACTTTCTCCGTTAATCGGTTTAATACTCGGTTTTATCATGATGTGTATTACATTGCGTATTTTCCATAAGCAGCATCCGGTAAAAGTGGAG
This sequence comes from uncultured Sanguibacteroides sp., assembly GCF_900543425.1. GTDB lineage: Bacteria > Bacteroidota > Bacteroidia > Bacteroidales > Marinifilaceae > Gabonibacter. The sequence continues at coordinate 11,365 of NZ_UQRQ01000025.1, read as the reverse complement.
GGACTTTTTAAAGCTTTCCAGCTTTTTTCTTCGGCGATTTTCAGCTTGGGACATGGAGCAAACGATGCGCAGAAAACGATGGGAATTATAGCTATTCTTCTTTTCAGCGTGGCGGGAAGTAATGAGTTTGTCAGTGAATACCTTTATAATAATACCGGACAGTTCCATGTTCCGTTATGGTTGATCTTTACCTGTTATTCGGTCATTGCATTAGGTACTATTATCGGAGGGAAAAAGGTTATAAAGACATTGGGGGACGGATTGGCTAAATTAAAGCCTGTGCAAGGTTTTTGTGCAGAAACTGCAGGAGCTTTGACATTAATCGGGACAGCGGTATTGGGAATACCAGTTAGTACTACTCATACGATTACCGGTTCTATCATAGGGGTCGGTATCACGAAAGGAGTTGCTTCTGTCCGTTGGGCTACGGCCTCCAATATTGTTGTCGCCTGGATATTAACGATTCCTGCCACTATCGTCATGTCCGGTTTGGTTTATTGGATAATGGGTTTATTTTTGCCGATACCCGAATGACGTAGTGTAGAAATAAGATGTTTCAATGTTAGTGAATACCTGAATAAAGTCTTTTCAAAGATTTTATTCAGGATTTTTTATGAATTTGGAAAAGGTAAAATCCGTTATTATCGATTTTTTGAAGGAGGAAGAGGGAGTTGCTTATGTACTCGATATGGAAAAAGCGGTTACGGCTCCGATTCTGGCTTTGATCCGGGAAAGGGTTATTAACGGGTATAATCGGGAGAGAAGCGGAATCATCCAAATTATTGTAAAGCCGGGGTGGTATGGTGTTTACGCGGAAGGTAGGCCTCAGGGAACTACCCATGGAACCTGGCATCCCTATGATGCTCATATCCCTTTGATCTTTATGGGATGGGGTGTTCGGCCCGGCGTCACTCACCGGTCGGTGAACATGACGGATATCGCACCTACCGTTGCCGCTTTGTTACGTATTCAAATGCCTAACGGTTGTATTGGGACGGCAATAGAGGAAATAGTCCGTTGACGGTTGTGATTGTAAATTGATTTATGATTTACCCGATCACAGAATCTCTAAATTCCCGATCGTAAAATCCCTTGTTTCTTTCAATCGTCAATCTAAAATCCGAAATCATAAATCTCCTGATCCCTTAATCACAGAATCTCTTAATCTATTATCGTTACTCCCGTCGGGCAATGATCCGAATGGTTGGCATTGGGAAGAATATAGGCGTCTTTTAGTTGTGCTTTCAGGTTTTGGGTTGCCATGCAATAATCGATGCGCCATCCTTTATTGTTTGCTCTGGCATTGAAACGATAGCTCCACCAGGTGTAACAGTTGGGTTCTTCCGGGTGGAAGAGGCGGAAAGTATCGATAAATCCGGAATCGATAAATTGACCGATCCATTCCCGTTCTTCAGGAAGAAAACCGCTATTCGTCGCATTCCGTACGGGATCGTGAATGTCTATCGGGCGATGGCATATATTGTAATCTCCGCATAGGATTAATTTCCCGCGTGTTTTCTCCAGCTCCATAACATAGTTCTGAAAATCAGTAAGCCATTTCATTTTGAAAGCTTGCCGTTCATCCCCGGTAGTCCCGGAAGGATGGTATACACTCACGATGGAAAGATCTCCGTAATCGGCCCGGATAAATCGTCCTTCATTGTCGTATTCGGGTATGTTCATTCCGTATATCACCCGATCCGGTTTCTGTTTTGTCAGGATGGCAACACCACTATATCCCTTTTTTTGGGCCGAGAAAAAATAGGTATGGTATCCTAATGCTTCAAACTCCAAAAGTGGGATTTGATCCGGTTGAGCCTTGGTTTCCTGGATGCATAAAACATCCGGTTGTTCTTGTGCCATCCATTCCGTCAAGCCTTTAGAAAGAGCGGCCCGGAGGCCGTTCACGTTGTAGGTAATAATTTTCATCTTTATTCCGTTAAATACAGACAAATCTACACTTTTTTAATGAAGTAGAAAAACGGAATTGGGATACTTTATTTTAAATAATCATGACGAACAGGGATAAGCTGGTCGTCTAATTCATATAGTTGAGGGATACCTGTCGGTATTTCTAATTTAACGATGTCTTCATCACTGATGTTATTTAAATATTTTACGAGAGCTCTCAAGCTGTTCCCGTGTGCGGTTATTAAAACTGTTTTATCACTTAATAAAGCCGGGGCAATATAGTCTTGCCAAAAGGGTAGGACTCGATTGATCGTCAAGGATAGAGATTCACCGAGGGGTAGAGCTGCTGGGTCTATATCTTTGTATTTTGCTTCGAATACGGCATTGCGGGGATCGTCAGGTTCTAACAAAGGAGGTGTTACATCGAAGCTTCTTCTCCAAATATGAACTTGTTCTGCCCCGTATTTTTTGGCTGTTTCTGCTTTATTCAATCCTTGTAGTGCTCCGTAATGTCTTTCGTTTAGTCGCCAATGGTGGATTTCCGGAACCCAGACCAGATCGGCCGTTTCGGCCAGCAAATGTTGTGTACGGATAGCTCGCTTTAAAACAGAGGAGTAGGCTATATCAAAAGTCAGATTATTTTTTTTAATTAATTCTCCTGCTTTTCGGGCTTCTTCTTCTCCTTTTTCACTGAGATCTACATCGATCCATCCCGTGAATTTGTTTTCTTTATTCCAGACACTTTCTCCGTGTCTGACTAATATTAATTTTTTCATGTTCTTTCTTGTTTGTGTTTATTGTATTACGTGTTTGTGATATGAAATGTTTTGGAGATAAAAGTGTTGTAATGCGGATGATATGTTTTTCTGGTTTACGAATAAATCAGCGATTTATTAAAAAAACAAGTCCGGGATGAAACAATTTCGGCAGAAAGAAAGTTTAACAAGAAAATAAAAATATAAAGTTATGATATTTATTTTGTACATAATTATCGGTATATTAGCTGGGTATTTTGCAGGTAAGATCGTTCGAGGCGGGGGTTTGGGTTTAATCGTGAATTTAATTGTCGGCATTATTGGAGGAGTGTTGGGCGGATGGTTGTTCGGGTTGATGGGAATTGCTTTGGGGGGAATTATCGGGAGTTTGATTTCTGCAACAGTCGGGGCTATCGTATTACTGGCAATCGTGTCGTTATTTAGCGGCAAATAATCGGATAAAGGTTTATTTGTAATGTAACTGATAATGGAAAACGGACGAAGAGGAATTTGTCTATTCGTATTTGTATTGTTGCTGAATTTGTCTGTCGTAGGGCAAATTCAGGGAGTAAAGGAAGATAGTTTACTGCGCCAACGGGAACAATTGATTCGGGAAAAAGTTCGTCTCGACACGATTTTGCCTAATGAAGAGGACGCTTTGGCTATTTTTGATAATACCCCGAGTTTTGGAATATACAGAGATAATTATTTTGTGACCGGAGTCCCGACAAATCGTCGCATAGATAAAAATAGTGCGGATGCGAAATTTCAGATCAGTATCCGGCAAAGATTGACTAAAAGTATTTTGCCTTTTAAAACTTTTCTCTATTTGACCTATACTCAAAAATCTTTTTGGGATATATACCGGAAATCGAGTCCGTTTTTAGATAATAATTTTAATCCTGGGCTCAGCTTAAGTAAGGCCATCATCTATAAAAATAAAGTACGGGGAGTTGCGGTTTTTTCTTTTGAGCACGAATCGAACGGAAGGGATTCTCTGGAGTCCAGGAGTTGGAATTATTTTTCATTATCCGGTTCTTATTTTTTGGATTTGCGTTTTTCGCTTCAAGTTAAGTTATGGGCCGGATGGGTCGATAAAGACGGGAATCCTGATTTGTTAAAATATAAGGGTTACGGATTGATGGCTTTTAATTACCAGAGTGCGAATGAACGTTTATGGTGTTCTGTTGTCATCAATCCCCGTCGACAATTTATTGATATGAATACCGTACTGGAAATAAATTATAAGCCGTCTCCCAAGGCCAATGAATATCTTTTTGTTCAATATTATAATGGCTATGCGGAGAATATGTTGGAGTATAACCGTTATGTTTCGATGGTGCGCGTGGGGATTTGTATAAAACCTTTTTTAAGGAACTATTATTAGCGGATAAAAAATAATACTTGATTATTGAACGATTTGAATGAATATATTTGGGTAAATATGGGAAAATATGGGGTTTAATTCGTAATTTTGTTAGCTCCTTTTGTCGTATTTGAAGCGTTTTTCAATATGTGTGTTGGACATCACAAAATTAAAAGTTAAATAAATCTCGGTTAAAATGGACTATAAAACGTGTTTGTTAAGTCTGATTTTATTATTTGGGGGAATACATGAATTAAAAGCCAAAGAGGTATCAGCAGAAGATAGGAAATTATTGGTTATCAGTTCTTATTCTCCTTTAAAAGAGAGAGGAAGTCGTATTATCTCGGCTTTTATGGATGAGTTGGGTCAGAGTACGAATACGAAGGTGAATATAGAATATTTAGATTGTGAAGCTAATCCGGATTTTGAGGCTTGGGGCAGTTGGATGAATTCTTTATTCCATGCTTATAATGCGTTGCCGGAGGCTGTTATTCTTATCGGGAGTGAAGCTTGGATGGCCTATCGGCATAGTTGTGTCAAAAAGTGGAGAGATATTCCCGTTATATTGGGAGGTGTAAAGAAGGGTATAATTGACTATGCAGGGGCTAAGACAAAAGATATACATGATATTTTATCCACGAAAACGACTTTTGACGGATATAAGGTAACAGGTTATTATATCGTAGATTATTTTGAAGAGAATTTGCGGTTAATAAAGCAATTGCAACCGGAGGTTAAACACATCATATTTTATTACGACGATCGTTACCATCAGATTTTTTTCGAACCCTATTTGAAATCGATGATTGAAAAAATAGGTGATTTAAAATTACATTACCTCCCCGGAAGTCGATTGAGTACGACAGCGTTATTAGACTCTATTGCTTTGACTGATAATCATTATGCTTTGATTTCTGCCGGATGGTATACCGATGTGAATGAGTCTTTACATGCGAGTACCATGTTGAGTAACGAGTTGCCCTATCATACGGATAAGTTCGTTTATGGAATATTGGATCTGGATTTTGGAGATTCTCATAATTTCGGGGGGTATTTCGTAACCGGAGAAGAGATGGGAAAAGATTTGGCCCGTTTGACTTATGCGGTACTGAAAAACGGAATCGAGAAAGCTCCGGCTTTCACGATAACGCCCACGCGGCCTCGTTATCATTTGAATTATACTACTTTTTCGCAATCCGGGATCAGCAAGTCTCGTTTGCCGGGGAACGTGGTATGGCATAATATGCTCCCGTCTTTTTGGGAAGAGTATCCGGAGGAGGTGATTACATTCTTTTTTCTGCTTGTTTGTTTGGTGATTGTTATTTTGTTTATTGTCTATAATCGAAAACGGAAAGAGAAAGAATACGTACGATTGGTTTCAAAAATGACACATTTGTTGGAGAATATGCCGGATATGGTAGTCATTTACGATAGTTTTCTGAATGTAGTAGATATTGTCAATCCTCAACAGAATGTATTATTGGTATTGACGAAGGAGGAGGTGTTGGGGAAAAATATTCGGGAAATTGGAAAAATGGCACCCGAATTTGAAAAGGCTTTTGAGATTATTGAACAAAATGTCAGGCGTACGATAAAAGACAAGAAGCAATATTCTTTTAATTACAAGGTGAAATTAGATGACAAAGAGTCGTTTGCCGAGGCAAGAACGGCCCTTTTCGAGGGAGATAATGTCATCTGTTTTGTACGTGATATAACACCTCGCGTAGCGGCGCAAAAAGAGGTGTTGAAATTAAAAACTTTTTTACAATCGATTATCGATAATCTGCCTGTAGGGTTGTTTGTAAAAGATGTCTCGGATGATTTTCGGTATATTTTTTATAATCAGAAAACAATAGAATTTTACCAGAATAAGTCCGGTATTTTTTTAGGAAAGAATGATTTTGAGTTGAACGACCCTAAGGCCGCTATCTATAGAGAAGAGGATATGATGGTGTTGAACAGTGATACGCCGTTAACTTACGAGAGAAGCATATATGACAAAGAGGGGGGACTTTTGCATTGGGGTGTATTGACGAAAACGAAACTATTAAATAACGATGATTCCTGTTACCTCGTCGGTATTGTCGTTGACATTACGGATATCAGAAAGAATGAAATCGAATTAGGAAATGTTAAGAATGAACTCTCGTTGGCTTTGGATGCCGGTTCTTTATCGGTTTGGACTTACGATGTGCCCCAAAAGGAGTTTGTCTCTTTTTATCATGATACGGTAGCACAGAATGGCTTGAGTTTTGAGGAGGCATATTCTATTTTGCATCCGGATGATCGGGAAAAATACAAGCGTTTTATGGAGATGTTGATTTCCGGGGAAAAAGAGAAAGATTCGGTTCGATTGCGTTTCAAACGGGGAGAAAATTACAGATGGTATGAGACACATGCTATCGGTATTCGTTCTGTCAACAACGGTTTGATTAGTCAGATCGTTGGTACGGAGAGGGATATTACGGATGAGATCGGTAAGCAGCAGGAGTTGGTGGAGAGTAAGTTTAAGTTGGAATTATCATTTGAAGCGGCGGATATAGTGCCTTGGGATTATAATGTTGAAGAGGGGTTATTTTATTCCGGTAGTGAAAAATCAGTTTTTTTTGGGAAGAAATTCAGTCTAAGTGATTACCTGGTACTCGTGCATCCGGATTATCGTGATAAATTCAACCGGGAATTGTATCGAGTAATTTACCGGGAGATTGATGTGATGGATTTGGTGATCTATACGACAGCATTGAGTGGTAATTATGAATGGACTCAATTGACAGCAAAAGCCATGGGAGTTGATAAAGAGGGGAATGCACTAAAAATCATGGGAACCCGAAAATATATCACGGAAGCAGTAGAGGCAGAACGGAGGTTGAAAGATTATATTTTTAAATCTGATTTGGTAATAAAATCCGGAGGAATTGTCCAATGGGATTATGATACTACTACTGGGATATTTTCTTCGCCGAATCCGGAGTCTTTCATGTATCATGGGATTACGTTAGAAAAGTATTATTCCTATATGTATGAGGAAGATATTGATATAGTGGAAGAGGCTTTTCGAAAATTAATGCAGGGAGAGGTTGAAGCGGTAACCATACAGATTAGGGTGAAATTGCAGAATAAGGATTATCGTTGGGTAGAGGTGCACGGGGTCGCCTATGAACGGGATGAAAAGGGAAAATTAATGAAGATCACGGGATTGAGGAGGGATATAACCGATTGGAAAAATGTAACGAATGAGTTGATTTTATTGAGAGACAAGGCTGAAGAATCCAATCGGTTGAAGACGGCCTTTTTGGCCAATATGAGTCATGAGATTCGCACCCCGTTGAACGCGATTGTCGGTTTTTCCGATCTGATTGCCCAAACAACCGATTCGGGGGAAATTCAGGATTATTGCCGGATTATTGAGACCAATAATGAGTTATTATTGCAATTGATCAATGATATTCTGGATTTGTCGAAAATAGAGGCAGGACAACTTGAATTTGTCTATTCTGATATAAACGTATCTGCTATATTCCGGGATCTGGAACAGATATACCTTTATCGGATAAAGCCGGAAGTACAATTGATTAGTGAATTACCTGACGAGACTTATATTATTCATTCGGAGAAAAATCGCTTGACACAGGTAATATCTAATTTCTTAAGTAATGCCAGTAAGTTTACATCATCGGGAAGTATCCGTATGGGGTATGAAAGGGTAGAAAAAGGATTACGTTTTTATGTTACCGATACGGGTAAAGGGATTGCATCGGAAAATCTGAAAAACGTATTTGAACGTTTTACTAAATTCGATAGCTTCGTGCAAGGAACCGGATTGGGGTTATCTATCTGTGAAATGATCGTGAATCGATTGGGGGGAAAGATAGGGGTTGATTCCGAATTAGGTAAAGGAAGCACATTCTGGTTTTTTATACCTTGTGAGGTTTATTCGGTTGAGAAAGAGGAGAGACCGGATCTTTTGCTGCAAAAAACCGGAGTGTCGGTTAAGATGGAAAATAGTGACAAAAAAACAATTTTAATTGCCGAAGATAACGATAGTAATTTTTTGTTTCTATCTACTGTTTTGAAGAAAGAATATGAATTGGTATGGGCTAAGAATGGAAAAGAAGCAATCGCTTTGTATGAAGAAAAAGCTCCTCAAGTGATCCTTATGGATATAAAGATGCCCGAGATGGATGGATTGGAAGCGACATGGGAAATTCGGAAAATAGATAAAAGAATTCCGATTATTGCTTTGACTGCGTATGCGTTTGATGAGGATCGAATTCGGGCAGCTGAGGCCGGTTGCGATGAATTTCTGACAAAACCTGTTAACGTGAAGATGTTGAAAGATTTATTGGTTCGGTTATTTGAAGCTTAAGGATTTGTAATATTCCATTTTGTTATGTAAATGGAAAGATATGTTTTAGAGTAGATTGAAGGTTATCTTAGCAATGATGCTTGACACCTGAAATAAAAAAAGCTACCTTTCGGGGTAGCTTTTTTATTTTGATTAGCGGAGATCATTGACATCTACATCCGGGTGAGCTTCTGTGTCGAAGCGGAAAAAATGAATATCCAGTTCTTGATCCGGTTTCTTTATGCTTTTAATGGTAATGATGATATCATTGCCGTCCTTTCCGTAAGAAATAACTTTCTGTACCGTATTTTTTGTCGTGTCTATCCATACTCCTATCTTCTTGATTTGTTTATGGGAAGTCTTAGGTGTTAATTCGATATAGGCAATCCCATCTTTATTTTCGATTAATTTTTGATTGAATTTTTGATTATGAATATCGAAAAGGATAGTCGGGTTTAAAAAGGACTCCTGATCTTCGTCGGGTAGTTTGATTGTTACTTCTTCTGCATCAGGAATATATGTGTAGATTATTTCTCCGTCAAAGTAATTTATTTGATCCATAATTTCAATCTTATACATTTTCTCCTTCATATAGGCTTTCCCCTCGTAAGACTCATGGATATTTTCGGCCTTATTTTCCATCGCCATGTCGAATATAATCTCTACAGCAGGATATGATTTTATTTTTTCAACTGTTTTATCCAGAATATTCTTGGCTTGAATATCTGCTTGAGAATAAGAGAGCATGCTGCTCATGGCAATTACGATAAGGGTTAACATGTATTTCATAATAACTTGTTTTATATTTTAATGCAGGCAAAGATAAGGAATATCGGATAGATGTAAAAATCTGGACGTAATTGTTTCTAAAATTAGTATTGATATTTTCAGGAATCGATACGTTGAGTTTGTCTATGTATCCGGGTGGGATGGTGGGGATATATTTGAAATAAGTTGTTCCGTTTTTTAATTGTTTATTACCTTTGCGGCATTTTGAAGGAGACGATATGAAGAAGGTAAAGGGAATATTGTTTGCCGCCTTGTCGGCAGCTACTTTCGGGTTAATCCCGTTGTATGCAAATCAGGCTATTATAGATGGAGTGAATAACGAAACGATATTGGTTTATCGGTATGGGATTGCCGGTATCGTGTATGTTGTTTATTTGTGGATAAAAAAGGTAAATATGCATCTTTCCCGGGCGGAATTGAGAGAAGTTTTGATTGCCGGGGTCGGTGGATATGGGATTACTGCTTTTTTTCTTTTCCTTTCTTATCATTATATGCCGACAGGAGCGGCTACGGCAATTCATTTCTTTTATCCTGTCGTGGTGGCTGTATTGATGGCTGTTTTTTACCGGGAAAGATTATCTGTGGTTGTGAAAGTCGGTATTTTACTGGCTATCGTGGGTGTTTATTTTTTGTCTTGGTCGCCGGGAGAGATTAAATGGTATGGGTTATTTTTTGTACTGATGTCGACCTTGACTTATGGTTCTTATATTGTTGCCTTGAACCGGACGGTACTGAAACGAATAAATCCCGATGTCCTTACCTGTTATGTGATGCTGTTCTCTGCTGCATTTTATTTTCTGATGGCAATCGTACAGGGAAAACTGGAAATGGTGACTCGCCCGGCCTTTGTGGTGGATATGTTTTTGTTGGCTTTATTAAGTACTATTTTGTCCGCTCGTCTTTTGGTGGCAGCCGTACAATTAATAGGTCCCGTACCAAGTTCTGTGTTGGGAACCCTGGAGCCTTTAACGGCGATTACCGTCGGAGTTTTTTATTTTCACGAGCAATTGACATTCCTAAATTATATCGGATTGATCGTTGTTATCGTAGCTGTAACGATCGTCATCTGTAAAATGAAAAAGTAACCTGTTTTTCTGTTTGAAGTTTATTCGGATGTTTGCAGGTTTGTATTGTATTTTCTTTAAATTTGCGAAAGATTTTAGATATTGATCCTATATGTTATTGTTTATAAAGCTCGGCTTTTTTGATATTATAGATATCTTATTGGTAGCATTTATTTTTTATCAGGTGTATAAACTGGTAAAGGGAACGGTCGCTATCAATATTTTTGCCGGGATTTTTACATTCTACGTGGCCTGGCTATTGGTACGGGCCTTTAATATGGAATTAATCTCTTCTATTCTGGGACAGTTTATCGGAATGGGAGTAATCGCTTTATTGATCGTTTTCCAGCAAGAGGTAAGACGTTTTTTATTGTTGATCGGTAGCAAATATAATTTGCAAAATATATTTAACTTGGAAAGATTATTTTCAAAACCTTCCATGAAGGACGAAGTGATAGATGCTATCGTGCGTGCATGCGACTATTTTTCCAAGACGAAGACGGGAGCTTTGATTGTATTATCTCAAAATTCGGAATTGTTTAATTACGCTCAAACCGGGGTTTTACTTCGATCAAATGTTTCGGAAGAGCTATTGGAAAACATATTTTATAAGAATACGCCTCTTCATGATGGGGCCGTGATTATTACCGATAATAAAATTTTGGCGGCACGTTGTATCTTACCGGTTTCGGATAATAATAACATCCCCGGAAGTCTGGGGTTACGCCATCGGGCGGCAATCGGTATGAGTACTGCAACGGATGCCCATATCGTGGTCGTTAGTGAAGAGACCGGAAATATCTCTTTTGTTAAAGACGGCCACTTTAAAGTACGCATCACTCCTCAAGAATTAAGTAAATTCCTGCACAATGATTTTACCGGTTTTGTTGTAAACAAGTGAGAAACTAACGATATTAATGTGATTAAGTGATTGGATGATTTCTGCCTTGCTATGCCCCTGTTGGCGTGTTATTAATTGTAAATTGTAGATTAGTTTCGCGAGATTTTTTTTGATCTACCATCGTCAATTCGCGGCCGGCGATTTGCAACAAAGTGGGTTTCTCGATGTTTTTTCCTGGACCCGGGGTCATCGTGTCACGAGCCCGCTCCCACGCAAGTTACTGAGGCGCACGCT
>NZ_UQRQ01000024.1 GCF_900543425.1 uncultured Sanguibacteroides sp. | reverse complement strand
GACCGACGGGAACGTCCCCGCCCCGGAGGAGTTATCCCATTTGTAATTTTAGATTAACGATTTTAGATTCAAAGATTAAGCGATTGGGTGGTTGCCGATTGCGGATTGGAAAAGCGGGGATAAAAACGAAGGGGCATAAACAGTGAAGGGCGAGCATCGTGTCCGGCTTTCGGAACGATAGGACGACGGATTGTTCGAGCGTAGCGAGTCCCGGAGGACCGTGAATGAAAACCGACTACACGACCGACGGGAACGTCCCCGCCCCGGAGGAGTTATCCCATTTGTAATTTTAGATTGACGATTTTAGATTTAAAGATAGCAAGATCAGAATTGAGCATAAAAATCAATTGCAGTTTTCCTGCCATTAATCTGTCGTTAAATATTATCGTCAATTAATCGGGTAAATATATCCCGTATGGAACCGCCCATGGCACGAACCATCTTGGGAACGAAGCTATTGGAAGTCATTCCCGGAGTCGTATTCACCTCCAACATAAAAATCTGGTTATCCCGAACAATATAGTCCACCCGGATAATCCCCCGACAACGCAAAATATCGTAAATAGCGGAAGACAATCTCTTTACCCGATCCGCCAGATCATCGGGTATCGGTGCAGGAATGATTTCATCGGCCATATTGGGATCATATTTCGCCTCAAAATCGAAAAATTCTTTTTTAGAAATAACCTCCGCAATAGGCATCACCAACTCCATATCTCCGCTCTTCACCACACCACAGGTCAACTCCGTCCCGTCGATAAAACTTTCGATCAACACCTCATGGCAATGCTCAAAAGCCTTTTTTAAAGCAGCTTTCATCTCTCCGGCCTCTTTTACTTTCGATATACCGAAACTGGAACCGTCGGCATTGGGTTTTACAAAACAGGGAAGACCGACTTCCTCAATAATCTCTTCTACCTCATACTCTATTTTCTGGGTCAACAATACCGAATTAGCCACGTTTACCCCAAAACTTTTCAAATAGGTGTTACAGGTATGCTTGTCAAAAGTCAACGCGGAGCAAAGCGTATCGCATCCCCCGTAAGGAACCCCCATCATATCCAAATACCCTTGCAACATTCCGTTTTCACCGGGATTTCCGTGTATCGTTATATAAGCAAAATCAAAAGTTACTTTTTCTCCGTCCTTCGTGAAAGAGAAATCATTCTTATCCACGGGATAATTCTTCTCCCCGATCACCACATGCCAATCCCGCCCTTTCAACAACATCAAATATTTATTATATCGGGTTTCATCGATCATTTCATATACATAACTTCCCGACTTTATCGAGACCACGTACTCGGAGGAATTGCCTCCCGCTATTACCACAACATTTTTCATCCGTCAATAAATTTGTAAACTCACGGACAAAAGTATAAAAAAGAGTTAGACTTTTAGCAAAAGGTTTATACTTTTGCAACTCTAAAAAACGACTATGGCTCAGACAAACGATCTTACTCGGGGAAGTATCAGCAAAGGCATATGGAGCATGGCCATTCCTTTGATTACCGCCTCATTCGTACAGATGGCTTACAGCATGACCGATATGATCTGGTTGGGACATCTGGGTAGTGAGAGTGTCGCCGCCGTCGGGGTTGCCGGATTCTTTACTTGGCTTTGCAACGCACTCTCTTTTATCAGTAAGATCGGTGCCGAAGTCACCATCGCCCAATCTTTGGGAGCAAAGCAAAGAACCCGGGCCAGAATTTATGCCAACCAAGCCGCTCAATTATCGTCCATTATCGCTTTACTCTACGCCTGCTTTATCTGGTTTGCTGCCGATCTGCTGGTGGGTGTATTCCACTTGGAGTCCAACATCTCCTCCCTGTCGGTCACCTATATGCGCATCATCGTCCCCGGTATTTTCTTCACCTTTAATAATAACACCTATAGCGGACTATACAACGGACAAGGCAACAGTAAAACACCTTTGAAAATTGTAGCAACGGGTCTACTATGCAATATCGTACTCGATCCCCTATTGATCTACGGGTACGGTCCCTTTCCGGGCATGGGAACTGCCGGAGCTGCTATCGCTACCGTATTTTCCCAGTTCGTTGTCTTCTCTATCTTTATCAGGAACCTCTACTTAAAGGAATCTTCCATCGGAAAACTCTATTTTATTACCCGATTAAGAATCCGTTTTACCAAACGAATCGCCCTATTAGGATTACCGGTCTGTATGCAAAGCGGATTATTCGCCATGTTTTCACTCACGCTGGCTACCGTGGCCGCCCAATGGGGACATATCGGGGTTGCCGTACAAAGCGTAGGAGCCCAGATTGAGGCTGTCACCTGGATGACTGCTGCCGGATTCTCTACGGCCCTCGCCGCTTTTGTCGGACAAAACTACGGGGCCCGTGACTATATCCGGATTAAGCAAGGTTATCATTATACCCTTAAATTAGCCGTCAGTATCGCTTTCTTAGCCGGAGCCGCTTTTTTATTCGGCAGCAGAGGCATTTTCAGCATATTTATCAACGATCCCGCCACCTTAGATGCCGGAAGCGACTACCTGAAGATTTTAGCCGTTTCTCAAATATTCTCCGCCATCGAGACCGTCACGGCCGGAGCATTCAACGGATGCGGCCGCACTACTCCTCCGGCTATCGTGGGTATTCTCCTCACGGGAGCCCGGATTCCCATGGCTTACTATCTTATCACCTTGCCCGCTTTGGGGCTAAACGGAATCTGGTGGAGCATTTCTCTTTCCAGCGTACTGAAAGGCGTTGTATTAGCGGTCTGGTATCATTCATTCCAGAAAAATTTACCCAATATCCGTTTCCATTCCACCGGCATCCTCGGACGCATGCAAGCCGTTGCCACCCGCCTCTGGCAACAATTCAACTGAAACAAACCCCATGACAATATTTCCGGAATATCAACCAAGCTCTTTTAATCTCTTGAAAAGGAAAAAATAAATCTTAAAATAGACAAATGAATCCAATAAATCTTGCTGTATTCATCTCTATATTTTTTTCAAAATCCTTATCCGGATTAGATAATAGTGCATCCGAACATGATATCTTTATTATTACAGAAAAAATTCTGTAATTTTTCGGTATAAAGATTGTTGAAGTGAAAAATAAGGTCTACATTTGGGTCGGAATTTTAAGCCGACACTAAATAAAACATTATAGTATAACAATAAAAAATTGCAAAAATGAAAGTTACAGTTGTAGGAGCAGGAAATGTTGGTGCTACTTGCGCCAATTGCATCGCCGAAAAAGACATCGTCGGCGAAGTGATTCTTTTGGACATCAAAGAAGGTGTTTCAGAAGGAAAATCTTTGGATATGTGGCAAACCGCTCCGATTAATCTTTATGACACCCGCATCAAGGGAGTTACCAACGATTACGAAGCAACCAACAACTCGGATGTAGTGGTGATCACTTCCGGCCTTCCCCGCAAACCGGGTATGAGCCGCGATGATTTAATTTCAACCAACGCCGGTATCGTAAAATCAGTAACCGAAAATATCATCAAGCACTCACCGAAAGCCATTATCATCATCGTTTCCAATCCGTTGGACGTGATGTGCTATTGCGCTTACCTGACCGCCAGGATCGACTCTTCCAGGGTATTCGGTATGGCCGGTATCTTAGATACGGCTCGTTACAGAGCTTTCTTGGCAGAGGCACTGAATGTTTCTCCGAAAGATATTCAAGCTTTATTGATGGGCGGTCACGGCGACACGATGGTTCCGCTTCCCCGGTATACGACCGTTGGCGGTATTCCTGTTACCGAATTGATTGAAAAAGAGAAACTGGATGCCATCATCGAAAGAACCAAAGTAGGCGGTGGCGAACTGGTAAAACTGATGGGAACTTCCGCCTGGTATGCCCCGGGTGCCGCTGCAGCTCAAATGGTCGAAGCCATTATCCGCAACCAAAGAAGAGTATTCCCTGTTTGTGCCATGCTGAACGGTGAATACGGCATGAAAAACATCTATTTGGGTGTTCCGGTCATCTTAGGTAAAAACGGTATTGAAAAAATTATCGAAGTTTCCTTGCACAAAGAAGAAAAAGCTTTGTTGGAACAATCGGCTAAAGCCGTGAGATCCGTAATGGATGTTTTGGACAACATGAAAATCTTTAACTAACAATAAGTACTTCACGATCATTCTGTTAGAACCGTTCCGGAATTCCGGAACGGTTTTTATTTATATAAATTCTATTTTTATCTTCCCATACATCCAATATAAATTTATTATTTTCCAATATAGTGTTTAAATGTTGATATTTTGATTAAATTTGCACACATACCATTCCAAACAAATACAACAAAACATATCAACATGAAACAAAACATCATCCTCTGCTTTTTCTTTCTCTTTTTTATCGCGTGCGATAAAGAAGAGATAAAACTGTCCGTTCCCCCAAGGGAATTGGGAAAAAGGAAAAATAGTCCCGATAGAAGCAAGGAACGAACCTGTTATTTTCACCGTAAACGAGGAGGTTTGCCTGGGATTAGGACATTATAATGCCCTTTGGCCACAACACTTCAATCAATTTGTAAATTTCGATCTTAAGTCAGGCTGGAATCCCAACAAACACCTCCCGCCTTTTCCCGGTAAAGGAAGAGGAGGAGCAGTTGCCTTTACCATCGGGCATAAAGCCTACGTGGGTTTAGGCTATACTTTTTACTCGACAGACGATCCTTCAGCAGGATATTTTACGGATTTTTGGGTATACGACAGTCAGGAAAAGACCTGGACACGGTTGCCCTATGATTTTCCGGGAGTTCCCCGTCAACAGGCAGTTGCCTTTAGCCTGAACGGGAAGGGGTACGTGGGGAGCGGACTGTCGGCAGAGCGGAAAATCTTGGGAGATTTTTACGAATTCGATCCCCAAACGGGCTGGAAACGTATTGCCGATATCGACGAAAGACGTTATGGAGCCACCGCATTCGTGGCCAACGGAACGGCATACGTCGGCCTCGGAAAAACAGAGAACGGTTACATCCGTCATGTAACTAAATTCATTCCGGAAACCAAAACCTGGAAAGGCATTTTCACGACGGTTGCCACGGAAGAAGGCCCGATGTGCATGAATGCCGCCTCTTTCGTCATCCGGCAAAACGGCACGGACTATCCCTATATCGCGGGAGGGGCAAAAACCGATACTCCTACCGAATACAAACCGTTATCCGACTGCTGGGGCTTAGACCCCAAAACCGAAACTTGGGTAAAGGTTGCTCCATTCCCTCATCCTGTCAGCAAGGGAATAGGATTTACCAAAGAGGGAACAGGTTTTATCCTGTTCATGGAGGAAGACACCATGCAAACTTGGGAATTCGTCACCAACTAAATAAAATCCAACAATTCCATATCCGACTTCCGGACACATCTTTTATTTTAGTGTCCGGAAGTTTTTAAGACCCGACTCAATTATCACTTACGACTTCACGCGATTGATGTCATTTTCGCAAAAAGAATTAAATCCACAAAAATGAATCACCTTACTATAGATTGTAATAATCACGATATGATCTTCGTAGCAATCTTTTTACAACCGTTCTAATTACTACTATTTCATAAATTCGAGAAAATAATTTATTCTCTTTTATCTTCATAACTATTTCTTTTTGAAATTAACATCTTGATTTTTCTGATTTCGCCGAAAATGCTTATGTTTGCGTTAATGAAAAGATATGAAGTAAAAGTACCGATAGAGGTCGTTGAGTTGGAAGAGAATAGCTTTCATATCATCGCCACATTACAAATCGGCAGTTTAGAGGGAGATTTTATTATTGATACAGGTGCTTCCGTCTCGGTTATAGACAAATACACCCCTTTCAGTTACGAACCGGTAGAAGATGTTTCGGAAATAAATTCAGGAGGTGTGAACGGAGAAATCAATGAAGTTCAATTAGTAAACATTGCCGCATTACAAATCGGCAATCATACTTTAGAAGATACACACATGGCCTTAATAGACCTGCAATACGTGAACTCCTTATATGAAAAACACCTCCAGCGAAGAGTGGCCGGACTATTGGGTTGTGATTTTTGTGTGAAATACAATGCGGTCATTGATTATGAAAATAAGGTATTAACATTAAAAGTATCTGTCTAAGTGTGCCGATATTTAAAAAAAATGTTATACTTTTGCGCACTAAATAACAGTTAAAAGAATTATTGGAGCTTAAGTAATTATAAAATTATCAAACAAATGCAGAATAAAGGAGCGATCACATTACTCGCTGTTGCCTTGGCATTGGTGAGTCTTTATCAGTTGTTTTTTACTTACAAAACAAACCAGGTAGAGAAGGCGGCAAGAGTATTTGCACAGGGAGACCCGGGCAAAGAAAAAGTCTATTTGGATTCCATAGCGAATCAACCTGTTTACAATTTTCTGGGAATAGCCAAATTCACTTACAAAGAGTGTAAAGAGCTGGAGTTAAATTTAGGTTTGGACTTAAAAGGCGGTATGAACGTGACCATGGAAGTCGATGTGGCTGACGTGGTAAGAAGTTTAGCCAACCATAGTGCAGACCCCGCGTTTAATCAGGCTATCAACGAGGCTATTAAGATGAGGGTATCCAGTCCAAAGGATTTCGTGACTCTTTTCGGTGAGGCTTTCGAAAAAATTGCCCCGGGGGCTCAACTGGCTTCTCCAGCCATATTCGGTACGCACGAAATGAAAGAAAAAATCAAAATCGGAGCAACGAATAAAGAGGTCTTGGACATCATCAGGAAGGAAGCAGATGGAGCAATAGATAACACCTTCAACATCTTACGTACCCGTATCGACCGTTTCGGTGTAGCTCAGCCGAATATCCGGAAAGCCGATATCTCCGGAAGAATCGTTATCGAGTTACCGGGTATCAAAGACCCGCAACGGGTAAGAGAGTTATTACAAGGAACAGCTGCTCTTGAATTTTATGAAACCTATGATAATCCTGAATATTATCAATATTTAGAAGCTGCTAACAACAAATTACGGGAGGTATTGGAAGCTCAAGGAGCGTTAACCGAAAGCACAAAAGCTACCCCGGAGGGAACAGAAGCAGCTCAAGCGAAAGAGGAAGACAAAGAATCAGCTATTTTAAGTGCTTTGAAAGAGGGACAAGATTCTTCTGCCAACGCGTCAGAAAGTGAATTCTTCAAAAATAATCCGTTGTTCGCCGTTCTTCAACCCAACATTACCCAACAAGGTCCCGGAAACGGATCTACGGTAGGTTATGCCCTGGTAAAAGATACCTCCAAGGTGAACAAATATTTGGCCATGCCGCAGGTAAGAGCCATGTTACCCCGTAATTCCCGGCTACTGTGGGAAATGAAAAGTGTAAACGGAGCCGTTGCCTTACACGCTATAAAAATTACAACCCGGAACGGGAAAGCCCCGCTGGAAGGCGACGCCATCGTCGATGCCCGCAAAGACTTTGACCAATCAGGAGCTCCTGTCGTTTCGATGAACATGAACGGAGAAGGAACAAAAACTTGGGCCAGGTTGACAAAAGAAAACATAGGACATTGTATTGCCATTGTTTTGGACGGCTTAGTAGCATCCTCTCCTAATGTAAACGATGAAATCAAAGGCGGTAGCTCTCAAATTTCAGGTCGTTTCGACGTAAAAGAAGCGGAAGACTTAGCCAACATCCTAAAGTCCGGTAAATTACCCGCTCCCGCCCGTATTATCGCCGATGAAGTAGTCGGACCGTCTTTGGGACAGGAAGCCATTCAATCCGGTATGTGGTCATTTATCATTGCTTTCACTTTGGTATTGGCTTATATGTTATTCTTCTACAGCAAGAATGCAGGTTTGGCTGCCGACATCGCTCTATTCGCCAACCTCTTCTTCTTGTTCGGTATTCTGGCTTCTATTGGAGCCGTGTTGACCTTGCCGGGTATCGCCGGTATCGTATTGACGATGGGTATGGCGGTGGATGCCAACGTGTTGATTTACGAACGCATACAAGAAGAGTTACGCTCGGGTAAGGGATTGAAGTTAGCCATAAAAGAGGGTTACAACAACGCTTACTCTGCTATTATCGACGGTAACTTAACCACTTTATTGACCGGTTTTATCCTTTATTATTTCGGAGAAGGTCCTATTAAAGGTTTTGCTACTACATTGATCATCGGTATTCTCTCTTCTCTGTTCACGGCTATCTTTATCACCCGTTTGATCCTCGAAAGAGCTGCATCAAAGAGCGATAACGTAACCTTTGCCACAAGTGCTACTGCCAATTGGTTGAGAGACACAAAATTTCCCTTCCTGAGTAAACGGAAGATCAGTTATACATTATCCGGAGTTGTTATTTTAATCTGTTTCATCTCTCTATTTACCAGAGGATTGGATAAAGGTATCGACTTCGTGGGAGGTAGAACTTATACCGTTAGTTTTAACGAAAGCGTACGGGTTGACGATGTAGCTTCCAGTTTAGAGAAAGTTTACGGAAGTGCTCCGGAAGTAAAAACATTCGGTACGGCAAATCAGGTAAAGATCACGACAAAATACAAAATCGACGAGAACGGTGCGGAAGTTGATGCGGAAGTTGATTCACTTTTGTACGTGGGATTGCAGGAATACATTCCCGCCGGAACAGACTACCCGACTTTCCGCGATGTTAATTTACAGATGTCTCAGAAAATCGGACCGGCCGTTGCCGAAGACATGACAAGAGCCGCCATTTGGTCCATTATATTCGCCTTGATCGGTATCTTCCTTTACATCATGATCCGATTCTCTAAATGGCAATATGGTGCCGGAGCCGTAGTCGGCTTGGCTCACAATACCATTATCGTTATCGGTATGTTCTCTCTGTTTGCCGGAATCCTTCCCTTCTCGTTGGAGGTAGACCAGGCATTTATCGCGGCAATCCTAACGGTAGTAGGTTATTCTATCAACGATACGGTGGTCGTATTCGACCGTATCCGTGAATACCGGAGACTATACCCGAAACGGGATGATGAAATCGTGGTTAACGATGCGTTGAATTCAACTTTACGTCGTACGTTCAGTACGTCATTGTCCACCATCGTTGTATTGTTAGCAATCTTCATTTTCGGTGGTGCTTCAATTAAGGGATTCATATTTGCCTTGTTAGTCGGTATCATTGTCGGAACTTACTCCTCTCTGTTCATCGCAACTCCGATCTCATTCGACTTGACCCGGAGATTCGCTAAAAAAGAGATAAAAGGAAAAGAATAAGTATTTACAAACAAAATACAAAAGGTACTGTCCCATGAAAGGGCAGTACCTTTCCTTTTTAGGAATACCCGGGGATTTCGTCTTCTACAAAAAACTTACAATCTGAAACAAAATCAGGGAGATCATATTAAAATTACAAGATAATTGGTTTTATTACAAAAAGAATTATACTTTTGTATGGTGGATGGCATCTATTCGATAATCAAAGTTTTACAATTATGGCAAAGCGTCAAATCAGAATTTGTTTAGGTAGTTCTTGCTTTTCCAGGGGAAACAATACGAATCTGGGAATCATAAAAAAATACCTGAGCGAGAACCATTTGGAGGCAGAAATTGATTTCTGCGGTCATCTCTGTGAAGAACTATGTAGTAAAGGACCGATTATCAGGATAGATGATAAGGTGTATGAAGAGGTAAATCTCTCCCGTTTATATAAAATCTTACAAGAGGAGTTCCCATGCAACTAAGACCCATTTACACAGAACCGGACAACTGTCAGGATTGTTACAAATGTATTCGGGAATGTCCCGTGAAAGCAATCCGTATCGAAGACAATAAAGCTTCTATCATCGAAGATCGTTGTATTTATTGCGGGCATTGCACACAGGTATGTCCGACCGGAGCGAAAAAAGTACGGGACGGACTTACCCGGGCGAAACTGACATTAGAGAAGTATCCCAAGGTCATTCTATCCTTAGCCCCGTCATACGTGAGTGAATTTGAAGGCATAACCTCCAACATCCTCATTGCCGCTATTAAACGTTTGGGATTTACTGCCGTTTCGGAAACCGCCTTGGGAGCTGAAATTGTTTCCGACCGGACAGAAAAATTTTTGGAACAGGCCGAAAACGGTGTATACATCTCTTCAGCCTGTCCCGTGGTCGTCGAGTACATCCGTAAATACTCTTCCGAACATGTGCGGAACATAACTCCTATTGTCTCCCCGATGTTGGCCCACGCTAAAATCTTAAAAAAATTATATGGGGAAGATATAAAAATCGTGTTCGCGGGACCTTGTATCTGCAAGAAACTTGAAGCCGATTATTTCAACAACTTAGTAGATGTAGTCATTACTTTCAAAGATTTGAAAGAGTGGTTGGAGAAAGCGGAAATCAACCTAAAAGATAAAACATTAGAACAATCCGAAGAAAAATTTGTTCCTTACCGTTCCGGGCTCGGAGCCTACTATCCGATTGAAGGAGGGATGTTACAAGGATTACACAAACCGAAGAAGCCTGTTCATAACATGGCCTTTTCCGATCTATCCACGATAAAAGACGTCCTCAAGCAGTTGGATTCTCAACGCAAGGAAGACTCCATATTCTTGGAATTGTTGGCTTGTAAAGGTGGCTGTATCAACGGACCGGCTAAGCTGAGCCACGTATCTCCAGCTTTAAAACGATATGAAATTATACATAAGGCCGATTTAGGTAACCCGAAAGAAGATTTCAAAGATATTGATTTACAGATCTTATTCTGTAAAGACCCCCATATAGTAGAAAATCACTACACGGAAGAAGAGATTAAGCAGGCTATGGCCGTCGTAGGTAAAAACGGACCAGAAGACGAGCTGAATTGCAGCGGTTGCGGTTACGATTCGTGTCGGGACTTTGCCATTGCCATGCTGGAAGGACGTGCCGAAGAAAACATGTGTGTCTCTTACATGCGAAAAATTGCCCACGATAAGGCGACGGTACTTTTACAAAAAATACCTGCCGGAGTTCTGCTTGTCAACTCAGACCTGAAAGTGATGGATATGAACCAAAGCTGTGCTACGCTGATGGGAGAAGATATTGCATCCATTTATGAAGTGGATCCCGGCTTATACGGGGTAGACCTAAAAAATATATGTTCTTTTGAAGACCTCTTCAGAGCCGTTCTGACTACAGGCAAAGAGATCACAGAACGACAAATCCGAGAAGACGACAAAACCTGGATATTATCCATTTACAATATTCAGCCTCATCGGTTGGTATTCGGTTTGTTGCAAGACTTGAGAGAACCCGGCGTACGCAAGGAATGGATGTTGGAAAAGACACAGGAAGTCATAAAAAAACACATGGAGACCGTACAGCAAGTGGCCTGTTTGTTAGGAGAAAATGCAGCATTCACCGATGCCACGTTGCGGACAGTCATGGAAGCCTATAAAAAGCAAGATGATCTGACAACCCTTTAAAACAATATCCCTTGAGAAACAACGGTAATTTCATAGAGGTAGAGTTCTTTCAGAAGAACAAAGCAGGCAACGTGGTCTGCGGTGATTGTTTTATGTCTCAAAAATTGAAAGGGGAAGGAAGAGTTATCAGCGTATTATCGGACGGACTGGGTAGTGGAATCAAGGCATGTGTCCTTTCGACCATGACAGCGACCATGGCCATGCGTTTCACGGCGATGAACGAAAGTATACTCAAGACATCTACCTCCATTATGAATACCCTGCCCCGGGACATGGTCCGAAAAATCAGCTACTCTACCTTTTGCATCTGTGACATCGATTGTTTCGGATACGCCAAAATCATAGAGTATGAATCTCCTTCTTTCTATCTATACCGGAAGGGGGCATTCATCGAAGTCCCCAAACAAAAGATTCCCGTAGAACGAGAAGATCTGGACAATACCTTTCTTTGGATTTCGGAATTCAATTTAGAGAAAGAAGACCGAATCATATTTTTTAGCGACGGGGTCAGCCAGTCGGGCATGGGAACAAATAGGATGCCTTTCGGCTGGGAAGACGGGGCAAAAGAGTATATTGCTAAATTGGTAGAACAAAAAAATGATATTTCAGCCAAAGAATTGGCTCACAAGATCGTTATTCAAGCCGAAAAGAACGACGGTTACAAATTAAAAGACGATACGAGTTGCTGCGTTATTTACATGAGGAAGCCTCGTAACCTGCTAATTTGTACAGGTCCTCCCTACGACGAGAAGAATGACAAGTACCTTGCCAGCAGAGTACGTGAATTTCAAGGTAAGAAAATCCTTTGCGGAGGGACGACAGCCACCATTGTTTCCCGGGAACTCGGGGCGAAGATGGAAATCGACATGAACATCGTAGACAAAAACCTCCCTCCTATTTCCAGAATGGAAGGAGTGGATCTGGTAACCGAAGGAATTTTGACGCTGAGTAAGGTTGAACGTATACTTTCTGCAAACGAAAATGAACATCCCAAAGAGTACGGTCCGGCCGAAATACTGGTAAAATATTTATTGGATAGTGATAAAATCACCCTTTTGGTAGGAACAAGGATCAACACGGCACATCAGGATCCCAATCTACCGGTTGAACTGGAAATTAGAAGAAATGTAGTAAAAAAAATAAAATATTTATTAGAGACAAAATATTTAAAAGATGTGGAGATTATGTATATTTAGCGTGGTTAATCTCTAAATAATCTAAAGGGCTATGAAAAAAATCGATTTGAAAATATGCATGGGTACCATGTGTTACGTAATGGGAGGAGCTGAGCTAAAAGATGCTATCGATTCTCTTCCTCAACATATCAAAGAACATTTAAACATTAGCTATTCTCCATGTCTGGGTTGTTGCTCGGAAAGGCAAGAACCACCGTTTATCGAATTAAACGGACAAATAATAGCAGGTGTTAGTAAAGTTAATTTGATACAAATAGTTAAAGAAGAAGTAAGAAATGTTGTATGATAATTTTGCAATGCTCACGAAACGTGAGTTGCTGATTAGAATCGTAAAGCTGTTAAAAGAAAAAAATTTAGTTGACGGGGTTAAATATATCCCGGTGGAAATGAGACCCAGAAACAAAAAGCCGATCAAATGTTGCGTGCATAAAGATCGGTATATTCTGAAACACAAGGTGATCTCCATTCTCGGTTTCGAGATTACGGATGAAGAGATCGACCTCATTCCATTGAGTGATTTCGCCCAAAAAGCGTTAGACAATAAAAACACGAAAGAAAACATTCTCTCGGTAGTACATGAGGCATGTAGTGCTTGTATGCAATCACAATATTTCGTGACCAATATGTGTCGCGGTTGTGAAGGACGTCCCTGCCTGATGAACTGCCCGAAAGCTGCTATCTCTTTCAAAGGAGGTAAAGCAAGTATTACCCAGGAAGATTGTGTGAGTTGTGGACTTTGTTCTAAAGTTTGTCCTTATCACGCTATTGTTTTCACTCCGGTTCCCTGCGAGGATGTGTGTCCGGTAAAAGCCATCACCAAAGGCCCGGACGGAGTAGAACACATAGATAAGGATAAATGCATCTATTGTGGAAAATGTATGCAGACCTGTCCTTACGGAGCAATTATGGAACGTTCCAAGGTCATTGATGTATACAAGAGCATTTCTGATCCGAAAAAGAAAATCATTGCCATTCCTGCTCCAGCCATATACGGTCAATTCAACGCAAGTCCGGGACAAATACTAAATGCCATCAAACAAATCGGTTTCGATGAGGTTGTTGAAGTTGCGTTAGGAGCAGAAGATACTTCAAACAACGAATCGGCAGAATTTTTGGAACGGATGCACGAGGGTAAGCCTTTCATGACGACCTCTTGCTGTCCGGCCTACGTGGGATGGGTAAACAAACATGCCCCGATGCTGAAACCTTTTGTTTCCGATACTCGCAGTCCTATGGTTTATGCCGCACGCCGGGTAAAAGCTCAATATCCGGATGCAGAAGTGGTATTCATCGGACCGTGTCTGGCCAAACGCTACGAAGCCGAATCCGTACCGGAAGTCGATTACGTGATGAGTTTCGAAGAGTTGGGAGCTTTTATGGTAGCTTATGATATCAACGTCGAAAGTTGTGAAGAATTACCGCTTAACCCGGAAGTAACCAAATTCAGCCGGGGCTATGCACAAGCCGGAGGAGTTCGGGATGCCATCGTAAATGCCGTGGGAAACGGTTATACCACCCTGTCTATAGAAGGCTTGGACAAAAAGAACCAGACCAGTTTAAAGATGATGGCGAAAAAGCCGGAAGCTCAATTTGTCGAAGTAATGGCTTGCGACGGAGGATGTGTCAACGGACCCTGTTCTTTGGCTCCGTTAACTTTGGCCAAACGTCAAATTAAAAAAGCATTAGAAAAATAAATTTTATCACCAATTTGAAGAGCTGACCGGTTTTTTCGGTCAGCTCTTGTTTTTCAGCCCATCCACACACTCTGCCTCTATTAAAGCAACATCTTTAGAATGTCAACCCGACCTTAGCCACAAATGTTCTGGGAGCACCGACGGCCATCGGACGATAACTATACTCTTTATTCAATAAATTATTCACAAGAAATTGAAAATTGACGTTATCCGTTACGTTTACACCGAAACGCAGATCCATCAAAAAATAACCGTTATTATGATCAGCCCAATACTGAGCCATATTGTAACCGTCTCGTTCGGTACCGAGCAAAATGCCCCGAACATGATCCATGACTTCAGGCGTCTCCTTCGGACGTTCGTCTAAAAAGATATAATCGACTGCCAATGTTTTGCTCTTGTATGAAAGATTGGTACCCAAACTGATACGCTTATAATTAAAATCGATAGTAGTCTTAAATGAATGCTTCGGACGATATTTCAAATATTTCGAATCATTGGATTTTTCACGCATATACATCGGATCATTGGCATGTTCTGCCGCTTCGGCATTCTTCTCTTTATAGTCGGCATCTTCCGGCTCGGTGTAAGTATATCCTATATTGTATACCAACTGGGTATTGGGATTAAATACATAGATCCCGGTAGTGGAAACTTCAGCACCATAAATACGTGCTTTACGAATATTATAAAACTGTGCTCCGATTCCAGGCATATTCTGACCAAGTAACATATTAATCACATCACTACTACCGGTAATAAAATCCGTCCCGTTAAACAGCCCGATACGAAATTCAATCATATCCTTATACTCTGTATAGAAACCCGCAAGATCGAAAAATCCTTGCAGACTGCCCAATTTATAACCTTGCTTAAATCCCAGTTCCACGTTGTATCCGCTCTCCGGTTTCAAGTCAGGATTGGGGAAGGCCCCCACTCCACCGATATCCTTACGAACATACTTTTCCACCAGGGAAGGGAAACGGTATCCCTGTCCAAAACTGGCACGAATAAAACTGTAATCGGCCAGTTTATAGCTGATTCCACCACGAATGACCGGTTTGATGGGAATCGAAGTTCCGAAAGCATCTATTTCAGCCTCGCGTCCATGGTTATCCACCCGGTAGTATTCTCCGCGTACGCCGATAGAAACATTCAGACGATCGAAAAATCGATCATCGTATTGCACATACATAGCCGCATTATCGCTATTATGACTACCGCTGGCGGAAGATTCCGAATAGAGATGCTCATAAGTTGCTCCTGCCGTTAACCGGCGATCTCCCCAGACTTTACTGAATTTATAGTCCACATAAGCATTATAGGTATTATCTACGGTAGATTTCGCTTTTTTAGGATTTAAGGCATTGTTTAACCAAGGGATGATATTACTACCATTGGGAATATTGGTCAAAGCTCCCGTTTCCGGATCCCGAAGAGCATTTATTCCCCAGGAAATCAGATCACTATAATCAGCAGTCGTAGCATTCGGGAATACGGAATTCAGCGTACCCGAACTTCTCTCCAAAATATCGTTCAATGCTCCCGACAAATCGCCTTTTATCAGATAGGGAAAAGTAGGTTCCAAATACGACAAAACCAATTCAGATAAATCCTTACCGGCAACTTTTCCAACAATATCGGTAATAGCAGATGCGTCCGTTCCCATATTACTCAGGATATCAGGTAAAGAAGGCATAGGTAAAGGCTTGGTAATCGATTCCCCGCTATAAAACAGACGAACATTCACCTTATGCGAAAAATTACGTTCGGTATTGGTATAGTTATAAAACGGAGAAAGTTTGAACTGATTTCCCTCTCGTCCCATATTTGTGAATTGTGAAGAACGATAAGCTTGATAAGGAGAACGCCATACAAAGAAATCGCCGTATTTACTGGAAAGAAAATTCACATTAGTTCCATAACTTATCATATTTTCCCCCGGCTGATGATAAGTGATATTACCTCCTACCCGAATACGACGATTGTAACCGGCTTCCTTGTATCCCTCGTCGGCAAACATATTAATACCTCCGCTGACATCAAAATTACCGATTCGCCGGGAATGGGAAAAATCAATACCGGTATAGATCGGTTGACGAATACCGGAAAAAACACTTTTCCTCAGGAACGGTTCTACGGGAGCGTCATGATCTTCATAGAAGCCCTTATCACGCCAGCTGTAACTCTCTTTGGACGGAGTGCCGTAAATACCGAGATAGGCACTAACATGAGTACGAGGAGTCAATCCCGGACGATTGGTACGGATATTTATTACTCCATTAAGAGCCGACGATCCGTAAAGCACGGAAGATGCTCCCTTCAAGACTTCAATTTGGGCGATGTCTTCCATAGGAATGGTATTCCAATTGATCTGACCTGATCCCGGATCGAGAGCCGACTGACCATCCACAAGTATCATGGTACGCGACCCTACGCCATACACCCAACCGTTACCGCCACGGATAGAAGGCTGACGATCGACCACATCCACACCCGGTATTGTTTTCAACGTAGCTGTAATATCTCCCGGATCTTGTTTAAGTATCTGATCGCTTTTCAATACATCCATGGAAACTGTCAGATCACTCATCTTTTGTTCAAAACGCCCGGCCGTCACCACCGCATCATCCAATAACTTGGTCTCCGGCTGAAGATAGATATTTTTAGTCATTACTTCACGGGGATTTAGCACCAAGGGCACTAATTGCGATTTATAACCAATAAAACTGAAGGTAAGATGAATACCACCTGCCGGTATGTTCAACTCGTAATACCCTTTTTCGTCAGAAGCAACGCCTTTCTTACCATCCTTCGTCTCATAGGTTATATTTACACCCGGTAACGGCTGTTCGGTCTCCGCATCATAAATATACCCTTTTAGCTTTTGCCCATAAGCCGTTGCTCCAATACAAAGCAATAAAAACAATACAGTATATTTCATCATATTTGATATTTAAATTTTTAGTTTTATTTAGACAAAACATATACCTTTATCTTGCAAAAACCCTATCCATTACATCAGCTTTATTATCCTTTTCTTTAGACAAATGTTAATATTTTAACATGGAAATTACTATATATCAATAATTATGGTCATTTCATAAGTTTTTATAGCCATTTTATAAGATAGAACAGAAAACGGCAAAGTTTTTGCGATATTTTTCAATGAGTGAAAAATATTAACACAAACTGAAAAAAGTGATGAATGAAAACGGACCTTATGGAGAGTTACTTCAGAAATTTATTTTCACAACCGATATGATTCCGACTCCTGATGGCAAATCTGTTCAGGGATTACCCTACGCGGATATTCAAAATCCTTATATTGTCGGTCCGGAAATTAATGGTAGCATTTTAAAAATGTATCACTATCCCTGTCGGTTAAAGGCATGTATCTTCGTTGTAAGTCTAAAGGGAGAAGCAGATATATCCATCAATTTGGAACGTTACAAGATCCAAGCAAATCATTTTGCTTGCATTGCACCGGGCAGTATTATCCAATGTCACTCCTGTTCCGAAGATTTACGGCTTTGTTTTATTGCTTTTTCTTCAACGGTAACCGAAAACGATAAAATTCAAAAGTCGGCTTTAGAAATTTTTCCCCTTATGAAAGAACGACCGGTATTATCCGTACGACCGGAGGTCTCCCAACTATTCTGCGACTATTTCAAGGTGCTAACCCAATCACACCTGATATTTCCGGAAGATTCAAGTATAGAAATTATCATTTATATTCTCTTACCCATATTTCACGCGGTGAAATACCTCCATCAACTCCATCCCACAGAAAATAAAATATTATCCCGTTCGGAAGAAATTTACAAAGAATTTCTGCATCTCTTAAAAGAAAACTATACAAAAGAACGTGGTGTGGTCTTCTACGCCGAAAGCCAAAACCTCAGCCCGCAACATCTGAGCACGACTATCCGCCAGGTCTGCGGTCAAACCGTATCGAGTATTATTGCCGAAATGGTTATTATAGATGCCAAAGCTCAACTAAAATCCACACGTTCTAAAATAAAGGAGATTGCTTCTTCCCTGAATTTCCCCAATCTCTCCTATTTCGGCAAATATTTCAAACGCCACACCGGAATGAGTCCCCAAGAATATAGGGATGCCCAATAAGGAAGAATCGGATTAAACAACGTCTCTCTCAAGATTATTTATTTTTTTTGAATAGTTTTCCCAATACCTTCCCCATATCTTCCAGGCTCTCGAAAGGTTCTGCATGAGGAATACTCTTGAATACGCCCACTTCCTGTTCTCCAATTCCAATCTGCATAGGGTAGACCAAAATACAATTATTCTGAAAAAAATATTTATTAAGATAGGTCGGAACCTGTGTCATACTCTTAGTATAAGAAGGATAATTTTTCCGGCTCATGACGATCACTAACGCATCGTTATCTTTTATATCCCGGGATATAATCAAAAAATCATCCCAATTATCGAACTCGTTGAAAACAGCATCGATCGGGTGCTTCGCATGGGTTTCTTTTAAAACGGAAAGAACGGAAGAAGAAGCATAAAACACCATTTTATTTCCCGTATTCTTTCCGATATTCCATATCCTGACCAGCCAATAGGGGAAACCGATCTCTCGTTCCGCGTGAAAAGGTATAACTACAATACAACGTTTCAAAGTAGAAAAAGGTTGAGAAGGACGATAGACAAAAGTCGTTGTCGCACATTTACTCAGCACTCTATCCGTCAGATTACCTAAAAAAGTATCCGAAATTTGTCCCTCTTTGCGAAGTCCTAAAACAATATCCGTAATCTTATGTTCCTTCACGGCATTTTTAATACCGTTAGCCACATCATAATCATAACGCAATAAGGTTGTCAACAAATTATCCGTAGCTGCAGCAGTTTTCGTGGCCTTTTCCAATAATAGATTCGATCGTTTTTCAGCCGAGGTATCTACATTATCCGATTGAATAATACTTAAAGCCGTCAAAGATGCTTTTCCCTTTTTTGATTTTACAGTAACCCCCAGATTGATCAACTCTTCCACGTTTTCAATATTACTCAAAGGGATCAAAATACGATCTTCCGTATCATCACTATCCACTATTTCTTCTTCTGCCAAGTCTGCCAGAGCCACCTCCCGTGCGCCTTTCTGGGTAGCAAAAGAAGCAATGATACAAGTTACCAATATCATCACAATCGTACCGTTCAATACACTCTCGTTCAACAAACGAATCGGCTCCCCGTTTACATCCGTCCCTATAACAACCTGGTATCCCACCAATACGGCAGCCAACGTTGCAGCAGCCTGTGCATTCGTTAATCCGAACATCAAGGTGAATTCCGATTTTGTATAACGAAAACTTTTATAGGCGAGCCAAGCGGATACGTATTTGGCGAGTGTTGCCACTACAACCATAACCGCAGCAACCCAGATCGTCGTCCAATCTGCCACAAACACATGAAAATCGACCAACATTCCCACTCCTATCAGGAAAATAGGAATAAAAAAAGCATTCCCCACAAATTCGATTCGATTCATCAGGGCCGAAGTGTTAGGTATCAGATTATTCAATGCCAATCCGGCTAAGAACGCCCCGATAATAGCCTCCAATCCGGCAGCCTCCGCCAAGAACGAAGCAAGAAAAACCAATCCTAAAATAAAAATATATTGTCCGATTTTATCATCATAACGCTTAAAAAACCAACGCCCCACAATGGGAAAAATAAAAATTACGACAGCAGCAAAAAGTATCGTAGAAACACTCAACCGAATCCAAAATTCATGAGAAAGGACTCCATTAGACATCCCGACGATGATAGCCAATACCAACAACGCCAAAATACAAGTAACAATAGTTGCCCCTATTGTCACGTTTACTGCCCGGTTTTTAGTCACACCGTATTTACTCACGATCGGGTAAGTAATTAACGTATGAGAGGCAAACATACTCGCCAACAAAATCGACGTCGGATAAGAAAAATCCAGCAAATAAACGCCGGCAGCCGTACCCATCAACATGGGAATTAAAAAAGTGTATAAACCAAAAGTTAAGCCACGGACGCTGTTTTTCTTAAAATCAGCCATATCGATCTCCAGTCCGGCCATAAACATGATATACAGTAACCCCACCGTTCCAAAAAGGATAATACTGCTATCCCTATCCATAATATGAAGTCCGTTGGGACCGATTAAAGCCCCGGCAAGAATCAAACCGATCAAATCAGGAATTTTTAACCGATGCAACAGAATAGGCGCCAGCAAAATAATAAACAAAATCACAGAAAAAATCAACACCGGATTATTCAACGGCAGAGTAATCCCCAACAAAATCTGAATCAGCATAATTATTATATTAATTAACATGGAAATCCGTTTCCTCAACAAAATTACTAATTTCTGCTGAAAAATTAGAACATCACCAGACAAAAAGGAAAATCAATCAATAATAGTAAATGAAAAGAATTAAAAAAATTAGAGACGTAGGGATTCGGTGATTAAGTGATTGACGGTTGCGGATTGGAGAAGCGGGGATAAAAACAAAGGGGCATAAACAGTGAACGGCGAGCGTCGGGTTCGGGTTTCGGAACGACCGGACGACGGACTGTTTGAGCGTAGCGAGTCCCGGAAGACAGTGAACGAAAACCGTTTACACGACCGACGAGAACGTCCCGCCCCCGAAGGAGTTATCCCCATTGACGATTGCAAATTGTAGATTCAGAGATTAAAAAGATTTGCAATTGCGGATTTTAGATTGACACTTAAAGGTGATAAGATCAAAATTGAACCCTAAATCAATTTACAATTAAAAAGCGCTGTTGAAAAAATCAGCAGCGCTTTTTTTAATGGTTTTATCTCAATTATTTTACTTCCCAGGTATCACCGCTATTCAACAAATCGGTAACCGAACGGATCTTGGATTTTGATTTAACCTCTTCAATCTGGGCCTCCAATGCATCATTATAGGTCTCTCCTTCTACATCCCGGATAACACCTAAGGCGACAGGATATTCAGGAGCTTTCATATGTACCAGCATCCAATGAATAGAAGGATTCAGACAATGAGCATCATGTACCAGAATATCTGCTTCCGTAATTCCATCTTTTCCAATCTCAACCACCTTCAACCCGGTGTTGGCCAACATAAGCCCTTTGTCCCGGTTTTTACCAAAAATCATCGGTTCTCCATGTCTCAATATCAGCTGGCGATCTTCCTTGTATTCCTTATCTGTAATGGCAGAATGAACACCATCGGCAAAAATCACACAGTTCTGCAAAATCTCGATAACAGAAGTACCCTTATGCCGAACTCCGGCTTCAATTACTTCTGCAGTCAGGTTGATATTTATATCCAGCGAACGGGCAAAGAATTTACCTTGAGCTCCGATAACCAATTCTCCCGGACTAAACGGAGTTTCGATCGTTCCGTAAGGAGAGGTCTTCGTCTTCGTTCCCAGTTTGGTTGTCGGCGAATATTGTCCTTTGGTCAGCCCGTAAATCTCATTATTAAAAACCAACGTGGTAATATCGATATTTCTACGAATAGAATGAATAAAGTGATTACCTCCGATAGCCAATGCGTCACCGTCACCGGAAACTTGCAGAATATTGATATTCGGATTAGCGCTTTTTGCTCCTGAAGCAATAGCAGCTGCACGTCCATGAATCGTATGGAAACCGAACGTATTCATATAATAAGGGAAACGGGAAGAACAACCGATACCGGATATGACAGCCCATGATTCTTTCGGATATCCCAATTCCGCCATCGCCTTTTGTACGGCATTAATAATCCCGTGGTCACCACAACCCGGACACCACCGGATTTCCTGATTACTCTTAAAATCTTTTGCTGTATATTGTGCCATGATTATTTCGATAATAATTCAAATACTTTTTCTTTTAACTCTGTCACCGTAAAGGGTAATCCGGCAACTTTATTATATTGATAATAAGTAAAGTGAGGATATTTACCCCGTAAATATTGTGCAAACTGCCCCAAGTTCAATTCACAAACCAATATTTTCTTAAACTTGGACAATACCTCTTCCGTATTTTTCGGAAGCGGATTGATGTAATTGAAGTGAGCCAAACTAACATCCTTACCCTCTTTTCTCAACTCGTTAACCGTAGATAAAAGATGTCCGTATGTTCCCCCCCAACCGACAATCAACAATTCACCACCGTTTTGGTTTCCAACAATCTCCTGATCAGGAATATAATCGGCAATCTTAGCTACTTTTGCAGCACGTAAATCCGTCATCACCTGATGGTTCTCCGGCACGTAACTAATCTCTCCGGTTATATTTACTTTTTCCAAACCACCGATACGGTGTTCTAATCCTTTTGTTCCCGGAACAGCCCATGTTCTGGCCAAAGTTTCCGGATCACGCGCATATGGCTTATAATCATCTCCCTCCTTGGCCCGTCTCGGAGTAATTGAAGGATACGCGTTCAAGTCCGGAATTCTCCAAGGCTGAGCGCCATTTCCCAAATAACCGTCCGTTAACAGGATGACAGGAGTCATATGTTCAATGGCAATTTTACCTGCCATAAAAGCAAAATCGAAACAATTTCCCGGTGTACTGGCAGCCACGACAGGCATAGGACACTCCCCGTTTCTTCCGTAAAGAGCTTGCAATAAATCGGATTGTTCGGTTTTCGTGGGAAGACCTGTAGATGGACCTCCCCGCTGTACATCGACAATAACCAAAGGCAATTCAGCCATCACGGCCAAACCGGCAGCTTCACTCTTCAAGGCCAGACCGGGACCGGAGGTCGTCGTCACGGCAAAATTCCCCACGTAACTCGCCCCGATTGACGTACAAATACCGGCAATCTCATCCTCTGCCTGATAAGTTTTAGCCCCGAGATCCCTTCTTAATGCTAACTCCTGAAGGATATCAGTAGCCGGAGTAATAGGATAAGAACCACAGAATAACGGAAGTCCGGCTTTCTCTGCCGCAGCCAAAAGTCCCCAAGCCGTTGCCTTATTACCGGTAATGGTCCGATAACGTCCTTTTTCGATCTCGGCGGGAGCTACATTAAAATGAGTTGCCAATGCATGTACATTTCCGGCATAATTGAATCCGGCTTCCAATACTTTTTTATTGGCAGCGGCAATTTCCGGTTTTTTCCCGAACTTTTGATTAATAAAAGCAACCGTATGTTCGACGGAACGGTCAAACATCCAATAAATCATACCCAACGCAAACATATTCTTACATTTCACGATGGATTTTTGATCCAAGCCGCTATCTTTCAAAGCCTCTTCGGTTAGGGTAGTTACCCGAACCGGAACAACATTATAATCTTGTAACAGAGCATCTTCCAACGGATTCATCTGATAACCCGCCTTCTCGATATTCTTTTCGTTAAACGTATCCAAATTCACAATGATCGTAGCGCCTTTTTTAGCCCAACGTAAGTTTGCTTTTAAGGCAGCCGGATTCATGGCTACCAATACATCGGCAAAATCTCCCGGAGTTTTTACCGGATTATCTCCAATATGTACCTGAAAGCCGGAAACACCACCTACCGTTCCTTGCGGAGCGCGAATTTCAGCTGGATAATCAGGAAACGTCGATACACCGTTTCCAAATAAAGCGGCAGCATCTGAGAATTGCTGACCGGTTAATTGCATTCCATCTCCCGAGTCCCCGGAGAAACGAATAACAATATTACTCTTTTCGATAACTTTTGTCTTTTCACCCATGACTTAGTTACTTATATTTATTTATTACATTAAAAAATACGCGTTTAACCCCACATTTTATGTTGTAAAACATGCGTAAAGGTAGCCAATACTTATATCTAAACAAGTTTGTATCAGGATTTTTTTCTCGTGAGATATAATGTTGACAATCAATTATAAACTTGTTTAAAAACATGTTCTTCAGCAGAAATAAAATAAAAACAATCTAAACAAGACCTGTTTTCACGTCATTTTTCTAATCGTTTCTTGTTTCAATTAAACATTTTTTCCCCCTTTGTTCTTACGATATAAAACAAATATATTCTTCAAACAGTATAAATAAAATCCAAGATCTTATTTTATAATCTTACGTTCATTATTTTACTTCTAAATACCACATGTTGGAACAAACAACAATTTATTGCAAATCATTGTCATTCAATTTATAGGAAGGATTGTTGAGAAATAAAGATAAGTGCAGCAGGAAAGGTAACATTTCAACGTATAGCCGTTTACAAAATGATGCAAGAGCGTTGCCTTAACTCGATTGACAAAATAACGGCAAAGATAAAGCTCCCTCACCCCGACATTATGGTTTCGATTATCTATCGTATTATGGATTCATTTTGTGAAGCCGGTTTATTAAGATTTACGGAGTCGCATGGTAAAACAATGAACCCTATCTAACGTTTTTTACGTATCTTTGCATAACTAACTTCTTAACTCTAACGAGATGGCACGTTTCCTCAAAGATCGTAAAAAGGCACAAGGAGCAGCTCCGGGTTCGCTGATTTTTATCGGAAAACAGAAAATGGATCGAAATTCTATTCAGGTATTACAATATACTCCTGAAGGATTAAAAGAGTATTTCCCTGAAAACATAGAGAAAATCAAAGAGAGTATATCTAACGATCACATGACGTGGATAGGAATCAGCGGTCTGCATAATACTCAATTGATCGCCGATTTGGGGAAAGCTTTCACCATCTCTCCTTTGATTCTGGAAGATATCTTGAACACGGATCAACGCCCTCGCTTCAGCGAAGAAACAGACCATCTCTATATCATTATTAAATCGTTCTATATCGGGGAGGAAGACCATGCCGTACATATGGAACAAATTTCTATGATCGTGGGAGACCATTACCTACTTACCATACAAGAGACGGAAACCGACTATTTTAAAGCCGTGAAAAAACGGTTATACGATACTCAAAGCCGGATTCGAAACTTCGGTCCGGATTACCTTTGTTATGCTCTATTGGATACCTTGGTAGACAACTATATCATTAATGTCGAAAAACTCGGAGCTGCCATCGAGGAACAGGAAAAAAGACTTTTTTCCTCGGAAATCCAGAATGCAGAAGAAATTTATCATTTCAGAACCGAACTCTCCTATATTCGGAAAAACGTACGTCCCGTCAAGGAACTCATGACCCGTTTTACCAGCTGTGACTCCTCTCTGATCGACAAACGTACTTACTCCTACCTACATGACTTGGACGATCTGGTTGTCCAAGTACAGGAAGCCATTGAGATATACTACACAATGACCTCCGACCTGCTGAATCTCTACCAAACAACCATCAGCAATAAAGTAAACGATGTTATGAAGGTATTAACCATATTTTCTGCCATCTTTATTCCCCTTACCTTTATTGCCGGGATTTACGGAATGAATTTCAACTATATGCCGGAATTACGATACCGTTATGCCTATTTCGTTCTTTGGGGAATCATGATCGTTGTTACGATCATCATGCTTTTCTTCTTCAAAAGAAAAAAATGGCTCTAAACATTTATTTTAGCAATTATGTGATTTTGCCATAAACGTTTTGCCATCTTTAAATCGGCAATCAACCAATCTCTAAACTACAAAATCCTTTGATTACCGGGATAAACCCTCCGGGACTTTGACGTTTCAGTCGGTCGTGTACACGTTTTTCGTTCACTGTCCTCCGGGACTCGCAACGCTCGGACAAACCGTCGGGTGACCGTTCC
Source organism: uncultured Sanguibacteroides sp. (assembly GCF_900543425.1). GTDB lineage: Bacteria > Bacteroidota > Bacteroidia > Bacteroidales > Marinifilaceae > Gabonibacter. The sequence goes on along the minus strand of NZ_UQRQ01000024.1, from coordinate 21,511 downwards.
GAAACCCGGACACGACACTCGCCATTCACGATTTATGCCCCTTCGTTTTTATCCCCGCTTCTCCAAACCTCAATCGTCAATCACGGAATCACAAAATCCATTAATCACCTGATTGTAAATTGATTTACGATTTATGATTCAATTCTGATCTTGCCATCTTTAAATCTAAAATCCGAAATCACCTAATCATTATATCCCTGAATGGCAGAATCTGCCTAATTGTCGACCGATTCTATTTCAAAAAGTTCATTAAAATCGAGACCAAAAACAGCAAAAGCTTTCTCCGCGGGAGAAAGTGATTCCGGAATATGTTTTTTCATATAATCCCGATTCGATTCCTTGAGTTTTATTTTCCAGCCTTTCCCGGATTCATCCTTTAAATAGAAACATAAATCATTTTTATCTCCCGTTTTAAAACGACGTGTTCCCGGAGTGCAACCTGTAACAAACATAAATCCATCTACCAAACAATTTTCCATTCCGGCTGTCAACGTATAATGACCGATGTCCTGCTCCTGATCATATAATTCCTGCATAACCCTTGTCGCTCCCATAACCCCGAGTGCCAATCCGGGACAAATATGCCCGTGCAATTGAGCCGATTTCAAAAGTAATTCTTCCAAATTATTACTCATAATATGACGGACAATATCTATACGCGGAGAATCAACCCGTATTGTCTTATGTATATTTTCCTGATCATAAACAGAAGTATCACAAGACTTGATATCCACTACAGGAGATCCGTCTAAAGCATCAATTCCCTCTATATACAATTTATTCCCTTCACGCCTTATAAGCTTCACCGTCGTTATCCCCAAATGGTTCGGACGATTAGGAGAACGACTTGCAAAAACACCCTTTACCTCCCCCGTACGGATTCTACCAGTCAAATGAACCGTATCATTTTGATGAAAATAAAAAACAATATCCAGGTAACGGCAGGTTTCGATTTCCCGTAAGCCCTCTTCATATAACGGAAGAATCTCAATGACGGAAGATTCCTGCTTTATCCGTTCCGGAGCTTGCTCTGTCGTGCATTCGTTATGCACGTAACCAACAGGTTGTAACACAATCATAAATATAAACATTAATAAATTTGACATAACTAACTATTTTGAGGGATAATACAAATACAATCCTTATGATGAAACACCTCTACCTGAATATCATATAAATTTTCAATATTTTTCGGCGTATACACGGACTTGGAGCCGAAGGCAAAAACGGCACCCTGTTTCAGCATCAGGGCTTTATTACAAAATCGGGCTGCCATATTCACATCGTGAATGGTAATAACAACGGTAATTCCTTCCGTCGATAATTGCTGCAAAAGTTTCATCACTTTCATCTGATGATTAATATCCAGATTGGCAATAGGTTCATCCAGCAATAAGATGGAAGGTTGTTGAGCCAATGCCCTAGCAATAAATACCTGCTGTTGTTGTCCTCCGCTCAATGTATTCATAGTCCTCATAGCAATGGATTCCAATTCCAACCGGGAAAGTAGACCGGCAACTATTTTCAAATCATCGGGAGACGGACTCCCCTTGATATAGGGTTTTCTCCCTAACAACACCGTATCGAAAACATTTATACCAACCGTTATCTCCTCGGATTGAGGAATATAGGCCATGAACCGGGACAATTCACCGGATGAAATCCGTGATAAAGACTGATCTCCGATCTCTATCTCGCCTTCGTCTATTTTCAGTATCCGGTTCAAGCATTTCAACAAAGTACTCTTACCCGATCCATTCTGACCGATAATAGCAATCATATCTCCCGAATCCATTTCAAAAGTCACATTCCTCAATGCCTGGACTCCATTATAATGAAAGGATATATTCTTTGTCCTTATTCGCATGATACCCTCCTCCGGATTAAAAGAAATAGAAATAAAGGAACCCCCAAGAACGAGGTTAATATCCCCACCGGCAAAATAACAGGAGAAATAACCGTACGGGCTACCGTATCGCAGAGCAACAAAAACATCCCCCCGAATACGGCAGATCCCGTAATCAGGAACTCCTCATTATTACCTATACATTTCCTCACGATATGAGGAACAACAAGCCCCACAAAAGCAATAACCCCGAAAAACGAAACAGCGACAGCCGTACATAAAGAAGTGATTACAAGTCCAATAATCCGGACTCTTTGGGGATGAACGCCCATACTCCTGGCATAATCGTCCCCGGATCGCAATACCTTATAATCCCACCGTTTCAAATAAAAATAAAAAAGAGCCGGAATCAAAGCTACAATCATAAAAACCAATTTATACCAATCCCCTCTTCCCAAATCCCCGAAGCTCCAAAAAACAATAGAAGCCAGTTGAACATTGTTTGCCACGTATTGCATTACGGCAATACCGGCACCAAACAAAGAATTAATGATAACACCTGAAAGAATGATCGTTTCGACCGACGATCGTTTCACCTGCGCCAAAAGCAAAATAATAGCCAATCCCACAAGACTTCCCAAAAAAGCCGAAAAGGTAATGGTATAAGGATTATTGATCATAAATAAATCCGAAGAACGGACAATTTCACTACCCGCCCCCAAGAATACGATGCCGAAAGAAGCCCCGAAAGCTGCGGCATTCGATATTCCCAAAGTATAAGGGGATGCTAAAGGATTTCTCAACAAAATTTGCATGATCGCTCCCGACATGGAAAGAATAACTCCGGTAATAATAGCCGCTAAGATTCTCGGTAAACGGATATGAATCAAAATCTGCCGGTTGAGCGCAGTCCCTTCTCCCCGTAATAAAGCAATAATATCCTCCCACCCTATCCGGTGAGCTCCGGCAATCATGGATATTCCCCCGATAAGGATCAACAAAATGAACAGGAAAAAGATAAATCGCTTATTCCTGTTCCGGTATCTCTTGTATTGTATTAAAACATCTGGATTCATCATTCTCCCTCGAATACATTCTTATAATCTCCCCAGTATCTACGCAAAACCGTATCAACGGGTTGTCCCACGAAACGGATTAAAATCTCATTCGATTTATCGGTGATGGAAATATCTTCAAATTGATCAGGGAAAAGTACCTTTCCCACGTACCAGGCATTAATCAACATCACTTCAAAATTGGTGTGACTATTATTATAAGGCCATAACATATAGATTTGTCTGTTCCGATATGCCGTAAGTAAATGGTTTATCCCCTTCCGGCTATTAAAATCTTCCTGAACCAAAGGCCAGCCCGATACATCCAGGAATATCACTTCGGGATCCCAGTCCGCCAATTGCTCCCAATCAATATATGTTCCGGTAATAGGGGAAACATAAGCCGAATCAATTTGAGAAGCGACATTATAAACACCTAAGAAGTCAAACGCAGCATAGTAAGGATCCGTCGAAGTAATTCCTTTCTGCCCCTTGTATGAAATTGCTCCGACATATACTCTCTTGGACTTGTCGACCTCCTTTGTTCTTTGTCGGAGTTCTTCTATCTGTCGATCCACGAAACAAATCAACGAATCTACCTGCTTCTCAGTCCGGAGCACCTCTCCAATCAAGCGAAGCGAATGATAAAAAACATCCCGTTTTTTCCCCATATCCCCATATTCAATTGTAAACACGGGTATTCCGGTACGTTTTTGCAAGGCATCTGCATCTCCGACGGTAGTAGTCGACATAAAAATCACATCGGGCTCCACCCCCATGATCAGTTCGGAATCACCTCCCATGGAGGGGCCGATAATTGCTTTTCCCCTCAACTCCGGATGAGCGAAAAGATGCGTGAACTCATTGTCCCTGGTCTCCTGCTCCTCGACACCACAAATGAAAGGTACTCCACCGGCATAAGTCACTAAACGAATAGCGGAAGCCCGGATACAAACAATTCTCCTTACCGTATCCGGGACTTTAACCTCACGCTGCAAAGCATCCGTAAACGAACGAAAATGTCCTTTCCCCTCCTTCGATATTCCCCCACAAGATGCCAGCAAACAAAAACAAAAAAAACATATGAATTTGTTCATTTCATCAGGTTTACGGCAAGTTTAAGATTGAACAGTCTTCCGGCAGATATATAATCTTTTGTGTTCATATGACGATTATTGAAAATATTTATTGCCTCCCCTCCCACGTAAATCCGGCGGTCGAAAAACCATTTTGACAACTGTACGTCCCAGACGGCAAATCCAGGAATGGAAGATTGATTGTCTTCCGTAGTATACTGTTTGGTCTTATAACGCCCCCGGACAGTGGCATTTACAATCCGCCCGGTCCACATAACCGTACCTTTTACCTGATGCTTAGGAGCATAAGTTAATATTTTATCATTGAGCTCCGGCTTTTCATCGAACTGTTTTATCTTGGACTCATTATAGGAATAATTTAAATTTACTTGTAACCCTACCGGCAAAGAATAATTCAAATCCATCTCCAACCCTTTCACATGAACCTTGGATATATTCTGGCGTTGGTAGATATCTCTCATTCCCCACATTTTTTCCCCGGTAGCAATATAATACAAAAAATCTTTTCCCCGGGCATAATATAACGATGGAGAAAAGGAAAAATTTCTCAGGAAGCGAAATGTCCCTCCGACTTCATAATTATCCAATTTTTCCGGCCCCAAATCAGGATTAGCAATCTTAGGGCCTACCCACATCCAACCGGAGCGACAGAGGTCATCCAAAATGGAAGCTCTAAATCCCTTTGAATAAGAGATATAAACGGATACCTGTTCCACGGGATTATAACGTAAAGCCACACGGGGTGAAAAATTTTCCCACCGATTACTCTTCAGATCACCGTTATACGTGTTAAAATCAGCCACATTATCACCTATTGCCTCAAAACGTCCTTTGTGAAAATAAGCATTATCATAACGTAAAGCCACTTGTAGCCAAAACTTATTTTTTAAAAACAGAAGCTCTTCTTGCACGAAAGCCGAAACAAAAGTCATAGTACCCTTGTTCAACACTTTATCCGTAGAAGTCACGTAATAATCCCCTCCATCCACACTTCCGTTCTTGTATTCTGCACCCACACTAAAATGGTTATTTCTACCGGAAAAAGTCACGTGCATGATTGCCCCCCAATCGTCCCGGTCTGATTTCACATCAAAACGCTGATAAACATCTTTGCTGATCCGTTCGTCCAACTTAAAATAATCCTGCCTCTGGAAATACAAAGCCACATTATAGGAAAATGATTTTCTCTCTCCGTAGAATCTCCCCTGAACCCGATTATGATTAAAATGACGGTACTCCCCATCCGGAGCTTTTATCTTTTCTCCTTCTCCCCGTTTATCCTTATAGAGATCATACGCCAAGTCTACCTTAAACAACTCTGACGGGGCATATAGGATCTTACCGTAAAAACCTCCTTCTTTCATAAAACGGGCCACACTATAATCCGGGTCCGTTCGCAAACTATCCGGAACGTTGTTAAACCCGTTACTTCTATTATAATATCCGGAAACAAAGATTGAAAACCGATCACTGACCTTACTCGATATACCCAGGTGATAAAGCCAGGTCGCCAATGAACCGTAAGAGGCCGATGCATTTACAAGAAGAGGACGTTCGGCCTTTTTACTTATAATATTGATTACTCCCCCCATCGCATTATTCCCGTATAATGAAGAACCGGGTCCCTTAAAAACCTCAATCCGTTCAATATTGTCAATAGGAAGACTATTCCAGTTCACAGATCCTTCATCCGAAGTGTTAATCGGAATTCCATCGAAGAGAACCAAAGTCCGTCCCTGCTCATCTCCCGCCAAGCCCCTGACGCTCACATTCGTGTGCATCGTACTCATACCGTCGGAACGAGTCGTATTCACCCCGGAAAGCATGGAAAGGATATCATCGATACTCAATGCCGGACTATGCCTCAACACAAGCGGCGTTATAATATCAATACGTCCGGGACTTTGGCTTAAAGGACGTTCAGCCCGAGAGCCCGTCACAATAACCTCTCTCAAATTCAACACCGTATCAATCCCCTCTTCCCGAGCATAAACATTCACTATAAACAATAGGAACGGGACTAAAATAAATCTCTTCATATTCATTACAATTTTAGTTCAACTATCCTTTTTCATACGGAATATGATTTCAAATGTTCGGGCAACTACCTGTGGTAATGTATAATAATTATAACGATATTTTTCTTTATTTCTATTAATATTCGAAACATGACTTTTTCCCGGGCGTATATGAATACACAGAATTCATCAAGGTCCAAACTTCATGAATCAGAGAGTTTTAATCAATTTTATTCACTAAAAGTAAAAGAGTATGCATTTAACGCCAAAAGAAATTGATAAGCTAATGCTATTATCACTTGGAGCTATTGCCGGACGGCGTAAAGAAAAGGGGCTTAAGTTGAATTATCCGGAAGCTGTAGCTTACATTAGTTCAGCAGCTTTGGAGGGAGCAAGGGAAGGAAAAACGTTAGAGGAGGTCATGACCGATTCCACTAAAGTTTTGACGAAAGACGATGTAATGGAGGGAGTTGCTGATATGATCTCTCTGATACAGGTAGAGGCGGTTTTTACTGACGGTAGCCGCCTGGTTAGTATTCATCAACCTATCAAGTAAAAAATCATGGAGGACAAAAAACAAACCGGTGCCGAAGCATCTAAAGAGATTACTCCGGGATTCACACCTAAACAGTATGTTCCCGTCGGGGGAGAAATTTTATCTACTGATCCCATCATATACAATGAAGGTAGATATACGGCAAAATTAGTTGTACACAATACAGGAGATCGTCCTATTCAAGTAGGTTCTCATTTCCATTTCTTTGAGGTTAACCGTTATCTGGAATTTGACCGGGCTGCTGCCTTCGGATGCCATTTGAACATTCCGGCAACAACGGCTGTCCGTTTCGAACCCGGAGATGAAAAAGAGGTAGAAGTTGTAGCTTACTCCGGGAAACAATATGTAATGGGCTTTAACGGGCTCGTGCAGGGATACACCGGAAGCGAAGATTCTCCCACTTATTATCCAAAGAGAATCATGGCAACAGCATGCATTAAAAAGCTAGGCTTCAAGGTTATTGACGAAGCAACGGCTGAAGCTAATTTAAAAAAACAACCTCAAAAATAAAGCATTATGGCAAAGATAACAAGACAACAATATAACGATCTTTACGGCCCGACTGTAGGGGATAAAATCCGTTTGGGCGACACGGATCTTTACGTGGAAATCGAAAAAGACCTTTGTGTTTACGGAGACGAAGTCATCTATGGAGGAGGAAAAACCTTACGGGACGGTATGGGATTAGCGAACACGTTAACTTCCGCGGGAGGCACCCTCGATCTCGTTATCACAAACGTAACGATTATCGATCCGAAATTGGGGATTATCAAAGCCGATGTCGGCATCAAAGACGGTAAAATAGCCGGAATCGGTAAAGCAGGAAATCCCAATATCATGCAGGGAGTTACTCCAGAGTTAATAACAGGAGCTGCCACGGATGCGATTTCAGGTGAACATCTTATTCTGACCGCAGCCGCTATTGACGGCCATGTACACATGATAGCCCCGCAACAAGCCTATCACTGTTTAAGTAATGGAGTTACAACTCTTGTCGGCGGCGGTGTCGGCCCGACAGACGGAACAAACGGGACGACAATTACATCCGGTACCTGGAATATGAAAAGGATGTTACAGGCAATAGACGGTCTTCCCGTAAATTACGGATTTCTCGGAAAAGGAAACTGCTCGGTACGTCACCCATTGGTCGAACAAATGCTGGCAGGAGCCTGTGGCTTTAAGATTCACGAAGACTGGGGAAGTACACCCGCGGCAATTCGGGCAACCATGAGCGTAGCCGACGAATTTGACGTACAAGTAGCAATCCATACCGATACATTAAACGAGAGCGGTTTCGTTGAAGATACGATCGCCGCCATTGACGGTAGAACGATCCACACGTATCACACGGAAGGAGCCGGAGGAGGACATGCGCCGGACTTGCTGAAAGTAGCCTCCCTGGCAAATGTATTACCTTCTTCGACCAATCCGACCTTACCGTTCGGCATTAACTCTCAGGCAGAATTATTCGATATGATTATGGTATGCCATAACCTGAATCCCAAAATTCCATCTGACGTATCCTTTGCCGAAAGCCGTGTCCGTCCCGAAACACAAGCGGCAGAGAACGTACTTCACGATTTGGGAGTAATCTCTATGATCTCTTCCGACTCGCAAGCCATGGGACGTGTAGGTGAAAACTTTATGAGAGCTTTCCAAATGGCCAGCTACATGAAACAAGTGAGAGGTAAACTTGCTGAAGATTCTGCAGAGAATGACAATTTCCGGGTATTACGTTACCTTGCCAAATTGACCATCAATCCTGCCATCACCTACGGATTTTCCGACATCTTAGGATCTATCGAAAAAGGAAAATTAGCAGACTTGGTATTATGGGAACCTCAATTCTTCGGCACTAAACCGAAATTAGTTCTCAAAGGCGGTATGATCAACTGGGCCATTATGGGAGATCCGAATGCCTCATTACCGACTCCTCAGCCGGTATATTACCGTCCGATGTACGGAAGCTTCGGTTCCGCCATGCCTAATAGTTGCGTATCCTTTGTCTCACGGGCTTCTCATGACGCAGGCATCAAGGAAAAATACGGACTTCAAAGAATCGTTTATCCCGTACACGGTTGTCGGCAACTTAGTAAACATCATATGGTGCTTAATGGAAATATGCCTAAAATCGATGTTAATCCGGAAACGTTTGAAGTACTCGTAGACGGCAAGAGTGCCTATGTTCCGACAGCCAAAAAGCTCTCGTTGGCACAACTATATTGGTTCAGTTAAATTTAAAATCAGTAAGGTTGCCTTAAATTTTAAGGCAACCTCCTCTAACTCTATTTATATGCAAATATTCTCTGAAGTTATCGGAAACATGATATCTGACCCGATCTGGGCAGAAAAATTAAAAAACAGTAGCATCATTTACCTGGATCTGGATCAATGGACAGCCCAAAAAAGTCGCTTTATCGCTAAAAGCGATCGAACGGAGTATGCCGTTGCCCTGAAACGTCATTCACAAATAGAAAACGGAGATATCCTGAAATATGATCCGGGGACAAACAGTGCTGTTGTGATTCGTATTGATCTTAAACCTGTCCTTGTCATAGATTTGAAAAAAATTGCACAGAAAAAACCGGAAGAAATCATACACAAATGCATCGAAATCGGTCATGCTATTGGTAATCAACACTGGCCGGCAATCGTGAAAAAAGATAAATTATATGTTCCATTGACAGTGGATAAAAAGGTCATGACCAGTGTTATGGATACCCATCACTTTGAAGACATAACCTATGAATTTCAGCCCGGCAAAGAGGTGATTCCTTTCCTGGCTCCTCATGAAATCCGCCAGCTTTTCGGGGGAAGTACCCAGGAAATTTCACACCATCATCACGAACACGATCATGGACATACGGGTCATTCTCATGAGGTCTTACATTGAAAATCCAATATTATGATTGACGAAATTACCAGACTAATGCGACTTCTTGAATTTTCGGATTCCGCATTCCCTGTCGGTACCTTCTCTTTTTCCAACGGATTAGAGACAGCCGCTTTTGAAAATATCGTATCCGATATCTACAGCCTCGAACAATATACGCGCACGGCTGTTTTACAAACCGTATACAGTGATGCCATTGCCGCCCTCATCGCTTTCCGGGGTATCGCCAGCAAAGATTACGAACTTGTAAAGGAGGCGGATCATCAGATCATACGATGCAAAATGAATGCAGAAGCCCGCCTAATGCTTACCCGCATGGGAAAAAAGATGGCCGAAATATGTATTCAAATTACCGAGGCTCCTCTCATGAATCAATGGTTAAAAGATATACATGACCGAAAGGTTCCCGGCACATACCCTATCGCACAAGCTATCTTTTTTCAACAGAACAGATTACAGGAAAAAGACCTCTTTGCTTCCATCGAATACGGAATCATCAACATGATATTGAATGCGGCTTTACGGTGTGTTAAAGTATCCCATTACGAAACACAAACCATCCTGTACCGACTCTGCTCCATGGCAGCCTCAGATTATGAGGATATTAAGGAGATGACATTTAACGACATGAGAACATTTGCTCCTGAAATGGACATTATGGCCTCATTACATGAAAAAGGAAAAATGAGAATGTTTATGAACTAACGATTTAAAATATACCAATATGAGTAATACATGCAGAATCGGCGTCGGTGGCCCGGTAGGATCAGGCAAAACAGCACTTATAGAGGCACTGACCCCATATCTATTAAAATTAGGATTACAAGTTTTAATCATTACCAATGATATTGTTACGACAGAAGATGCCAAACATGTTCGTAAGATGCTTAAGGGTTATTTGGCAGAAGAGCGCATCATCGGTGTAGAAACAGGGGCTTGCCCCCACACCGCCGTACGCGAGGACCCCTCCATGAATATTGCCGCCGTGGAAGAGATGGAAGCAAAATTCCCGGATAGTGATGTCGTCCTGATAGAATCGGGAGGTGATAATTTAACCTTAACTTTCAGTCCGGCGTTAGTAGACTTTTTCATCTACGTTATTGACGTTGCTGCCGGAGATAAAATCCCGCGAAAAGACGGGCCGGGAATAACTTATTCCGACATTCTGGTAATCAATAAGACGGATCTTGCTCCTTATGTCCATGCCGATCTGGAAGTTATGCGGCGGGATTCCGAAATCATGCGTCCCGGTAAACCATTTGTCTTTACCAATTGCATGACGGGAGAAGGTATAAAAGAATTAATCGGATTAATAAGGAATATGGCTCTTTTCGATCGTGTTTCACAAAAAGAAGTGGAGGAGATAAAAATATGAGAGAATTCACACAAAACCGGGAATTACGGCCCTATTTGGCAGAACCCAAGGCGATGCATGTCGGAGCCCCGGGAAAGTGCGGACTTTTGGATCTCGTATTTGAACTCGATAAAAACGGAAAATCCATTATGCGTCACTGGGATAGACGTGCTCCTTTAATCGTCCAGCAAGAACTCTATTTCGATGAAGGTATGCCGGAGATGCCTTGTGTATATATATTATCCTCCGGAGGCCCCAATATCGACGGGGATCGATACGTGAACAAATTTACCGTTCGTAAAGATGCTTTTGCCCATTTGTCTACCGGAGCTGCAACAAAAATTGCCGAAATGGTTTATAATTTCTCGGGATTAGAACAAACATTTATTCTGGAAGAGAATGCTTATCTGGAATATATACCGGAACCAACTATTCCTTGCCGAAACAGTCGCTATATTACGGATACGGATATTGAAATAGATGCCTCCGCTACCTTATTCTATTCAGAGATTTACATGGGTGGACGTAAATATTATGGGGAGGGAGAATTGTTTGAATATGACCTGCTATCCATCTGTACCCAGGCACACCGACCGGATGGGACACCTCTTTTCCGGGAAAAACTGGTAACAACACCAAAAGAACATCCTATTTCCTGTATCGGAATGATGCATGACTACGATATATTTGCCAACGTTCTGGTATTAACCCCGGAAAAAGAAGCAGAGCAAATTTATAAAAACACGGAGGCCTTTCTGGATAAATACAAAGGTCTCGCCGTTGGAATAACCCATCTGCCGGAAAAAAGTGGATTAATTTTAAAGATACTAAGTAAAGAAACACAACCTGTAAAACACTTTATCCGGGAATTTTGTTCTGCCGTTCGTATGCAGATTAAAAACAGACCTGTACCGGACGAATTCGTATGGAGATAACTAAACACCAATAAACTATGGAAACAGAAGCTACTATGCCAAGAATTTTTTCTTTTGGTTTTATCAAAGTGGTACTAAAAGGAGTAGGACAAGTCATGTTCCAAGGTAATGCCTGGACAGGTTTATTTTTCCTGGCCGGAATATTTTACGGGTCCTACGCGACAGGGACTCCGGCAGTTGCCTGGGGAGCAGTTGTAGGGACAGTCGTATCCACGATCACCGGGTATTTATTAAAATATCCCGTTGAAAAAGGATCGATCGGATTGTGGGGATTTAATGGAGTACTTGTAGGATGTGCCCTGCCTACATTTTTAGGAGATGTTCCTTTGATGTGGTTAGCCTTAGTCATCTTCTCGGCGATGACGACCTGGGTTATGGTAGGTCTTAACTATTTATTGGCACCCTATAAGGTCAGTTCCTTCACGTTTCCTTTTGTTTTAACAACCTGGTTTATTTTATTGGCAGCCAGGATCATGCACGGGTTACCGGATTCCGGCCTAAGTACGCCGGAACTGCCGGGTAATTTCTCGTCAACATTCGACACAAGCTTTCAGAATCTTGTAATCTATTGGTTAACGGGGATTAGTCAGGTCTTCCTGATCAATTCGTGGGTAACTGGAGTACTTTTTTTAATTGGTCTGGCTATCAGCAATAAATGGGCGGCAATTTGGGCAGCAATCGCTTCAGCATTAGCATTGGGTACAGCTATTCTATACCAATGCAACGGCGCCGATATTGCCAACGGGTTGTTCGGATTCAGCCCCGTACTGACAGGAATTGCCCTGGGTATCACATTCTATCAGATAAATTGGAGAACGGCCATATGGAGTTTAATCGGTATCTTCGCCACCGTATTTATTCAAGCCGGTATGGATACCCTGTTTTCTCCTTTCGGGATACCCACACTTACCGGACCATTTTGCGTAGCCACCTGGTTATTCCTATGGCCTCACCTAAATTTGGACAAAAAAACATTACAGGCAGGATAAATTCTCAAAAATCCTTCCATCGCATCTTTCTATCGTCACAAGTACAATAGTGACGATAGAAAGATGCAATGATATTCAAATCGAAAAATGAATCATATGACAGAAAACACAACATCGGACAAGATGGTGAATATGGATACTATGCCTCTTCGTTGGGGACACATTCGCATACTTATAATAGCATCGGCAGGACAATTTTTTGGAGGAGTATTGGCTATCCTTATCGGAGTAATCGCACCGCTCATAGCTATTACTCATCATCCGGAACTTTCATCCTGGGCACAGGGTTTTGTCTTCTCGTCAGGCTTAATAGGCATTACCATCGGTTCCCTGTTTTTCGGTCATCTTAGTGATAAATACGGCTACCTCTTTTTTTTCCGGTTGTGCCCGTTACTCATTTTATTCGCCTCTCTATGGATTTTTTTCTCACAATCAATTCTTGTCCTGACTATAAATTTACTGATCATAGGATTCAGCATCGGAGGAGGCTACGCCCTCGATCCCTCTTACGTATCGGAAATAATGCCTAAAAAATGGAAAAAACAGATGTTAGGAATATCCAAAGCCTCCTCGGCTCTCGGCAACGTACTAATGATTATCGTAGCCTATTATTTACTGAAAAGTACGGGTAATCCGGAGATATGGAACAAACTCTTTCTCTTCATTTCTATCTTCGCTGCAGCCGCTTTTCTTTCCCGCATACATTTTGCAGAAAGCCCGGAATGGTTAGCTATTCACGGCAAGGTTCAAGAAGCAGAAAAAAATGTTCGTTACTTTTTAGGCAATGATGTCTACATCGGTGAATTAGCGAACAAATCCAAAACCAGAAGCCAACCCCAAAGTTCTTGGAAAGAGCTTTTTGTACGGGGAAATATCAAAAAAATAATTTTAAGCGGAATCCCGTGGGGGTGCGAAGGAATGGGCGTATATGGAATCGGAATATTCACTCCGATCTTATTACTATCGCTGGGATTCATCCCTCCTGATGCACTTCCCTTCGACCGGGTGATCGACGCTTTAAGGATTACGCTATATATCAACCTCGCCGTTATCTCGGGATTCATCTTGGGTATTAGCCTCATCAACAAAATCAACCCGATCAGGGATCAATCCTTAGGATTCTTCATAAGCGCCATAGGATTATTTGTCGTTCTGCTGGGATATATGTATCATCTACCCGCCTGGGTAATCCTTATCGGATTCATGCTTTTTGAAGTGGCTTTAAATGCCGGGCCACACATGATGACATTTATTTTACCCAGTCGGATCTATGACCTTCAGACAAGAGCGAGCGGCGAAGGAATCGCTTCTGCTTTAGGTAAACTCGGGGCTATAATTGCCACCTTCATCATTCCTCCCCTTCTGAAACTGGGAGGAGGAAAGCTAGTATTGTTAGTAGCCATCGGTATCCTGATACTGGGAGGAGTGATTACTGCCATTGTCGGTCCCATGGTCTTCAAACGATTGCCGAAATAAATACATGTCTAACAAATAAAATTAGGAATTATGTTTAAAGCGATGATTATTGCAGGAATAGGAGGCTTTATAGGTACCTGCCTGCGTTTTTTAGTGGGAAAATTCTGTCATTTCGTTACAACCTCTCCTTTCCCCTGGGGTACATTTGCCGTAAATATTATCGGTAGTTTCGTTATCGGTATTTTTTTCGGGTTAGCAGAAAAAGCCCATTTGATCTCACCGAATATGAATGTCTTTCTGATTACCGGTTTTTGCGGCGGATTCACAACCTTCTCCTCTTTTGCCGATGATATGTTTTTACTCATTCAGAATAGGCATTGGCTCTATTTCTCCCTTTATCTCGGCTTAAGTATTATTTTGGGTATTATTCTGGTTTGGCTGGGACGCAGTCTTATCAAAGCAGCATAAAAAAATTATTCAGAAAGTCGCGTACTTTCTGAATAACCCATCGCACCCGTCCCCGGATGTTATTTATAATCTTCTGGCCACCAAAACCGTTTAATTGTAAATTGTAGATTGGATCTGATTCAATTCCGATCTTGCCATCTTAAAATCGTCAATCAAAAATCCGAAATTCCCAATCACAGAACCACAAAATCCTTTAATCAATAATTAAGCTTGTCCCTTCGGTTCCACATCCATGGGAAACATCGGCCCCATAGGTTCTCCTTCAGGAATATTTATACGACCATAACTTTGCTCAAATTTCCGGACATTATCCTGAAGGGCTAACATCAAACGTTTCGCATGCTCCGGCGTAAGAATAATCCTACTTTTTACGTCTGCTTTCGGTACTCCCGGCATGATCCGAATAAAATCCACGATAAACTCCGAACTAGAATGGGAAATAATCGCCAAATTAGCATAGGTTCCCTGTGCTATTTCATGACTTAATTCTATATCCAACTGATTTTTTTTCTCTTCCATGATTTCTCTTACAATTAATGTTAAGCAAAGATAATGATTATCGGAAATTTTAATCGCCCGGCCATCAAAACTTATACACCCCAAACATCAAATAACCGGAAAAAAAAGACCACCGGAAAAACCGATGGTCTCTTGTTTATTTATTCTCAATTTTCTCGAAGTCCGCTTTCGAACCGACGATCAAACTTCTGAACTCTTTCATTCCGGTTCCAACCGGTATCAAGTGACCGCAAATCACGTTCTCTTTCAATCCCTCCAATGGATCTACTTTCCCGTGAATAGCCGCCTCATTCAATACTTTAGTGGTCTCCTGGAAAGAAGCAGCCGAAATAAAGCTGGCAGTTTGAAGAGCAGCCCTCGTGATTCCTTGAAGCACCTGCGCAGATGTCGCAGGCACAGCATCTCGAGCTTCTACCACTTTCATATCACGACGTTTCAACTGGGAATTGATATCCCGAAGCATACGTACCGTAATAATCTGTCCCGCTTTTACCCGGTCCGAATCCCCCGGATCCAAAACGACCTTCTTACCATACATGGCATCGTTCTCTTCCATAAATTCGGATTTATCCACGATTTGGCTCTCCAGGAACTTGGTATCTCCGGCATCCTGAATCAACACCTTACGCATCATCTGATGAACAATGATCTCAAAATGCTTATCATTGATCTTCACACCCTGCATCCGGTATACATCCTGAACCTCATTTACGATATATTCCTGTACCTTTATCGGTCCCTCGATATTCAATATATCGGTCGGAGTAATTGCTCCGTCGGATAACGGCGTTCCTGCGCGAACATAATCGTTTTCCTGAACCAATATCTGTTTAGACAAAGAAACCAAATACTTCTTCACCTCTCCGGCCTTGGAAGTAACGACAATCTCACGATTACCGCGTTTGATCTTACCATAGGTCACCTCTCCGTCAATTTCCGATACGACAGCAGGATTCGACGGATTACGAGCTTCGAATAACTCGGTAACACGCGGAAGACCTCCCGTGATATCACCCGCCTTACCGACAGCTCTCGGAATCTTGGCAATCGTACTACCGGCGGTTACCTTCGCTCCCCCTTTCACCACGATGTGAGCGCCTACCGGCAAGTTATAGCTCTTCACAACATTATCTCCCGCATCTTTAATACACAAAGCAGGAGCTTTTGTCTTATCCCGGAATTCAATAATGATCATCTCCCGGAATCCGGTAGTTTCATCCGACTCCTCCTTATAGGTTTCTCCTTCGATCAGATTTTCCAATCCTATCGTTCCGGCATACTCGGTGATGATCAATGCATTGAACGGATCCCACTCACAAAGTAAATCTCCCTTGTTCACTTCCTGGCCATCTTTCACGAATAATTTCGCACCGTAAGGAATAGCATGAGAAACTAATATGATATTCGTATTTTTATCAACAATACGTAATTCTGTCAGACGTCCTACCACAACATCACATACGCTTCCGTTATCCAAGGTATGTTCTACAGAACGTAACTCTTCAAACTCCACGTAACCTTCGTATTTTGCCTTCAAAGAGTTCTCGCTGGAAATATTTCCGGCAGTACCTCCCACGTGGAATGTTCTCAATGTCAACTGTGTACCCGGCTCTCCAATGGATTGTGCCGCAATAACACCGACAGCCTCCCCTTTCTCTACCATCCGGCTCGTGGCCAGGTTACGTCCGTAACATTTAGCACAAACTCCTTTTTTCGCTTCACAAGTCAACACGGAACGAACTTCTACACGTTCAATCGGCGACTTTTCGATAATATCGGCAATGACTTCCGTAATCTCCTCTCCAGAAGCAACGATCAGTTCACCCGTATTCGGATGATAAATATCATGTACGGAAACACGCCCTAAAATCCGTTCGGACAAAGAAGCAACAACCTCTTCGTTATTCTTAATCGCCGATATGGTAATACCGCGCAATGTACCGCAGTCCTCCTCCGTGATCGTAATATCATTGGCTACATCGACCAAACGCCGGGTTAAATAACCGGCATCAGCCGTCTTCAACGCCGTATCGGCCAAACCTTTACGGGCTCCGTGGGTAGAAATAAAGTACTCCAATACGGACAATCCCTCTTTAAAGTTAGCCAAAATCGGGTTCTCAATAATCTGTCCACCGGTTGCTCCTGATTTCTGGGGTTTAGCCATCAATCCACGCATACCACCCAACTGACGAATCTGCTCGCGGGAACCACGGGCTCCTGAATCCAACATCATATAAATGGAATTGAATCCCTGATCGTCGGAAGCCAACTGCTTCATCAACGTAGCCGTCAAATTGGCGTTCACATGTGTCCAGATATCAATAATCTGATTATAACGTTCGTTATTGGTAATGAATCCCATATTATAGTTTGCCATTACCTCGTCTACTTGATTATAACCTTCTTCCAACAGAGATTGTTTCTCATCCGGGATGATTACGTCTCCCAAGTTAAAGGACAAACCTCCTTCAAAAGCTTTCCGGTATCCCAAATCCTTAATATCGTCCAAGAATTTAGCCGTTACATCCACACCGCAACGCTTAAACACGTCACCGATGATATCGCGTAAAGCTTTCTTCGTAATCAACGTATTGATATACGGGTAATTCTTCGGAGTATATTGGTTTAATAAAACCCGTCCAACGGTAGTATCTATCGTATGACGAATGGGATTCCCCTCTTGATCCACATCATCGATCTTCACTTTGATCTCTGCATGCAAATCTACCGCTCTTTCGTTAAAGGCGATAATAACCTCCTCCGGAGAATAAAATTTCAATCCTTCTCCCCGGGCACCTTTTCTCGGTTTTGTGATATAATATAAACCCAATACCATATCCTGGGAAGGAACCGTAATAGGGGCTCCGTTAGCAGGATTCAATATATTATGGGAACATAACATCAAAATCTGAGCTTCCAGAATAGCTTCATTACCCAAAGGCAAGTGAACAGCCATCTGGTCACCGTCGAAGTCGGCGTTAAATCCGGTACAAGCCAACGGATGCAAACGGATAGCCTTTCCTTCGATCAGTTTCGGTTGGAACGCCTGAATACCCAAACGGTGCAGGGTCGGTGCACGGTTTAACAATACCGGATGACCCTTCAACACATTTTCCAGAATATCCCACACGATCGGATCGCGGCGATCCACGATCTTCTTGGCACTCTTCACCGTTTTCACGATACCCCGTTCAATCAATTTCCGGATAATGAACGGCATATAAAGTTCGGCCGCCATATCCTTGGGAAGACCACATTCGTGCATCTTCAAATCGGGCCCCACAACAATAACCGAACGAGCCGAATAATCGACACGCTTTCCTAACAAATTCTGACGGAAACGTCCCTGTTTACCCTTCAAACTGTCGGAAAGAGATTTCAGCGGCCGGTTGTTTTCGATCTTTACAGCATTGGATTTACGGGAATTGTCAAACAAAGAGTCGACAGCTTCCTGTAACATACGTTTCTCATTCCGTAAAATCACATCCGGAGCCTTAATTTCAATTAAGCGTTTCAAACGATTGTTACGGATAATCACTCTCCGGTACAAATCGTTCAAATCGGACGTGGCAAAACGACCTCCGTCCAGCGGAACCAACGGACGTAGTTCGGGAGGAATCACAGAAACCACCTTCACAATCATCCATTCCGGTTTATTAATATCTTTACTTTCCCGGAATGCCTCTACTACCTGAAGACGTTTCAAAGCTTCGTTTTTCCGCTGTTGAGACGTCTCGGTATTGGCCTTATTTCTTAACTCGTAAGACAAATCATCCAAATCCAAACGCTCCAACAACATGGAGATAGCCTCAGCACCCATTTTGGCAATGAACTTATTGGGATCATCGTCATCCAAGTATTGATTCTCATTCGGAAGTTTATCTAAAATATCAAGGTACTCCTCTTCCGTAAGGAAATCCAGCGTTTTAATTCCGGACTCGGCCATAACACCCGGGTTTACCACGACATATCTCTCGTAATAAATCACCGCATCCAATTTCTTGGAAGGCAATCCCAACAGATAACCGATCTTATTCGGCAATGATTTGAAATACCAAATGTGTGCCACGGGAACAACCAATTGGATATGCCCCATCCGCTCACGACGAACCTTTTTCTCCGTCACCTCAACACCACATCGGTCGCACACGATTCCTTTATAGCGAATACGTTTGTATTTACCGCAATGACATTCGTAGTCTTTCACCGGCCCGAAGATTCGTTCACAGAACAAACCATCCCGTTCAGGTTTATAGGTACGATAGTTTATGGTCTCCGGTTTTAACACCACACCACTGGAACGCTCCAGAATCTCTTCCGGAGAAGCCAAACCAATAGCGATCTTTGTAAAACTAGTTTTTGTCTTATTCTCTTTTCTGAATGCCATATTTATGAATTTTAGATTTCAGATTTTAGATCTCATTGCAAGCAACCCGTCTCAAATCTGAAATCGTAAATCAAAAATTATATCAAGTTAACGCTTAATCCCAAACCTCTCAACTCATGTAACAACACGTTGAAGGATTCCGGTATACCCGGTGTAGGTAACGGTTCTCCCTTCACGATATGTTCGTAAGTCTTGGTTCTACCCATTACATCGTCCGACTTCACCGTCAGAATCTCCTGTAAGATATGAGAAGCTCCGAAGGCTTCCAATGCCCAAACCTCCATCTCTCCGAAACGTTGTCCTCCGAACTGAGCCTTACCTCCAAGAGGCTGCTGAGTAATTAAAGAATACGGTCCGATAGAACGGGCATGCATCTTGTCATCCACCATGTGACCCAACTTCAACATATAGATCACTCCCACGGTAGCAGGCTGGTCAAAACGCTCTCCGGTTCCTCCGTCGTACAGATAGGTAGTACCGTTTCTCGGCAATCCGGCCTTATCCGTATATTCGTTTATCTCTTCCAATGTAGCTCCGTCAAAAATCGGCGTCGCAAATTTTACGCCCAATTTCTTTCCGGCCCAACCCAGTACGGTTTCGAATACCTGTCCTAAGTTCATACGGGAAGGCACACCTAACGGATTCAAACAAATATCCACCGGGGTACCGTCTTCCAGGAAGGGCATATCCTCTACCCTTACCACGCGGGATACGATACCTTTATTACCGTGACGTCCTGCCATCTTATCCCCGATCTGCAATTTACGTTTTTTAGCCACGTATACTTTTGCCATCTTGATAATTCCAGAAGGTAACTCGTCACCGACGGTAGCATTATATTTCTTACGTTTGATCTGACCCTCTATTTCCTTGTACTTGATGATATAATTATGCAACAAGTCGCGGATCATATCATTTTTCTGCTTATCGGTCGTCCATTTATTCGGATTGATCTGCAGGAAATTCATATTCTGGAGCATCTTATAAGAGAATTTCACTCCTTTCGGAACAATATCCTCGTTCAGATAATTCTTCACTCCTTGAGAGGTCTTTCCGTTCACCAATTCGAACAACTTATCGATCAACAGAGAAGTTAAATCGCCTACTTTACGCTGGAACTGCTCGTCAAATTCAGCCAACAGGTTCTTTCCTGCAGCTTTAGACTTACGATCCCCTACCGTACGTTGGTACAACTTCTTGTCGATAATAACCCCGCTCAATGAAGGAGAAGCTTTTAAGGAGGCATCTTTCACATCTCCGGCCTTATCTCCGAAGATAGCCCGTAACAGTTTCTCTTCCGGACTCGGATCCGATTCTCCTTTCGGAGTAATCTTACCGATCATGATATCGCCCGGTTTAATACGAGCGCCTATACGGATAATACCGTTTTCATCCAGGTCACGGGTAGCTTCCTCACTTACGTTCGGGATATCGGCGGTCAACTCTTCCAGACCGCGTTTGGTTTCCCGTACTTCCAATGAATATTCGTCCACGTGCACAGAAGTAAACACATCGTTACGCACGATATTCTCCGAAATTACGATAGCATCCTCATAGTTATATCCTTTCCACGGCATGAAGGCCACTTTCAGGTTGCGTCCCAAGGCTAATTCTCCCTTTTCAGAAGAATATCCTTCCGTTAATATCTGACCTTCCTCTACCCGATCCCCCTTTCTCACGATAGGTTTCAGGGTCATGGTCGTACTCTGGTTCGTACGTTTATATTTAGGCAAATAATACTCTTTCGTATCATTGTCAAAACTTACATAAGCCTCTTCCTCCGTACGATCGTATTTGATCACTATCTTACGACCGTCGACATAATCTACGACTCCCGGTCCTTCCGCAACGATCTGTGTTCTGGAATCCTTAATCAGGTTTGCCTCCAATCCGGTACCCACGATCGGAGATTCCGGACAAATAATAGGCACAGCCTGACGCATCATGTTAGACCCCATCAATGCACGGTTGGCATCGT